>JAUILQ010000019.1 GCA_030433005.1 Alphaproteobacteria bacterium
CCCGCACGCGCCGCGCGAGCTCTGGGCCGCGTTCTGCGGCCGGCTGCGCCGGCGGCTCGCCGAGGTCGGCAAGGAGCGGTTCCTCCTGCTCGGCGAGGTCTTCGACGGGAGCCCCGACGCGCTCGCGAGC
This sequence comes from Alphaproteobacteria bacterium, assembly GCA_030433005.1. Lineage (GTDB taxonomy): Bacteria > Pseudomonadota > Alphaproteobacteria > Kiloniellales > DSM-21159 > Tistlia. Next base: position 131 of record JAUILQ010000019.1, read on the forward strand.
TACGCGCAGCTCGACCAGCTCGACTCCGCGTTCGCGTTCGACCTCAAGGGCGAGCTGATCGACGGGGTGATCCTCGAGGGCCGCGCGCCGGCCACCGCGCTCGGCCCCCTCGGCGGCTACCGCGACCGCTTCCCGTCCTCGCCGCAGCCGAACGGCGTCGGCCTCGACCCGTGGCAGGCGCGCGTCGCGTTCGCCGACAACCACGACGTCTGGCGCGTGCGCGGCGAGCTCGACGACCCCCTCGCCGCCGAGCTCGCGCTCGCGGTGGTCTTCACCGTCGACGCGATCCCGGCGGTCTACTACGGCACCGAGCAGGACCTCGACGGGACCGAGCACCACCTCTCGCGCGAGCCGCTCTGGATCGAGCGCCCGATCTTCGACACCACCGGCCCGACCTTCGCGTTCATCGCGCGCCTCGCCGCGATCCGCCGGCGCTCGCCCGCGCTGCGCTTCGGGTCGGTCACCGTGCGCTTCGCGTCGACGACCGGCGGCCGCGACGAGGAGCCGGCCGAGGACGCGGGGCTGCTCGCCTACGAGCGCGAGCACGAGGGCGAGCGCGTGCTGGTCGTGCTGAACGCCTCGATCGACGAGTCGAGCGCGTCCTTCGGCACCGGCTTCGGCGACGTCGACCGCCTCGCCGACGCGCTCGGCCGCGCGACCGCCCCGTGGGTCGTCGGCGCGCGCGGCGAGCTGTCGATCCGCCTGCCGGGGCGCGCGGTGGTCGTGCTCGAGCCCGAGTGAGCGCCGACATCACCGCGAAGTAGAGCAGGAAGAGGTGGCCGCCCATGACGTCGATGCCGAGGTTGGCCATCACCGGCGCGACCAGCACCGCGGCCAGGATGTAGGCGCTCGGCGTCGGCATGCCGAGGCCGAGCAGCAGGGTCAGCAGGGCGGCCAGGACCAGCGAGACGAACTCGTTGGCGCCGGAGATCAGGAACACCAGGTTGCTGAACTTCGAGGCGAGGCCGGTCATGGTGATGCCGCCGATGACCAGGCCGGCGGCGGCGCAGGCGCCGGCGACCGAGACCATGCGCAGGCTGGTTTCGGCGAGGATCTCGAAGGCGGCGCGCGGCGTCAGGCGGGTCGCGCGGCGCAGCATCGAGACGACGATCACCGTCGCCGTGCCGTAGATCGCGGCATAGGTCGGCGTGTAGCCCTCGATCAGCGCCCAGGTGATGACCGCGAGCGGCACCAGGAACAGGCCGCCTTCGCGCAGCGTCGTGCGCAGCTTGGGGATCAGCCCGGGGTCCATGCCCTCCAGGCCGACGCGCTCGGCGCGCAGGTGCACCTGCAGGTAGATCGGCAGGTAGTAGAGCAGCGCCGGGATCAGCGCCGCGAAGGCGATCTCGACGTAGGGGATGCCGGTGTACTCGGCCATGATGAAGGCGGCCGCGCCCATCACCGGCGGCAGCAGGCTGCCGCCGGTCGAGGCCGCGACCTCGACCGCGCCGGCGAAGGAGGCCTTGTAGCCCAGGCGCTTCATCATCGGGATGGTGACCGCGCCGGTGGTCACGACGTCGGAGGTCGGGCTGCCCGAGATCGTGCCGTAGAGCGCCGAGGAGATCACCGCGATCTTGGCCGGCCCGCCGCGCGAGCGGCCGGTCAGCGCCGAGGCCAGGTTGAAGAAGAAGTCGGCGCCGCCGGTCTTGGCCAGGGTCGTGCCGAACAGCACGAACAGGAAGGCGTAGGTCGCCGCGACCCGGAGCGGCACGCCGAACAGGCCGTCGGTCGTGAAGACCATGATGTCGAGGAAGTGGCTGACCGAGATCTCGCCGTGCTGCAGCGGGCCGCTCAGGCGGTCGCCGAACAGGTTGTAGAGGATGAACAGCAGGACGATGACGGTCAGGCCGAGGCCGACGGTGCGCCGCATCGCCTCGAGCGACAGCAGGATCACCAGGCAGCCGAAGGTGACGTCCCAGGTGCTCAGCGGATCGAGCAGGGTGATCCGCTCGGCGATCGTGTCCGACTGCAGCGAGAAGTAGACGCCGGTCGCCGCCGAGAGCGCCGCCAGGCCGAAGTCGGGCAGGCCGATCAGGCGCGCGTCCGAGGTCGCCTTGGGGCCGATCATCAGGAAGCTGAGGACCAGCATCAGCGACAGGAAGGTGATGGTCAGCGACAGCGCGTCGGTGTGCGACCAGCCGGCCGCGTAGACCGTCCAGACCGCGGTGCCGGCGGCGAAGACCTTGATCCCGAGCCCGAGCTTGCCGTCCGGGCGACGGCGCACGCCGGTGTCGAAGGCGACAGACATGAACGACAAGGCGAGAGATCCCCGATCACCACCGCCGGCCGGGGCCTTGGCCCGCGGCACGGCAGGAAGTCGGCGGCGGCCGTCGCGTGCCGGGGCGCGCAGCGGCCGACGCCGGGCGAAGGCGCGTCACCCCGGACCGGCCGCGCCCGCTCGGCGCGGCCGGTCCGGGCAGCGTCCTACTGCAGGCCCTTGGCCTTGTAGACCTCGGCCGCGGCGGGGTGATAGGGCACCGCCTTGGCGCTGGCCATCAGCTTGGTGTCTAGCGGCGACATCGCCTTGTGCACGCCCTGCATCTGGGCGATCTGCTCGACCAGGGCGGTCGTCACGTCCTCGACCATCTGCGGATCGGCGTCGTCGCGCACGAAGAGCTGCGCGGAGACCGTCACCGTCAGCACGTCCTTGTCGTTCCACTCGTAGGCCGAGGCCGGGATGACGTACTCGTTGATCGCCCACTCCTCGGCCACCGCGTCGGCGGTCGCCTGGGTGATCGGGATCAGCGTGACGTCGATCGCCTGGGCCAGCTGCTGGATCGAGCGGTGGTTGATGAACAGCGAGTTGAGCAGGGCGTCGGCGCGGCGGTCGCGCATCATCTCGCCCTGCTCCTTGGAGGCCGCGAAGGTCACGGAGCCGCCCCAGGATTCGATGTCCTCGATGCTGGCGCCGGCGGCCTCGAGCATCGATTCGCCGATCTGGCTGACGACGTTGCCGCGGCGGTTGAGCAGGATGTTGATCGGGATTTGCTTCGCCGCGATGTCCTCCATGGTCTTGATGCCACGCTCCTCGGCGAAGTCGCGGTTCATGATGAACTGCTCGGGCGCCCAGGTGTAGAGCACCGCCACGGTGCGCAGGTTCCGGATCGGCCCGCTGAATGGCTCTTCGCCCTTCATCGCCGCGGTCGCCTCGGCGTCGTGGACGATCGCGAGGTCGCACTTGTCCTGCTGCAGCAGCGCCACGTTGGCGAAGCCGCCGCCGGAGGTCTGGTAGGTCACGGTCGAGCCGGGCTTGTGGGCCTTCAGCGCGCCGTCGACGCCGGCGCCGAGCAGCGACCAGAGGCCGCCGGGGCTGGCGCCGCAGAGCGTCAGGTTGTAGTCGGCCTTGGCGGAGCCGGGCAGCGCCAGGGCCGTGCCCGCGGCGAGCGCCAGGGCGGCGAACAGGGACCGTCTGGTAGTGAGCATCGCGTGATTTCCTCCCGTTGGTTCCGTCGTCTCTTGGGGCCGCTTGGCGGCCGTTTTCTTGTCGACCCCGCTGCCTTCTTGCGAAGCATGATCTTAGAGGTCTAATTTTGAATACTGTAGCGAGCCGGCTTGATCCAAGTCAACGACAGCTTGGCCGGCGCCGGCGTCGAAGCCTAGGGTCGGCCGGCTGCCGACGGCGCAACCGACTGCAATGAGGAGCGGCCATGTGCGGGGCTGAGAGGGAAGCGGCGAGCCGGGGCGGGGCCTCGGCGTCGGTCGAGGACCGGGGCACGCCGGCGCCGGCGGCCGACCCGGCGCTGCTCGACGACCTGGTCGCGGCCAACCGGATCCTGGCCCACTACGGCGTGGTCGACGCCTTCGGCCACGTCTCGCTGCGCCACGACAAGGACCCCGGGCGCTTCCTGCTGTCGCGCAACATGGCGCCTGGGCTGGTGACCCGCGAGGACATCGTCGAGTTCGACCTGGAGGGCGCGCCGGTCGACGCGCGCGGCCGTCGCGTCTATCTGGAGCGCTTCCTGCACGGCCAGATCTTCAAGGCGCGTCCCGACGTCCGGGCGGTGGTGCACAGCCACGCGCCCGACCTGCTGCCCTTCGGCCTGGTCGAGGGCGTCGAGCTCCGGCCGGTCTGGCACATGGCCGGCTTCCTCGGCGCCTTCGGCCGGGACTCGGTCCCGCTGTTCGAGATTCGCGACAGCGCGGGGCCGGCCAGCGACCTGCTGATCCGCGACAACGCGCTGGGCGCCGCGCTGGCGGGCTCGCTGGGCGCGGCACCGGTGGTGCTGATGCGCGGCCACGGCGCGACCCTGGTCGGCGAGTCGCTGCCGGTCGCGGTGTTCCGCTCGGTCTACACCAAGATGAACGCCGACGTGCTGCTGCGCGCGCTGCCGCTCGGGGCGGTCACCTACCTGACGCCCGGCGAGGCCGAGGCGACGACCGAGACCAACGGCAGCCAGATCCGGCGCGCCTGGGAGCTGTGGAAGCGCGAGGTCGGGTCGGCGCCATGACGGGCAAGCGCGGGCCGGCGACGGAGCAGACCACCCAGGCGATCCTCGATCACTGGCGCGAAGCGGTGCCCGACGACCGCATGGCGCATCTGGTGCGCGACGCGGCGCGCGGCCTGACCCGGGCGCTGCAGCTGCGCCTCGCCGAGCACGGCGTATCCTTCGGCCACTGGTCGTTCCTGCGTATCCTCTGGGCCCGCGACGGCATCACCCAGCGCGATCTCTCGGTGCAGGCCGGCTTGATGGAGCCCACGACGCACTCGGCGGTGCTGCGCATGGAGGAGCTCGGCTACGTCACGCGCCGCCACCCCGAGGGCAACCGGCGCAAGCTGCACATCTACCTGACCGAGGAGGGGCGCCGCCTGGAGGGCGTGCTGGTGCCGCTCGCCGAGGAGGTCAACCGCCTGGCGCTCGAAGGCGTCCCGGCGAGCGACGTCGAGACGACGCGGCGGGTGCTGCTGACGATGATCCAGCAGCTCGCCGACGACGAGGCCGCGGCCCTGGGCCAGGGCCAGCGCATCCCCTCGACCCGGGCGCTCGGCCGGCGCCGCGCCGGCGACGGCAGCTAACTCGCCTTGCGCTCGGCCTCGGCACCGCCGCCGAGCTCGCGCCAGTCGGTGGTCTTCGGCACGATGCCCTGGTAGCTGGCGATCTCGACCTGCGGCACGCGCGGCTCGGCCGTGCCGATCGCCGGCTTGCCGTCCTTGACCGCCTGCGCGGCCTCGACCATCAGCCGCCGGAACTCGGTGATCGCGAGGTCGCTGGCGCCGAGCGTGTCCCGCGTGCGGTCGACGATCGGGCCCATCGAGACCCACATCGCGATGTCCTGGTTGGGGATGCCCTTGATGCCGGTGAAGTTGCCGGCGGCCATGGCCTGGCGGTCCTGGCCGAAGTCGTTCTCCAGGGTGCGCAGCGTGTTGTACTCGGCGTCGAGGTCGATGCCGACGCGGGTGTGGTTGAACTTCCGCCAGGTCTCCGTGTCCGGGCAGTCCTGGCCGCCCCAGGCGATGAAGTAGAAGGCCGTGGTGACGTCGTCGACCGGCACGATGACGCTGGCGACGTTGTAGGAGCTGTTCGGCGGGATCAGCGAGATGAAGGGTGCCACGTAGACCGTCATGCGGACGTAGTCGTGGGTCGAGGCGTTCTTGATCGGCCGGCGCAGCGCCGCGTAGCGGAAGCCGTAGGGCGTGCGCTCCGTCTGCAGCCGGGGCGACTTGTCCGTCGAGGGCCTGAGCCAGTTGCTCGAGGTCGCGCCGGCGCTCTCGACCCGCGCCGGCACCATGTCGGAGGAGTGCAGGCTCGAGGAATGCGCCGAATCGATCTGGCCCTCGGTGATCTGCGCCCAATTGGCCGGCACGCGGATCTTGAGGATCGAGACCTTGGTCTCCTCGTCGGGCGAGAAGGGCGGGCGCTCGAACTCCGGCACGGCCTCGGGGTCGCCCATCCAGGCCCAGACGAAGCCGCCGGCCTCGCGGGTCGGATAGGCCTTGTGCTTGACCTTGTCCTTGAGCGGGCTCTCGGCCGGCTCGGACGACATCTCCAGCACGTTGCCCTCCACGTCCATTTTCCAGCCGTGGTAGAGGCAGCGCAGGCCGCACTCCTCGTTGCGCCCGTAGACCAGGGAGGCGCGGCGGTGCGGGCAGAGCTCGTCGAGCAGCCCGACCTTGCCCTCGCTGTCGCGGAAGGCGACGAGGTTCTCGCCGAACAGGCGCACGCGGACCGGCTTGCCGTCGGGCTCCGCGACCTCTTCGGAGAGCAGGGCGGGGACCCAGTGCTGGCGCATCAGCCTGCCCATCGGCGCGTCGCCCTCGACGCGGCAGAGCAGGTCGTTCTCTTCGGCTGTCAGCATGCGGTCCTCCCAGGCGGTGGACGGGCGCGTCCGGCGCGTTCGTTGCGAAGGCTTGGCGCGCACTCGAGTTCTGTTCGTGATTTTAGATATCTAAGATCATTCCGTCAATCAGCTTGACCTCGCATGTTAGAGATCTAAGATGTTTACCCCATGGGTCCGTGCCGCGCCGGAGAAATGCGCGCCGGGATCCTGCGCCCTTTGGACGTGACGAGTGACCGGGAGGCCGGCCGATGGCCGAGGATCCGATCGACGACGCCCTGCGCCCCCTCGTGGTGCGCAGCAAGACGCAGCTGACCTCCGACATCTGGCAGTTCGAGCTGGTCGATCCCGAGGGCGGCGAGCTGCCGCCTTTCGAGCCCGGCGCCCACGTCACCGTCGAGACCCCCTCGGGCGCGCGGCGCACCTACTCGATCAGCAACGACCCCGAGGAGCGCGAGCACTACGTCCTCGGCGTCAAGCAGGAGCGCGAGGGCCGCGGCGGCTCGACCAGCCTGATCGAGCAGGTCGGCGAGGGCGACCGCGTGGCGGTCTCCGAGCCGATCAACCGCTTCCCGCTGGTCGAGGCCGACGAGTACCTCTTCGTCGCCGGCGGCATCGGCATCACGCCGATCCTCTCGATGCTGCGCCAGGTGCGCCGCGAGGGGCTGGCGAAGTTCAAGCTGGTCTACTGCACGCGCAGCCCCGAGCTGACGGCCTTTCTCGAGGAGCTGCAGGCGCCCGAGCTCAAGGGCAAGGTCGTGATCCACCACGACGAGGGCGATCCCGACCGGGCCTTCGACTTCTGGGAGCTCTTCGAGAAGCCGGGCAAGGCCCACGTCTACTGCTGCGGCCCGCGCCCGCTGATGGAGGAGGTCAGGGCGGTCACCGGCCACTGGCCGGAGAGCCGGATCCACTTCGAGGACTTCGCCAGCGACGTCCAGGCGGTCAAGCCCGACGACAAGGCCTTCACGGTGCGCAACGCCGGGACCGGCGAGACGGTCGAGATCCCGGCCGACGCGACGATCCTGGAGACCCTGCGCGCCCGGGGCCATCGCCTGCCCTCGTCCTGCGAGAGCGGCACCTGCGGCTCCTGCAAGACCAGGCTGGTCGAGGGCGAGCCGGACCACCGCGACATGGTGCTGACCGACCGGGAGCGCGCCGACCACATCATGATCTGCGTCTCGCGCGCCGCCTCGGACGAGCTGGTCCTGGAGTGGTGAGCGGCGACGGCAACGCGGGCGAAGCGCGCCGGGTCGGCCTGGGCGTCTGCGGCCTCGGCCGCGCCTTCATGCTGATGCTGCCGACCTTCCGGCGCGACCAGCGCTTCCGGCTGGTCGCCGCGGCGACGCCGAGCGCCGAGGGCCGGGCGCGCTTCGAGGCCGAGTTCGGCGGGCGCAGCCACGAGACCCTGGCGGCGCTCTGCGCCGATCCGGACGTCGAGGCGATCTACGTCGCCAGCCCGCACCAGTTCCACGCCGCGCAGGTCGCCGAGGCGGCGGCCGCCGGCAAGCACCTGCTGGTCGAGAAGCCGCTCGCGGTCAGCCTGGAGGACGGCAAGGCGATGGTCGCCGCGGCGCGCGCTGCCGGCGTCCACCTGATCGTCGGGCCGAGCCATTCCTTCGACCGGCCGGTGCTCGAGGCGCGCGCGCTGATCGCCGGCGGCGCGCTCGGCCGGCCGCGCATGATCCAGGCCTTCAACTACACCGACTTCCTCTATCGCCCGCGCCGCCCCGAGGAGCTGGTCACCGCCGAGGGCGGCGGCGTCGTGTTCAGCCAGGCTGTGCACCAGATCGACGTCGTGCGCCTGCTCGCCGGCGGCCGGGCGCGTTCGGTGCGGGCCTATACCGGCGACTGGGACCCGCAACGTCCGACCGAGGGCGCCTATTCCCTGCTGATGGACTTTGAGGACGGCGCCTTCGCCTCGCTCACCTACTCCGGCTACGGCCGCTTCGACAGCGACGCGTTCTGTGGCTGGGTCGGGGAGCTCGGCCACCGCAAGTCGCCCGAGGGCTACGGCAAGGCGCGCCGCATGCTGGCGGACGTCGAGGGCGCCGAGGCCGAGGCGGCGCTGAAGCGCACCCGCACCTACGGCGGCGCGGGCGCCGGGGGCGCCGAGCTGCCCTTGCCGGAGACCCACGAGCACTTCGGGCCGGTCATCGTCTCCTGCGAGCAGGCCGACCTGCGGCTGCTGCCCGACCGGCTGGTGATCTACGGCGACGAGGCCGTCGAGGAGCGCCCGCTCCCGGCGCCGGAGATCCCGCGCCGAGAGGTCATGGACGAGCTCTGGGCGGCCGTCGTCGAGAACCGCCCGCCGGCGCACAGCGGCGCCTGGGGCCTGGCCTCGCTGGAGGTCTGCCACGCCATCCTGCGCTCGGCCGCCGAGCGCCGCGAGATCGCGCTCAGCCTGCAGGTGCCCTATGAGGGGTGAGCGCGTCGGATAGCCGGCCCCGTCCGCGCCTCGAAACCAGACGAAGAACCGCCAGGGAGGAACCCTTGTCCAAGCTCCGGCTCTCGGTCGCCATCGGCGACTACGACCGCAACCGCCCGCTGATCGACGGCCGCGTGCAGATCGACGGCGTCGACCCGGTGTTCATGACGCTGTCGCCGGAGGAGATCTTCTTCCGCGCCTTCCGGCACCGGGAGTTCGACATCTGCGAGCTGTCGTTCAGCTCCTACCTGGTGACGGTCGACAAGGGCGATCCGGCCTACGTCGCGATCCCGGCCTTCCTCAGCCGGGCCTTCCGCCACACCTCGATCTACGTGCGCGACGACAAGGGCATCGAGGATCCCGCCGACCTCAAGGGCAAGCGCATCGGCCTCGCCGAGTACCAGCTGACCGCCAACGTCTGGGCGCGCGCCCTGCTGGAGGACGACCACGGCGTCAGGCCCTCGGACGTCACCTGGGTGCGCGGCGGCATGGAGACCCCTGGCCGGCCCGAGAAGATCCCGCTCCAGCTGCCGCCGGAGATCCGCCTGGAGCAGGCGCCGGAGGGCAAGTCGCTGAACGCGCTGCTTGCGGCCGGCGAGATCGACGGCTTCATGGGCCCGCGCACGCTGTCCTGCTTCGACGAGGGCCACCCGAAGGTGCGTCGCCTGTTCCGCGACCCGACCGCCGCGGCCTCCGACTACTACCGGCGCACCGGCGTCTTCCCGGTCATGCACCTGCTCGGCGTCCGGCGCGAGATCGCCGAGGCCCAGCCCTGGCTGCCGGCGGCGCTGCTCAAGGCCTTCGGCCAGTCGAAGACGGCGGCGCTGAAGCTGCTCGCCGACACCTCGGCGACCAAGGTCACGCTGCCCTTCGTCGAGGAGCAGCTGGCCGGCGCCCGGGCGCTGCTCGGCGAGGACTTCTGGTCCTACGGCGTCGGCGCCAACCGCACGACGCTGGAGACCTTCCTCGACCACCACCACCGCCAGGGCCTGTCGAGCCGCCGCCTGAGCCTGGAGGAGGTCTTCCACCCGGCGACCCTGGAGGCGCACTCGATCTGAGGGGCGTGAAGGCGCTCCCGGCGCGGCCCCTGTCCCTCGTCAGTCCCGCTCCCTCTCGTCATGCCCGCGCAGGCGGGCATCCATCGGGACTCGCCGGTGCTCCGAAGGCGCTCGTTGCCACACGGCCGGCACCTTACAGTACGAGAAGGACCATCTTGGCAGGAAATCATGCGGGTCTTGCCGGGCGCATGTCCCGCGTGGCGTTGGATCTTCGAATGACTTGGACGGTGCCCTACGTCAGCGTCTGGGGGATGTTCTTCTACCTGTTCGGGTTAGCGCTCCTGCTGCGGAGGCCCGGGTGGTCCGCTAGGAAGCGCGGTCTGCCTCTTGTCGGCTTCATCGGCATCGGCTGGGTCCTGCTCAACCTCGGCGCGTTCGCTTATTGGGACCACATGGCGGACACAGCCTTCTCCACTCCCGGCGTCACCGAGGAAGAGCTGAGGGCGGCGACAGCGGATGGCGCCAACCTGACTTTCACCTTGTTGCTCGGCTGGGCTGCAGCCGCCGCTTTCGCCGGAGTCATGGAGGCGATTTGGCAAGGCGGGTGTCGTTGGCTGTGGCGGCGAGCGCCGCCACGTGACGGGGCGACACTGTTCGGGCGCCTGCTCGTCGGTTGGAGCGTACTCTCCGGTCTCCTGCTTGCTGCGAGCTACTTTCTTGGGTAGCGCGGCTTGGTGCCGCTCCCTCCCTTGCCAGTCCCGCGCGAGCGGAGTTCTATCCGGACACGCCGGGGCTCTTGGAAAGTCACGATGGATCCCCGCCTGCGCGGGGATGACGCTGGGCGGGCAGACAGGTGAGCGTCGCTACGCCACCGCCAGGACGTGGACGCTGAACAGGCTCTCGGCGTCGGTCAGGGCCAGGGCCGGGCGGAAGCCGCCGCGCTTGGCCAGGGCCTGGAAGCCGTCGAGCTCGTACTTGTAGGAGTTCTCGGTGTGGATCGTCTCGCCGCGGGCGAAGGCGAAGGTTTCGCCGGCGATCCGCACGCGCTGCTCGCGCAGGCTCTCGAGGTGCATCTCGATGCGGCCCTCGTCGCGGTCGTAGAGCGCCTTGTGCGCGAAGCCGTCGAGCTCGAAGCCGCCGCCCAGCTCGCGGTTGATCCGGCGCAGCAGGTTGAGGTTGAAGGCGGCCGTGACGCCGGCGGCGTCGTCGTAGGCGGCCTCCAGCCGGGCCGGGTCCTTGCGCAGGTCGACGCCGACCACCAGGAAGCCGCCCTCGCCGAGCGTGCGCGCCGCGCTCTTCAGGAAGCCGACGGCCTCGTCCGGCGTCAGGTTGCCGATCGTCGAGCCGGGAAAGAAGCCGACGCGCGGCCCCTCGGGCACCACCGGGTCGAGATCGACCGCCAGCGTGAAGTCGGCGCAGACCGCGGCGGTCGGCAGCTCCGGATGGTCGCGCGCGAAGCCCTCGGCGCTGTGCAGCAGGAACTGGCGGGAGATGTCGATCGGCACGTAGCAGCGCGGCGTCACGAGCGCCTCGACCAGCAGGCGGATCTTCTGGGCCGCGCCCGCGCCGAACTCGATGACCGAGGCCTCGGCCGGCAGCAGCGCGCGCAGGCGCTCGCGCTCGTTTTCCAGGATCTCCAGCTCGGCGCGGGTCGGGTAGTATTCCGGCTGTTCGCAGATCCGGTCGAACAGGCGCGAGCCGCGGTCGTCGTAGAAGAACTTGGCGGGGATGCGCTTCTGCCGCTCGGCCAGGCCCTGGAGGACGGCCTCGCGGAAGTCTTCGGTCGGCGGCTCGAAGTCCAGAAAGCCGGCGAGCGCCGTGCCGTCACCGCCGCCACTCACCGGATGCGTCCCATGGGCAGCCGGCCGCACTGCATTTCTGTCGTCATGCTGTCGATCCCTTTCGCGCCGGCCGCCCGGACGGGCCGCCTGTTTCCCCACCTAGAGGCGGCGGTTGAAAGGACAATGGAGGCAGCAGGCGGGTGGTTCCGCCCGAGGCTGGCTTCGCCCTAGCTCTCCCACTCGACGTCGAAGGTGCTGACGAGGTCGCCGATCTGGGCCGGGGTCAGCAGCAGCGGCTGGGCGCCGCGCAGCAGCAGCGCGAGCTTGGCCGTTTCCTCCAGCTCCTCGACCGCGTAGATCGCGCTCTTCAGGTCCTTGCCCGCGACCACGGGGCCGTGGTTGGCCAGCAGCACGGCGCTGCGCCGGCCGCCGAGCTCCCGGACCGCGTCGCCCATCGCCGGGTCGCCGGGCCGGAAGTAGGGCAGCAGCCTGACCTTGCCGAGCCGCATGATCGAGTAGGCGGTGAGTGGCGGCAGGGCGTTGTCGGCGTCGGTCTCGGGCAGCATCGAGACGGCGACCGAGTAGGTCGAGTGCAGGTGCACGACGGCGCCGGTCGCCTGCGGCCGGGTCTCGTAGAAGGCGCCGTGCAGCGCCATCTCCTTGGTCGGCTTGTCGCCGTCGACGAGCTGCCCCGCGGCGTCGAAGCGGCTGAGCCGCGCCGGGTCGAGGTCGCGGAAGGAGGCGCCGGTCGGCGTCACCAGCAGTCCGCCGTCCTCGAGCCGCGCCGAGATGTTGCCCGAGGCGCCGGAGGTCAGGCCGCGCTCGAAGAAGGAGCGGGCCGCCTCGCAGATCGCCTCGCGCAGCGCCGCCTCGCCGCCGGATCCGCCGCTCATTGCCCCGTCCTCACCGGCCGCCGAGCCGGGCCACGGCCTCGGCGAAGAAGTCGGGCCCGCCGAAGTTGCCGGACTTGAGAGCCAGCGCGATGCCGGCGTCGGGGTCGAGCAGGGCCGGCACGCCGGGGGCGATCTCCGGGCCGATGCGGAGCGCCTCGGACTTCAGGGCCGCGGTGACCGCACCCGAGGTCTCGCCGCCGGCCACGACGAAGCGCCGGACGCCCTCGCCGGCGAGCCGCGCGGCGAGCGCCGCGAAGAAGCCCTCGACCGCCTCGGCCACGGTCTCGCGGCCGTGCTGCTTCTGCAGGGCGCCGACCGCTTCGGGGTCGGCGGTCGAGTAGACCAGCGGCGCCTCCCCGGAGTCGTCCGCCAGCTTGTCGGCGACCCAGGCCGCCGCCTTGTCGGCGCTCAGCTTGCCGGACAGCAGGTCGCTCGGATCGATCGCCAGGGCGGCCCGCGCGCCGGCGTAGCGCTCGACCTGGCCGCGGGTCGCCGTCGAGCAGGAGCCGGAGAGCACGACCGCGGGGCCCTCGACGGGGTGCCAGCCGCCGGCCTCGGCAGAGGCCGCGCCGGCGCGCTGGAAGTTCTCCGGCAGGCCGAGCGCGATGCCGGAGCCGCCGGTGACCAGCGGCACGTCCGCGGCGGCGCGGCCGATGGTGCGCAGGTCGGCGTCGGCGACGGCGTCGACGACCACGACCGGGCGGCCGGCCGCGACCTCGGCGTCGAGCGCCTTGCGGATCGCCTCCGGCCCTTCCTGCACGGTCTGCAGCGGCACGTGGCCGACGCCCAGGCGGGTCTGCAGCGCCAGCCAGCGCCGGATGTCCGGGTCGGTCATCGGCGTCAGGGGGTGCTTCTCCATGCCCGACTCGCTGAGCAGGCGGTCGGCGACGAAGAGATGCCCCTGGAAGACGCGGCGGCCGTTGGTCGGGAAGGCCGGGCAGACGATCGCCCGGTCGGCGCCGAGCGCCTCCATCAGCGCCTCGATGACCGGGCCGATGTTGCCCTCGGGCCGCGAATCGAAGGTCGAGCAGTACTTGAAGAAGAACTGGCGGCAGCCCTGGCGCTTCAGCCAGTCGAGCGCGGCCAGGCTGTCGCGCACCGCCTCCTCCGGCGGGCAGGTGCGCGACTTCAGCGCGACGATGCCGGCCTCGACGTCGGGCGCGGCGTCGCGCGTCGGCAGCCCGCAGTACTGCACGGTGTTGAGGCCCTCCTGCGCCAGGGTCGAGCCGAGGTCGCTGGAGCCGGTGAAGTCGTCGCCGATGCAGCCGAGCAGCATGTCAGGCACCGGCCCGGCCGGTGGCGGCCATGAGGTCGGCGGGGGCGAGCGGGCCGCGAGGGCCCTGGTCCAGTCTGCGCACGAAGTCCATTTCCTTCTCCGGAGCCTCGAAGTGGCGCCAGACTAGCGGATCGAGCCCGGGACTCGCCAGGGAGGCCGGGCCGGTTCGCTTCGCCGGTCCCGAGCCAGCCGGTCCCGACTCACCCGGCCTCGAGTCAGCGAGCCTCGCCGGGCGGCGTAAGGCCTCGACCCGCTCGGCGCGGTTGTCGGAGGTCACGGTGACGGCGTAGCGGGGCTCGGTCATCGGGTCTGAGGTTTCCTGCTTTCGGTTTCGGATGGCGCGCGGATCTAGACCACGTTGCGCTCGACGATCGGGTCGCCCCGCCGGATCCGCTCGTAGCCGAAGCGCGAGAGGTCGAGGCTGCGCCAGCCGCCGTGCACGATCCACTCCATCAGCCCGCGGCCGACCGCCGGGCTCTGCTGCAGGCCGTGGCCCGAGAAGCCGTTGGCGAAGAGGAAGTTCGGCAGCTCCGGGTGCGGCCCCAGGATCGCGTTGTGGTCCAGCGTCGAGACGCTGTAGTGGCCGGCCCAAGCGCCGGTCGGCTTGATCGCCTCGAAGGCCGGCACCCGGTGCGCCAGGCGCGGCCAGATGACCTCCTCGAACGGCGTCCAGTCGACCTCCAGGTCGAGCGTGTCGGGATCCGGCTCGCCCTCCCTCGGCGCGATGCCGCAGATGAAGCCGCTGCCCTCGGGCCGGACGTAGAGCCCCGAGGGGTCGATGACCAGCGGCATGCCCGGCAGTTCGGCCCGGCAGTCGAAGACGAAGACCTGGCGCTTGCGCGGGAAGACCGGCAGCTCGAGGCCGGCCAGGGCGGCGACCTCGCGGGCGCGCGGGCCGGCGGCGTCGACCACCCAGTCGGCGCTCAGCCGGTCGCCCGAGGCCAGCGTCAGGCCGCTCGCCCGGCCACCTTCGACCGCGATGCCGGTGACCCGGTCCTCGCGGTACTCGGCGCCCAGGCTGCGCGCCTTGCGCCGGAAGGCCTGGAGCAGCGCGAAGGGGTCGAACCAGCCCTCCATCGACAGGCCCAGGCAGCCGCCGGCCAGGTCGTCGACGTTGAGCCAGGGCAGGCGTCGCTTCAGCTCGGCCGCCTCGAGCAGGGCGTTGTCCGCGCCAAGCGATTCCTGCAGGGCGCGGTTGTCCTGCAGCACCGGCCAGCCGGCCTCCCCGGCCAGGAACAGGTAGCCTTTCTCCCGGAAGCCGACGTCCGGGACCTCGCCGTCGACCGCCAGCCAGTCGCCGAGGTTCTTCAGGAAGCGCGCGCCGAACAGCGAGATCTCGATGTTCTCCCGGGTCGAGAACTGCTGGCGGATCGAGCCGGCCGAGCGGCCGGTCGAGCCCTCCCGGTAGCTGAAGTCGCGCTCGATGACGACGACGCGACGGCCGGCGAAGGCCGGTTCTGCGGCCAGCCAGTAGGCGATCGAGGAGCCGATCACGCCGCCGCCGACGATCGCCACGTCGCAATGCTTGTCGCTGCTGCTCATGGGTCCGCTTGATAGCCGTCCGGCCGGGCCCGACGCCAGCCCTTCGCGCGAAGGACCGGCGCCGTCGCCCGCGCGGAGTCGCCGGGGATTGCCAGGGCGGGGGCGAACGCGAAACAATGCCGCCATAACAGCGCCCGGTCTGGCCGGGCGGCAGGCAGCCGGCGGGCCATCCGGGCGTCAACGAAGGACGCAGGGAGGATGGTCATGGCTTCCGGACAGGCTGCTGGCGGACAAGGCGAAGGAGGCCTGGGGGCGGCGCGCTGCGCCGTCCTGGTCGGGCCCTACACCGCGGGCAAGACCTCGCTGCTCGAGGCGCTGCTGCACCACGCCGGCGCCACGCCGCGCAAGGGCAAGGTGACCGACGGCAACACGGTCGGCGACGCCTCGCCGGAGGCGCGGGCGCGACAGATGACCGTCGAGACCAACGTCGCCTCCTGCGACTACCTCGGCGACCGCTGGACCTTCCTCGACTGCCCCGGCTCGGTCGAGCTCGGCCAGGAGGCGATGTCGACCCTGATGGCGGCCGACGTCGCGATCGTGGTCGCCGAGCCGGAGCCCGAGAAGGCCGTCGCCCTGACGCCGATCCTGAAGTTCCTCGACGACTGGCAGATCCCGCACCTGGTGTTCGTCAACAAGATGGAGCGGGCGAACGCCCGGGTGCGCGAGATGCTGGCGGCCTTCCAGGCCGTGTCCAACCGGCCGCTGGTGCTGCGCCAGGTGCCGATCCGCGAGGGCGAGGAGGTCACCGGCTTCGTCGACCTGGTCAGCGAGCGGGCCTGGCACTACGAGCCCAACAAGCCCTCCTCGCTGGTCGAGATGCCCGAGGCGGTGAAGGAACGCGAGAGCGAGGCGCGGCGCGAGCTGCTGGAGGCGCTCGCCGACTTCGACGACGCGCTGCTGGAGCAGCTGCTGGAGGACAAGGAGCCGCCGGCCGAGGAGGTCTACGCCCAGCTGACCAAGGACCTGCGCGACGACCTGATCGTGCCGCTGCTGTTCGGTTCGGCCGAGCAGGACCACGGCATCCGTCGGCTGTTCAAGGCGCTGCGCCACGAGACGCCCAGCGCCGGGCAGACCGCCGAGCGGCTCGGCATCCCCCCCGACGAGACCCTGGCGGCGACGGTGGTCAAGACCTTCCATCTGGCGCACACCGGCCGCGTCTCCCTGCTGCGCGTCTGGCACGGCACGCTCAAGGAGGGCACGACGATCGGCGGCGTGCGGCCGTCGGGGCTGTTCCGCCTGCAGGGCGGCCAGAGCGAGAAGGCGACGGCCGCCGGGCCGGGCGAGCTGATCGGCCTGGGCCGCATGGAGGAGCTCCGGACCGGCGACCTGGTGACCTCGGCCGGGCGCGTCGCCGAGCACGGCCTGCCCTGGCCGGCGCCGCTGTCGCCGGTCTATGCCGTCGCTCTCGAGCCGGCCAAGCGCGAGGACGAGGTCAAGCTGACCGCCTCGATCGCCAAGCTGATCGAGGAGGACCCCTCGCTGTCGATGGAGCACGACCCCGATGCCAACGAGCTCCGGCTCTGGGGCCAGGGCGAGATCCACCTGCAGATCGCCGCCGAGCGGCTGAAGAGCAAGTACAACGTCGAGGTCGCGACGCGCGCGCCGACGCCGGCCTATCGCGAGACCATCCGCAAGGGCACCGAGCACCACGCCCGCCACAAGCGCCAGACCGGCGGCCACGGCCAGTTCGCCGACGTCAAGGTGCGCATCGCCCCGACCGCCCGCGGCGAGGGCTTCCGCTTCCACAACGCCGTGGTCGGCGGCGCCATCCCCAAGCAGTTCATCCCGGCGGTCGAGCACGGCATCCAGGACTACGCAAAGCGGGGCCCGCTCGGCTTCCCGCTCGTCGATTTCGAGGTGACGCTGTTCGACGGCCAGTTCCACGCGGTCGACTCCTCCGACATGGCCTTCCGCACGGCCGGCCGGCTGGCCATGAGCGAAGCCCTGCCGGACTGCGACCCAGTGCTGCTGGAGCCGATCTGCGAGGTCGAGGTCTACGTGCCGAGCGACTTCACCAACCGGGTGCACGGCCTGATCAGCGGGCGGCGCGGCCAAATCCTCGGCTTCGACGCGCGCGAGGGCTGGCCCGGCTGGGACGAGGTCAAGGCGCACCTGCCGCAGGCCGAGCTGCTCGACCTGATCGTCGAGCTGCGCTCGCTGACCCAGGGCGTCGGCAGCTTCGCCTGGCGCCACGACCACCTGCAGGAGCTGCACGGCAAGCTGGCCGACAAGGTGGTCGAGCAGCACCGCGCCGAGGCCGCCCAGTAGGCGGCCGGCGCCCCCGTCGACGGGCGGGCGAGGCGGCTTCGGACAAAGATTGGAATTTTTCCAAAGAACCTTGTAAGCGCATCTTTTAAGGCCATCTCTCCTTCATGAGACGCGTCGAGCGTCGGACGAGATGAAAGGAGACGAGGTCATGTCGCTGAACACAGGTATCGCGGCCGAGGACCGCAAGGTCATCGCGGAGGGGCTGTCCAAGGTTCTGGCCGACAGCTATACGCTGTACCTCAAGACCCACAACTTCCACTGGAACGTCACCGGCCCGGGCTTCCCGCAGCTGCACCAGCTGTTCGAGGACCAGTACACCGGCCTCGCCGCGGCGGTCGACGAGGTCGCCGAGCGGATCCGGATCCTGGGGCACCGCGCGCCCGGCAGCTACAAGGAGTTCGCCAGGCTGGCGAGCATCGAGGAAGCCGAGGGCGAGCCCAGCGCCAAGGAGATGGTCGAGCAGCTCGCAGCCGACAACGAGGCGGTCGCGCGGACCGCGCGCTCCGTGTTCCCGGCCGCCGAGAGCGCCCAGGACGAGGCCACGGTCGACCTGCTGACCCAGCGCATGGCGGCGCACGAGAAGGCCGCCTGGATGCTGCGCGCCACGGCCGGCTGATCTAGACTCCGCGTCGCGGGAAGGCCGTCGCGCCTTTCCGCAGGGACGGACGGCCTGCGGCGGCCGGGCGAGGCCCGAGCCGCCGCCGTGCCGTCGGCTGTGCGCCGCTAGAGGGGGAGTTGGGCCTTGGAGGTTTCGGAGATCGTCCTGCGCGGCGGGTTGGGCAGCCTGCTCGCCGGCATGGGAACCGGCCTGGGCGCGCTGCCGATCTTCTTCCTGCGCCGGATGAGTCCGGCGGTGGAGACGACCCTGCTGTCCCTCGCCGCCGGCATCATGCTGGCCGCCGCCGCCTTCTCGCTGCTCATTCCCGGTCTCGAGGCGGCCGAGATGCGCGGCTACGGCAGCCGTGTCGCCACCCTGATCATCGCCGCCGCCGTGCTCGCCGGCGGCGGCTTCTTCTGGCTCGCCCACCATTTCCTGCCGCACGAGCACTTCGTGAAAGGCCGCGAGGGCCCGGAAAGCGGAAGCGCGCCGCCCGCGCCGGCGGCCGGACTCGCCGGACCCGACGCGACGACGATCCGCCGGCTCTGGCTGTTCATCGTCGCGATCTGCCTGCACAACTTCCCCGAGGGGCTGGCGGTCGGCGCCGGCTTCGGCCAGGACGACCTGGGTGCCTCGATCGCCCTGGCGCTCGGCATCGCGATCCAGAACATGCCCGAGGGCTTCATCGTGGCGGCCGCCCTGGTCGCGCTCGGCTACGGCGTGCGCCTGTCGTTCTGGCTAGCCCTGCTGACCGGCCTGATCGAGCCGGTCGGCGGTCTGGTCGGCGCCGCGGCCGTGGCCCTGGTACAGCCGGCGCTGCCCTGGGCCCTGGGCCTGGCGGCGGGTGCGATGATCTTCGTCGTCGCCGGCGAGATGATTCCCGAGACCCACCGCAAGGGCTTCGAGAGCCGGGCGACCATCGGCCTGCTCTGCGGCTTCGCCCTGATGCTCATGCTCGACGGGCTGATCTGAGCGCGTCCCGGCCGAGAAGGTCGGCTCCGGGGGCTTGTCACCTCCGTCGGCTTCGCTACCTTGGCGTCGGCGCCCGTCAGAAGGCGCCCGGAACCAATGCCTGTCGAGAAAGGGAAGACCCAAGCATGTCCAGCGAAGGCCTGCACGCCCCGCGCGAGCGACTGTCCAAGAAGACCCTGACGATGCACCACGCCATCGTCTCCCTGATGGAGGAGATGGAAGCGGTCGACTGGTACCAGCAGCGTGCCGACGACTGCGAGGACGAGGCGCTCAAGGACATCCTGCTCCACAACATGCGCGAGGAGATGGAGCACGCGGTGATGGTCCTGGAGTGGATGCGCCGCAACAACGAGGACTTCGCGGGCATGCTCAAGGAGTACCTCTACACAGAGGGCGATAT
Organism: Alphaproteobacteria bacterium; assembly: GCA_030433005.1. Classification (GTDB taxonomy): domain Bacteria; phylum Pseudomonadota; class Alphaproteobacteria; order Kiloniellales; family DSM-21159; genus Tistlia. The sequence goes on from JAUILQ010000019.1 coordinate 19,560, forward strand.
CGCCCACCACGACCACGACTAGGCGGCCGCGCCGCTCCCCTCTCTCATGACCGGACGAGACGAGAAGCCGGCGGGCGCGCTCGCCGAGCGCGCTCATGCCGTGCTCACGGGCCAGGATTCGCTGGACCGCGCCTGCCGCGAGATTCCCGACAACGACTGCACGGCGCTGCCGCGCAACTTCCTGCTGAATGCCGCGAACGGCGCCTGTACCAAGCTGGCCGAGCAGCTGGCCAGCCCGGGGCTGGTGCTCGCCTGGCTGCTCGCCGGGGTCGGCGCGCCGGCGCTGCTGGTCGGCCTGCTGATGCCGGTGCGCCAGGCCGGCGCGCTGCTGCCTCAGCTCGCCCTGGCCGCGCGGATCCGCGCCCTGGCCCGGCGCAAGTGGGTGTGGGCCGGCGCCGGCCTGGTCCAGGCGCTGGCGCTGGCCGCGATGATCCCCTGCGTGCTGCTGCTCGACGGCGGCGCCGCCGGCCTGGCGGTGCTCGCGCTGCTCGCCGTCTTCTCGGTCGCCAGCGGCCTCGGATCGGTCGCCTTCCAGGACGTCACCGGCAAGACCGTGCCGAAGGGCCAGCGCGGCCGGCTGCTGGCCGTGCGCGCCTCGATCGGCGGCGGGCTGACGCTGCTCGCCGCGGTCCTGCTGCGCCTCCAGCTCGGTCCCGACGCGGGCCTGGCGCCGCTGCTCTGGCTGCTCGTCGCGGCGGCGCTGCTGTGGGCCCTGGCCAGCCTGCTGTTCGCCGCGGTCGCCGAGCGGCGCGGCGCGACCGAGGGCGGCCGCTCGACCTGGCAGGAAGCGCGCGCCGCCGTCGGCCTCGCCGGCCGGGTGCCGGCGTACCAGCGCTACCTGGCGGTCCGCGCCCTGCTGCTCTCGGTCGAGGTCGCGATGCCGTTCTTCGTCCTGCACGCCCAGGCGAGCTTCAGCGACGCCGCGGGCCTGCTGCTCGTCTTCGTCGTCGCGGTCGGCCTCGCCAACGTGCTGTCGAGCCCGCTCTGGGGCAAGCTGTCCGACGAGCGCGCGAGCCGGGTGCTGGCCGCGGGCGGCGCCGTCGGGGCACTGGCCGCGCTGGCGGCGCTGGCCATCGCGGCCGCCGGGCTGCCGGCCTGGAGCTACGCGGCCGCCTTCTTCCTGCTCGGGCTCGCCGAAGCCGGCGTGCGCCTCGGCCGCAAGACCTACCTGGTCGACGCCGCGCCCGAGGACGAGCGTCCCGCCTACGTCGCCTTCTCCAACACGGCTGTCGGCCTGCTCGCCCTGGCCGCCGGCGCGCTCGGCCTGATCGCCGACCTGGCCAGCCCGGCCTGGCTGCTCGCGACCACCGCGGGCCTGGCGGCGCTCGGCGCCCTGGCCGCCCTCGGCCTGCCTGGCCCGGAGCGCTTCCTCGAACAGGCCCGGCGCGCCGGCTGAGGGACCCTGGCATCCGCTCACGCCGTACCCACGCGGCGCTCGCGCGCTCTTGATTTCGTCGTGCCCGGCCCGAGCGTTAGGTAGGAGGAAAGCCAAAGGAGCAAGCGATGCTGATCAAGCGCAAACGCGGCTGGGAGCTGCCCGAGAGCCAGGCGACGCCGGAGTCGGTCTACCTGCAGCGCCGCCGCCTGATGCAGGGCCTGGCGGCCGGACCGCTGCTGCTCGGCGCGGCCGCGCTGGCGGGGCGCGGCAATCCGCTGGCGGCGGCGACCGGCGACGCGGACCCCTCCGCCGAGCTCTATCCGGTCAAGCAGAACATGCGCTATCGCCTGGACCGCGAGATCACCGACGAGTCGCTGGCGACGACCTACAACAATTTCTACGAGTTCGGCTCCTCGAAGAACATCTGGCGCGAGGCGCAGGACCTGCCGATCCGGCCCTGGAGCGTGGCGATCGGCGGCCTCGTCGAGAAGCCCTTCGAGATCGGCATCGACGAGCTGCTGGCGAAGATGCCGCTCGAGGAGCGGCTCTATCGCCACCGCTGCGTCGAGGCCTGGTCGATGGCGGTGCCCTGGTCGGGCTTCGCGCTCGGCGAGCTGGTCAAGCTGGCCAAGCCGCTGTCCTCGGCGAAGTACGTGAAGATGGTCACGCTGGAGGACCGCGACGTGATGTCGGGCCAGCGCGCCGGCTGGTACCCCTGGCCCTACGTCGAGGGCCTGACGATGGCGGAGGCGACCAACGAGCTGGCGTTCATCGCCACCGGGCTCTACGGCAAGCCGATGCCCAAGCAGAACGGCGCGCCGCTGCGCCTCGCGGTGCCCTGGAAGTACGGCTTCAAGTCGATCAAGTCGATCGTCGCCTTCGAGTTCACCGAGGAGCGGCCGGTGTCCTTCTGGGAGGAGATCCAGGCCCGCGAGTACGGCTTCTGGGCCAACGTCAACCCGGAGGTCCCGCACCCGCGCTGGAGCCAGGCGACCGAGCGGGTGCTCGGCACCGACGAGAAGGTGCCGACGCTGCTCTACAACGGCTACGGCGACTACGTCGCCGGGCTCTACGCCGGCATGGAGGGCGAGAAGCTCTTCATGTAGGCGCGAATCGGCCTCTGCCGCGCGGGCGGCAGAGGCCGGAACCGCCTCCTGCTTACCCGAGCCCCGGCAGGCCGGCAAAGCCAATCTTGCCGGGAGCCGCTTCCGGGTCCTGCAACGTGGCGTAGAGGTACCTCTGTACCGTCGATGCCGGGGCTGCCGGACCGCCGTGGGACCGCCGCCCCTCCAAAGCGAGGGGCGACTCGCCTGGGCAAGAGTAGATCAAGAGTTCCCTTTCGGCGCAAAAATATACCGCTTTGACTTCCGGCGCTCAGTTCTAAATCGGCTTGGCATGGGCGCGAGACGCCCTGGGGCTTTGGGGGAACGAACCATCTTCGATGCACCGAAAGGAGCACCCACGATGCGTAAGTTCCTTCTCTATACTTCCGCTGCCGCCGGCATGCTCGCCGTCACCGGCGCCGCGCAGGCGCAGCTCTACGTCAACGGCGATCAGCCGGTCCTGATCGCGGAGACGCCGGCCGAGGCGACCACCATGGCGCCGAGCGGCCCGGAGGTCGACGTCTACGACACGACGACCGCCGATCCGCGCGTCTCCGAGGCGATGGTCGAGCCGTACCTGCCGCAGGTGCACGGCGGCCAGCCGCAGTGGCCGACCGAGGACGTGGTCGGCGACACCGCGCCGCACCCGCTGTTCATCGAGATCGCGGAGCGTCCGGAGCCGGCGCCGCAGGTCGCCGCCACGCCGGAGCCGGCCCCCGAGCCGGAGGCGCTGCGCAGCAAGATCTACTTCGAGTTCGACGAGGCGACGCTGACCCCCGAGGGCCGCGCCAAGGTCGACGAGCTGGTCGCGGTCATGCGCAACTGGGACCTCGACGACGTCGAGATCGCCGGCCACGCCGACCGCTCGGGGCCGCGGGCCTACAACGAGGACCTGTCCCGCGCCCGCGCACAGACGGTCGCAGACGCCTTCACCGCCCAGGGCATGAACCCGGTGATCCTGGAGACCGAGTGGTACGGCGAGCGGCGTCCGGCGGTGCCGACCGCCGACGGCGTGCGCCTGCAGGAGAACCGTCGCGTCGAGGTCGAGGCCGTCGAGTAACGGTCCTCGCCCGACCAAGGCGACACAAGGGGCCGTCCTTCGGGGCGGCCCCTTTTTCTTGCGCGTCGGCAGGGCGGCACGTCGGCGCGGGACGACGCTTCGCTCGACGGCCCATCGCGGCCAAAAAAAAATGCCGGGCCACGAGGGCCCGGCAAGTTGAACAGGGAGGCTTCACGTCTGGGAGACGTCGGGGCCGCCGTAGCGGTCCCGTCGGGGCGCAGATCGCGATCGGGGGGAGAGAGATCGCGCCCCTCGGAGATGCGCCGCGTGTTGCGACGCAACATCCTCTGAACGGAAAATGGCGCCGGAAGGTTCCCCTGTCGAGTTGCAAGAGGGCAGTGGTGGCATGCCGTTGTTGCATGGCTACACCGCCGTAGCAATTTTGCAACAGGCCTTGGGCCGGCCGGCCCCCGTCTCGCGGGAAGCCGAGCCCCTGTCCGCCGTTGCGGCTCGGAATCCTATCCTATGCTGTGGCGCCGAGGGCGCAGTGCCGTGCGCCCGGTTGGTCGCTCCGCGTGCGCGACGGCAACCCTGGCGGGCAATTCGCCCGTGCCGCCCGCCACGGCGGCGGCGCTCAGAACTTCGTCTGGGCGACCTCGCGCAGCAGGAAGTCGCGGAACACCTCGACCCGCTGCGTGCCGCGCAGCTCCTCGGGGTAGACGAAGTAGGCGTCGATGCGCGGGCCCTCGAGCTCGGGCAGCACCTCGACCAGCTCGCCGCCCGGCTGCACCATGAACTCGGGCAGCGCGCCGATCCCGGCGCCGGCGGCGACCGACTGCATGATGGCGTAGACGTTGTTGACCGTCATGACCGCGCGGCGCGGCGACTGCTCGCGCTCGCCGACCTTGAGCAGCCAGTTGACCTCGGGCACCGGCGGGCGCTTGTCCTCGCCGTAGACGATGAGCCGGTGGTTGTCGAGCTCGGCCGGCTCCTTGGGCATGCCGTAGCGCTTGATGTAGCCGGTCGAGGCGTAGGCGTGCATGTGGCTGGTCAGGATGTGGCGCTGGATCAGGTCGCCCTGGCGGGGCGGCGACATGCGGATCGCGATGTCGGCCTCGCGCATCGACAGGTCCAGCTCCCGGTCGTCCAGGATCAGGTGCAGCTCGATCTCAGGGTAGACCTCCATGAACTCGCGCACGCGCGGCGCCAGCCAGGTCGAGCCGAAGGCGACCGTCGTGGTCACCTTGAGCAGGCCCTGCGGCCGGTCCTTGCTCTCGCCGAGCAGCGCCTCGGTCATCGCCAGCTTGCCGAAGACCTCGTGGGCGGTGCGGTAGAGCAGCTCGCCCTGCTCGGTCAGGATCAGGCCGCGCGCGTGGCGATGGAACAGCGGCACCCGCAGGCTCTCCTCCAGCGCGCTGATCTGGCGGCTGACCGCCGACTGGCTGAGGTTCAGCTGCTCGCCGGCATGGGTGAAGCTGCCGGCCTCCGCAACGGCATGGAAGATCCTCAGCTTGTCCCAGTCCATCGCCATGAAATTAACCCCTGGATAGCCAGAGCGGGCCCGGAGCTTGTCCGCGCCCGCCGTCCGGCGACTCGATTCGAGCAGAACAGGATACCGAAAGCCGGCGCCGCTGTCTGCTCGGCGCCGGCCCGGAGCGGGGTCTGCGGTCCGCGCTACTCGGCCGCCTCGGCGGCCGTGTCCTCCTGTTCGGCCAGGAAACGCTCGGCCTCCAGCGCGGCCATGCAGCCCATGCCGGCGGCCGTGATCGCCTGGCGGAAGATCTTGTCCTTCACGTCACCGGCGGCATAGACGCCGGGAATCTGCGTCGCGGTCGAATCGGGGGCGGTCAGGATGTAGCCCTCCGAGTCCATCTCGAGCTGGCCGCGGAACAGGCCGGTCGCCGGATCGTGGCCGATCGCCACGAAGAACCCGTCGACGGCGATCTCGCGGGTCGAGCCGTCGATCACGCTCTTCAGCCTGAGGCCGGTAACGCCCGGCGGGTTGTCATCGCCCAGCACCTCCTCGACGACGCTGTTCCAGACGACCTCGATCTTCGGGTGGCGCAGCAGCCGGTCCTGCATGATCTGCTCGGCGCGCAGGCTGTCGCGCCGGTGGATCAGGGTCACCTTCTCGGCGAAGTTGGTCAGGAACAGCGCCTCCTCGACGGCGGTGTTGCCGCCGCCGACCACCGCGACCTGCTTGCCGCGATAGAAGAAGCCGTCACAGGTCGCGCAGGCCGAGACGCCGGCGCCCTGGAACTTCTGCTCGCTCGGCAGGCCGAGCCAGCGCGCCTGGGCCCCGGTGCAGATAACCAGGGTTTCGCCCTCGTAGACGTCGCCGGAATCCCCGATGCAGCGGAACGGCCGGCGCGACAGGTCGACCTCGACGATGGTGTCGAACTTGAGGTCGGTGCCGACGTTCTTCGCCTGCTCGCCCATCTGCTCCATCAGCCAGGGCCCCTGGATGGCCTCGGCGAAGCCCGGGTAGTTCTCGACGTCGGTGGTGATCGACAGCTGGCCGCCGGGCTGCAGGCCCTGGACCAGCAGCGGCTTCAGGTTGGCGCGCGCGGCGTAGATCGCGGCCGTGTAGCCGGCCGGCCCGGATCCGAGGATCAGGACCTTGGTGCGGTGGGTCTGGGACATCTGCGTTCCGGAAGCGCTTGGGGTGAGCAATCCATCCGAGGATAGGTAGCCGCTGCCGCCGGCGCAAGGCGAGCCGGCCCGGCCGGCCGAAAGGCTGCCGGCCCTGCGGGCCGCCCGGGCTCGACCCGGCCGGGCTCAGTCCTTCTTGGTGAAGGCCTTCACAAGGCGGATCACCTGCTCCTTGATCTCGCCTTCCGGGATCGCGTTGATCGCGCGCGCCAGCTCCAGGCTCTGGCGGCTCAGCGGCGGCTCGTTGCGCGCGCTCTGCTCCTCGCCCTGCTCGAGGCCTTCGAAGAAGTAGCCGACCGGCACGTCGAGCGCCTTGCTGAGCTCCCACAGGCGGCTGCCGCCGACCCGGTTGGCGCCGCTCTCGTACTTCTGCACCTGCTGGAAGGTGATGCCGAGGGTGTCGGCGAGCGTCGCCTGGCTCAGACCTCTGGCGATCCGACGCTCCCGGATCTTGCGTCCGATGTGAACGTCTGTCTTGTGGTACATCCCGGCTCTTCTCCCCGCCTGCGCGCCGACTTCGTCCGATCCGGTCCTGACGGTCGCGGCGCGAGACGGTTTTCGCGCTGATTCAACCGACACGACAGACGCCGACTCTGCAGTCATCAAGTAGTCGGTCTGCTTTGACGAGAGGCAGCAAAGACATAGCCGCAATGCCGGGCGCTGGCAACACAAGCAAAAGAGGTAAAAGTGCTTTAAATCTTCGCGTCACTATCCGGCCGGCAAGTACAGGGTCTCCGGGCGCCGGGCACGCAGCCGCCTCCCGCCGCCCCGACCGTCGGCGGCGGCGCGGGGCCGGCCGCGGCCAGCTCAGAAGCCGAACATGTGGTCCAGGGAGAAGGCCGCCTCGCCGCTGACCAGGCCGTGGTAGCCGAACAGCCGGCAGGTGCGGTCGCGGATCAGCACGTAGCCGCCCGCCGCCGCCTGCCGCTCGGCCGCGGAGAAGAGTTCGGAGACGCGGAACAGGAACGAGCCGCCGCAGGCGATCGCGACCTCCCGGCTGGCGATCTCCCCGGCGTCGGCGCCGGTCAGCACCAGCTGCGTGCGGCTCTCGGGGTGCCAGGGCGTCGAGGCCGGGTAGATCAGCTGGCACAGCGTGTCGTAGGGCTCCGGACCGAGGCGCAGGAACAGCCGGGTCGACAGGCCCGGCGGCCGGCCGGCGTAGGACTGCGGCTCGTTCCTGTAGACCAGGGCGGAGTTGAAGACGTGCGAGCCGAAGGACGTCTCGGCGGCGTGGCCGGAGACGCGGTCCTCGTAGCGGAAGATGGCGTGCAGCCAGCCGTCCGCGCCTCCGCCCTCGGCGAAGTCGTAGAGCAGCTCGACGTGGCCGTGCTCGGCGCCGAGCGACACGCCCTGCTCCTCGAGCAGGGCGGTGACGTCGACCTCCCGCTCGTGGTCGCGCGGCAGGCGGCCGAGGGTCAGGGCGGCCAGCTCGCGGCCGCGGGCGTCGTACAGCAGGAGGCCGAGCGGCAGATCCTGCTGGCTGCGCGCCATCGGCGTCGGCAGCACCAGCGTGCGGAAGCGCTCGGGCGGCAGGATCGGCGCGGGCAGCAGGAAGCCCTTGCCCAGCAGGTTGGCGAGCTCGGGGATCTTCGGGTCGGGGGCCAGGTCGCTGCGCTCGACGTTCATGTGCGCGATGCGCCGGCGGCCGGCGGCGGTGTCGATCTCGTAGCGCGGCCGCACGAAGTGCTTGCCGGCCATCACCTCGATCTGCTGCGGCCAGCGCAGCGCCGGCAGGTGCTCGGCGACGTCCAGGCGACAGGTTCCGAAGGGCGGAATCTCCCGGTCGAGCCAGACGGTCTCCTCGCGGCCCATCGGGTTGAGGCCGACGCCGCCGGCCGGGATCGGGCAGGGGTGGCTGTTCTGGATCCACAGCACCACCCGCTCGCCGTCGTTCGGCGCCGGCAGGCCGGCGTACCACTGCGAGGGCCAGGCGTTGGCGTCGTGGGTGCAGCTCAGCACCTCGGGACCGTCGCCGTAGGTATCCAGGGCGTACTTGACGACGTCGTGGCCGCGGATGCCGGTGACGTGGAGGAACAGCGAGCCGGCGAAGGCCGGCAGCTCGAAGCGCCGGCGCACCTCGGCGCTGTCGATGACGATCACCGCGTTGGGACCGGGCAGGTCCTGGTCCCACTCGGCGAGCACCGCGCCGGCCTCGTCGAACAGGCAGCACCAGAGACGCGGCGCCTCGGCGCCGTAGCCGCCCCAGTAGTTGGCCGAGACGATGCGCGTGTGCTGGCCGTCGTCGCTGTCCCGGAACAACGCGAAGTTGGTCGCGAAGTTGAGGCCGCTGAGGTAGTTGCGGCGGTCGGTCAGCAGGGCTTGGGGCACGCGCAGCCGGTCGAGCGTGACGACCTCGGCGCCCTCGGGCAGCAGATGCCGGACCTGGTCGACCAGACGGTCGGCGTCGAAGGCGGTCACGAAGATCGTGCGCGCCGCGCAGCCCGGCAGGTCGGTGACCGGCTGCGCGGGCTGGCCCCGGAAGCTGCCGTCGAGGGCCTCGACGTCCTGGACGAAGAAGCCGGCCAGCGACAGCCAGGAGAGGTCGTAGAGCTCGGCGAGGCCGTCGGCGTAGCCGAGCGGGTCGTAGAGCGCGACCGGGCCGTCGCCGAGCGCGGCGCGCAGCTCGGGCAGGCGGCGCGCGGCGAGCGGATGGCCGATCGCCTTGAAGAAGGCATTGCCGCCGCGGTCGTTACGGAAGGTCTCGATGTTCAGGGCCATGGGGCAGGCGGCGATCCTGGTCTGTGCGAAGGAAGGGGCTGAAGGGCCCCGGGCTCAGCCGCGGCTGCGGAACAGGCTCTTGCCGAGCGCCGAGAGGCGGTGGCGGGCCTGCTCCTTCCAGGCCACCGAGCTGCGGTGCATCCAGTTGACCTGGATCGAGCGGCGGCGGCCGACGAAGGGCTTGTGGCCGTGCCAGGCGTTGTCGGCGCAGCGGAAGGCGAGCAGCGTGCCCTGGTGCGGCGGCACCTCGGCGACGAAGTCGTCCAGGTCGTCGGGCCGGCGCAGCAGGCGCAGCCGGCCGCCCGTCGAATCCCAGGCATCGTTCATGTAGAGCAGCACGGTGAGCAGCTTGCTCTTGGAGTCGGTGTGGATCCGACCGTCCTTCTCGCGCGACTGCCCGCGCACCGTGATCATCACCGGCTTGTCGGTCAGCTCCAGCCCGAACTTCTCGCCGAGCGCCTCGGCGGTCTCGCGCGCGCGGAAGGTCTCGACCAGCCGGTCGAAGGCCGGACCGCCCTTGAGGCTGGACAGCGGAAAGCTGCCGCCCTCCTCGATCGGCGGAAAATCGGCGGCGACCGACGGCAGCGCCTCGGCGCGCAGGAAGGCCGGCACGATCAGGTGGTCGAAGGGCTCACGCACCAGGGGCGTGGCGGCCAGCCGCTCGAAATCCAGCAGGCCGGCCGGCTCCTCGATGGCTCTGGCTTGTCCCACGATGCTCCTCTTGTTCCTTGTCCCGACCTGTTTATCGCCTCGGCCGAAGCCGTGCAATTGACGGCGTCGGGCTCAGGACAGCTCCAGTCGCTCGCGGATCGCCGCGGCGACGCGCGCGGTCTCGTCGAGGCGCGCATAGCTCCAGCGTTCGATCCGCCCCTCGAAGCGGCGCAGGTAGCCGCGCTCCAGCATGGCCCGGTGGAAACGGCGGAACTTCGGCGAGCCGCCGGGCAGCTCGGCCAGGTAGACGGGCTGGCCGGTCGAGGCGGCCTCGGAGATCATGTTGACCGAGTCGGCGGTGACGACAAGGGCGTCGGCGAGACCGAGGAAGCCGAAGTAGGGGTTCTCGCCGCTGCCGTCCCAGATCTCCGCGGGCGTCTGCCCGATGCCCGCGCGCAGGGCGGCCAGGGCCGCCGGCGAGGTGCGGCGCGAGGGCGTGACCAGCAGGCTGCCGCCGAGCGCGCCGGCGGCGGCGGCGAGCTGTTCGCCGAGCTCGCGGGCGCGCGTCTCGGGCAGCCGGTAGACCTTGTTGGCGCCGCCGACCAGGGCCGTCACGTAGGGTCGGGGCAGTTCCGCCAGCCGCGGTGCGTGGGCCGCGGCCGCCGCGGCCAGGCGGTCCGGCGTGATGCGGTTCATGGCGCCCAGCGTCGAGATGACGTTGGGGCCGCTCAGGCGGTCGTGCTCCGGCGCCACCACCAGGTCGAAGCGGGCCGGATCGACCGTCGGGTTCTGGATCTGCACGACGAAGCTGGCGGCAGCGGCCGGGTCCGAGACGCGCCGGCTGGCCCGGCGGATCGCCAGGGCCGGCGCCACGGCCTGGCGGCCCGTCGCGATCAGCAGGTCGGGCCAGGGCGGGTCGAGGCCGTCGCCGCGCTGCCGGTCGATCGCGCGCAGCGGATCGCGCCACAGCGGCGGCGGCAGCCAGCGCCAGGGCCGGCGGGTGACGATGCGCTTGACCTGCGGCGCCAGGCCCAGCGCCTCGGCGAGGCCCAGGCACTGGATCTCCATGCCGGCCTTGCCATCGCTGACCACCCAGCAGGTCTCGAGACTCCGGGGAAGGGACATGACGGCGCCCGGATACGCGCTCGCCGGGGGCTTGGCAAGCCGCCCGGCCCGCGCGCGCCGTGGCAGGAGCGGGGCCATGCCCGGGGGCGGGTTGAAGGCGGTCCGGAAACGGGCAATATAGTTGCGCAAGCGCCAGCGCAGGCGATAGAAAGCTTGCGTTGCAGGGCCGCGTCGGAGGCTCCCGGATTTCCGGAAGCCGGACTGCCGAACACACCTGCGGAAGACAGGGGAGCAGCATGCGGCGGGTAAAGCTCGACCGGATCGATCTGAAGATTCTGCGCGACCTCCAGGCCGAGGGGCGCATGACCAACGTCGAGCTGGCCAAGCGGGCCGGCATCTCCGCGCCGCCCTGCCTGCGCCGGGTGCGGGCGCTCGAGGAGGCCGGCTTCATCCGCGGCTACCACGCCGAGCTGGAGGCCGAGGCGCTGGGCTTCGAGGTGCAGTTCTTCGCGCTCGTCGGTCTGGATAGCCAGAGCGACGCGGTGCTGACTGCCTTCGAGCAGGCCATGGAGGTCTGGCCCGAGGTGCGCGAGTGCCACATGGCCCGCGGGCCGCACGACTTCGTGCTCAAGCTGGTCGCCCGCAACACCAGCCACGAGAACGAGCTGACCCAGCGGCTGACCGCGGCGCCGCACGTGTCGCGCGTGCTGACCGTGCAGGTGATCCGGACCTCGAAGGACCAGTCGGGCGTTCCGGTCGAGCTGGTCAAGGAACCGGTCGAGGAGCCCCACGACGAGGCGGGCGAGAAACCCGGCGGCCCCGCGGCCGACGGGGACCATGGCAAAGAGGAGTCCTGACGCGATGGCCGATCCCGAGCAGTTCCCGGCGCGCAACGTTCTGGGCGAGCCGCTCGAGACCTGCGGGCTCGACCCCGTCACTGGATTCTTCCGGGACGGCTGCTGCAACACCGGGCCCGAGGACCGCGGCTCCCACACGGTCTGCGCCGAGATGACCGAGAGCTTCCTGGCGTTCTCCAAGGCACGCGGCAACGACCTCTCGACGCCGCGTCCGGAGTTCGGCTTCGACGGCTTGAAGCCCGGTGATCGCTGGTGTCTCTGCGCCCTGCGCTGGCGCGAGGCCTACGCGGCCGGGCGCGCGCCCCGGGTCGTGCTGGCGGCGACGCACGAGCGCGCCCTCGAGGTCGTCGATCTGTTCGACCTCAAGCGCTACGCCCACGACCTGAACTGAAGGGCCGCGTCACCCGACGACGCGGCTGGAACGCTCAGCCGTACTTGACCTCGAGAATCTCGTAGGCCTTCTGGCCCTTCGGCGTGGCGACCTCGACGGAATCGCCCAGCGCCTTGCCGATCAGGGCGCGCGCCAGCGGCGAGGTGACGGCGATCTTGCCCTGCTTCACGTCGGCCTCGATCTCGCCGACGATCTGGTAGGTCGTCTCTTCCTCGGAATCCTCGTCGACGACCTTGACCTTGGCGCCGAACTTGACGGTGTCGCCGGACAGGGTGGAGGGGTCGATGACCTCGGCGCGGCTGATCTTGTCCTCGAGCTCGCCGACGCGGCCCTCGATGAACGACTGGCGCTCGCGCGCGGCATGGTACTCGGCGTTCTCCGAGAGGTCGCCGTGCTCGCGCGCCTCGGCGATCGCCTTGATGACCTCCGGGCGCGCGACCGACTTGAGGTGCCGCAGCTCCTCTTCCATGCGGGCATAGCCTTCGGCCGTCATGGGTACCTTGTCGCTCATGGTCTCATACCTGCCCGCTCGCTGGCCTTGTGTCGAAGAAGATTGTGATGGGGGCACCAAGGGCGGCGCAAGAGGGCTGTCGGCCAGCCCTCCGGCCTAGAACGATCCTTCAAAGTAGGACTGCAGCGGGCTCACTTCAAGACGACCGCGCTTGAGCGCGGCGATGGCCTGGACGGCGGCGTCGGCGCCGGCGATCGTCGTGTAGTAGGGGATCGCGTTGGTCAGCGAGGTGCGTCGGATCGAGAAGGAATCGGCCAGCGCCTTCCGGTCCTCGGTCGTGTTGATCACCAGGTCGACGTCGCCCGATAGCATCCGGTCGACGATGTTCGGGCGGCCCTCGCGGACCTTCAGGACGGTCTCGACCGGCAGGCCCTGCTGCTCGAAGAACTCCGCCGTGCCGCGCGTCGCGATCAGCTGGAAGCCCTCGTCGAGCAGCTCGCCGGCCAGCTTGGCCGCCGCCGCCTTGTCTTCGTCGCGCACCGAGATGAACACACGGCCCTCGCGGGGCAGCGGCGTGCCGGCGCCGATCTGCGACTTCAGGAAGGCGCTGGCGAAGTCGCGGTCGAGGCCGATGACCTCGCCGGTCGACTTCATCTCCGGGCCCAGCACGACGTCGACCCCGGGGAAGCGGGCGAAGGGGAAGACCGCCTCCTTGACCGCGACGTGCTTGCGCTTGGAGCGCTCCAGCTTGAACTCGGCGAGCTTGGCGCCGGCCATGACGCGCGCGGCGATCTTGGCGATCGGCACGCCGGTCGCCTTGGCGACGAAGGGCACGGTGCGGCTGGCCCGCGGGTTGACCTCCAGGATGTAGATCTCGCCGCCCTGCACGGCGAACTGCACGTTCATCAGGCCGACCACGCCGAGCGCCTTGGCCATCAGCTCGGTCTGGCGCTCGATTTCGGCGATCGTCGCGTCGTCCAGCGAGTGCGGGGGCAGCGAGCAGGCCGAGTCGCCGGAATGGATGCCGGCCTCCTCGATGTGCTCCATGATGCCGGCGACGAAGACGCTCTCGCCGTCGCAGATCGCGTCGACGTCGACCTCGATGGCGTCGCGCAGGTAGCTGTCGATCAGCACCGGGTTGCGGCCGGAAACCTTGACCGCGTTCTCGATGTAGTTCTCCAGCTCGCCGCGGTCGTGGATGATCTCCATGGCGCGGCCGCCGAGCACGTAGGAGGGGCGCAGCAGCACCGGGTAGCCGATCTCCTCGGCGACGCGGATCGCCTCCTCCTTGCTGCGCGCCGTGCCGTTGGCCGGCTGCTTCAGGTCGAGCTCGGAGAGCAGGCGCTGGAAGCGCTCGCGGTCCTCGGCCAGGTCGATGGCGTCGGGCGAGGTGCCGAGGATCGGCACGCCGGCCTTCTCCAGGGCGCTGGCGAGCTTCAGCGGGGTCTGGCCGCCGAACTGCACGATGCAGCCGTGCAGGTGGCCGACCGAGCGCTCGATGCGCGCGATCTCGGTGACGTCCTCCTCGGTCAGCGGCTCGAAGTAGAGGCGGTCCGAGGTGTCGTAGTCGGTGGAGACGGTCTCCGGGTTGCAGTTGACCATGATCGTCTCGTAGCCGGCATCGCCCAGGGCGTAGGCGGCGTGGACGCAGCAGTAGTCGAACTCGATGCCCTGGCCGATGCGGTTCGGCCCGCCGCCCAGGATGATCACCTTGTCGCGGCCGCTCGGCTCGGCCTCGCACTGCGGCGGGTTGAAGCCGTCGCCCTCGTAGGCCGAGTACATGTAGGGGGTCAGCGCCGGGAACTCGCCGCCGCAGGTGTCGATGCGCTTGAAGGTCGGCACGACGTCGCGCGCCCGGCGTGCCGCGCTGACCGCCTCCTCCTGGTGCTCGACCAGGGCCGCCAGCCGGGCGTCGGAAAAGCCCATCGCCTTGATCCGGCGCAGCGCCTGCGGGTCCTGGGGCAGGCCCTCGGCGCGCAGCCGCGCCTCGACGGCGATCAGCTCCTCGATCTGGCGCAGGAACCAGCGGTCGATCGAGGTCGCGCGGTAGATCTCCTCGACCCCGAGGCCGTGGCGGAAGGCCTGGGCGACGCCGAGCAGGCGGTCGGGCGTCGGCCGGCCGAGCCAGGCCACGACCGCCTCCTTGTCGACCGTGCCGTCGTGCTGGACGGCGCCGGGGATGGCGATCTCGTCGAGGCCGCTGAGCCCGGTCTCCAGCGAGCGGAAGGCCTTCTGCAGCGATTCCTGGAAGCAGCGGCCGATGGCCATGGCCTCGCCGACCGACTTCATCGAGGTCGTCAGCGTCGGCTCGGCGCCGCGGAACTTCTCGAAGGCGAAGCGCGGGATCTTGGTGACGACGTAGTCGATGGTCGGCTCGAAGGCCGCCGGCGTCACCTTGGTGATGTCGTTGGTCAGCTCGTCGAGCGTGTAGCCGACCGCCAGCTTGGCGGCGATCTTGGCGATCGGGAAGCCGGTCGCCTTGGAGGCCAGGGCCGAGGAGCGCGAGACCCGGGGATTCATCTCGATGACGACCATCTGGCCGTCGGCCGGGTTGACCGCGAACTGGACGTTGGAGCCGCCGGTGTCGACGCCGATCTCGCGCAGGCAAGCGATCGAGGCGTCGCGCATGATCTGGTATTCCTTGTCGCTCAGCGTCAGCGCCGGCGCCACGGTGATCGAGTCGCCCGTATGGACGCCCATCGGGTCGATGTTCTCGATCGAGCAGACGATGATGCAGTTGTCGGCGCAGTCGCGCACGACCTCCATCTCGTACTCCTTCCAGCCGAGCACCGACTGCTCGATCAGCACCTCGTTGGTCGGGCTGGCGCGCAGGCCGCCCTTGACGATCTCGACGAACTCCTCGCGGTTGTAGGCGATGCCGCCGCCGGTGCCGCCGAGCGTGAAGGAGGGTCGGATGATCGCCGGCAGGCCGACGTGGTCGAGCGCCGCCAAAGCCTCGTCGAAGGAGTTGACCAGGCGCGAGGCCGGCGACTTCAGGCCGATCTCTTCCATGGCGATGCGGAAGCGCTGGCGGTCCTCCGCCTTGTCGATGACGTCGGCGTCGGCGCCGACCATCTCGACGCCGTACTTCTCGAGGACGCCGTGCTCGAAGAGCTTCAGCGAGGCGTTGAGCGCGGTCTGCCCGCCCATCGTCGGCAGCAGCGCGTCCGGCCGCTCCTTGGCGATCACCTTTTCCAGGAACTCCGGGGTGATCGGCTCGACGTAGGTGGCGTCGGCGAGGCCCGGGTCGGTCATGATCGTCGCCGGGTTGGAGTTCACCAGGATCGTGCGGAAGCCCTCCTCCTTGAGGGCCTTGCAGGCCTGGGCGCCGGAGTAGTCGAACTCGCAGGCTTGGCCGATGACGATCGGGCCGGCGCCCACGATCAGGATGGAGCGGATGTCGGTGCGTTTGGGCATGGGCGCGCTCGTGCGGAACACGGCGCCGGGCGAGCGGCTCGGCGGTGCCGTGTCGGAGTGTCGGGGGTCGGCTTTGCTGGGGGCAGTCCTATGCCACGGGCCGGCGGCGAAGGGAAGAGACCTCGGCGGGCGCCGGGCGGCGGTTCGCGGCCGCGCTCAGCGCTTGGACTCCGCGATCGCCTCGACGAAGCGGTCGAAGAGGTAGTGGCTGTCCATCGGGCCCGGCGAGGCCTCCGGATGGTACTGCACCGAGAAGATCGGCCGGTCCTTGACCCGGAGGCCCTCGTTGGAGCCGTCGAACAGGCTGACGTGGCTCGCCTCGACGCCCTCGGGCAGGCTCTCCTCGATCACCTCGAAGCCGTGGTTCTGGCTGGTGATCTCGACCCGGCCGCTGGCCAGGTCCTTGACTGGGTGGTTGGCGCCTCGGTGGCCGAGGTGCATCTTGCGGGTCCGGGCGCCGAGCGCCAGGGCCAGCAGCTGGTGGCCGAGGCAGATGCCGAAGATCGGCAGCTTCGGATTCTCCATCAGCTTGCGCAGGGTCGGCACGGCGTAGGCACCGGTCGCCGCCGGGTCGCCCGGGCCGTTGGCCAGGAACACGCCGTCCGGCTCGTGGGCCAGGATCTCCTCGGCGCTCGCCGAGGCCGGCACCACGGTCACCGCGCAGCCGGCCGAGGCGAGGCAGCGCAGGATGTTGCGCTTGGCGCCGTAGTCGATCGCCACGACCTTGTGCTTGGCTTCCGTGAGGCGCCCGTAGCCGCCTTCCAGGCTCCAGCGCGTCTCGTCCCACTGGTAGGCCTGGGTGCAGCTGACCTCGGCGGCCAGGTCCATGCCCTCGAGGCCGGGCCAGCCGGCCGCGGCGCGCTGCAGCGCCTCCAGCTCGAAGCGGCCGTCCGGGGCGTGCGCCAGCGTGCCGTGCGGCGCTCCGGCGTCGCGGATGCGGTGGGTCAGCGCGCGCGTGTCGACGCCGGCGATGCCGGGCAGGCCGTGGCTCGCCAGCCAGGCGCCGAGGCTCTGCTCGGCCCGCCAGTTCGAGGGCTCGGTGATCGACTGGCGGACGATCGCGCCGCGCGCCACCGGGGTCATCGTCTCGATGTCCTCGGGCGTCGTGCCGACGTTGCCGATGTGCGGGAAGGTGAAGGTGATCAGCTGCCCGGCATAGGAGGGGTCGGTCATGATCTCCTGGTAGCCGGTCATCGAGGTGTTGAAGCAGACCTCGCCGGTGGTCGCCGCGGCCGCACCCAGGCCGCGCCCCCAGAACACCGTGCCGTCGGCCAGCACCAGGGCCGCGGTCGCGTCCTTGGGCTGGTGCGCCTGGGCGCGCGTCAACAGCTCGGCGGGGCTCTCGCCCGGCGCCGTGGTCACCGTACCTTCCGTCATAAGAGCCGTCCCTCGTCAGAGCCTGGGCGCGGGCAGCGGCCCGAGGCCGCTTCCGCCGTGTGTGGCGGCAGCGCGTCGAGCCACCAGTTGCGCCGGGGGGTCGGGATCCTATATAGGCCGTTCCGGCAGCGCCGAAAGGGCGCCCGAAGGCCGAAGACCCGAAGGCCAGGGAGAGGCTTGAGCCCGAGCCCCCGCGCGGTTTCGCGGCGGCATGACTACGCGGGGCGTTGACGCCGGTCAAGACAGAGCGTTTCTGAGACAGTCGCCGTTGCCGGCAGGCCGGGTCCGGGCGCGAGGCTGCGCCCGCCGGCGTGTCGCCGCCGCCGTGGCCGGCCCGACTCGGGCGGCTGCCGCGTCCGACCAACTGGAGGTTCGAGGATCGATGCTTCGCCAGCAACTCAACGATGCGCTGAAGGAGGCCATGCGGGCCAAGGACCAGCGCGCGCTCGCGACGGTCCGGCTGATTCTGGCGGCCCTCAAGGACCGGGACATCCAGGCCCGCACCGAGGGGCGCGGCGACGGCGTCGGCGACCAGGAGGTCCTCGAGATGCTCCAGAAGATGGTGCGCCAGCGCCGCGACGCCATCGAGCTCTACGCCAAGGGCCAGCGCCAGGACCTGGTCGAGCGCGAGGAGCAGGAGATCGCGGTGATCGAGCGCTTCCTGCCCAAGCCCCTGGACGAGGCCGAGAGCGACGAGGCGGTCAACGCGGCGATCAGCGAGCTCGAGGCGGGATCGATCAAGGACATGGGACGGGTCATGGCGCTGCTGAAGGAGCGCTATCCCGGGCGCATGGACTTCGCGCGCGCCAGCCAGCAGGTCAAGGCGCGCCTTGGCTGAGACCCGGCCCGGGCTGCGGCCCGGCGGGTTTTCCACAGCGCCGGCCACAGGCTTATCGCCAGGATCGTCCCCTGAAATCTTCCGTGCCGGGGCATTCCATGCGATCGACGCAGGCGCCATTTCGGTAGTGTTACGATGCGGCGCGAGCCACGCGGCGGGCCGGCGCGACGGCAGAGACGGTCAGCGCCCCAGGATTCCTTGAAGGACCGTCAGGTCCGGGACGGCGGATGTCCTTCGACCCCAACTTTCTCGACCGGCTGCGCGACCAGGTCTCGATCGCCGAGGTGGTGGGACGGCGCGTGCGCCTGACCCGCAAGGGCCGGGAGCACAGCGGACTCTGCCCGTTCCACAACGAGAAGACGCCGTCCTTCACGGTCAGCGAGGACAAGGGCTTCTACCACTGCTTCGGTTGCGGCGAGCACGGCGACGTCATCGGCTTCGTCATGAAGACCGAGGGCCTGAGCTTCCCCGAGGCGGTCGAGAAGCTGGCCGGCGAGGCCAACCTGCCGCTGCCGCGGCGCGACCCGCGCGAGCTGGAGACGCGCAAGCGCCGCGCCGACCTGCACGAGGCGCTCGAGGAGGCCTGCCGCTGGTTCCAGGAGCAGCTGGAGACGCCGGCCGGCCGCGAGGCGCGCGACTACCTGGCTGGCCGCGGCCTGTCGCCCGAAACCCTGCGCGCGTTCCGGCTGGGCTTCGCGCCCGACCAGCGCGGGGCGCTGAGGAAGGCGCTGAACGCGCGCGGCATCGACGACGCGCTGCTGCTCGAGGCCGGGCTGCTCAAGCAGCCGGAGGGCGGGGCGCCCTTGCGCGACTACTTCTTCAACCGCGTGATCTTTCCGATCCCCGACCGGCGCGGCCGGGTCATCGCCTTCGGCGGCCGCACCCTGTCGCCCGACGCCAAGCCGAAGTACGTCAACTCCCCGGACTCGCCGCTCTTCCACAAGGGCCGGGTGCTCTACAACATGGCTCGCGC
Organism: Alphaproteobacteria bacterium; assembly: GCA_030433005.1. Taxonomy (GTDB): domain Bacteria; phylum Pseudomonadota; class Alphaproteobacteria; order Kiloniellales; family DSM-21159; genus Tistlia. The sequence continues at coordinate 38,431 of JAUILQ010000019.1, forward strand.
CCGCCAGGCGGCGCACGACGGCAACGCGCTGATCGTCGCCGAGGGCTACATGGACGTCATCGCGCTCACCCAGGCCGGCTTTCCCGGCGCCGTCGCGCCGCTCGGCACGGCGGTCACCGAGGAGCAGATCGCCGAGCTCTGGCGCATGGCGCCCGAGCCGGTGCTCTGCCTGGACGGCGACGCCGCCGGCCAGCGCGCCGCCCAGCGCGCCATCGAGCGCGCGCTGCCGACGCTGCGCCCGGGCTGCTCGCTGAGCTTCGCCACGCTGCCGGCCGGCGAGGACCCGGACAGCCTGGTCAAGGCGCAGGGGTCGGCGGCCATGTCGCGCGTGCTGGCGGCGGCGCGGCCGCTGTCGGAGATGCTCTGGACCGGCCGGCTCGCCGCCGGCCGCAGCGACACGCCCGAGCGCCGCGCGGCGCTGCGCCGGGACCTGATGGAGGCGGTCGAGCGCATCCAGGATCCCGGCGTGCGCCAGGAGTACCGGCAGGAGATGCTGCGCCGCTTCGACGAGGCCTTCGGCTTCCGCCGGCAGCGGCCCGGGAAGGGCGCCTGGGGCGGCGGCCGCGAGGCCGGGCGGGGCGGGCGCGACCGGCGCTGGGAGCAGCCCGAGCCGCGCCCGGCGCCGCCGCGCCAGTCGCCGGCCCTGCTGCGGCGCCGGCCCGAGCAGGTGCTGCTGGCACTGGCCATCGCGCATCCGGAGGCGGCCCTCGACCGCGTCGAGGAACTGGCCGCCGCGCCGCTGCAGTCGCCGGACCTCCGGCGGCTGCGCGAGGCCCTGCTCGACTGGCTCGCCGAGGTCGACCTGGGTGCCGCGGATCTTGACTCCTCCTCGCTCCGGTGCCACCTACGCGGCCAGGGTTTCGCAGGCCTGCTCGATGGGCTTTTCGCCCCGCAGATCTATCTCCATGAATCGCTTGCCCGCCCCGAGGCGCCGCCACGAGACGTCCGCAAGCGGATCGGCTATTGGATACTGCGGGTTCGCGAGGGCGGCGCGGGGGCCCGCGAAGAGAGCGCCGGGACCGGATCCCAGGCCGGAAGCGACGGTCTTTCCGGCGAGGCCGAGGCCGGGACGGACCAGCCGTCACGGGCGCAACGGGAGCGGGCGATGGCCGAGGAGAGCACGGCACAGCAGCGCGTCATCGAGCGGTTCGACAGTTCCGAAGTGGCCGACTAGCGGGGCCCGGCCCGGCCCCATGGTCGGTTTTTTGCGTCGCGGACCGGCGGCGGGGGTGAGCAGGGCCAGCGAGTGGTGTCCAGGATGGAAGGGACAGTGGTGAGCAAGGAAAACGAGACCGCGGAGGCTCCGGAGAGCCGGGAAGAGGAGACCGCCGAAGGCCCCCTCGTCGATTCCTTGACGGCCGCGGTCAAGAAGCTGATCGCCCGCGCCAAGGAGCGCGGCTACGTCACCTATGACGAGCTCAACCAGGTGCTGCCGCCGGACCAGGTGTCCTCGGAGCAGATCGAGGACGTCATGGCGACGCTCTCGGAGATGGGCATCAGCGCCATCGAGAGCGAGGAGCAGGACGACCAGGAGGAGGCCTCCGGCGAGGAGGGTTCCGTCCGGGTCGTCGGCAACCTGGACGACGACGAGGTCGGCCGCACCGACGACCCGGTGCGCATGTACCTGCGCGAGATGGGCTCGGTCGAGCTGCTCAGCCGCGAGGGCGAGATCGCCATCGCCAAGCGCATCGAGGCCGGCCGCGAGAAGATGATCGGCGGCCTTTGCGAGAGCCCGCTGACGATCCGCGCCCTGCTGGCCTGGCGCGAGGCGCTGATCAACGGCCAGATCCTGCTGCGCGACATCATCGACCTCGACGCGACCTACTCCGGCGGCCCCGACGGCCCGGGCCCGAACGGCGCCAACGGCGCCGCCGCGGCCAACGACGACGAGGAGTCCGAGGAGGAGGAAGAGGAGTCCGAGGAGGAGTCCGGCGAGGAGGGCGACGACGAGGAAGAGGAGGAGAGCAACCTCTCCCTGGCGGCCATGGAGCAGCAGCTGCTGCCCGAGGTGCTGGAGACCCTCGACCAGATCGGCGCCACCTTCACCGCCCTCGTCGAGGTCCAGCGCGCCCGGCTCGGCCACATGTCGCGCGGTGAGCAGATCCCCGACGAGGTCGAGGAGATCTACGAGGAGTACAAGGACAAGCTGGTGCACATCATGGACGATGTGCACTTCAACAACGCGCGCATCGAGCAGCTGGTCGACCAGCTCTACGGCCACAACCGCCGCCTGGTGAACCTCGAGGGCCGGCTGCTGCGCCTCGCCGAGAAGCACAAGGTGCCGCGCGAGGAGTTCCTCAAGTACTACTACGGCCGCGAGCTCGACCCGCGCTGGATCTCCAAGGTCAAGCGCCTGTCCGGCAAGGGCTGGGCGAACTTCGCCGACAAGGAAAAGGACGAGATCAAGGAGCTGCGCAAGCAGATCGCCGACATCTCGGGCGAGACTGGGCTGCCGGTCAGCGAGTTCCGCCGCGTCGTCTCGACGGTCAAGGCCGGCGAGCGCGAGGCCAGCAAGGCCAAGACCGAGATGGTCGAGGCCAACCTGCGCCTGGTGATCTCGATCGCCAAGAAGTACACCAACCGCGGCCTGCAGTTCCTGGACCTGATCCAGGAGGGCAACATCGGCCTGATGAAGGCGGTCGACAAGTTCGAGTACCGCCGCGGCTACAAGTTCTCGACCTACGCGACCTGGTGGATCCGCCAGGCGATAACGCGCTCGATCGCCGACCAGGCGCGCACCATCCGCATCCCGGTGCACATGATCGAGACGATCAACAAGCTGGTGCGCACCAGCCGGCAGATGCTCCACGAGATCGGCCGCGAGCCGACGCCGGAGGAACTGGCCGAGCGCCTGGTCATGCCGCTGGAGAAGGTCCGCAAGGTCCTCAAGATCGCCAAGGAGCCGATCTCCCTCGAGACGCCGATCGGCGACGAGGAGGACAGCCATCTCGGCGACTTCATCGAGGACAAGAACGCGGTCATCCCGCTCGACGCGGCGATCCAGTCCAACCTGCGCGAGACCACGACCCGCGTGCTCGCCAGCCTGACGCCGCGCGAGGAGCGCGTGCTGCGCATGCGCTTCGGCATCGGCATGAACACCGACCACACCCTGGAGGAGGTCGGCCAGCAGTTCTCGGTGACCCGCGAGCGCATCCGCCAGATCGAGGCCAAGGCCCTGCGCAAGCTCAAGCATCCGAGCCGCAGCCGCAAGCTGAGGTCGTTCCTCGACACGTGAAAGGCTCTCGAGTCCGGATGAAGATCCGGGACGGGAAAGGCACCTGAAAGGGGGCCGCGGGGTTCAGCCTCCGCGGCCCTTTCTCGTTGGTGCGGTGGCCGGCGAGGGCGGCCGGCGCGCGCTCCCTCCCGGGCCTTCAGGCTTCCGGAGCGCGCGCCCGGTTCAGGATCTGGTAAAGCAGGATGGCGCCGAAGGTCGCGGTGCCGATGCCGCCCAGGGTGAAGCCGAAGATGTCGACGGCGAGGTCGCCGGCGCCGGCGACCAGCGCGACGCCGACGACGATCAGGTTGATCGGCTTCGAGAAGTCGACCCCGGCCTCGACCCAGATCCGGCCCGCCGTCGCCGTGATCAGGCCGAAGACGACGAAGGAGAGGCCGCCGACCACCGGGCCGGGGATCGCCAGGATCAGCTGGCCGAACTTCGGCGAGAAGCCGAGCAGGATGGCGACCAGGGCGGCGGCGACGAAGACCAGGCTGGAGTAGATCCGGGTCACCGCCATGACGCCGATGTTCTCGGCGTAGGTCGTGACGCCGGTGCCGCCGCCGCTCGCCGAGACCATGGTGGCGACGGCGTCGCCGACGAAGGCGCGGCCGAGCCAGCGGTCGAGGCTGCGCCCGGTCATCGCGCCGATCGCCTTGACGTGCCCCAGGTTCTCGGCGACCAGGATCACCGCCACGGGCGCGATCAGCGCCATGGCCTCGGCCTCGAAGCGCGGCGCGGTGAAGGCCGGCCAGCCGATCCAGTCGGCGCCGGCGACGCCCGAGAGGTCGAGCGGCGCGCCCAGGCCGAAGGCCTCGGTCAGCACGACGAAGAGCAGGGTGCCGGCAACGGCGCCGAGGATGATCGAGAGCCGGCGCGCCAAGCCGCGCCCGTAGACCGCGATGGCGGCGACCGCGAGCACGGTGAACAGCCCGACCGCGGTGTCGAAGCCGCTGGCGGAGATGCCCTGCACGGCGATCGGCGCCAGGTTGAGCCCGATCGCCGCGATCACCGCGCCGGTCACGACCGGCGGCATCAGCGCCTCGAGCCAGCGGTGCCCGGCCGCCATCACGGCGAGGCCGATCACCAGGTAGAGCGCGCCGGCCGCGACGATGCCGCCGAGCGCGACGGCGATGTTCGGATTGGGCCCGCTGCCGGCATAGGCGGTCGCGGCGATGACCACGGCGATGAGGGAGAAGCTGGAACCGAGGTAGCTCGGCACCCGGCCGCCGACGGCCAGGAAGAAGATCAGCGTGCCGACGCCGGAGAACAGGATCGCGACGTTCGGGTCGAAGCCCATCAGCAGCGGCGCCAGCACGGTCGCGCCGAACATCGCGACCACGTGCTGCACCCCCATGACCAGGGTCTGGCCCCAGCCCAGCCGCTCCTCCGGCATGACCGTGCCGCCGTCGCTGCGCCGCCAGCGCGGCAGCCGGCCGCCGTCTTCCTTGCCCGTCATGCGACAGCTCCCCCTGCTCGCCCGCGCTTCGCCCCCGCGCCGCTCCAGGTAGCGCGCCCGGCCGGCGGAGTCCAACGTGCCGGCCCGCCGCCGCGCCTCTGCAGCCTTGATCGCCGCGCGGAAGCCTTCAGAATGCGCCCCGCTGGGGGCCCGTAGCTCAACGGTCAGAGCGGACCGCTCATAACGGTTTGGTTGCAGGTTCGAGTCCTGCCGGGCCCACCACCAGCGAACCCGCGCATTCCGACTGTAGCTGCCTCCATAAGGTGCCCCTTGGGCGCATAACTTGCCTCGATCCGATCTTACGCGCCGAATCGAGTGACAGAGCGCCACAGCAGCCGCGAGGCGACTGAAGCTCGGACGGGGACGTTCGAGTCCGCATTTGCCGGGCAAGGGCGTGAGATCGCATTTGATGTCCCGACCGAAAGGGGATCCAGTGCCGGAAGTCGAGTCCCGCTCGACGCTTCAGGCACTCCAGTCGGTGCAGGCGTCCGGCTAAGCCGTTTCGCAGCGGGGGTGCCAATCAATGACACGGCGACCTATACTTCTGACGACGACGATACGTGGCGTCGTTCCGGCCTTTGGATGGGGAAGAAATGAAGGATATTGTTGAGCTAATAGCGATAGTGTCCATGGTTACAACAGCGTATTTCTATTTGAAGTGTGTGCTTTTTGGTAATACGCGAGAGCCGACTCTTGCTGATTATATTCTTTCCCCTGTCAGCTTTGTTTTTTTGCCCGTTCAGGGGAGGGCTGCGATTAAGTGGAGGAGGCTATTCTGGATTTTTGGAACACTTACCTTTTTCCTTATCATTATCAGCTTCATTCTATAAGGGCTAGTTTAAGATACTACATATTTGTTCCGATGTTCATTGTATTGTGGTCTTCTCGCAGATATAATTGCAAATTATCTCTCACTGTATTTGATTTCCGGTGACCAATTTTTCGTTACATTTATATCCGGAAAGTTTGGGTTTTCCCTTTCTAAAGACATCCAGGGTATTGCCTCTCCTGGAAGGAGATGGTGTATTCTCGGAGCGATGGCAAAATCTCTGGACGCGATAACAGTAGAGGCTGTGGTGTTCGCAGTTGGTTTCCCGATACTACGACATGATCTTGTACATCCGCGAGATCAATATAGGGGCGCCTGATGCGCCGAATCGAGGTCGTAGGGGCAATCTATAGGGTTCATCGGTGGCAAGGTGTGCGTCTATTTTTGCCTTGTAGTTCATTGACATCGATATATACGTAGGATTTCGTTCTGGAATAGATAATACTGGGCGTTCTCAATACTGCGGCGGGCAGGCCAGCGGATAGGTGAGGCCCTTGAAGCCACGGTAGTCTGTCCCTGGCCAGAAGGGGACGACCTGGACCCGTCCTGCCAAGACCTCCTCCTGATGCAGGGCCATCATCGCCAGGGGATCGACGAGCCGCGCCGAGGGCAGCAGCCAGTAGCGGAAACCCAGGTCCGTCCGCCAGCTCAGCTCGTCCTGGCGCGCGGCCGGCACCTCATAGACCTCGACATGCAGCTCGGCACGGAACCGCGGATCGTTGCCGGGGTGGCGGACCCGGCCGATCCGGTCGCCCCGGCGGAGTCGGCTTCCGGCCTCGAGCCGGCCGAGGTCCCGGCGCTGCAGATGATCGAACTCGGTGAAGTAGACGAGCCCGGAATCGGGCAGGCTGAGGTCGCCCGGACTGTGCACGAGCAGCAGGTTCCAGTCGTCGCCCCAGTCGTGCTCGACGCGCCAGACCGCCCGGACGAGGCCGTCCGCCGGCGCGATCACGAGGTCGCCGAAATCGCCGAGATCGATGCCCTCGTGCGGCTCCGGCCTGGGCGATCCGTCGAGGTCTGTCGGATCGCCGAAGAGCGAGGAGATCCGGCCGCACCCGAGGTCCGCTGGATAGGCCGGCGTCAGCGCGTCCCGCGCCGGCTGCTCCCACGCCAGCCTCACAGCCGTTTCTGCGGGGGCGGCCGGGCCGGTCGGCCAGACGGTACAGAGGGTCGCGGCCAGGAGCCCGGCTGCCAGGCCCAGCCGGCCTTTCCGGCCCCGCTGCCGGCTCCGGTTCAGCCGCTTCCTCATTGAGGGCGGCTCACCCGGCCCAGGCTTCGGCCGGGCAGGACCCTCCGGTCAACTCCAGGCCCGACTGCTCGGCTCCGGCCTGGGCCAGTTCGCCGGCCTGCCGGTCGCGGCCGTAGACGTCGTCGCGGAAGTTGACGATGCCGTTCTCCTCGACCCAGGCGGTGTCGTAGACGATGTGCAGCGGCAGCGGTCGCGAAAGCCGGACGCGCTCGGTGCGGCCGCTGGCCACGACGGCCTCGATGCGCTCGGCCGGCCAGTCCGGGTCGCCGCGCAGCAGCCGGCGCGCCAGGTCGAGCGCGTCGGCGACGCGTACGCAGCCGTGGCTGAGGAAGCGCTCGGCGCGCTCGAACAGCCGGGGGCTGCTGGTGTCGTGCAGGTAGACGCTGTAGGGATTGTCGAACAGGAACTTGACTCGGCCGAGCGGGTTGTTCGGACCCGGCGCCTGGCGCAGCAGGCCGTCGACCCATTCCATGTCGTGCCTGGCCAGGTAGTCGGGGTCCCGCTCGATCTTGGGCAGCAGCTCGAGGCGCAGGATGCGCGGCGGCACGGTCCAGGTCGGGTTGAACTCCAGGCGGTCGATCAGCCCCTCGAGGCTCGGCGTCTCCCAGTCCGGCCGGCCGACGATCGCCGGGCGCTCGACCGTCGGTCGCCCGGGCTCGACCAGGCGGTAGCGCGCCGCGGCGACGTTGACGACGAGGTAGCGCTCGCCCCAATCGCGCGCCTCGCGCTCGAGGCGGCGCAGGTTCAGCTCGAGCGTGGCGATGCGCGCCCCGACCGGCCGGTTGAGCGCCGCCAGCGTCCGGCGCCCGACGATGCCGTCGACCGCCAGCCCGTGGCGCGCCTGGAAGCGGCGCACCGACGAGTCCAGGGCCGCGTCGAACGGCGCCGTCGCGGCGGCCGTCTCGTCGAGGTCGCCGGTCGCCTGCAGGCGTCGCCGCAGCAGCGCGACCCGCGCGCCCTCGGCGCCGGCCTCCAGGTTGGGGCCGTCGGGCACGGTCGGCCAGCCGCCGGCGGCCTCGATCGCCCGGTAGCGGGCCAGAGCCGCCCGCAGGCGGACCGGCGCGGACGCCGCCTCGACGCTCCCGGGCGACTCCTGGCCCAGTGTCACCGGGGCGGCGTTGTCGGCGCCACCCGAGGCGACCGCCGGTCCGGGCCGCGGCGCCGCATCGTCGGCGAGGCTGGAGCCCTGGCAGGCGGCGAGAAAGATCGCCAGCAGCAGGGCGGCACCCCAACCCTGGCGCTGCCGGGGAACCTGGGCAGATCTCGATGGGGCGTTGCACGGCATCGATCGCGAGTCTCCGGTTCGTCTCGGGCCAGTCGACGGGATCGGAAGGCGCCCGGCGCTGATCTCGATCAGTCGGGACGCGAAAACCGCACGGCCTCCCTCACCCTACGGGACCGCCGCCGGCGCGTCGCCGCTTGCGAGTCCAGGCGAATTTGCGACCCCTTTCCTTTACGCTCTGGTGTATAGCTTTCGCCGTTTCACCCGGCCGTCGCCCGTCTCGTGCCGGCCATCGCCCATCGAAGGACCACCCGATGTCGCGTTCCGCGATCCTGGCTGCGACCGCAGCCTGCCTGCTCCTGCTCGCCGGCCCTGCGGCCGGCTCCGCCCAGGCCGCCTCTTCCCGCAGCACCACCCCCGCGGCGGCCTCGCCCGGCGCACTCGGGCCGCTGCGCGTCGAGCCCCTGGACCGCACGGTCGACGGCTGCTGGAGCAAGCCCGACCAGGTCGTCGGATACGCCGCCGAGCGCCTCGCCCGCAAGGGCTTCGCACTTCTGCCCGAGGCCGAGGCCGAGGCGGTCGAGGGCGAATCGGTGCTCTACATCGGCGTCATCGCCGACCGCGTGAACGGCACCTGCTCGGGCAGCCTCTACATCTTCGTGGCCCGCGACAGCTGGCGCGCCGGCGACGCGCACCTGGTCGGGCCCGACGCCTCGCGCATCTCGGCGCCGAAGACCGCCGACCTGCACGTGCTCGGCCGGGTGCGCAGCTTCATCGAGCGCATGTAGCGGCGGGGGAGCGCCGCTCCGCGGGGCCTCCTACACGCCCAGCCACTGCGCCTGGGCGTCGGCGTCGGCGCGGATCTCGGCCGGGGTGCCGGCCCAGACCACGGTGCCGCGGCCGACGATGCGGACCTCGTCGGCGAGGCTGGTGGCGAAGCCGAAGTTCTGCTCGACCAGCAGCATCGACAGGCCCTCGCGCCGGAGATCGCCGAGCACGCCGTGGATCAGCTGGACGATGATCGGCGCCAGCCCCTCGGTCGGCTCGTCGAGCACCAGAAGGCGCGGGTTCATCAGCAGCGCCCGGGCGATCGCCAGCATCTGCTGCTCGCCGCCCGAGAGCTGCTGGCCGCCGTTGTCGAGCCGCTCGCGCAGCCGCGGGAACAGCTCGAGCGCGCGCTCCAGCGTCCAGGCCGCGCCCGGCCGGGCGAAGCGGCGCGCCGCCAGCTCCAGGTTCTCGCGCACGGTAAGGGACGGGAAGATGTCGCGCGTCTCGGGCACGTAGGCGAGGCCGCGCCGGGCGACGTCGAAGGGCCTGAGGCCGAGCAGCGAGCGGCCCTCGAAGCGGATCTCGCCGCCGCTCGCCGGCAGCAGCCCCATGACCGCCTTCAGCGTCGTCGACTTGCCGGCGCCGTTGCGGCCCAGCACGGCGGTGACCCGGCCGGGCGGCACCGCGAGCGACAGCCCGTGGATCACCCGGGTCTCGCCGTAGCCGGTCTCCAGCGCCTCGATCTCAAGCATCGCCGTCCCAGGTCCCCAGGTAGATCTCCCTGACCAGGGCGCTGTCCCGCGCCTCGCGCGGCGGCCCGTCGAACACGACCTCGCCGTAGTTCAGCACGGTGACCCGGTCGGCGACCTCGAAGGCGAGGTCCATGTCGTGCTCGACGATCACGATGGTCAGCTCCGCCGGCAGGCCGCGCAGCAGCGCGTGGAAGGCGTGGATGCCGCCCGGCCCGATGCCCGAGGTCGGCTCGTCCATCAGCAGCACCCGCGGCCGCGCGGCCAGGGCCAGGCCGACCTCCAGGCGCCGGCGCGCGCCGTAGGGCACGGTGTCGACCGGCACCTCCAGCAGCTCGGTCAGGCCGACGCGCTGGGCGACCTCGTCGACCGCCTCGGCGACGCCGCGGTCGCTGAGGCTGTCGGCCCAGGGCGTGCGCGCGCGGCCCTGGGCGCAGGCGGCGGCCAGCGACAGGTTTTCGCGCACGGTCAGGCCGCCGAACAGGTTGTTCTTCTGGTAGCTGCGCGCCAGGCCCAGGCGGGCGCGGGCGTCGACGCTGAGGCCGGTGACGTCGCGGCCGTCGATCAGGATCTGCCCGCCGTCGGCCCTGAGCTCGCCGACCAGCAGGTTGAACAGCGTCGTCTTGCCGGCGCCGTTGGGACCGAGCAGCACGCGCCGCTCGCCGCGCGCGACCTCCAGCGACACCCGGTTGGTGACGGTCAGCGCGCCGAAGGATTTGCGCAGGTCGCGCGCCTCAAGCATGGCCGGTCGTCTCCTCGTCCGGCGCGGGCGTCTCGGGCGGCGCGCGCCGGGCGGCCCGCCGGCGCTCCCAGAGATGCTCGAGCTGGCCGTAGAGGCCGCGGCCGCCGGCCAGCACCGCGGCGATCAGCACCAGGCCGACGACCAGGTGCCAGTGGTCGGTGAAGCGCGAGACCTCGTGCTTCAGGAAGACCAGGACGCCGGCGCCGAGCGCCGCGCCGACCAGCGTGCCGAGGCCGCCGAGGATGACCATGATCAGCAGCTCGCCGGAGACCGTCCAGTGCAGCAGGCCCGGCGAGATGTACATCGTGTGCTGGGCGGCGAGCGCGCCGGCGAGGCCGGCGAGCGCGCCCGAGACGCCGAAGGCCGCCGCCTTGTGGCGCCAGACCGGCAGGCCGAGCACGCGCATGCGCGCCTCGTTGGCGCGGATGCCGACCAGGGTGCGCCCGAAGCCGGAGCGCAGCAGCGCCGCCGAGACCGCGTAGGCGAGCAGTGCCAGGGCCAGGCAGGTCAGCGCGAAGGTCAGGGAGTCGTTGAGGTCGAGGCCGAGCGCCGAGGCGTCGAGCCGCGGCACGCCGGGCAGGCCGTCGTTGCCGCCGAACACCGGGCTTTCGAAGAGGTAGGCGTAGGCCATCTGCCCGAAGGCCAGGGTCGCCATGATGAAGAAGATGCCGTGGGTGCGCGCGGTCACCGCGCCGATCGCCCAGGCGAAGAGCGCGCCGCCGCCGACCGCCATCGCGAGGCCGGCCGGCGCGCCCCAGCCGAGCAGCACGGTCGCCGAGCCGAAGGCGTAGGCGCCGACGCCGTAGAGCGCGCCGTGGCACAGCGAGATCATGCCGCCGTAGCCGGCGACCAGGTCGAGGGCGATCGCCAGGATCGCCAGGATCGCGACCTCGGTCAGCAGTTCCAGCCCGAAGAAGCCGGTCGACAGGCCGTAGGCCACGGCGAGCCCGGCGAGCAGCAGCACCGTGGCGGTCTTGAGCGGCGTCTGGTGGAACATCGCGGGGGGGCCTGGGGGTCCGGGTGCCTGTGCTCAGCCGCGCGCCGGGAACAGGCCGGCGGGCTTCAGGATCAGCACGCCGGCGAGCAGGGCGTAGATCAGGATGGCGGCGAGCTGCGGCGCCAGGACGCTGCCGAAGGTCTGCACGAAGCCGATCAGCAGCGAGCCGGCGATCGCGCCCTTGAGGCTGCCGAGGCCGCCGATCACCACGACGATCAGGGTCGGGATCAGGATCGCCGTGCCCATGTCGGTGGTCACCGAGAGCACCGGCGCCGCGACCGCCCCGGCCAGGCCGGCGAGCGCGCAGCCGACGCAGAAGACCAGGAAGAAGACCCGCTCGACGTTGATGCCCATGCAGGCGGCCATGGCGTCGTTGTCGACGCCGGCGCGGATGATCGCGCCGATCTGGGTGCGGGTCAGCACCAGCGAGAGCGCGGCCAGCACCGCCAGGCCGAGTCCGATGATGAACAGCCGGTAGGTCGGGTAGACGACGCCGAGCAGCTCGCTGCGTCCGGAGAAGAGCTCGGGCTCGGCGAAACCCAGCGCGATGTCGCCCCAGCCGATGCGGAAGACGTCCAGGAACACGAAGATCAGGCCGAAGGTGACCAGCACCTGGTTCATCGGGCCGGCGCTGCGCATGCGCCGGATCAGCGCCCAGTAGAGCAGCACGCCGACCAGGGCGACGACGATCGGCGCCGCGGCGAAGGCCGCCCAGTAGCTGCCGGCCAGGGTCGCGGCGGTGAAGCCGACGAAGGCGCCGAGCGCGTAGAGCGCGCCGTGGGCGAGATTGACGAAGTGCAGCAGGCCGAAGATGACCGTCAGGCCGACGGACAGCAGGAAGAACAGCATCGAGAGCTGCAGCGCATTGAGCGCCTGCACGATCCAGAACGAGACGTCAGCGGTCATCGGTCGGCCCTGAGCGCAGGAAACGGCGGGAAGGAAGGCGGTCGCTCGGACCGAGGACGCCTCCGGGGCTGGTCGCACCCCGGAGGCGCCGGTCGCTGGTCACGGATGGGCTGCCCCCGGTCCCCATGGTACCGGGAGCAGTATAGCAGCTACATCGCGCAGCCGTTGACGGGATCGCGCACCGCCTCGACCGTGCCCAGAAGCTTCTGGGTCAGGCCGTCGCTGCCGGCGACCGTCTCGAAGACGTAGATGTTCTGCACGATGTTGTTGGTCGCCGGGTCGATCTCGACCGGCCCGCGCGGGCTGGTGAAGCTGACCTTGGACAAGGCGGCGGCCAGCGCCTCCTTGTCGGTGGCGCCCGACTTGATCGCCTCGACCAGCGCCTGGCCGGCGTCGTAGCCCTGCACGGCGTACTCCGACGGCGCCTTGCCGTGGTCGCGGGTGTAGGCCTCGACGAAGGCCTTGTTCTCCGGCGTGTCGAGCGTCGGGATGTAGTGCAGGCCGGCGATCACGCCCTCGGCGGCCGGCCCCTCGGCGTTGACGTAGAGCGGCGAGGTCAGGAAGCCCGAGCCGTAGAGCGGCACCTCCTCCGACAGGCCGAAGCTGGCGTACTGCTTGACGAAGGAGATCGCCTCGCCGCCGGCGTAGAACACGAAGATGGCGTCGGGACCGGCGGCCTTGGCCTTGGTCAGGTAGGGGCCGAAGTCCTTGGTCGTCTGGAAGGGCGTGAACTCCTGGCCGACGACCTTGCCGCCGGCCTCCTCGAAGGCCGCCTTGAAGTTGTCGATCATCTGGTGGCCCGCGGCGTAGTCCGGCGCCAGGGTGTAGACCGTCTTGATGCCGTTCTCGAACATCCAGGGGCCCATCGGCCGGTTGACCTGGCCGTTCGAGAAGGACTGGCGCGTGATGTAGGCGCTGCAGCGCGCGCCGGTCGCGTCGTCGTTGCCGGCGTTGGCGACGATCAGCGGCGTGCCCGACTGGTGCACGAAGTCGCGGATCGCGCCGAGCACGCCGGACGAGACGATGCCGACCATGACGTCGATCTCGTCCTGCAGGATCAGCTTGCGCGCCTTGGACAGGCCGACCGGCGGCTTCACCTCGGTGTCTTCGCGCACGACCTCGATCTGGGCGTCGGCGATCTCGCCGCCGCGCTCCTTGAGCGCCAGCATGAAGCCGTCGTCGATCTCCTGGCCGAGCGCCGCGTAGACGCCGGAATAGGGCAGCAGCAGGCCGACCTTGTAGTCCTCGGCCTGGCCGACCGACGGTGCCGCCAGCAGCATCGCGGCGCCGGCCAGCAGGAATCTGTTCAAGCGCGTCATTCCCGTCCTCCCTCGTTCGCCCGGCCGATGCGGCCCCGGCTTGTTCTTCTCGCCGGGACGGTACCCGAGCCGGCGGGGTTGGACAAGCAATATAATACCTATTTCGTCCCCGCGGCCGCGCTGCGCCGTGGCGTCGGGGTCGCAACCCGTTCTGCGGGTATTCGGCAGAATTCTGCCGTTTCTTGCCCGACTGCCAGTGGCCATTCGGCAAGTGACATGCAAGATAATTCCTGTTAGCGTCTCCTCGCCCTGGCAAAGGAAGAAACGGCGGAGGGAGCGGCCCCATGTCCCGGCAGGACTTCGAGGCGATCGTGCAGGAACTCGTGGCCGAGGTCGGCGACCGGCCGCTCGACACCGCCCTGGCCGAGCGGCTGAACGCGCGCGTCCCGCCCGGCGGCGAGCGCTTCCGGCGCCTGCAGGCACTCTGCGCCGAGGGCGAGGCCGAGGGCTGGCTGCTGCCGCGCGAGGCCGGCGGCATCCGCTTCGGCCGGCCGGTCAAGCCGGGGGGCGCGGCCGGGCGCTTCAGCGTCGACGTCGTCCACATGGCCGAGGTCGTCGGCCCCCACCACGTCCACACGACCGGCGAGATCGGTGCGATCATGCCGACCGAGGGCGCGGCGCGCTTCGACGGCATGCCGGCCGGCTGGTACGTCTATCCGCCGGGCTCCGACCACCACCCGACCGTCAGCGGGGGCGCCGCCTACGTGCTCTACCTGCTGCCCGACGGCGCCATCGAGTTCACCGGCCGCCGGCCCTGAGGGCGGGGCCGCAGCGTCAAAGAGACGAGCTGCAGACAAGACGCCGCGAAGGCGCCGCGCTCCTGGGAGGAAGAAGACCGTGACGACGCCCGACGGCAATGCGGCGAGCTACTTCGTCGACCGCCACCTCGAGGCCGGCCGCGCCGACAAGCCGGCCTACCTGGAGGGCAACCGCACCCTGACCTACGGCGAGCTGGCCGGGCAGTCGGACCGCCTGGCCGCGCTCTACGAGCGTCACGGCCTGGCGCCTGAGGACCGCGCCGCGATGATCGTGCTCGACGTCCTCGAGTTCCCGGTCATCTTCTGGGGCAGCCTCAAGGCCGGCGTCGTGCCGGTCCCGCTCAACACCCTGCTGTCGGCCGACCACTACCGCTTCATCCTGCGCGACAGCCGGGCCAAGGCGCTGTTCGTCTCGGCGGCGCTGCTGGAGACGGTGCGGCCGATCCTCGGCGACCTGCCGCACCTGCGCGTCGTCTTCGTCGTGGGCGGCGAGCCCGAAGGCTTCCTCGACTTCGCCGGGGAGCTGGCGGCGAGCGAGCCGCGGCCGCTCGCCGAGGCCTCGCCCGACGAGACCGCCTTCTGGCTCTACTCCTCCGGCTCCACCGGCGCGCCGAAAGGGGTGCGTCACGTTCACGGCAGCCTGCAGGGCACCTCCGACACCTACGCCGCGCGGGTCCTGGGCATCCGCGAGGACGACCTGGTGTTCTCGGCGGCCAAGCTGTTCTTCGCCTACGGCCTCGGCAACGGCATGACCTTCCCGCTGTCGGTCGGCGCGACCACCGCGCTGCTGCCCGGCCGGCCAACGCCGCAGTCGGTCTTCGAGCTGATGTCGCAGGTCCGCCCGACGCTGTTCTGCGGCGTGCCGACGCTCTACGCCGCGATGGTCGCCCAGATGAAGCAGGGCGCGCCGGCCGGCTGCGAGCGCCTGCGCCTCTGCATCTCGGCCGGCGAGGCGCTGCCGCGCGAGGTCGGCGAGGGCTGGAAGGCGCGCACCGGGGTCGACATCCTGGACGGCGTCGGCTCGACCGAGATGCTGCACATCTTCCTGTCGAACCGGCCGGGCGATGTCGTCTACGGCACCTCCGGCGTCGCGGTGCCGGGCTACGAGCTGCGCCTGGTCGACGAGACCGGCAGGGAGGTCGAGGGCGACGCCATCGGCGAGCTGCTGGTCAAGGGCGCCACCTCGGCCGAGGGCTACTGGAACAAGCGCGACAAGTCGCGCTCGACTTTCGAGGGCCACTGGACGCGCACCGGCGACAAGTACCAGCGCACGCCCGAGGGGCGCTACGTCTACTGCGGGCGCACCGACGACATGTTCAAGGTCAGCGGCATCTGGCTGGCGCCCTTCGAGGTCGAGCAGGCGCTGGTCTCGCATCCGGCGGTGCTCGAGGCGGCGGTGGTGCCGGCGCTCGACGAGAACGGCCTGGAGAAGCCCAAGGCCTTCGTCGTGCTCAAGGACGACGTGCCGCACGAGGGCATCGAGGCGGCGCTGAAGGACCACGTCAAGGCCGCCGTCGGCAAGTGGAAGTACCCGCGCTGGATCGAGATCGTCGACGGCCTGCCGAAGACTGCGACCGGCAAGATCCAGCGCTTCAAGCTGCGCGCCGGCGCGTGACGGGCGCCGGCATGGACTGGCTGGCGGGCGCGCCTGGGCGCCTGCGCGCCGGCGGTGCCGAACTGGAGGCGCTGTGCCTCGGCCCGGCGCCGGCCGAGGCGCCGACCCTGGTGCTGCTGCACGAGGGACTGGGCTGCGTGCGGCTGTGGCGCGACTTCCCCGCACGCCTCGCCGAGGCGACCGGCTGCGGCGTCTTCGTCTACTCGCGCCAGGGCTACGGGCAGTCCGAGCCCTGCGCGCTGCCGCGGCCGCTCGACTACATGACCGACGAGGCCGTGCGCGTGCTGCCGGAGGTGCTCGACGCCATCGGCTTGGAGCGCGGGCTGCTGGTCGGCCACAGCGACGGCGCCTCGATCGCCGCGCTGCACGGCGGCCTGGTGCGCGACCCCCGGATCCGGGGGCTGGTGCTGATGGCGCCGCACTTCTTCACCGAGCCGATGGGCCTCGCCTCGATCGCCGAGGCCCGCGAGGCCTACCGAGAGGGCGACCTGCGCCAGCGCCTGGCGAAGTACCACGCCCATGTCGACGCCGCCTTCCTCGGCTGGAACGGCGCCTGGCTGGATCCCGGCTTCGAGCGCTGGGACATCCGCGCGCCCCTCGATGCCGTGACCGTGCCGGTGCTGGCGCTCCAGGGCGAGGCCGACCAGTACGGCACCCGCGCCCAGGTCGAGGTCGTCGCCGAGCGGGTGCCGGCGCCGGTCGCCGTCGAGCTGCTGCCGGACTGCCGCCACTCGCCCTTCCTCGACCAGCCGGCGCGCACGCTGGAGCTGGTCACCGCCTTTGCCGCGCGGACGCTCGGGCGCGGCGCCCCGACCAACGGCGCCCCGACCAACGGCGCCCCGACCAACGGCGCCCCGACCACGGAGACCCAAGCGTGAAGCTCGAGAGCTACCTGAACGGTCGCTGGCAGGCCGGCAGCGGCGAGGGCCGCGCCTTCGTCGACCCGGTCACCGACGAGGAACTGGGCCGCGTCGACGCCGGCGGCCTCGACGCCGCGTCCGCCATGACCTACGCCCGCGAGGTCGGCGGCCCGGCGCTGCGCGCGCTGACCTTCGCCGAGCGCGGCGGCGTGCTCAAGGCGATCGCCGCGGTGCTCGGCGAACACCGCGAAGCCTACGGCGAGATCGCCCGGCGCAACAGCGGCAACACCGCCGCCGACGCGGCGGTCGACATCGACGGCGCGATCGCGACGCTCAAGGTCTATGCCCGGCTCGGCGCCTCGCTCGGCGACGCGCGGGCGGTGATCGAGCCGGGTCGCGACCAGCTGGCGCGCGAGCCCGTCTTCTTCGCCCGGCACCTCTGGACGAGCCGCCCCGGCGTCAGCCTGCAGATCAACGCCTTCAACTTCCCGGCCTGGGGCCTGTGGGAGAAGGTCGCCGTCTCGCTGCTCGCCGGCGTGCCCAGCGTGACCAAGCCGGCGAGCGCCACGGCCTGGCTGTCGGCGCAGATGCTGCGCGACGTCGTGGCCGCCGGCGTCGTGCCGGAGGGGGTGCTCAGCCTGCTGTGCGGCGACGGCGCCGGGCTGGTCGAGGCGCTCGGACCGATGGATTCCCTGGCCTTCACCGGCTCGGCCGAGACCGGGGCGGCGCTGCGCGGGCACCCGAGGGTGCTCGCCGAGGCGCCGCGCGTCTCGATCGAGGCCGATTCGATCAACGCGACGATCCTCGGGCCCGACGCGACGCCGGGCAGCGCGGTCTTCGACCTGGCGGTGCGCGAGGTCGTGAAGGCGCTGACCCTCAAGGCCGGCCAGCTCTGCACCAACATCCGGCGGGTGATCGCGCCCGAGGCGATCGCCGACGCGCTGCGCGACGCCGTCGCCGAGCGGCTGGCGGCGACGCCGGTCGGCGACCCGGCGGACGAGCGCGTGCGCGTCGGGCCGCTGGTCAACGTCGCCCAGCGCGACGCCGCGCTCGCCGGCATCGAGATGCTCTCGGCCGAGGCGCAGGTGGTCTGCGGCGGCCGCCGCCCGGACGAGCTGGTCGGCGCCGACCCGGAGCGCGGCTGCTTCGTCGCGCCGACGCTGCTGCGCTGCCGCGACCCGCAGGGCGCACGGCGGGTCCACGAGACCGAGGTCTTCGGGCCCTGCGCCACGGTCATGGCCTGCGCGCCCGGCGAGGCCGCGGCCCTGGCGGCGCGCGGCGGCGGCTCGCTGGCGGTCAGCCTGTTCAGCGACGACGCCGGCTACGCCGCCGAGACGGCGCTGGCGCTGGCGCCCTGGCACGGCCGCCTGCTGGTCGTCGACGAGGCGGTCGGGCGCAACCACTCGGGCCATGCCATCGTCATGCCGCAGTGCGTGCACGGCGGGCCGGGGCGGGCCGGCGGCGGCGAGGAGCTGGGCGGCGCGCGCGGCCTGCGCCTGCACCTGCAGCGCAGCGCGGTGCAGGGCGGCGAGGCCCTGCTCGGGCGGCTCGCCGAGGGCGCCGTCGAGGCGGCCCTGTGATCCCGCGCCGGCGATGACCGCCGCAGGGCCGTCGCCCGCGCCCTCGCAGCGCAGCTACCCGCTGCCGGCGGAGCGGCACCTGCCCGGCCTGACGCCCCGGCCGCAGGGCGGGCCGGTGGCGGCCGCCGCCGCGGCGGTGCGCGCCGGGTTCGAGCCCGCGGACTGGCCGGCCAGCCCGGCCTTCCTCTACGGCTTCGACCTGCTGGCCGCCGGCTGCTTCTGGGAGGCCCACGAGGTCTGGGAGCCGGGCTGGCTGCGCTGCCCGCCGAACGGGCGCGAGCGCCACGCGCTGCAGGGGCTGATCCAGGCGGCCAATGCCGGGCTGAAGGCCGCCATGGGGCGGCCGGCGGCGACGCGGCGGCTGCTCGGCCTCGCCGCCGGCTG
This sequence comes from Alphaproteobacteria bacterium, assembly GCA_030433005.1. Classification (GTDB taxonomy): domain Bacteria; phylum Pseudomonadota; class Alphaproteobacteria; order Kiloniellales; family DSM-21159; genus Tistlia. The sequence continues at coordinate 57,082 of JAUILQ010000019.1, forward strand.
CTTCGCGGAGGCCGGCGGCGAGGCCCCGGTTCTGGGCCTCGACCCCGGTCGCGCGGCGGCGGCGCTGGCGGCGCTGCAGGGCCTCGAAGGTGTGGCGCCGCTCGAGTCGGGCATCGCCGGCTGCGCGGCCCTGCGGCCGATGTGCAATATAATGCAATAGAACGGGATGCGAAGCCGATCGCCCTGTCACCCTTGCCCGCATGGGGTTTCTCAGAGCCTCAGGGGAGATCGTGCGAAATCGTCCGGCGCTCGCTTTGGGCTGGATCGCTGCAGGTCTATGCATTATATTGCCACGCACCGCTGGACACGAAGCGAAGGGAGTGACGCCCGGTGACCACGATCGACTTCCAGACGGAGCCGAGCCGCTACCGCCACTGGCGGATCGAGCTCGACGGCGAGATCGCGCAGCTGATCATGGACGTCGACGAGAACGGCGGGCTGTTCGAGGGCTACCAGCTGAAGCTGAATTCCTACGACCTGGGGGTCGACATCGAGCTGGCCGACGCCGTGCAGCGACTGCGCTTCGAGCATCCCGAGGTCAAGGCCGTGGTGCTGCGCTCGGGCAAGGAGCGGGTGTTCTGCGCCGGCGCCAACATCCGCATGCTGGCCGGCGCCGCGCACGCCCACAAGGTCAACTTCTGCAAGTTCACCAACGAGACCCGCAACGCGCTGGAGGCGGCCGGCGCCGAGTCCGGCCAGCACTACATCTGCGCGGTCCAGGGCGCCTGCGCCGGCGGCGGCTACGAGCTGGCGCTGGCCTGCGACCACATCATGCTGGCCGACGACGGCTCGACCACGGTGGCGCTGCCCGAGGTGCCGCTGCTCGCGGTGCTGCCGGGCACCGGCGGGCTGACCCGCGTCACCGACAAGCGCAAGGTGCGGCGCGACCGCGCCGACGTCTTCTGTTCCATCGAGGAGGGCGTCAAGGGCGAGCGGGCGCGCGACTGGCGGCTGGTCGACGAGCTGGTCTCCAACGCCGGCTTCGCCGAGGCGGTGACCGCGCGCGCCAGGGACTTCGCCGGCCGCAGCAAGCGGGCGGGCGAGGGGCCGGGCGTCACGCTGACGCCGCTGCGGCGCCGTTTCGAGGGCGAGGACGCGATCCGCTACTCGGCGGTCGCCGTGTCGCTCGACCGCGCGGCCGGCGTCGCGACCATCGAGATCCAGGGGCCGGACGGGCCGGCGCCGGAGAGCGTCGAGGCGCTGCGCGGACAGGGAGCCGAGGCCTGGGTGCTGCGCGCGGCGCGCGAGCTCGACGACGCGCTGCTGCACCTCAGGCTCAACGAGCTCGAGACCGGGGTCCTGGTCTTCAAGACCGCCGGCGACCCGGCGCTCGCGGTCGCCCACGAGAAGCTGCTGCTCGACAACGACGGCCACTGGCTGGCCAACGAGATCCTGCTCTACTGGAAGCGCGTGCTGAAGCGCGTCGACCTGACCTCGCGCTCGCTGGTCGCGCTGCTCGAGCCGGGCTCCTGCTTTGCCGGGCTGCTCGCCGAGCTCGCCTTCGCCTGCGACCGCAGCTACATGGCCGAAGGCAGCTTCGAGGGCGACAACCGGCCGCCGGCGACCCTGACCCTGACGCCCTCGAACTTCGGCCGCTTCCCGATGTCGAACGGCCTGAGCCGGCTCGAGACCCGCTTCCTGGGCGAGCCGGAGTCGCTGGAGGCCGCCGAACGCCACCTGGGCGAGCCGCTGGCGGCCGAGCAGGCGATGGACCTGGGCCTGGTCACCTTCGCCTACGACGACATCGACTGGGAGGACGAGGTGCGCATCTTCCTGGAAGAGCGCGCCAGCTTCTCGCCCGACGCCATGACCGGCATGGAGGCGAACCTGCGCTTCCCCGGGCCGGAGACCATGGAGACCCGCATCTTCGGCCGCCTGACCGCCTGGCAGAACTGGATCTTCCAGCGTCCCAACGCGGTCGGCGAGTCCGGCGCGCTGCGCCGCTACGGCACCGGCCTGCGCGGCGAGTACGACCGGCGGCGCGTCTGAGCCGGCGCCCGTTACCCGCGCCCCAAAGAGTCCCCCGGGAGGAAACGATGCTCAACACCAACGACGTCAGCTACGACACCCAGATCCCGAACAACGTCGGCCTGTCCGGCGACCGCCGGGTGCTCAAGGCGCTGGAGCGCTGGCACCCGGGCTACATCGACTGGTGGAAGAAGCTCGGACCCGAGGGCTTCCAGGACCGGCAGGTCTACCTGCGCACCGCGGTCAGCGTCGATCCCAAGGGCTGGGCGCGCTTCGACTACGTCAAGATGCCCGAGTACCGCTGGGGCATCCTGCTGGCGCCGCAGGTCGAGGGCCGCACGATCCCCTTCGGCCAGCACTACGGCGAGCCGGCCTGGCAGGAGGTGCCGGGCGAGTACCGCGCCATGCTGCGCCGCCTGATCGTCATCCAGGGCGACACCGAGCCGGCCTCGGTCGAGCAGCAGCGCCACCTCGGCGCCACCGCGCCCTCGCTCTACGACCTGCGCAACCTGTTCCAGGTCAACGTCGAGGAGGGCCGCCACCTCTGGGCCATGGTCTACCTGCTGCACAAGTACTTCGGCGCCGACGGCCGCGAGGAGGCCGACGGCCTGCTCAAGCGCCGCTCCGGCTCGGCCGAGGCGCCGCGCATGCTCGGCGCCTTCAACGAGGCGACGCCGGACTGGCTGTCGTTCTTCATGTTCACCTACTTCACCGACCGCGACGGCAAGATGCAGCTGGAGAGCCTGGCGCAGTCGGGCTTCGACCCGCTGAGCCGGACCTGCCGCTTCATGCTGACCGAGGAAGCGCACCACATGTTCGTCGGCGAGACCGGCGTGGGCCGCACCATCCAGCGCACCTGCGAGGCGATGAAGGAGGCCGGCATCGAGGACCCGAACGAGATCGGGAAGGTGCGCGCGCTCGGCGTCATCGACCTGCCGACCATCCAGAAGAAGCTGAACCTGCACTTCTCGCTGTCGCTCGACCTGTTCGGCGCCGAGGTCTCGACCAACGCCGCCAACGCCTTCAACGCCGGGATCAAGGGGCGCTACCAGGAGACCAAGATCGACGACGACCATCGCCTGACCGAGGCGACCTACCCGGTGGCGCAGTTCCTGGGCGACCGCATCGAGGTCGCCGAGGTGCCGGCGCTCTCGGCGATCAACATGCGCCTGCGCGACGACTACATCCGCGATGCCGCGGGCGGGGTGAAGCGCTGGAACACGCTCATCAAGAAGCTCGGCGTCGAGTTCGAGATGACGCTGCCGCACGAGGGCTTCAACCGGCGCATCGGCGCCTTCGCCGAGGCCCATGTCACGCCGGCCGGCGAGGTCGTCTCGGCCGACGCCTGGAACGCCAGGCGCGACGACTGGCTGCCCGACGCCGCCGACGGCGAGTTCATCCAGTCGCTGATGAAGCCGGAAACCGAGCCCGGCAAGTACGCCGGCTGGATCGCCCCGCCGAAGATCGGCATCGACAACAAGCCGGGCGACTTCGAGTACGTGAAGCTGGCCGACGCCTGATCGCGAACCGCCGGGGGCCCCGAGCCCCCGGCCCGCTTCGCCGCTGACGTCCCGCGATTGACCGAGTACCTGGTTCGATGACAGACGCGACCACCGTCCCGATCAAGCAGCACCTGATCGACCCGGAGATCTGCATCCGCTGCCACTCCTGCGAGGAGGCCTGCCCGATCGACGCGATCACCCACGACGAGAACAACGTCGTGGTCGACGCCGAGATCTGCAACTTCTGCATGAACTGCATCGCGCCCTGTCCGACCGGCTCGATCGACAACTGGCGCGTCGTCACCACGCCCTACAGCCTGGAGGAGCAGCTTTCCTGGATGGAACTGCCCGAGCAGGAGGACCTGGCGGTCGGCGCCTCCAACGGCTCGATCGAGGCGCTGGAGGACGAGGTCGAGCGGCTGCTCGCCGAGGCCCACAAGGGGGCCGGCGGCCACGCCCGCGCGCCGGAGACGGCGGCCAAGCCGACGGTCAATCTCTACAGCCGCGAGACGCCGGCGATCGCCACGGTCCAGGGCAGCTACCGCCTGACCGCCGAGGACGCCGACAGCGAGGTGCGCCACATCATCCTCGACCTCGGGCGCACCGTCTTCCCGGTGCTCGAGGGCCAGAGCGTCGGGGTGCTGCTGCCCGGCTCCACCGAGGCCGGCCAGCCGCACCTGCCGCGGCTCTACTCGATCTCCAGCCCGCGCGACGGCGAGCGGCCGAACACCAACAACCTGTCGCTGACCGTCAAGCGCGAGCCGGGTGGGCTCTGCTCGAACTATCTCTGCGACCTGCAGAAGGGCGACCAGGTGGCGCTGACCGGCCCCTTCGGCTCGACCTTCCTGATGCCCAACGACCCGGCGGCGCGCATCGTCATGATCTGCACCGGCACCGGCTCGGCGCCGTTCCGCGCCTTCACCATGCGCCGCCAGCGCACACTGGGCGAGCAGGGCGGGCCGCTGACCCTGTTCTTCGGCGCGCGCTCGCCCGAGGCGCTGCCCTACTTCGGCCCGCTCAAGAAGGTGCCGGAGACGATGCTCGCCAAGCACCTGGTGTTCTCGCGGGTCGAGGGCCAGCCCAAGCGCTACGTCCAGGACTGCATGCTGGAGCAGGCCGAGAGCCTGGCCGAGACCCTGCGCGACCCGCACACGCACATCTACGTCTGCGGCCTCAAGGCCATGGAGCAGGGCGTCGAGCAGGCCTTCGAGCGGATCGCCGCCGGCGCCGGGCTCGACTGGCCCGACCTCAAGGCGCGGCTGCGCGACGGCGGCCGCTACCACGTCGAGACCTACTGAGCGGAGGCCGGACGGCGGTGGAAGAGCAGACGCCCGAGACGCGACCCGGGGGCCGGCAGCCCTTCGCCGGCCTGCGGGCGATCGAGCCGCCGGCCGACGCGCCGCCGCCGCCCTTCGTGCACCGCTGCCGGGTCACCTGGGCCGACTGCGACGTCGCGCAGATCGCCTACACCGGCCGCCTGCCGAACTTCGCGCTCGACGCCATCGACGCCTTCTGGGACGCGACCGTCGGGGTCGACTGGTACCGCATGAACCTGGACTACGGCATCGGCACGCCCTTCGTGCGCCTGGCCATGGACCTGCACAGCCCGGTGACCCCGCGCGCACCGCTCGACTGCGCCGTCGCCGTCGCCCGCCTGGGCCGCTCGTCGATCGGCTTCCAGGTGCTCGGCCGGCAGCGCGAGCGGCACTGCTTCACCGGCGACTTCGTCTGCGTCTTCGTCGACGCGACGAGCTTCGAGAAGCTGGAGATTCCGCCGGCCATCCGGTCGGCGGCAAAGGCGCATCTCGCCGGCTGACCGCGCGGCGGTCGAAGCGGGCGGCGCCATAGCGCGGAATCGGCCCCTTGACCTATAGTGCGCCCCCTCGACGGTCGACGCGGCGGATGATGGACGAGCTCGCAGTTTTTCGTGGACAGGCGCTTTCGCTCTCGGAGGACTCCGACACGGCCGAAGCCTTCCTGCGCCGCGTCGGCGAGCGCGTGCGCGACGCGCGCGGCCGCAAATCGCTGTCGCGCAAGGTCGTCTCGGAACGCTCCGGCGTCTCGCAGCGCTACCTCGCCCAGCTCGAGGGCGGCGAGGGCAACATCTCGATCGTGCTGCTGCGCCGCGTCGCCCAGGCGCTCGAGGTGCCCTTCGAGTGGCTGGTCTGCGAGGAGGACCCCTGGTCGTCCGACATCATCCCGGTGATCGGCCTCTACCAGCGCGCCACCGCCGAGCAGCGCAGCCGGGTCCTGCAGATCCTCGACCCCGAGCCGGCCGACCTCAGGCGCGCCGGGCGGATCACGCTGATCGGCCTGCGCGGCGCCGGCAAGTCGACGCTCGGCCGGCTCGCCGCCGACGCGCTCGGCATGCCGTTCCTGGAGCTCAACGAGGAGATCGAGCAGGCCAGCGGCATGCCGGTCGGCGAGCTGATGGCGCTCTACGGCAACGAGGGCTACCGGCGCCTCGAGCAGCAGGCGGTCGAGCGGGTCGCGGCGACCTACGACCAGGTGATCCTGGCGGTCGCCGGCGGCATCGTCTCGGAGCCGGCGACCTACGACTTCCTGCTGCGCCACTTCCACGCGGTCTGGCTGCGCGCCCGGCCGGAGGAGCACATGGCCCGGGTGCGCGGCCAGGGCGACGAGCGGCCGATGGCCGGCAACCCCTCGGCGATGGAGGAGCTCAAGGGCATCCTGACCAGCCGGGAGGCGCTCTACGCCCGTGCCGAGGCGCAGGTCAACACCTCGGGGCGCACCCTCGAGGAGAGCCTGGAGGAGCTGCTGCGCACGATCGCCGAGCACCACTGGGTCGCGGCCTCGGCCGACTGAGACCGGAGCCCTCCGGCGGCGCTCAGCGGCCCTCGAAGAGCGGCGGCCGCTTCTCCAGGAAGGCGAGCACGCCCTCGCGGTAGTCGGCGGTGCGGCCGGCCGCACCCTGCAGCTCGGCCTCGGCCTCCAGGTAGGCGTCGAAGTCGAGCGCCTCTGCCGCGGCGACCGTGCGCCGGATCAGGCCGTAGGCGACGCCCGGCCCCTCGGCGAGGCGCGCGGCCAGGGCCTCGGCTTCCGGCAGCAGGGCCGTGTCGTCGAGCGCCCGCCAGATCAGCCCCCAGTCGGCGGCCTGCCCGGCCGGGATGCTCTCGCCGAGCATCAGCAGGGCGCGGGCCCGCGCCGGGCCGAGGGCCCGCACCAGGCGATGGCCGACCCCGGCGTCGGCCGACAGCCCGACCTTGGCGAAGGAAAGGGCGAACTGCGCCGAGCGCCCCGCCAGCACGATGTCGCAGGCCAGCGCCAGGCCGGCGCCGGCCCCGGCGGCGACGCCGTTGACCGCGGCGACCACCGGCTTGTCGAGCCCGGCGAGCAGACGCACGACCGGATGGAACAGCGCGCGCTGGGTCTCGGCCAGGTCCGGCATCGCGCCGCCCTTGCGCGGGTCGCGGTCGGCCAGGTCCTGGCCGGCGCAGAAGCCGCGACCACTGCCGGTCAGCACGACGGCGCGGGTCCGCTCGTCGCCGGCCAGCGTCTCCAGCTCGCCGCGCAGGGCGATCAGCAGGTCGGCGGTGACGGCGTTGAGTCGCGCCGGCCGATTGAGCGACAGCACGGCGACGCGGCCCTTGTCGCGGCGCAGGACGAGCGGCTGGGCGGTCTCTTCGGTCATCGTCTCGGCTCCGGCTGCGGTGGCGAAGAGGCCAGTCAGCATGTCGATGCGAAGACCGCAAGACGGCACGGCTTGCCTTCTTGCGGGAAGTGGGCGTCAATGAATGCTGCGCTGCAGCGACGAGGGTGGCCGATGGACAGTCTCGCCGGATATCGGCATCTCGAGCTTCGCCCGGTGGCGGGCAGCTTCGGCGCCGAGGTCGTCGCCATCGACGGCGCCGGACCCGACCTGGAGCGCGGGCTCGGCGAGGCGGCCTGGCACGAGATCCAGAGCGCCCTGCTCGCGCACCGGCTGCTGCTGTTCCGCGGCCAGGCGCTCTCGCCCGAGACCATCGTCGCCGCAAGCCGCCGCTTCGGCCGGCCCGAGGCGCACATCGACTCGGCCCACCTGCTCGAGGGCCACCCCGAGATCATCAAGATCGGCAACCTCAAGGTCGACGGGGTGATGCGCTCGCTGTTCGTCAACGCGCGCGAGGAGTGGCATTTCGACTACTCCTACGTCTCACCGCCCTCGATCGCCGCGCTGTTCTACGCGCTCGCCGTGCCGCCCGACGGCGGCGACACGCTGTTCGCCGATTCGACGGCGGCCTTCGAGGCGCTCGACGCGGCCGAGCAGGCCGAGCTGCGCGGTCTGACGGCCGTCCATTCCTGGGCGCATTTCCACCGCCAGCTCGAGGCCATGGACCCGACGCGCCGGCCGCTGTCGGCGGAGGCGCTGGCCAAGCACCCGCCGGTGCGCCAGCCGTTGGTCTACCGGCATCCGGCGACGGGCCGGGAGTCGCTGTGGCTCTGCCCGCACGTCATCGTCGAGGTCGAAGGGCTGCCGGCGGCGCGCTCGGCGGCCCTGCTCGAGCGCCTGCAGGCCCACGTCGTCCAGGCGCGCTTCTTCCACCGCCACCGCTGACAGGAGGGCGACCTCGCGATCTGGGACAACCGCGCCCTGCTGCACACCGCGACGGTCTTCGACTACGAGCGCCACCTGCGCCTGCTCTGGCGCACGACGATCCTGGAGGAGCGGCCGGCCGTGCCCTGACCGCCTCGCGCTGGCACCGGCCTTCTGTCGTGCTAGCCTGCGCCGGGCGCATGCGTCGCGGGAGGCGGCTCTTGCGCGTCAAGCCTGACCGGGGAGCGTGTCGGGGCCCGCTGGCCGGCCTGTCGACTAGCCAGGAGGGGGTGGCGATGGCAGTTCGGGTCCCGGCGACGCTCCGGGAGCTCACCGAGCAGGCGCGTGCCCTGGGACTGGCGCCCGGCGACGCGGTCATGCTGCACGTGTCGCTGCGCGCGCTTGGACCGGTCCTCGGCGGCCCCGATCGGCTGATCGAGGCTCTCGCCCTGGCGGTCGGAGCGGCCGGGACGCTGGTCGTCTACGTCGGCTGCGAGCCGCCGTACGACGACATCGGGCGGCAACGCTACGCACCTGCGGAGGAAGCCTTCTTTCGGGCCGAGCTGCCGGCTTTCGACCCCGCCACCGCCCGAGCCTGCCGGGACTTCGGGGCCTTCGCGGAGCTGTTCCGCAGCCATCCGGGCGTCGTCTGCAGCGCCAACCCGGGCGCGCGCCTGGCGGCGCTCGGCGGCCGGGCGGTCGCGCTGACGCGCGACCATGCGCTCGACGACGGCTACGGGGCGGGCTCGCCCTTCGACAGGCTGTGCCGCGCCGGCGGCAAGGTCCTGCTGATCGGTTCGGACCCTGACAACGTCTCGCTGCTGCACTTCGCCGAGGCGGTCGCGCCGATCCCGGACAAGCGGCGCGTGCGGATCGAGACGGCCCTGCGGGGCGAGCGCGGCCGGCGCTGGGTCGCCTACGAGGAGACCGACACCGCCAACGGCATCTGCGACTGGCCCGAGCGGTTCTTCGCCGGAATCGTCGGGCGCTTCGTCGCCGCGCGGTCCGAGCGGGGCGAAGCCTGCCTCGGGCCGCTTGGCCAGGCGCCTGCGACCCTGCTCGATGCCGCCGCGCTCGTCGACTTCGCGGTTCCGCTCATGGTCGAGGCGGCGGCCGGGGCGTCCCGAGGGGCCCGGGAGCCGGCCTAGGCTCGTGCGGCGGCGCGCACGTCCTTCTGCATCAGGGCGAAGGCGAAGCCGGCGTCGCAACGGCGGTTGAGGACGCAGCGCTCCAGCTCGTTCTCCGACGCGCCGGCCATCAGCCCTCGGCCTCGAGGTCCTGGAAGGCCTCGCGGGCGACCCGGAAGGAATCGATGGCCGCGGGCACGCCGCAGTAGATCGCGACCTGCAGCAGCACCTCGCGGATCTCCTCCTTGGTCAGGCCGTTGTTGAGCGCGCCGCGGACGTGCAGCTTCAGCTCATGCGGCCGGTTGAGCGCCGCGATCATGGCCAGGTTGATGAAGGAGCGCGTCCTGCGGTCCAGCTCCTCGCGGCCCCAGACCTCGCCCCAGCAGTACTGCGTGACCAGCTCCTGCAGCGGTTTCGTAAAGTCGTCCGCCGCGGCCAGCGAGCGGTCGACGTAGTCGCTGCCCAGCACCTCGCGCCGGATCTTCAGGCCCTTCTCGAACGTCTCCCTGTCCGCCATCCCGATCGCTCCCTCGCTTGTCGGATCGATTGTCCGGGCCGGCGGGCCCGGTCCGCGATCCTCGCAAGCCGGCGGGTCGAGCGCCACCGTCGAGGCGGCCGGCTCAGGCCTCCGTCCGCTCGTCGTGGCGGCGGTCGCCGCGCACCCGGGCGACGCTGTCGGCATCGATCAGGCCCTGCTCGGCGGCATGCTCGGCCATGGCCACGCTGTCGTCGGCCAGCACCAGGCGGGCGCCGGCGTCGGCGACGCGTTCGGCGAGCTTCGCGACAGCGGCGTCGCGCTCGCGGCTGTGGCCGACCTTGCGGATGTAGACCGCCGAGATGCGTTCTGGGTGCTCCTCGACGATCTGGGTGTAGATCTCGGGGTCGTGCTGGCCGCTGTCGCCGATCAGCACGAAGGGCATGGTCTCATAGACCTGGAGCATGTGACGGATCAGCTCCAGCTTGTGATCCTCCGCCTTCGGCGGCAGCGGCCGCTGCAGCGTCAGGCCCCATTCGCGCAGGAACAGGATCGGACCCTCGGGAACGCGGTGGCGCTGGAAGAACAGCTCCAGGATCTCGTAGATCGCCCAGGGCCCGCGCGAGACGTAGAGCATCGGGTTGCCCTCGCGGCCCGAGGCGCCGGCGTGCAGCGCGCGGTAGAAGGCGGCGACGCCCGGGTAGGCGACGCGGCTCTCGACGTGCTCGAAGAAGAGGTTCCAGAACATCCTGAGCTTGTTGGCGACACCGGTCTCGACGACCGTGTCGTCGATGTCGCTGACCACGACATGGCGGCTGTGCGGCGGCGGCAGGTAGACCTCCGCCTCGGCCGATACCCCGGCGGCCTCGGGCGGCGCGCCGAGCTCGATCCGCACGCTCTGCCAGCCCCGGCCGGGCGGGCCGGCGTCGCCGTAGGGCAGGTCGATACGGAAGTAGCCGTCCGAGTCGGTGGTGCCCCGGGCGGTCAGCCCGCCGATGCCGACCTCGACCGCAGCCCCGCGCACGCCGCGCCGGGCGATGCGCCGCACGAAGTCGACCAGGGTGGTGCGCTCCGGCCCGCCGCGCAGCGATTCGAAGCGCGGCTGGCGCAGCACCCGGCCCATGACGAACAGGCGGTGCGACGAGCCGAAGCCGCGGTAGCAGTGAATGACGACGCCGCGCCGGCCGCGGTCGCGGCGCACCGGCCGCGAGAAGAAACGCAGCGTGCTGCGCAGACCGGACCCGATGCTTCCTCTCACCCAGCTGCCTTCCGCTCCGGCCTTCGATGCCCGCTCCGGCGGCTGCCGCCGGAGCGAATGCAGCACAACGGAAGGGCGCGGGCGATCGTTCCCGGCGCTATGCTGGGGCCGGGCAGTGGAGGAAGCACCATGACGACGCCAGGGGCTTGGCAGCGCACACCGGCGGGCAGGATGCGGCTGCGCGGCCTGGGGCTGCAGCCGCCGGGCCGGCCGGGGCCCTGCAACGCGATCACCGACGTCGCCGGCGTGACGGTCGGCTACACCACGCTGATCGGCGGCGAGGGCCCGCTGCGGGTGGGCGCGGGGCCGCTGCGCACCGGCGTGACGGCGATCCTGCCGCGCGGCCGCGAGGGCGCCTGGGAGCCGGTTCTGGCCGGCATCTCGTCGTTCAACGGCAACGGCGAGATGACCGGCTCGCACTGGGTCGAGGAGAGCGGCCAGCTCGAGGGCCCGGTGACCATCACCAACACGCACTCGGTCGGCGTCGCCCGCGACGCCGCGACCCGCTGGCTGCGCCGGACCTGGGGCGAGAAGACCAACCTCTGGGCCCTGCCGGTGGCTGCCGAGACCTACGACGGCGACCTCAGCGACATCGACGGTCACCACGTGACCGAGGCGCACGTCCTGGCCGCCATCGAGAGCGCCGCCGAGGGGCCTATCGAGCTCGGCTCGGTCGGTGGCGGCACCGGCATGATCGCCTACGAATTCAAGGCCGGCAGCGGCAGCGCCTCGCGTCTCGTCGAGCTGGGCGGCCGGACCTGGACGGTCGGCGTCTTCGTCCAGGCCAATTTCGGCCTGCGCGCCGAGTTCCGGCCCTTCGGCGTGCCGCTCGGCCGGCGGATCCGCGGCGACGAGCTCCGCTCGGCGCACCCGATGGGCTCGATCATCGGCGTCGTCGCGACCGACCTGCCGCTGCTGCCGCTGCAGCTCAAGCGCCTGGCCCGGCGCATGCCGGTCGGCGTGGCGCGCACCGGCACGGTCGGCCACAACGGCTCGGGCGACCTGTTCCTGGCCTTCAGCACCGGCAACCGCCTGCCGCCGGCGCCCGAGGGCGGGCTGCTGGAGGCGCGCTGGCTGCCCAACGGCGCCATCGACCCCGTCTTCGAGGCGGTCGTCGAGGCGACCGAGGAGGCCATTCTCGACTCGATGGTCGCCAGCGAGACGATGGTCGGCCGGGACGGCCGTCGCGCGATCGCGCTGCCCCACGACGCCCTGCAGGCGCTCGCCGAGGCGCTCTGATCCTCAGCCCTTGGGGCCGGAGGTCGCGGCCGGTCGCTGCGCCCGGCGCCGCAGGGCGAGCGAACAGCCGGCGGTCAGCGCGATCGAGGCGACGAAGGCGTAGACCGCGGGCTCGAAGTGGGCGTCGGTGAAGGCCCGGGTCTTGACCGCGAAGACGATGACCGCGGCGGCGAGCACGTCGAGCATCGACCAGCGCGAGACGCCCTCCAGCGCCGGCAGCAGCCAGGGCGGGATCGCCCGCCCGGTCTGCAGGCGCTGCCACAGGCCGAGCATCAGCAGCAGCTTGGCCGCCGGAAAGGCCAGTGAGAAGACGCCGAGGATCGCCGCGACCAGCCAGTCGCCGCCCTCGAACAGCGCGGTCACGACGTCGAGAATCGAGTAGGGCTGGCGGATCAGCAGCAGCGTCTCGACCGTGACGATCGGCAGCGTCACGCCGAGCGCGAGCAGGCCGAGCGCGGTCACCAGCATCACCGGCAGGATCATCGGGCGGCGGGCCCTCCAGGACTCGAGGCTTCTGATATCGGGTTGCGGCGGCCTGGTGAAAGGGGCAAGGCGCAACGGATCGCGTCCTGGCGGGTTGTCCCGCCATGCACCCGACGCCGCCCGCCGCCGCCGATTCCTCGACCGCCGCCGCGTCCTCGACTGCCGACGCGACCGTCGGGCCGGTCGAGATCGTGCTGGTCGTCTGCAGCGCGCCCGGTGATCCGCTGGTCGCGGTCGCCGAGCGCGTCGCCTCCGACCTGCGCGCCGCCCTGGCCGAGGCCCTGCCGGGCTTCCTCTGGCGCGTCCGGATCCAGGAGCTCGACAAGCCCGACCTGCCGTCGCCGCTGGAGCCGGTCGAGCTGATCACCGATCCCGGCGTCGAGGCCGCGGCCGAGGCCGGCGACTTCACCCTGGTGCTGACCGACCGCGACCTGGTCGCCCGCTACCAGGCCTTCGCGCTCGGCGCGCCCTCGCGTGCGACGGTCACGGCCGTGGCTTCGGCGAGCCGGCTCGGCTCGCTGCAGGCCGAGGCGACGGTGCGCCGGCTGACGGCGCTCTGCCTCAACCTCTTCGGCCGGCTCAACGGGTTGGCGCCGGAGCACGCCGGCGAGAGCTACGCGTCGCGGGTCGGCGCGGTCGAGGACCTCGACTCCATGACGGGCTTCACCGAGGCCGATCGGGCCGCGCTGCGCGAGGTGCTGGAGCGCATCGCCGATCCGCGCATCGAGGAGCAGGAGGGCGCTGCCGGCCGCGGCGGGCGGGTCGCCTTCTACGCCCGGGCGCTCCGGGAGAACCGCCGCGAGTTCCTGCGCGCGCTGCTGCGCGCCCGGCCCTGGCTGTTCCCGTTGCATCTGAGCCGCCTGACGACGGCGGCGCTCTCGACCCTGCTGGTGCTGGTCATCACGGCCGAGGCCTGGGACCTGGCCCTGCGCCAGCCGGCGCCGCTGGTCGCCGGGCTGTCGCTGGCCGCGCTGCTCGGCACCAGCGCCTTCGTGCTGAGCCGCCAGCAGCTGCTGATCCGCCGCCACGGCTGGCGCCTGACCGAGCGGCGCGTGCTGGCCAACGTCACGACCGTCGCGGTCATCCTGTTCGGCTTCGCGACGACCTATCTGCTGCTCTTCGCGGTCACCGCGGGCTTCGCCGGACTGTTCTTCGACAGGACGCTGGTCGCCGCCTGGGCGGCCTCGACGACGACGCCGATCGGGCCGCACCACTACCTGCTGATGGGCGGCTTCGTCGCCAGCCTCGGCGTGGTGATCGGCGCGCTCGGCGCGTCCTTCGAGGCGCGCAGCCACTTCCGCCACGTCGCCTTCATCGACGAGGAGGTCTGAGGCCGGGCCCGCGGGGGGAGCGGGGGGCGGACGCGAAAAGGCCCCGCCGCGGTGCGACGGGGCCCTTCCGTTCGGCCTACCTGGCCGGTGGCTCTCGCCTGGGCTCAGCGGTTCTCGTAGGCGTCGCCCAGGGTGCCCTCGCCCTGGAGCGAGGCGTAGTCGCCCTCCTCGTACTCGGGCAGGCCCTCGAGCTCGCCTTCCTGGAGGTTCATCAGGGTGATGCGCTCGCCCTGGACGTTGAGGCGATCCATCGGCACGACGACCTCGCGGTCGCCGACGCCGAGGAAGCCGCCGACCGAGACGATGGCGAAGAGGCTGTCCTCGCGCACGGCGACGTTCTCGATCTCGCCGATCTCCTCGCCCTGGCTGCCGTAGACGTCGCTCTCGACGATGGTGTTGAGCTGCTGGCCGTACAGCGGATGCTCGCGCACCGCGCTCCGGGCATCGGCCGCCTCGCGGTCCTCCATGTCCTGCTCAGGCGCGGCGGCCAGGTCAGCCTCTTCGTTCATCGAGGCTTCGTCGGCCTCGGAATCCGGCTCCATGGCGGCGGCCATCTGCTCGCTGCCGCCCTGGCGCTCGTCCTCCGCCTGGTTCGAGGCGCTCCCGTTCGAGGCGCTACCGTTCGAGGCGCTCCGGTCGGTCGAAGCGCTCTGGCGATCCTGCTCGTCCTCGAGCAGCTCGTCGCTGGCCATCGCCTGGTCGCGGGCCAGCTCGTCGGACGGGACGTCCTCGGCGGTCACCGGGTCGCCCTGGCCGGCCGAGGCCGACTCCTGCGAGCCGCTCTGCGAGTCGGCCTCCTTGTCCATCGAGGCGCGGTCCATCGAGCCCCGCTCGTCGCGGGTCTGGTCCTGGGCGGCCCGGTCCTGGGCGGCCTGGTCCTGGCGGGCCTGACGGTTGCCGTCCTGCTGCTCGCCGGCGTTGCCGACCTGGACCTCGGCCCGGTTCTGCTCGACCTCGACGTCGGCTTCCCCGGCCTTCCTGACCCGGATCTCGGGCTCGGCCTGGGAGACGTTGATCTCGGCGTCGACCGACTCGGCGTCGTAGTTGACCTCGGGATCGGCCTGGGAAACCTCGACGTTCTTGCTGGCGTCGCCGCTGCTCTCGACATCGACCGAGGCCTCGGCCTTGTCGACCTCGACCTGCGCATCGGCGTCCTGGAAGACGATCTCGGGCTCCGGGCGCACGAAGCGGATCTCGGGCTTCGGCTGGCTGACCCGGACCTCCGGCTGCTGGGTCGAGACGTCGACGTTGGGGTCCGGCATGGTGATCTGCACGGTCGGCTCGGGGATCTCGACCGTCACCTCGGGCTGCGCCTGGGTCACGGTGATGACCGGCGCCGGCTGCTCGACGTCGACCGTCGGCTTGCTCTGCGAGACGGTGATCTGCGGCTTCGGCTGGGTCACGGTGACCTCGGGCGCGCGCTGGCTGACCTCGACCTGCGGGTCCTTGGCGTCGACCTCGACCTGCGGCCGCTCCTGCTCGACGACAATCCTGCCGCCGTCGGTGCGGGCCTCGGTGGTACGGGTGCCGGCCTGCCGGTTCTGGTCCCGGGCCTGGCGGTCGTCCTGGGTCTGGCCGCCGGTGCGGGTCTCGGCGAAGGCGACGATGACGTCGCGGCCGGTCTCCTCGCGCAGCAGGGCGTTGGCCTCCTGCAGCTTGGCGAGGCAGGCCTGCCTGTCGTCGCCGGCTCGCTCGGCCTCGTCCAGCAGGCCGCGCACGCGCTCACGCTCGCGCTCGCCGAGGTCGGCCTTGGCGACGGCGTTGTCGAGCTTGCCGTGGATCTGGTCGCAGTCCTTCGCCTGTGCGGCCGCCTGGCCGGTCATCGCGCCCATCGAGAGCGCCAGCACCAGGGCGGTGCTGGAGAGATAGCGGGTGGTCTTGGCTGTCGGTCGCATGCCTGTCGGTCGCATGGCGTCCTCCTTCCTGGTGTCGCCGTGAAAGCCTTCATGGCCTTGGTCGCTGTAACAGGCGCACAGGAACATCGTTCCGTGCGGTTCCAGCCCGTTTCGGCCCGCGAAGCCTTCTCTGGCCAGAGGCCCTGGCTTCAGGCGACGCGACCCGCCGCGCGCGGGCGACCGGCGAAAGCGCGCGCGCTCCCTTGCCCCCAAGCGCCCGCGGATCATGTAGGCTTGGGACCGCCGCCGAGTCGGTGTCGGCCGGACGGCGAGGGGATGAGGCCATGACCGGGTCGGGGCGATGACGAAATCGGGAGAGGGGCGCGTGCTGCTGGTCGGCGCGGGCCTGGCCAACGGCCTGATCGCGCTGCGCCTCGCCGCCCTGCGGCCGGAGCTCGAGGTCGTCGCGCTGGAGGCTGCGCCGCGGCCCGGCGGCAACCACACCTGGTCGTTCCACGAGAGCGACCTGACGGTCGAGCAGGACGCCTGGCTGGCGCCGCTGGTCGCGCACCGCTGGCCGGCGCAGTCGGTGCGCTTCCCCGCCTTCCGGCGGCGCTTCGCCACCGGCTACCGCTCGATCCCCTCGGAGCGCCTCGCGGCCGCCCTGGAGGCGCTGCCCAACCTCGAGCTGCGCTGCGGCACCGAGGTCGCGACCGTGGCCCCCGACGGCGTCACCCTGGCTGACGGCGCCCGCCTGGCCGCCGACTGCGTGATCGACGGCCGCGGCTTCCGGCCGAGCGCGCATCTGCAGCTCGGCTTCCAGAAGTTCGTCGGCCTGGAGCTGCGCTTCGCGGCGCCGCACGGCGTCGCCGAGCCGGTGATCATGGACGCCACGGTCGACCAGGGCGGCGACTACCGCTTCTTTTATCTGCTGCCGTTCGGCGCCGACCGCCTGCTGATCGAGGACACGCGCTACAGCGACGCGCCCGACCTGGACCGCGGCCGCATGGCGGAGGAGATCCTGGGCTACGCCGCCGCCCAGGGCTGGGCGATCGACGAGCGGCTGCGCGAGGAGGCCGGGGTGCTGCCGATCACCCTGGCCGGCGACGCCGAAGCCTTCTGGGCCGACATGCCGGCCGGCGTGCCGCCGGTCGGCCTGCGCGCCGGTCTGTTCCATCCGACCACCGGCTACAGCCTGCCCGACGCCGTGCGCCTGGCCGAGCTGGTCGCCGAGACGCGGCCTCTGAGCTCGGCGGCGCTCTACGAGCGGATCCGGGCCTACGCCCTGGCGCGCTGGGAAGCCCAGGGCCTGTTCCGCTTCCTCAACCGCATGCTGTTCGACGCCGCCGACGGCGCCGGCCGCTACCGCGTGCTGCAGCGATTCTACCGCCTGCCCGAGCCGCTGATCCGCCGCTTCT
The DNA here is from genome assembly GCA_030433005.1 of Alphaproteobacteria bacterium. Lineage (GTDB taxonomy): Bacteria > Pseudomonadota > Alphaproteobacteria > Kiloniellales > DSM-21159 > Tistlia. Next base: position 74,252 of record JAUILQ010000019.1, read on the forward strand.
ACGCCGGCTCGCCGACCTTCGCCGACAAGACCCGGCTGCTGGTCGGCAAGCCGCCGGTGCCGATCCCGGCGGCGCTGGGCTGCATCTCCGAGCGCGCCTTCCGGCGCCGGCCGCGGCGCAACCTCGTGGCGGGGGCGGTATGAGCGCCCTGGAGCGCGGCGAGGCCGCCGGCGCGGCGGGCGCCGAGGCGGGCCCGCGCGCGGCGGTGATCGGCGCCGGCTTCGGCGGCCTGGCGCTGGCCATCCGCCTGCAGTCGGCCGGCATCCGGACGACGCTGATCGAGAAGCGCGACAAGCCGGGCGGCCGGGCCTACGTCTACGAGGACGCGGGCTTCGTGTTCGACGCCGGGCCGACGGTGATCACCGATCCGACGGCGCTGGAGGCCCTGTTCGAGCTCTCCGGGCGCCGGCTGTCGGACTACGTCGAGCTGCTGCCGGTCAGCCCCTTCTACCAGCTCCGCTGGGAGGACGGCTTCCGCTTCGACTACGACAACGACCTCGAGGCGCTGAACCGCCAGATCGCCGCCAAGTCGCCGGCCGACGTCGAGGGCTATCGGCGCTTCCTGGCCTACAGCCAGGAGGTCTTCCGCGAGGGCTACGAGAAGCTCGGCAGCGTGCCCTTCCTCGATTTCTGGTCGATGGTCCGGGTGGCGCCGCAGCTGATGCGCCTGCAAAGCCAGCGCAGCGTCTACTCGATGGTCTCGCGCTTCATCCGCGACCCGCAGCTGCGCGAGGCCTTCTCGTTCCATTCGCTGCTGGTCGGCGGCAATCCCTTCACGACCTCGGCGATCTACAGCCTGATCCACGCCCTGGAGCGCAAGTGGGGCGTCTGGTTCGCGCGCGGCGGCACCGGCGCGCTGGTGCGCGCCCTGGTGCAGCTGTTCGAGGAGCTCGGCGGCGAGCTGCGCCTCTCGGCGCCGGTCGCCGAGATCTCGGTCGAGGGCGGGCGCGCGCGCCGCGTGACCACGGCCGACGGCTGGTCCGGGACCTTCGACGCGGTCGCCAGCAACGCCGACGTGGTGCACACCTACGGCACGCTGCTCGGCGCCAGCGACGCCGGCCGCAAGCGCGCCGAGAGCCTGAAGCGCAAGCGCTTCTCGATGTCGCTCTTCGTCGTCTACTTCGGCCTCAAGCGCGAGCATCCCGAGCTCAAGCACCACATGGTGCTGTTCGGGCCGCGCTACCGCGAGCTGCTGAAGGACATCTTCGAGGGTCCGGAGCTGGCCGAGGACTTCTCGCTCTACCTGCACGCGCCCTCGGTCACCGACCCCTCGCTGGCGCCGCCGGGCTGCAGCGCCTACTACGTGCTCTCGCCGGTGCCGCATCTCGGGACCAGCGCCGTCGACTGGGCAGCCGAGGGGCCGCGCTACCGCGACCGCATCCTCGACTACCTGGAGGCGCGCACCATCCCCGGCCTGCGCGAGGATCTCGTGACCTGCCGCCACTTCACGCCGCTCGACTTCCGCGACGAGCTCAACGCCCACCAGGGCTCGGCCTTCTCGGTCGAGCCGATCCTGACCCAGAGCGCCTGGTTCCGTCCGCACAACCGCGACGCCGAGATTCCGAACCTCTACCTGGTCGGCGCCGGCACCCATCCCGGGGCGGGGATTCCAGGGGTCGTCGGCTCGGCCAAGGCGACCGCCGGCCTCATGCTTGAGGATCTGGCTTTCCTCTCTCAGGGGCGGACGCGGTGACCGACAGCGTCGTCGCCGCCAGCCACGAGTCGATCCGCCGGGGCTCGAAGTCCTTCGCCGCCGCGGCGCGGCTGTTCGACCGGCGGACCCGCGACGACGCGGCGATGCTCTACGCCTGGTGCCGCTACTGCGACGACCTGGTCGACGGCCAGACGCTGGGCCACGGCCAGCTCGCCGACTTCCGAGCCGGCCAGGACGCGCGGCTGGAGAGCCTGCGCGAGCGGACCCGGCGGGCGCTCGACGGCAAGCCGAGCGACGATCCCGTGTTCGCCGCCTTCCGGCGCGTCGCCGCGACCCACCGGATCCCGGCGCGCTATCCGCTGGAGCTGCTCGACGGCTTCGCCATGGACGTCGCCGAGCGGCGCTACGAGACCCTGCAGGACACGCTGGAGTACAGCTACCACGTCGCCGGCGTGGTCGGCGTCATGATGGCGATCATCATGGGCGTGCGCGACGAGGCGACGCTCGACCGCGCCTGCGACCTCGGGCTCGCCCTGCAGCTGACCAACATCGCGCGCGATGTGGTCGACGACGCCCGCGCCGGCCGCGTCTACCTGCCGGCCGGCTGGCTCGCCGAGGCCGGCGTCGAGCCGACCCCCGCCGCGGTCGCCGAGCCGGCCAGCCGCGAGGCGGTCTACGGCGTCGCCCTGCGCCTGCTCGACGCTGCCGAGCCCTACTACGCCTCGGCCGGCGCCGGCCTGCCGGCGCTGCCGCTGCGCGCCGCCTGGGCGATCGCCACGGCGCGCGCCGTCTACCGCGAGATCGGCGTGCGGCTGCGGCGCGGCGGACCGGCGGCCTGGGACGGCCGGGTCACGGTCTCGACGGCGCGCAAGTGCCTGCTGGTCGGGCGCGGCGGGCTGCAGGCCGCGGCGTCGCGGGTGACCGGCGGTCAGTCACCGCGCGACGGCCTCTGGACCCGGCCGCGCTAGCTACGCTCCGCCAGCGTGCCCTTGGCGCGCAGCTCGGCGCGCAGGCGCTCGACCGGCGGCGCGTAGAGGAAGCCGAAGGAGACGCAGCCCTCGCGGCCCTCGACGGCGTGGTGCAGGCGGTGCGCCTGGACCAGGCGCTTGAGGTAGCCGCGGCGCGGCACCCAGCCGAGGTCGAGGCGGCGGTGCACCAGGGCGTCGTGGAACAGGAAGTAGAAGACGCCGTAGGCGGTGACGCCGAGCGCGATCCACCAGAGCGGCGGCCAGAGCAGGCTGCCGGCGACGAACAGCGCCATGGCGACGAGCGAGAAGACAGCGGCGTAAAGGTCGTTCTTCTCGAACCAGGCGGCCGCGCCGCGCCGGCCGGCCGGGCGCGGCTCGTGGTGCGAGCGGTGCCAGCCCCAGCCCCAGCCGTGCATGATGTAGCGGTGCGACAGCGCGGCCACGGCCTCCATGGCCAGGAAGCTGGCGACGACCAGCAGCAGCGGCAGCAGGAAGGGCGGCAGGCTCACGTCTCGGGCCTTCTCGAAGCGGTCTCGGCGAGCAGCAGTTCCCGGCGCACCGCCGGCAGCCGCCACCAGGGGGCGCCGGGGCGGCGATGATGCTCCAGATGATAGCCGAAGTGGAAGCAGGTGAGCAGCGACAGGACGACCGGGTAGGCGTTGCTGCGTGCCCGGTGGCGGTCGGCGAAGCCGGCATGGTCGCCGGCGGCCTGAAGGGCATGGCGGTGCGGCAGGTAGGTGCCGAACAGGAACAGCTGCAGCGCCGACAGCCAGGCCGGCACCGCCCAGAACACCAGCAGGTTGAGCGGATGGGCGCCGAGCAGCAGGTAGGCGCTGCCGAGCGCGCTCATGAAAGCCAGCTCGCGCCAGCCGAAGTAGGTGCCGGCGAAGCGCGCGAACCACGGCCAGAAGCGCCGCGGATGCGCCGGCGCGAAGTCGGGGTCGTCGCCGCTGCCGGGCGCGCGGTGGTGGGCCTGGTGCTTGGGCAGCAGGGCGTCGTAGCGGAAGCCCGCGTAGAGCAGCAGGCAGAGCCGCCCGACCGCCCGATTGAGCGCCGGCCGGCCGGGCGCCAGCGAGCCGTGCATGGCGTCGTGGGCGACGATGAACAGCCCGACGCAGAGCCAGCACTGCAGCGCCACCAGCAGCGGCGCTGCGAGGGCGCCGGGCCAGCGCCACTCGAACAGGAAGACGCCGTAGAGGTGGATCGCCAGCCAGGCGGCGAGCACCGCGCCGGCCAGCGCGAGGCCGGTGGCGGTCAGGCGGCCGGCATCGGCCGGAGGCTGTTGAGCAGGCTGGCCCATGCGACAGATCTAGGGCCGGGCGAAGGCCCTGGAAAGCAGGACCGCCGCGGCCAGCCCGCCGAGCCCGAGGGCGGCGAGCACCAGCCAGCTGACGACCAGCTCCGAGGCCGGCGCGCCGCGCCACAGCAGGCCCTGGTAGGCCTCTATCGCCCAGGCGTTGGGGGTCAGCCAGCCGAGCTCCTGCAGCCAGGGCGGCATCAGGAAGCGCGGCACCATGGAGCCGCCGACCGCCGAGAAGACCAGCACGGCGAAGGTCGAGATCGCCTGGGCCTGCTGGCGGGTCGCGCAGGCGGCGGCGAGCGCCAGGCCGAGGCCGGCGCCGGCGGCGGCGGCGAGCAGGGTGGTCAGCAGCCAGGCGAGCGGCTGGCCCCCGAGCGCGACGCCGTAGGCCAGCCAGGCGACCAGGAAGATCGCCGCGACCTGGACGACGCCCTGGACGACCAGGAACAGGAACTTGCCGGCGACCGCGGCGCGGATGCCGCCTGGCAGCAGCAGCAGGCGGTCGAGCAGGCCGCTGCGCCGCTCGGCGATCAGCCCGACCGCGCCCTCCATCGCCGAGAACAGCAGGAACATCACCGCGACCGCACCGGCATAGTAGCTGATCGTGTTGCGGTCGCCGGAGGCCGCGGTCAGCTCCTCCAGGGCGACGAGATCGGCCCCGGCGGCGGCTGAGCCGCCCGCGGGGTCACTCCCCTGGGCCTTCAGGGCCTCCTGGATGCGGCCGACCAGATAGGCGCCGGCCAGGGTCTTGGCCGGGTCGGTCAGCACCCGGAAGGGCGGCGGCCCGGTCATCACCAGGCCGACGTCGGCCTCGCCGCGGCGCACCGCCTCGCGCACCGACACGGCGGAGCCGGCGTCGCCCTCGATCAGACGCAGGCGGGGGTCGCCGCGCAGGCGCTCGAGCAGCGCGCTCGCCTGGCCCGCCTGCTGCGGGGCGGCGACCAGCACGCTCGGCCGCAGGTCCTCGCCGCTGCTGCTCGCGAACACGGAGGCCAGGATCACGAAGACCAGCGGCGGCAGCAGGAACACCATGGCGAGCGCGCCGCGGTCGCGCAGCAGGTCGAGCAGCATGACCCGGAAGATCGCCGCGATCATGGCCGCGGGTCCCCTGCCGCCTCGGCCTCCAGGCGGGCGAACAGGCTGGGCAGGCCCGGCTCGCGCAGCCGCAGCTCCTGGAGCGGCAGGCCCAGGCCCTCGACGCGCCGGCTCCAGTCGCCGAGGGCGTCTCGGTCCTGCTCGACCTCGCGCTGCCAGATCAGCCCGCTGGCGTCGCCCTCCAGGCCGAGCGCAGCCAGGGAGCCGGCGGCCGTCGGACCGGGCCGCTCGGCGAGCTCGACGAGCAGCTCGCGACGGCCGTGGAAGTGTCGGTCGAGCAGCGCGCGCGGCGGGCCCTCGGCGCGCAGGCGGCCGGCGAACAGGAGGCCGACGCGGTCGCAGAGGTGGCCGGCCTGGGCGAGGTCGTGGGTCACCAGCAGCACCGCCAGGCCGCCGTCGGCGAGCCCGCGGATCACGCCGTCGATGGCCCGCCGCGCCTCGGGGTCGATGCCGACCGTCGGCTCGTCGAGGATCAGCAGCACCGGCTCGTGCAGCAGGGCGGCGGCGATGTTCGCGCGGCGCGCCAGGCCGCCGGACAGGCTGGCGACCCGCTGGTCGCGCCGCTCCTCCAGCCGGCAGGCGGCCAGCGCCCGGGCGACCGCCTCGCGCAGGGCCGCGCCGCGCAGCCCGGCCAGGCGGCCGAAGGTCTGCAGGTTCTCGCGCACGCTGAGGTGGCCGTAGAGGCCGATCTCCTGAGGCACCAGCCCGATGGCGCGCCGCGCCGCCGGCAGGCGCGCAAGATCGCGGTCCTGCAGCCTGACGCTGCCGGCGTCGGGCGCGAGGCGCCCGCAGATCGCGCGCACCAGGGTCGTCTTGCCGGCGCCGTTGGGGCCGAGCAGGCCGTAGATCTCGCCGGCGCGGACCTCGAGGTCGATGCCGTCGAGCACGCCGCGCCGGCCGTAGGCGTAGCGCAGTTCCCGGATCGCCAGCACCGCGGGGCCGGACGTCGCGGCAGGCACGGCGGCCGGCGGGCGACCCGCCTCCGCCCCCATCGCCCCGGTGCTCACGGCCGCCAGTAGCCGTTGAACACCGAGCCGACGAAGCGCTCGAGCGTCGCGCTCTCGAAGCCGCAGAGGCCGAGCGCCGCGCGCGCCTCGCCGAGATGCTGGCGGATCCTCGCGTCGGCGGCGTCGCAGCCGGCGAGCGCGATGGCGGTCGGCTTGCCCGCGTCCTGGCCGACGTCCTTGGCCGCCGCCTCCGCGCTGGCGGTGACGTCGACCAGGTCGTCGAGCGTCTGGAAGGCGAGGCCCAGGTGGCCGGCGAAGCGGCGCAGCGCGGCCAGGGCCTCGCCGTCGAGCCCGCAGATGCGGCCGCCGAACTCGGCCGAGAGCACGAACAGCACGCCGGTCTTCAGGGCGTTGAGGTCGTCGACGCTGTCCAGGTCGGTCAGCTCGCTCCAGCCGTTGAGGTCGCGCTCCTGGCCGCCGGCGAGGCCGCGCGAGCCGACGGAATCGGCGAGCCGCTCGAGCAGCTCGGCGCGCAGCCCCGGGGCCAGCGCCGGCTGCGCCGAGATCACGCCATAGGCGCGGTTGAGCAGCGCGATCGAGGCCAGGATCGCGGTGCTCTCGCCGAACTGCAGGTGCGCGGTGGCGCGGCCGCGGCGCAGGCTGGCGTCGTCCATCGAGGGCAGGTCGTCGAGGATCAGCGACGCGGTGTGCACCATCTCGATGGCGCAGCCGGCGTCGAGCGCCGCCTCGTCGCTGCCGCCGCCGGCGCGGGCGGTCAGCAGGCAGAGCAGCGGGCGCAGCCGCTTGCCCGGCGCCATCAGGCTGTAGTGCATCGCCTCGTGGAGGCGTGCCGGCGCCTCGGCGGGGCCGGGCAGCAGCTTCGCGAGGCGTTCCTCGACGAGGCGGCGCAGCGCGCCGGCGCCGGGATCGGATGCGGCCGCCGCCACTGCCGTCGTGGGCGGCGCGGCCGGTCCGGCCCGCAGCGCGCCCTGCTCGCTTCGCCTCACGACCTTGCTCCCCCGTTCCCTGAACAAGCCGTCTGCCTCCGATCGCCCCTGACGCAGCCTCCCGTGTCGTCCGGGAGTTTCCCCACCAAGCTGTGGCGAATGCCAGGATCGTCCAGTCCGGGCGCGCCGGCCAGCGCGAAATTCGGAGGAAGCCGGGCCCCGGCGGCCGGACGGAGGGCTCAGGACCGGCCTTCGAGCCCGGCCAGCGCGTCGCCGCCGGCGTCGGGGATGCGCATTTCGAAGACCTCGCGCACCACGGTGTAGTCGTAGTAGCCGAGGCGCGCGATCGGCTGGATGCGCGGGATGTCGAGCTTGCCGTCGGCGCCGATCACGCTGTCGTCGACGTGGATGCGCACGACCTCGCCGTAGACGACGTCGACCCAGCCGACCGGCGAGCTGCCCTTCAGGCGGTGGGTCGAGAGGTAGCGGCACTCGAAGTGGCAGGGACTCTCGGCGACCATCGGGCCGGGCGCGTCGACCGCCGGCGCCTTGGTCACCCCGGCGCGCTCGAACTCGTCCTCCTCGGCCGCCAGCGCCATGGCCGAGAGGTTGACGGCCTCGCGCAGCGCCCAGGTCGCCATGTTCCAGACGAACCAGCCGGTCTCCTCGGCATTGACCACCGTGTCCTTGCGCCGGCCGTCGGGATACTGGTTGGCGGCGAACATCACCATCGGCGGATCGAAGGTCAGGTTCTGCCACTGGCTGTAGGGCGCCAGGTTGGCGACGCCGCCGGGCGAGACCGTCGACAGCCAGCCGATCGGCCGCGGCACGGTGCAGGACTTGAAGGGGCTGAAGGGCAGGGGACAGGCGTCGGTCTGCGGGCTGTAGTGCAAGGCGGGCTCCTGGCGTCGGTGGCTGCGCGGCATCGAAGGGCGACAGTCTGCGCGGGCCGGCCGCTTTCTGTCACCCCGGCTGAGGGGAGGCGGCGCCGCCGGCCGGCGTGTATACTGCCGGCCGCAGCCAGGGGCCCCCGGATTGGTTTTCGCGCACGCACAGGACGGCCGGCAGGACCACGAGGAGCAGGCGCTGGCGCGTGCCGTGCTGGCGATCGGCAGCAGCGAGTTCGTCACCGCGACGCTCGACTATCTGCGCGCCACGGCACCCTTCTACGGGGCCTTCCTGGTGATCCTCGACGGCCGCCGGCCGCCGCTGCACGTCTACGACAACGTGCGCCTGGAAAAGCGCGCGGAGGTCGTCGACCGCTATCTGGACGGCGCCTACCTGCTCGACCCCTTCTACGCCCGCTACCTCGAGCGGCCCGGCCATGCCGTGCTGCGCCTGCCCGAGGTCATGCCCGACCGCTTCCAGCACTCGGAGTACTTCAAGCGCTACTACGCCGCGACCAACCTGGTCGACGAGATCGCACTCTTCGTCGAGCTCGCCCCCGCGCGCACGCTGTTCTACTCGCTTGGCCGGCGGCACGGCGAGCGGCGCTTCCGGCAGCGCGAGATCGACAGCCTGCGGCGCAAGTTGCCGGTCGTGGTGGCGCTGAACCAGCGCCATTTCGGGCTCGCCCACCTGCGCGCGCCCTACGCCCGCGACCGCGGCGTGCCCCAGCAGCAGGGAGCGCCGGAGGAAAGCAAGTCGGTCAGCGAGGCCCTGGCAGCCTTCGGCGCCGAGGCGCTGAGCAGCCGCGAGCAGGAGGTCGCCGGCCTGATCCTGAAGGGCCATTCCAGCGAGGCCATCGCCCGGCTGATCGGCATCAGCCGCGGCACGGTCAAGATCCACCGCCGAAATCTCTACCGAAAGCTGCGCATCTCCTCGCAGAGCGAGCTCTTCGCCCGCTTCCTGCAGGGACTCGAGTAGGGGACCGGGGTAGGGGACTGGATTGGGCCGGCGGAGCGCCGCGGCGGCGCCCTACCGCCCGGGGCCTACCCCCTGAGAGGTATATACAGCTGGGATCGGGCGTCACTAGACTTTCCTCCACCAGGGGACGGCAGAGCCCCGGAGCAACGACAGGGACCGCCACGACGACAGGGACGGCCACGCGGCATGACGGGGGAGTCGGCATGACGGGGCAGGAGACCGGGGAAGCGACCGCGGCGGTCGAGATCCGCCGGGTCAGCAAGATCTTCGGCGCCGGGTCGGAGCGCCAGGTCGTCGCGCTCGACGACGTCGGCGTGACGATCCGCGACAACGAGTTCTTCACGCTGCTCGGCCCCTCCGGCTGCGGCAAGACCACGCTGCTGCGCCTGATCGCCGGCTTCGAGCAGCCGACCGCCGGCGAGATCCTGCTGTTCGGCAGCCACCTGGAGGGCCTGCCGCCGCACCGCCGGCCGGTCAACACCGTGTTCCAGCAGTACGCCCTGTTTCCGCACATGACGGTCGCCGAGAACATCGGCTTCGGCCTGCTGATGCAGGGCCGTCCGAAGCCCGAGATCGAGGAGACCGTGACGCGCATGCTGGCGCTGGTGCGCATGGAGGCCCTGGCCGGCCGGCGCACCGACCAGCTGTCCGGCGGCCAGCAGCAGCGCGTCGCCCTGGCCCGGGCCCTGGCCCCGCATCCCAAGGTGCTGCTGCTCGACGAGCCGCTCTCGGCGCTCGACCTGAAGCTCAGGAAGGAGATGCAGATCGAGCTCAAGCGCCTGCAGCACGAGACCGGGATCACCTTCATCTTCGTGACCCACGACCAGGAGGAGGCGCTGACCATGTCGGACCGCATCGCCGTGATGAGCGACGGCGCGATCCTGCAGGTCGGCACGCCGCGCCAGATCTACGACCACCCCGCGCGCCGCTTCGTCGCCGACTTCATCGGCGAGATCAACATCCTGCCGGCCGAGCTGACCGAGATCCACGGCGAGACCGCGCGGGTGCGCCTGGCCTCGGGCCAGGAGCGCACGGCACGCCTGCCGGAGGGGTCGGTCGAGGCGGGCCGGGTCAACGTCGCGATCCGCCCCGAGCACGTGCGGCTGGGCAGCCCCGACGGCGCGGCGCTGACCGGCCGGGTGCGCAACATCGTCTACTTCGGCACCGGCACCCACTATCACCTGGAGCTGGAGGGGGTGGCGGACGCCGGCGGCCCGGCCGCGGCCGGCGGTGCCTTCACGGTCGAGCTGCAGAACCGGCTCGGCGGCGCCGACGAGCATGCCGTCGGCGAGCGGCTCGGCGTGCTGGTCGAGGACGGCACCCTCCAGGTGCTGTGCGACTGATGGCGGCCGATACCCAGGCCCTGGCATCGCCGTCGCCCGCCGGCGCGCCCCGCGAGACCGAGCGGCTGCGCCGCGCCAAGGCGGCCCTGGCCCGCGAGAAGCGCCGCAACCGCCTGCTGCTGTTGGCGCCGGCCCTGGTCACCATCGGCTGCGTCGGGCTGCTGCCGCTGACGGTGATCCTGGTCTACTCCTTCCTGGAGCCCGGCACCTACGGCGGCGTCAACTGGGTCTTCTCCGGCGAGGCCTACGTCCAGTTCCTGTTCGAGCGCGACCTCTTCGAGGAGACGCTCTCGTTCAACCCGGCCTACCTGGAGATCTTCGGCCGCTCGCTGCTGCTCGCGCTCGGCGCCACCTTCGGGGCGCTGCTGGTCGGCTTCCCGACCGCCTACTTCATCGCGACGCGGCCGCCCGGCACGCGCAATCTCTGGCTGTTCCTGATCACCCTGCCGTTCTGGACCAACCTGCTGATCCGCACCTACGCGATGATGCTGATCCTGCGCGACGAGGGCGTCATCAACATCGCGCTGATGGAGGTCGGCGTGATCTCCGAGCCGATGATCCTGATCTACACCGACGGCGCGGTGCTGCTCGGCCTGGTCTACAGCTACCTGCCGTTCATGGTGCTGCCGATCTACGCGGCGCTGGAGAAGCTGGACTTCCGCCTCGTCGAGGCCGCCTACGACCTCTATGCGACGCGCTTCAGGGTGCTGCGCCACGTCATCTTGCCGGTCGCCAAGCCCGGCATCGTCGCCGGCTGCATCCTGGTCTTCATCCCCGGCCTCGGCGCCTACATCACCCCGCAGCTGCTCGGCGGCGGCAAGTCGCTGATGATCGGCAACATGATCTGGCAGCAGTTCGGCGCGTCGCGGAACTGGCCGTTCGGCTCGGCCTCGGCGCTGATCCTGATGGCCATCGTGATGATCGCGCTGCTGATCTACGTCCGCTACGCGGGCCGGAAGCGCGCCCATGGCTGAGACCGGCAGCCGCACCGCCGCCCCCGCCGCCCCGGCGCCCGCCGCCCCGGCGCCCGCTGCTCCGGCCCCCGCTGCTCCGGCTACGGTGCCGGCGCGCCGCAGCCGCTTCGACCTGAAGCGGCAGACCGGATTCAGCGAGATCGCCTGGCTGTGCCTGGTCGTGCTCTACGCGCCGATCGCGCTGCTCGTCGTCTTCTCGTTCAACGACAACCGCTCGGTCACGCTGTGGACCGAGTTCTCGCTGCGCTGGTACCGCAGCGCGCTCGAGAACGAGGGCGTGCAGAACGCCGCGCTGATCTCGCTGCAGGTCGCCGTGGTGGCCACGGTCTTCGCCACGCTCTTCGCGACGCTGGCCGCGCTGGCGACGACGCGCAACGAGCCGTTCCGCGGCGAGGGCCTGGTCTACGCGGTCATCAACCAGCCGCTGATGATTCCGGAGATCGTCACCGCCGTCGCCACCCTGGCGCTCTTCGCGCTGATCAAGGAGGCGACCGGCGTCTCGGGCATCGGCTACCTGATGACGGCGCATACGGTGTTCTGCATCCCCTTCGCCTACATGCCGATCCGGGCGCGCCTGGAGGACATGAACCTGACCCTGGAGCAGGCCGCCGCCGACCTCTACGCGACGCCGTTCCAGGCCTTCCGCAAGATCACGCTGCCGCTGATGATGCCGGGGATCATCTCCGGGGCGATGCTGGCCTTCGTCGTCTCCTTCGACGACGTGATCATCACGCTGCTGGTGGCCGGGCCGGGCGAGACGACGCTGCCGATCTACATCTTCGGCCAGATCCGGCGCGGCGTGACGCCGGAGGTCAACGCCGTCTCCAGCCTGTTCCTGCTGCTTTCCGTGCTCTTCGTGACGCTGCTGTTCCTGGTCGGAAAGCGGCGGCGATGACGGGCGGGCGGGATCAACCCGCCGGCCGCAAAGGAGTCGACCGCGGGTCGACGACAGAGGAGGTCGAACGATGAGGAAGCACCTGTTGACCGCGGCCGCGGTTCCGGTCCTGGCCCTGGCCCTGGCGGCCGGCGGCAGTCAGGCCCGGGCCGAGGGCGAGCTGCACATCTACAACTGGGGCAACTACACCAATCCCGAGCTGATCGAGAAGTTCGAGAAGCAGTACGACGTCGAGGTCACGCTCGACGACTACGACTCGAACGAGATGATGCTGGCCAAGATCAAGGGCGGCGCCACCGGCTACGACATCGTCGTGCCGGGCGACTACATGGTCGCGATCATGGTCGAGGAGGGCCTGCTCCAGGAGATCAACGCCAGCGAGATGGAGAACTACGAGCATCTCGATCCCAAGTGGCAGGACGTCTACTGGGATCCGGGACACAAGTACTCCGTGCCCTGGCAGTGGGGCACCACGGCCTTCACCGTCGACACCGCCGTCTACGACGGCGAGATCAACACGCTGGCCCTGATGTTCGATCCGCCCGAGGAGCTGAAGGGCCGGATCAACATGCTCAACGACATGAACGACGTGATCAACGCGGGCCTGCGCTATCTCGGCCATCCGCGCTGCAACGACAACAAGGAGCAGCTCAAGGAGCTCAACGACCTGCTGCTGTCGGCCAAGCAGCACTGGCGCACGATGGACTACGGCACCATCGAGAAGCTGACCTCGGGCGACGTCGACCTGTCGCAGAACTGGAACGGCGCGGCGATGCGCGCGCGCATGCAGCGGCCGACCCTGCAGTACGCCTATCCCAAGGAAGGCTTCACCGGCTGGATGGACAACGTCGCGGTGCTCAAGGACGCGCCGAACCTGGAGAACGCGAAGCTCTTCGTGAACTTCGTCATGGATCCGGAGAACGCCGCCCTGATCTCGAACTTCGCCCGCTACGCCAACGGCATCAAGGGCAGCGAGCAGTACATGGACCCGGAGATGGTCGAGGCGCCGGAGATCATCATGCCGGCCGACGCGCCCGCGCCCGAGTTCGTGCCGCCGTGCGACCAGCAGGTCGTCGACCTCTACAACCGCATCTGGACCAACCTGAAGAAGTAGGACGGACAGGGAACCGCCGGCCGGGCGCGCGTCCGGCCGGCGCTCCCGGCCCGGCCACGCCAGCAGCGGGACCGCCATGCCGCAAGGATCGACGCCAGTTCCCGAGCATCGGGCCCCGGAGCACCCCTCGCCGCGCCCGCGCACGGCCCGCGAGCTGGGCATCATGCAGGGCTTCCCGCCGCCGCCGGAGAAGCGGCCGACGCTGAGCGACTGGGACCTGCCGCCCTTCAACCGCTGGTCCTTCCAGAACGTGCGCAGCCTGATCCCGAGCGTCGAGGTGCGCCGCGGCGAGGACTGCTGGGACCTGCCCGGCGAGCCGCTCGACCTCTCGGAGATCCGCTTCCTCGACCACGCCGGCGCCGAGCGCACGGTCGCCCGCTGGCTCGCGCAGAGCTACACCGACGGCCTGCTGGTTTGGCACCGCGGCCGCCTGGCCGGTGAGCTCTACTTCAATGACATGACGCCGGCCAGCGCCCACCTCGCGCAGTCGGTCTCCAAGTCGGTGGTCGGGGCGACCGCCGGCATCCTGGTCGGCCGCGGGCTGCTCGATCCCGACGCGCCCTTCGTCGACTACGTGCCCGAGATGACGGCCTGCGGCTATGCCGACGCGACGCTGCGCCACGCCCTCGACATGGTCAGCGGCGTGCGCTTCACCGAGGACTACAACGCGCCCGACTCGGACATGACGCGCATCGATGTCGCCTCGGGCTGGCGGCCGGTGCCCAACGGCGGGCCGCGGCCGACGATCCGCGACGTGCTGCTGAGCCTGCCGAAGGAGCGTCCGCACGGCGAGCGCTTCGCCTACCGCTCGATCGAGACCGACGCCGTCGCCTGGGCCATGGAGCGCGCCGCCGGCCGGCCGCTGGCCGAGCTGGTCTCCGAGCTGCTCTGGCAGCCGATGGGCGCCGAGCGCGACGCCTACTTCACGGTCGACGGCGCCGGCACGGCGCTCGCCGACGGCGGCTTCAACGCGACGCTGCGCGACTATGCCCGCTTCGGCCGGCTGATGCTGGAGGGCGGACGGCGCGACGGCCGGCAGATCGTGCCGGCCGAGTGGATCGAGGCGACGCGCTTCGGCGGCGACCCGGCGCAGTTCGGCCCGCCCTACGACCTGGTCAGCCCGAAGGGCGCCTACCGCCACCAGTGGTGGGTCCACGACGCGGGGCGCGGCGACATCATGGCCCGCGGCGTCTTCGGCCAGATGATCTACGTCGATCCCGAGGGCGACTTCATGGCGGTCAAGCTGTCGAGCTGGCCGGACTTCCTGATCCCGGCCTTCTCGATCGACACGCTGGCCGCCCTGGCCGCGATCCGCCGGGAACTCGGCTGAGGCGGAAACCCGGGGTGCGCCGCGGCGTTGATCCGCCGTGCGCAAGCTCCTGCTGTTCCTGCTCGTCGTCGCCCTCGGCCTGGTCGTCAGCCACGAGCGGGGCTGGATTCCGCCGCAGCACGATCCCTTCGCCCCCCTGCGGCTCGCCGATCCGCCGGGCCTCGCCACCGCCCTCAAGCTCTCGCGCCTGCGCGGCGAGGGCGGGGCCTGCCGGGCGGTGCTCGAGGCGGCGGAGCTCGCCTTCACGGCGGTGCCCGACCGCGAGACGGGCGCGTTCTGCGGCTTCGAGGACGTGGTCCGGATCGAGGCCGCCGGCGCGCCGCTGTCGAGCCGGGTGCCGGTGACCTGCGCGCTCGCCGCCGCCCTGCAGCTCTGGGGCCGCGAGGTCGTGCAGCCGGCGGCGCGGCGCCACCTCGGCAGCGAGGTCGCGCGCATCGAGCACCTGGGCAGCTATGCCTGCCGGCGCGTCTACGGTCGCTCGAGCGGACGGCCGAGCCAGCACGCCACGGCCAACGCCCTCGACGTCTCGGCTTTTCGGCTCGAGGACGGCCGACGGGTCACGGTGCTCGGGGGCTGGCAGGGTCCGGCCGAGGAGCGCGCTTTCCTGGCCGAGGTCCAGGACGGCGCCTGCGCGCTGTTCCGCGGCGTGCTCGGCCCCGACTACAACGCCGCCCACCGGGACCACTTCCATCTCGACATGGGCCCCTACAGCCTGTGCCGGTGACGGTCGGGCACGACAAGGGCCCGCCGCGAGCTGCGCGACGGGCCCCTGTTCGTGCCTCGGCCGGATCGGCCCGGCGACAGCCGGATCGGCCGGATCAGGCGGCCGAGCGGTCGGTGTGGCGGCCTTCCTCGACCTCCTCGACGATCTTGTCGACGAAGGCGTCGAGGTCGCCGGGATTGCGGCTGGTGACGATGCCCTGGTCGGCGATGACCTCGCGGTCGCTCCACTTGCCGCCGGCGTTCATGACGTCCGTCTTGATCGACTTGTAGGAGGTGACCTCGCGGCCGCGCACCGCGTCGACCTCGATCAGCAGCCAGGGCGCATGGCAGATCGCCGCGACGACCTTCTTGGCCTTGAGGAAGCCGCGCAGGATCTCCATCGCGCGGTCGTTGACGCGCAGGATGTCGGGGTTGATCTGGCCGCCGGGCAGCACGATCGCGTCGTAGTCGCCGACGTCGACCTGCTCGAGCGTCGTGTCGACCTCGACCTCCTGGCCCCAGTCGCTCTTGTCCCAGCCGCGGATCTTGCCGCTCTCGGGCGCCGCGACCGTGACCTCGGCGCCGGCCTTGCGCAGCTTGTCGCGCGGCACCGTCAGCTCCGACTGCTCGAAGCCGTGGGTCGCCATGATCAGGATCTTGGCTTTGTCGATGGCAGGCATCTGCTGCTCCTGTCGTTGGAGGGAATTGCCCCTACAACGGCGCCCCGAGCCCGGAAGTTGCACGACAGGGGCGCGCCCTCCGGTCGCACGCGCCCGAGGGTCAGGTGGGCGGCGGCCGGTCAGGCTCAGCGCCGCCAGGGCGCGCCCTCGACCGCCCAGACCAGCAGCAGGCCGAGGATGAACAGCCCGGCCGGCACCCCCAGCGCCGAGAGCACGGCGGTCAGCAGGTGGTCGCGTGCGACGGCGTCGCGGCAGCTCTCGACTTCGAGGCAGAGACGGCCGGGGTCCGCAGGCGCCGGCTGCGAGACGATCGCCTCGTGGTAGCCGAGCCAGGAAAGGCCGGCGACGGCCACCAGCCAGACCATGCTGGCGCCAAGCCAGAACTTCAGCAGGCCGCGACGCAGCATCGCCCCGGCGCGGCCTCAGGCCAGCCGCAGAATCACCGAGACCAGCCAGAAGAAGGCGGCAAAGCCGACGGCGATCTGCGCGAAGCGGGTGTAGAGCTGGCGCAGCACGCCTCCGACGAAGGCCTGCGCCCGTTCGCGCGACATGCCGAAATCGCCGTCGACCAGGATGTAGACCTCGGTTCGCTTGACGTCGCGCTGCGGCGCTTCCCAGGCCTTGAAGACCAGGACCGCGGCGGTCATCAGCGCAAGGATGGCGCCGCTCTGGAAGCAGAGCGCGGGCTGGTAGCTCAGGCCAACCATGACGGTGGCGATGGCCAGCGCCACGAAACCCAGCGCCCTCAGGATGGAGAGTTCCGCCAGCCGCTCGATCCGATCCATCGCCCGGTCCTGTCCTGTCCGTGGTCGCCGCAGGCCCGCGAGTATAGGCCCCTCGGCCCGGCGAGGAGAAAACGATTCGGCGGCGTCCCGGGTTCCGGCGATCCAGGTTGCGGCGGCGCGCGGCGGAGTCAGCCGGCGGCCCCCGTCGGCGTGGTCAGCAGGCCGACGAACTGCGCGACGGCCTCCCAGGACAGGGCCAGGGCGGCGATCGTCCAGATCCAGGAGGACAGGCTCGACTCGGGGTCCGGGCGCGCGAAGCGCTCGTAGAGCGCCGCCGGGATGCCGCTCAGCACCAGGGTCGTCGTCGCCGCCAGGATGCGCGCGCAGTAGACCACGAGGTCCGGCGCGAAGGGCAGCAGCGCGGGGTACCAGGCCGGCGCGTTGGCGAAGAAGAACAGCGGCAGGCTGGGCGAGAACATGCCGTTGATCATGGCGACGACGACGGCCAGCACGGCGACCTGTTCGCGGCTCATCGCGGGCGCTCCTCAGCCGAGCCCGGTCGCCGGCTGCAGCCCCGCGAGCGCGAAGCCGAGGAACAGCAGGATGCGCAGCAGCAGCACCCAGAAGGCGGCGAGCAGCACGACCAGGGCGTCCGGCACGACGGCCGGAGTCACGTAGGCGACGACGTGGAGCAGCGGGTCGGTCAGCCGCCGGAAGGCCTTGAGGATGTAGTTGTCCCAGTCGGGCGGGGCGATCATCTGCAGCAGCAGGCGGCCGAGCAGCGTGTACATCAGCGCCGCCAGCAGGAAGTTCGGCAGGTGGAAGTACCAGTCGTCCCAGAAGGGATTGCCGCTCATCGCCGGCCCCGGGTCCCGTGAAGCTGAAGTCCTGCGGGCGAGAGTAGTCCAGCGCCGCAGAGTCGGCGGACTCGCTTCGCCCGAAAAGAAGGGGCCCGGTCGCCCGGGCCCCTCCCTCCGATCGTGCGGTCGCCGGAGCGCGTCAGGCCTTCTCCTCCATGAGCGTCGCCCCGGAGGGGATGCGCATGGCGTCGACGAAGTCCTGCATCTCCTTGGACGGAGCCGGCGTCATCAGCGAGACGATCCAGGTCACCAGGAAGGCGACCGGGATGCCGAAGATGCCGGCGGAGATGTTGGCGATGCCGAACCACAGCTCCATGCCGCCGTAGCGGGTCATGATCAGGTAGAACAGCGTGACGCCGAAGCCCGCGATCATGCCCGCGATCGCGCCCTCCTTGGTCGTGCGTTTCCACCAGACGCCCATGACCAGCGCCGGGAACAGGCCCGCCGCCGCCAGGCTGAAGGCCCAGGCGACCAGGGCCAGGATGCCGCCCGGCCGCGTCGTCGCCACCGCGGCGGCGAGCACCGCGACGACGATCAGCAGGATGCGGGCGACGACCAGGCGCCGGGCCGTCGAGGCCTTCGGATCGATCATCCGGTAGTAGACGTCGTGGCTGAGCGCGTTGGCGATGGCCAGCAGCAGGCCGTCGGCCGTCGACAGCGCGGCGGCGAGGCCGCCCGCGGCCACCAGGCCGGCGATCACGTAGGGCAGGCCGGCAATCTCGGGGGTCGCGATGACCACCGTGTCGCTGGCGATGCTGAAGTTGGCGTGGTCGAGCATGGTCACGCCCTTGGCCTGGCAGGCCGACAGCACCGCCTGGGCGTCGACGGCGTTGGCGCCGCAGATCTTCACCAGGTCGATGTTGCCGTAGATGAACACCCAGCGCGGCAGTTCCTGGATCGCCGCCAGGGTGCCCAGCTCGGCCCCGAGGATGTTCTCGTAAACCTCGAACTTCGCGAAGGTCGCGTAGGCCGGGGCGGTGAAGTAGAGCAGGAAGATGAACAGCAGCGCCCAGCCGACCGAGCGGCGCGCCTCGCGGACGCTCGGCGTCGTGAAGAAGCGCATCAGCACGTGCGGCAGCGACGCGGTGCCGATCATCAGGCACAGGATGAGGGCGAAGAAGTTGGCCGCCTCGGTGCCGTTCTGCGGCGTCTGCATGAAGGCCTTGGCGCCTTCCAGGGCCGGCTTCGTGGCCTCGAGGTTCTGGATCTCCTGCAGGACCGAGCCGTACATCAGCTGCGGCAGCGGCACGCCGGTCTGCTGGGCCGAGAGAATCACCACCGGCACCAGGTAGGCGATGATCAGCACGATGTATTGGGCGACCTGGGTCCAGGTCACCGCCCGCATGCCGCCGAGCATCGAGCAGACCAGAATGCCGACGAGTCCGACGAAGACCGCGATGTTGAAGTCGATGCCCAGGAAACGCGAGGCGATGATGCCCGTACCGGTGATCTGCCCCAGGATGTAGGAGAAGGAGCAGCAGAACAGGATCAGGATGCCGATCGAGCGGGCGAAGTTGCCGCCGTAGCGCGAGCCCAGGAAGTCCGGGACGGTGTAGGCGCCGAACTTGCGCAGGTAGGGCGCGATCAGCACCGCCACCAGCACGTAGCCGCCGGTCCAGCCCAGAACGAACGAGAGGTAGCTGTAGCCCTGGGCGTAGAGCCCGCCGGCCATGGCGATGAAGCTGGCCGCGCTCATCCAGTCGGCGGCCGTGGCCATGCCGTTGTAGAGCGCCGGCACCTTGCGGCCGGCGACGTAGTACTCCGAGACCTGCATGGTCCGGGACAGGATGCCGATCAGGGCGTAGACGCCGATCGTGAAGAAGACGAAGAGGTAGCCGATGATGCGGTCCGGCACGCCGACCTGCTCGAGCACCGCGAGCAGGATGACGAAGCCGATGAAGCCGCCGGTGTAGGTCCCGTAGATGCGGCCGAGATTGCTGGTGAAGTCACGTCCGTTGCTCATGACGCCCTCCTCAGTCCTCGGCCACGCCGAAGTCCTCGTCGATCCGATTCTGCGCCCCGGCGAACCAGAAGCAGAGGATGACGAAGACGATCAGCGATCCCTGCGCGGCCATGTACCAGCCGAGCGGGAAGCCGATGATGACGATCTCGTTCAGGGCATCCACGAAGAAGTGGATGACGAAGGAGAACACGAACCAGACCGACAGCGTCGTCCACATGAGCCCCTTGCTCCGGGCCCAGTGGCGTTCCGCCTCTTCCGGCGTCAACTGTTTTGCCATGACGGTAACGGGCCTCCTCGCCTCGATGTTGATGACGGCACGACCCGGCCGGTGACCGGTGCGAACCGACTCTCGAGCCGGGAACCCTGCTTTGCGACTTTCTGCGAGTCGCGTTCTACCCAAGCCCCCCGACCCCAAGCAGAACGCTGGCCGTTTCGCACCCGGCACGAACCCCGCAGAAGGGCAGCGATGGCGGGTGGCAACGCGACCTACGTCGTGTAACATGACGTTTAGCACAGTACGTTGCTTGCCCAAAGCAAAATGCCGGGGAGGCGCCTCTTGCGGTTCCTTGCACTCGGCCGGCCCCGCCGGCAGTCGCCGACAGTGGCCACGGCCGAAGACTTCGAGGAGTTCTTGGCGGCGCGGGCGGCCTTCGTGTCGCAGCGCAGCACGATCCACTACTGCTACGCCCGCGCCGGGGTGAACTGGGACAAGCTGCTGCGCGAGGAGGCCTTCGCGCAGGCCATGGAGCGGTGCCGGTGGGAGGCCTACGCGGCGGCCGCCTCGGGGCTCGCTCTGCTCTACGAGGGCCTGCTGCGCGAAGCCGCCCGGGGCCGCGAGCTGATCCTCGCCGAGTCGCTGGTGCGCTGCCTGCAGGCGGTGCTGCACCGCTATCCCGTCCCGGCCCACGATCCCGAGGCCTGGGATCGCGAACTCGAGGGCTTCCGGGTCCGACTCGGCCAGGCGCAGCAGGCCGCGCCGCTGGCGGCTCACCTGCACGGCGGCCCCTGCGGCCGCCGCATCTTCGCGGTGCTACCGATCCATCGCAGGCTGCGCGCCCACGACGCGGAAATGGTCGAGAACTCGCTGCGCTTCGCCTTCGTCAACCAGCACGACGAGGCCGTGCGCGCCTTCGACATCGCGCGCCTGGCCCCGGCGCTGGCCGGGAGCCGCAGCCGCCCGGCCGCTGCACGACGGGGACAGGCGGGTGAGGCCCCGGCGGAGGCTGCCGCCGAGGCCACCGCCGAACCCAATGCCGTGGGCCGGTGGCCGGCCTGAGACGTCGATGAGGCGGGGCGACGGCGAGCGCCGGACGGTGCTGCTGGCCCTGCTGGCCGCCGCCGCCGCGCTCGTCGCGCTCGGCGTCTCCGCGGCGCTGCCGTGGCTGGGCGCCGGGCCGCCGCCGCTCGTGCTGGTCGCCGTCCTGCTGGCCCTCGGCGTCGGCGCGCTCTGGGCGGCGCTGACCCTGGCCGACCAGCACTTCGACGATCTGGAGCGCCTGCGCGGCGCCCTGCTGATCGCGGCCGACGGGCCGGCGCGCGGCAGCGCGGCGCTGGAGGCCGCCGCGGCCGGCGGCGGTGCCGAGACGCGGCGCCTCGTCGAGGCGTCCGCGCGGCTCGTCGCCCGCCAGGCCGACG
>JAUILQ010000020.1 GCA_030433005.1 Alphaproteobacteria bacterium
CCGCCGTGCTGATGCTCTCGGTCGCGGTCGCCGGCACGGTGTTTCTGCAGGTCCCGCTCGGCTGGCTGTCCGACCGCGCCAACAAGCGCGCCATGCTGCTGGCCTGCGGCGCGGTCGGCGGCGCCGCCGCCCTGGCCCTGCCCTTCGCGGTCGGCGAGCCGCTGCTGCTCTGGCCGCTGCTGTTCCTCTGGGGCGGCGTCTTCGTCGGGCTCTACACCATCGCCCTGGCGATGCTCGGCGAGCGCTTCGAAGGCGGCGCGCTGGCCCAGGCCAACGCGCTCTTCGTCATGGTCTACTGCCTGGGCAATCTCGGCGGCCCGCCGCTGGTCGGCGCCGCCATGGACACGATCGGGCCGGACGGCCTGCCGATCCTGCTGACCGCCGTCTGCGGCCTGTTCCTGGTCATCGGCCTGGCGCGGACGCCCTTCGTGCGTCCGCGCTAATCGGACGCGGGCCTGCAGGAGCGCAGCCCTGCGGGGCGGCTTGTCCGACATGCGTGCCCCTCATGGCTCGCCGCCGCGACGGCTCGCCGCACGACGCGGCGCCGGTATGCCGCAGGAACGCGCGCCCCTTCGCGCCCGGCCGAAGGCCTGCGATCGCAGTCCCATCGCCGACCCGGCCATGCTGCAATGCGGTATACCATCAAGGGGGCTTGCACAGCGGCACCCGCTCAACGCAGGCTTCGCGGGCGCCTTGCGGAGCCGGGTCATATGATGACTTAATGCTCCGCGCCCACGGGCGCTGGATCAAGCAAGCGGGCCGGCGCGCAACGACGCCGGCCCGGCAACGAAGAACCACGGGAGGAAGACGCATGCTTAGACGGACTCTGCTCGCGCTCACCGCCGTCGCCGCCTTCGGCGCCGCCGGCCTGTCGGCCCCGGCGGCCCAGGCCGAATGGCCGGAGCGCCCGATGACCATCATCGTGCCCTGGGGCGCCGGCGGCGGCACCGACGCGGTCGGCCGCATCATCGCCAGCCTCATGGAGAAGGACCTCGGCCAGCCGGTCAACGTCGTCAACCGCACCGGCGGCAGCGGCGTCGTCGGCCATTCGGCGATCGCCAACGCCGACCCCGACGGCTACACCTTCGGCGTCGTCACGGTCGAGATCGCCATGATGCACTGGCAGGGCCTGACCGACCTGACCTACGAGGACTACACGGTGCTCGGCCAGGTCAACATCGACCCCGGCGGAGTCATGGTCAGCTCCGATTCGGACTACGAGAGCGCCGAGGCGCTGCTCGAGGCGATCAAGGCCGAGCCCAAGGGCACCTTCAAGGCCTCGGGCACCGGCCAGGGCGGCATCTGGCATCTCGGCCTCGCCGGCTGGATGCTCTCCGAGGGGCTGCCCGGCGACCAGGTGACCTGGGTGCCGAGCCAGGGCGCGGCCCCCGGCCTCAAGGACATGGTCGCCGGCGGCGTCAACGTCGTGACCTCGTCGCTGCCCGAAGGCCAGGCCCTGATCGAGGCCGGCCGCGTGCGGCCGCTGGCCACCATGGGCCAGGAGCGCCTGAACATCTTCCCCGACGTGCCGACCCTCAAGGAGGCCACCGGCTCGGACTGGACGGTCGGCGCCTGGCGCGTGATCGCGGGTCCGAAGGGCATTCCCGAGGACATCGTCGAGAAGGCCTCGGCGGCGCTGCAGAAGGCCTACGAGAGCCAGGAGTTCAAGGACTTCATGACCAACCGCGGCTTCGGCATGGTCTGGCGCGGTCCCCAGGAGGCCTACGACTTCATGGCCAAGTCCGACGAGGACCTGGGTAACGTGATGAAGGAAGCCGGGCTGGCGAAGTAGCCGCCCGCGCCCGCGACCGGGCGGGCGGTTCCGCGCCGAGGCCAGCCCTCGGCCGGCGCCGCCCGCCCCTCGCGTGCCTGCTCTAACGCCGTCGCCTCCTGCCGCGGAGCCTGCCGCCGTGAAGGTCAACGATGCCGTGCCGGGCGCGATCCTGATCGTGTTCGCCGCCGGGGTGTTCCAGCAGACCCTCGGATTCCCGCCGATGCCGGGCCAGGACTACGGCTCCCGGCTGTTTCCCCAGGTCATCGCCGGGCTGATGACGCTCTGCGGCCTCAGCCTGATCGCCACCGGCATTGCCAACCGGCACAGCGAGCCGCTGTTCGTGCCGGCCGAGTGGATGCGCTCGCCGCCGCACTTCGTGAACTTCCTGCTGCTGGTCGGCCTGCTGATCTTCTACATCCTGGTCGCCGGCTGGCTCGGCTTCATCCCGACCGCCTTCATCATCCTGACGCTGCTGATGACGCGACTGCGCGGGCGCGGCCACCTGATCTCGACCCTGGCGATCGCCGCCGTCGCCAGCCTGGTCATGCAGCAGTTCTTCGGCCAGCTGCTGCGCGTGCCGCTGCCCTGGGGCATCGTGCCCCCGGTCTACTGGTAGGGGGCGGCCATGGATCCGATCTCCCTCGCCTTCGGGCTGATCCTCGACCCCTATGTCCTGACGGTCATGGTGCTGGCCGGCAGCTTCGGCCTGTTCATGGGCGCCATCCCGGGCCTCTCGGCGACCATGGCGACCGCGCTGCTGGTCCCGGTCACCTTCTTCATGGAGCCGGTGCCGGCCTTGGCGGCCATCGTGACGGCGACCGCCATGGCGATCTTCGCCGGCGACATCCCGGGCGCGCTGCTGCGCATCCCCGGCACGCCGGCCTCGGCCGCCTACACCAACGAAGCCCACACCATGACGATGAACGGCAAGGCCGAGATGGCGCTCGGCCTCAGCCTGACGGGCGCGATCCTGGGCGGGCTGTTCGGCAGCGCCGTGCTCGCGACCTCGGCGCCGGTGCTCGCCGACATCGCCCTGCGCTTCAGCTCCTTCGAGTACTTCTGGCTGGCCTGCATGGGGCTGACCTGCGCGGCCTTCGTCTCGTCGGGCACGGCGGTCAAGGGCTTCGTCTCCCTGCTGCTCGGCCTGTTCATCGCGACCATCGGCATCGACCCGATGTCGGGCCACCCGCGCTTCACCTTCGGCAACGTCGACCTGATGGGCGGCATCCAGTTCATCCCGGCGATGATCGGCATGTTCGCCTTCGCCGAGGTGATCCGCAGCGTCACCGCGACGACCCCGCACTTCCGCCCGCCGCAGGAGCGCATCGGCAACATCTTCAAGGGCCTGGGCCCGGTGCTGATGCGCTACAAGGTCAACCTGCTGCGCGGCAGCGTGATCGGCACGGCCGTGGGCGCCCTGCCCGGCGCCGGCTCCGACATCGCCGCCTGGATCTCCTACGCCGTCGGCAAGAAGTTCTCCAAGGAGCCCGAGAAGTTCGGCACCGGCCACCCCGAGGGCATCGTCGACGCCGGCTCCTCGAACAACGCCGGGCTCGGCGGCTCCTGGGTGCCGGCGCTGGTCTTCGGCATCCCCGGCGACTCGATCACCGCGATCGTCATCGGCGTGCTCTACATGAAGGGCATGAACCCGGGCCCGACGGTGTTCCTCTACCAGCCGGAGCTGATCTACGCGGTCTTCCTGTCGTTCTTCCTGGCCAACCTGATGCTGCTGCCGCTCGGCCTGACCGCGATCAAGTCGTCGAAGCGCCTGCTCCTGGTGCCGCGCGAGATCCTGATGCCGATCATCCTGCTGTTCTGCATCGTCGGCACCTTCGCCATCAACAACACGGTCTTCGACGTCGGCGTCATGCTGGTGCTCGGCCTGATCGCCTACCTGATGGAGGAGAACGGCTTCCCGATCGCGCCGGCGATCCTCGGCCTGGTGCTCGGGCCGCTGCTCGAGGACTCCTTCATCACCTCGATGATCAAGGCCGACGGCGACCTGCTGGCCTTCTTCGACCGGCCGATCGCCGCCGCCCTCGGCGTCGTCACGATCCTGATCTGGATCGTGCCGCTGGTCGTGCGCCTGCGCCGGCGCGGCCGGCTGCCCGAAGGCGTCGGCTGACCGACGGCAACCCTTATCGCGGCCGCGCCCCGCGGCCGCCGACCCGAGACGAGGAGTCACCCATGAGCGACAAGCAAGCGATCGGATTCGTCGGCGTCGGCCTGATGGGCCACGGCATGGCCAAGAACCTGATGGCCAAGGGCCATCCCATGACCATCCTGGGCAACCGCAACCGCAAGCCGGTCGACGACCTGGTCGCCAAGGGCGCGACCGAGGCCAAGTCGCCGGCCGAGGTCGCCAGGGCCAGCCGCATCGTCTTCCTCTGCCTGCCGACCTCGAGCCACGTCGAGGCGGTCGTCGCCGGCGAGAACGGCCTGCTTTCCGCTGCCGCCGAGGGGCTGATCGTCGTCGACACCAGCACCGCCGACCCCAACTCGACGCTCAAGCTGGCCGAGGCCGCCGAGGCCAAGGGCGTGCGCTACGTCGACGCGCCGCTGACCCGCACGCCGAACGAGGCCGAGGCCGGCAAGCTCAACACCATGGTCGGCTGCGACGCGGCGCTGTTCGCCGAGCTCAAGCCGGTGATGGAATGCTACGCCGAGAACATCTTCCACATCGGCCCCGTCGGCTCCGGTCACAAGCTGAAGCTGATCAACAACTTCATCGCCATGGGCCTGGCCAGCCTGGTCGCCGAGGCGGTCTCGACGGCGCGCAAGGTCGGCGTCGACCTCGACAAGCTGTACGAGCTGGTCGGCGCCGGCCCGGTCAACAGCGGCATCTTCCAGAAGATGATGGACCAGGCGACCAAGGGCGACCCCTCGGGCCTGCAGTTCGCGATCCGCAACGCCCAGAAGGACCTGCGCTACTTCAACGCCATGGCCGCCGAGGCCGGCCAGGTCGGCGGCATGGCGCCGGCCGCCCTGCAGACCCTGAGCCTGGCCTCGGCGCTCGGCCACGGCGACGACCTTGTGCCGCAGCTGGTCGACGTGCTGAGCGAGGTCAACGGCGCGAAGAAGTAGGCGCGGCAGCCACCTCTCCCGCACTGCGGGAGAGGTACGCCCTACGCCTTCACCCGCTCGTTCGTCGGGTCGTAGAGCGGCTGCAGGTGGAGCTCGCAGGCCACGCGCTCGCCGGCGACTTCGAGCTCGTAGCTGCCGCCCTCCAGGAAGGCGCGGTCGAAGGGCCCGGGCTGGCGGACGTAGCCGTAGCCGATGCTCTTGGCGACCGTGTAGCCCCAGCCGGCGCTGGCCAGGTAGCCGACGCGCTCGCCGTCGCGGTAGAGCGTCTCGCGGCCGAGCAGCACCACCGCGGGGTCGTCGACCGTGAAGCAGGCCAGGCGCTTCTTCAGGCCGGCCTCGCGCTGGCCGAGCAGCGCCTCGCGGCCGAGGAAGGGCGTGTTGGACTTGAGCTTCACGGCGAAGCCGAGCCCGGCCTCGAGCGGCGTGTCGTCGCTGGTGATGTCGCTACCCCAGGCGCGGTAGCCCTTCTCCAGGCGCAGCGATTCGATCGCCCGGTAGCCGCAGTTGGCGAGACCGAAGCCTTCGCCGGCCGCGACCAGGCGGTCGTAGACCGCCGCCGCCGTCTCGCTCGGCAGGTGCAGCTCCCATCCCAGCTCGCCCTCGTAGGTCACGCGCAGCGCGCGCACCGGCGCGCCGCCGATCGCGATCTCCCGGCAGCTGGCGAAGGGAAAGGCCGCGTTCGAGAGGTCCGCGGCACTCACTTCTGCCAGCAGGTCGCGGGCACGCGGTCCCATCACGGTGAGCACGGCCCAGGCCGAGGTCACGTCGATCAGGTGCGCGTCCTGGCCGTCAGGGATGTTGCGGCGGATCCACTCGAAGTCGCGGGTCGCCGCCCCGGTGCCGGTGACGATGTAGAAGCGGTCCTCGGCGAGCCGCGCCACCGTCAGGTCGCACTCGATGCCGCCGCGCCGGTTGCACAGCTGGGTGTAGGTGACGCGGCCGACCTCGCGCGCGACCTCGCCGGCGCAGATCCAGGACAGCGCGGCCGCGGCGTCTCGGCCGACCAGCAGGAACTTGGCGAAGGACGACTGGTCGAAGATCCCGACCCTCTCGCGCACCGCGCGGTGCTCCTCGCCGACCGCCTCGAACCAGTTCTGCCGGCCGTAGCTGTAGACGTCGGCCGCCGCCTCGCCCTCGCGCGCGAACCAGTTCGGCCGCTCCCAGCCGAGCTTCTCGCCGAACACCGCGCCGGCCGCCTTCAGCCGGCCGTAGAGCGGCGAGACACGGGCCGGCCGGCCGCTCTCGTGCTCCTCGTGGGGCCAGGCCATGGTGTAGTGCTTGCCGGTCGCCTCGACGGTGCGCGCGCGCACCCAGTCGGCGCTGCGGTGCGGCTGGCCGAAGCGGCGGATGTCGACGGCGGCGAGATCCATCGGCGCCTCGCCGCGCGCGACCCACTCGGCGAGCGCCCAGCCGGCGCCGCCGGCCGCCGCGATGCCGAAGGCGTTGAAGCCGGCGCCGACGAAGAAGCCGCCGAGGCCCGGCGCCTCGCCCAGGATGAAGTTGCCGTCGGGCGTGAAGGATTCGGGGCCGTTGATGAACTGGCGCACGCCGACCTCGGCGAGCCGCGGCACGCGGTGCAGCGCGCTCTCCATCAGCGGCTCGAACTGGTCGTAGTTCCAGTCGAGCAGCGAGAATACGAAGCCCTCGGGGATGCCGCGCTCGGCCCAGGGCAGCGGCCGGCGCTCGTAGCCGCCCATGACCAGGCCGCCGACGTCCTCCTTGAAGTAGATCAGCCCGTCGGGATCGCGCAGCGTCGGCAGGTCGGGGGCGACGCCTTCGACCTTCTCGGTCACCAGGTACTGGTGCTGCATCGAGGACAGCGGCACAGCCACGCCGGCCAGCGCGCCGATCCCGGGTGCCCACTGCCCCGCGCAGTTGACCAGGCTCTCGCAGGCGATCTCGCCGGCGTCGGTGACGACGCCGGTGACGCGGCCGCGCGCGGTCTTCACGGCCGTGACCGAGACGCCCTCGACGATCCGGACGCCTTCCATGCGCGCGCCCTTGGCCAGGGCCTGGGTGAGGTCGGAGGGATTGGCCTGGCCGTCGGTCGGCAGGTAGGCGGCGCCGACCAGGTCGTCGATCTCCATGACCGGCCAGAGGTCCTGCGCCTCCTTCGGGCCGAGCAGGTGCATCTCCAGGCCGAAGGAATGCGCCGTCGTCGCCTGGCGCCGGATCTCGGTCATGCGCTCGGCGTTGCAGGCCAGGCGCAGGCCGCCGTTCTGCTTGAAGCCGGTGGCCTGGCCGGTCTCGGCTTGCAGGCGGCCGTAGAGCTCGACCGAGTACTTCAGCAGGCGGGTGATGTTGGCGCTCGAGCGCAGCTGGCCGACCAGGCCGGCGGCGTGGAACGAGGTGCCGCTGGTCAGCTTGTGGCGCTCCAGCAGCACGACGTCGCGCACGCCGGCGCGGGCCAGGTGGTAGGCGGTGCTGCAGCCGATGATGCCGCCGCCGACGATGACGACCTGGGCGGAGTCCGGCACGCCCTTGCCGGAAACCCCGCCCGCTTCCTGACCCCCGGAGCCCTGCCCCATCTCGCCCTCACCCTGTTGCGGAATCGCGCTCCACCGCCTCGAAGTCGGCCCAGGCGCGCCGGAAGCGGGCCAGGTTCTCCTCCGTGTAGGCGTCGAAGTCGAAGTCGATGCCCGAGTGGATCTCGGAGACCATGCTCCAGAGGCTCTCGCGCAAGAGAGAGGCGGCCTTCATCGCGGCCAGGGCGCGGCGCTCGGCCGGCGCGGGCGGGCGGCCGAAGTAGAGCGCCAGCAGGCGCTCCTCGAGCTCCGGATCGAACTGGTTGTTCGACGACAGGCCGCCGAGGTCGAAGAAGGGCGAGTTGAAGCCGGCGTAGTCCCAGTCGATCAGCCACAGCCGCTCGCCGTCGTCGAGGAAGTTCGCGGCCAGCAGGTCGTTGTGGCCGAACACCACCTCGATCGGCCCGACCGCGCGCTCCAGGCGGCGCGACTGCTCCTGCAGCTCCGGCAGCAGGGCCACGCGCTTGCTCCCGGCGTCGCGCAGCACGCCGGCGTAGTGACGCACGATCTGGAACACCCAGAACATCAGCGCCGGCCCGCGCAGCTGCTCGAGGATCCCGTGGTGGCAGCGGCGGATCAGCGGCACCGCGCGCTCCAGCATCGCCGGCTCGCGCAGATCGGCCTCGGCGAGCGTGCGGCCCTCGACGAAGCGGGTGACCAGCACGCCGGGCTCGGCATGGACGACCGCCGGCGAGACCCCGGCGGCCTCGGCGGCGCGCGCCGCCGCCAGCTCGTTGAAGCGCATTACCCCGTGCACCGGGATGTCGGCGCCGACGCGCACGAAATAGCGCTCGCCGCGGTCTTCGACCAGGAAGTTCGTGTTGGTGATGCCGCCCTCGATCGGGCGCGGCTCGACGCGGCCCGACCAGATGTCGAGGCCGGCGACCTGTGCGGCGGGGTCGTCGTAGGGCCGGTTCATGAGCGCTCGCTAGTCCAGTCCGAGTTCCTGCTTGCGGCGCGCCGCCCAGGCGCCGATCAGGCGGTCGGCGATGATCGCCAGGAAGGCGACGCAGAGGCCGGCGACCAGGCCGTGGCCGATGTCGGCGCGGGTCAGCGCGATGTAGACCTCCTGGCCCAGGTCGCGGGTGCCGACAAGGGCGGTGATGACCAGCATCGAGAGGGCCATCATGATGGTCTGGTTCACGCCCAGCATGATCTCCGGCATGGCCAGGGGGATCTGCACCTTGCGCAGGATCTGGCCGGGCTTGCAGCCGGCCATGCGCGAGGCCTCGACGATCTCGCCGGGCACGCGGCGAATGCCGTGGTCGGTGTAGCGCACGGCCGGGGCAAGGGCATAGGCGGTGATCGCGATCATCGCCGAGAAGTCGCCGACCTGGAACAGCATCACGACCGGGATCAGGTAGACGAAGCTGGGCAGCGTCTGCAGCGTATCGACGACGTTCTGGGCGACCCGGTGGAAGCGCTCGCTGCGCGCCGCCAGGATGCCGATCGGCAGGCCGATCGCCATCGCCAGCACCACCGAGATGCCGCAGAGGTAGACCGAGATCATCGCCTTTTCCCAGTTGCCGGTGACGGCGATGAAGACCGCCAGCCCGGCGACCAGCAGGGCGAGCCGCGGCCCGCCGATGCGCAGGCCGGCGACGCCGAGCACCAGGGCGACGCCCGGCCAGGGCGCCTCGACCAGGAAGCGCTTGAAGGGGATCAGGACGTGGATCAGCAGCGCCGACTTGACCGCGTCGAGATAGGTGAAGAGGTGGACGTTGATCCACTCGACCAGGTCGTCGAACAGCGGCCCGGTGTCGATCGTCAGCGCCGCCGGATAGCTGCGCAGCCCGGGCACGACGAAGGCCAGCAGGTAGCTGCCGACCAGGATCCCGGCCAGACCGAGGAGCAGCGCATGGCGCTCGACGAAGCTCTGCTGCTGGCGCAGGTGGACCGGCGTCGGCGCCCGGTTGGCGGCCGCCTGGGACAGGCGGTCGAGCGAGATCGCCAGCACGGTGATCGCGATGCCGGCCTCCAGGCCGTCGCCGATCGCCAGGCGCCGCAGCGAGGTCAGCACGTCGTGGCCCAGGCCGCCGGCGCCGATCATCGAGGCGATGATGACCATGTTGAGCGACAGCATGATCACCTGGTTGACGCCGACCATCAGGCTGTGCCGCGCCGAGGGCAGCAGCACCTTCCACAGCATCTGGCGCGGGCTGCAGCCGGTCATGCGGCCGAACTCCACGACCTGGCGGTCGACGCCGCGCAGCGCCAGCATGGTGATGCGCACCATCGGCGGCATGGCGTAGATGATCGTCGCGATCATCGCCGAGACCGGGCCGAAGCCGAACAGGAACAGCACCGGCACCAGGTAGGCGAAGACCGGCACGGTCTGCATCAGGTCGAGCACCGGCGTGATCGCCCGCTCGAAGGCCGGGCTGCGGTGCCCCTGGATGCCGAGCAGGCCGCCGCAGACGACGCCGATCGGCACGGCGACCAGGATCGAGGACAGCGTCACCATGGCGCTGTCCCACTGGCCGAAGACCACGAGGTAGCCGAAGCAGAGCCCGACCAGCAGCGCGAGGCGGCTGCCGCCGGCACGCCAGGCGGCGAAGGTCATGGCGCCGAGCACGCCCAGCCAGGACAGCGGCGGCACGGTGACGCCGGCGCCGAGCGGCAGCTCGAAGCCGCGCGACAGCAGGATCAGGCAGGCCTGCAGCGGCAGGTCGAGCAGCCAGGCAAGCGCCCGCGTCAGCTCCTTGAAGGTGAAGAGGCCGAAGCTGGCGTCCTTGACCAGCCAGCGCATGGCGTCGCTGATCCAGTGGCGCAGCGGCAGGATCCAGGCCTCGGGATAGACCGTCAGCCAGGGCTGCCAGGCCGCCGCCAGCCACAGCGCCACCAGGATCGCCAGCGCGGCCGCCCACAGCAGCAGCCAGGGCCGGCGCAGGGGGCCGGGCCCGGGCGCCATTGCCCCGGCGAGAGTCATTGCGCGGCCTCGGCGGCGTTGCCGGCGGGCGCCGCCTGCCCTGGCTTCGTCTCCTCGGGCGCCAGCACCTCGAGCACCGCCTCCGGCCCGAGCCGGCCGACCACGCGGCCGGCGCGGTCGACCACCCCGAAGGGCCGGCCGGCCTGGACGACGCGGCGCGCGACCTCGACGACCCGGGCCTCGGCCGGCAGCTCGCCGGCCAGCGCCTCGCCCTCGGCGGGCGGGTCCATGACCGAGCGCACGGAGAGCACCTTGGCGCGCGAGACGTCGCGGGTGAACTCGGCGACGTAGTCCGTCGCCGGGCTGACCACGAGATCCTCCGGCGTGCCGATCTGGACGATCTCGCCGTCCTTCATGATGGCGATGCGGTCGGCCAGGCGGATCGCCTCGTCGAAGTCGTGGGTGATGAACACGATGGTCTTGTGCAGCACGCGCTGCAGGCGCAGGAACTCGTCCTGCATCTCGCGCCGGATCAGCGGGTCGAGCGCCGAGAAGGGCTCGTCGAGAAACCAGACGTCGGGCTCGACGGCGAGCGAGCGCGCGATGCCGACGCGCTGCTGCTGGCCGCCGGAGAGCTCGCGCGGAAAGTAGCCCTCGCGGCCCTTCAGGCCGACCAGCTCGATGACCTCGAGTGCGCGCGCCTCGCGGGCTGCGCGGTCGACGCCCTGCACTTCCAGCGGGAAGGCGACGTTGCCGAGCACCGAGAGGTGCGGCAGCAGCGCGAAGTGCTGGAACACCATGCCCATCTTGTGGCGCCGGATCTCGGTCAGCTGGCGCTCGCTGGCGGCCAGCAGATCCTGGCCCTCGAAGAGCAGCTCGCCGGCGGTCGGCTCGACGAGACGCGACAGGCAGCGCACGATCGTCGACTTGCCGGAGCCCGACAGGCCCATGATGACGAAGACCTCGCCATCGTGGACCTCGAGGTCGGCGTCGCGCACGGCGCCGATCATGCCGGCGGCGGCGAGCTGGGCGCCGGTCGGCCGGCCGCCGTGGCGCTCCAGGAAGCGGCGCGCGCCGTCGCCGAAGACCTTCCACAGCCCGCGGCAGGTCAGCTTGACGCCGGCCGGCGCGGCGGTCCCGGGCTCGGCGCTACCGGGCTCGGCGGACTGGAAGGCCATGCGTCTCTCGTTCCTCGTCAGATGGTCGGCCGTCTGATGGTCGGCGGGCCCGCGTCGAAAGCGGCGGCCGGGCGGGCGACGCGGATCGCCCGCCCGGCCGGAGCCCGATCAGGCTACTGCTTGGGGATCCAGGACTTCCAGGTGTCCTGGTTCTCGTCCATCCACTGCTGGACCACGACGTCCGCCGGCATGCCGTCGAGATCGACCTTGCCGATCATCTCGCCCATGTCCTGGTTGGTCATGGTGAAGTTGCGGATCGCCTGGTAGGCGGCAGGCCACTTCTCCTCGCCGCCGGCCCAGCCGACCGCCTTGATCCAGCCGCGCGGCTTGCCGCAGTCGTAGGCCTTGTCGGGGTTCGTGCCCCAGCTCGGGTCCTCGTAGCACTCCTCGGTGTAGCGCGGGAACTCGACCCACTCGCCCTCGAACTTGATGGGCGCCCAGTGCGGGGTATAGACCCAGGCCAGGACCGGCTGCTTGCGCTGGACCGCCGACTGGATCTCGGCGAAGAGCGCCGCGTCGGTGCCGGCGTGGACCACCTCGTAGTCGAGCCCGAGCGCCTCGACGCGCTCCTCGTCCATGCCGCCCCAGGTCACCGGACCGCCGAGGTAGCGGCCCTTCGGCTGGGTCTCCGGCGAGGCGAAGACCTCGGCGCAGTCGTTGAGCGCCTTCCAGTCCGGCAGGCCCGGGCACTGCTCCTTGACGTAGGCCGGATACCACCACTCCTCGATGGCCTGCATGCCGGTCTCGCCGAGGTCGACGGTGTCGCCGGTCTTCAGCGACTCGTCCATGGCCTGCTTGCCGGTGGTCTCCCAGATCTCCATGGCGACGTCGAGGTCGCCGGTCTCCAGGCCGGCGAACTGGGCCAGGTAGTCGGCCTGCACGTACTCGACGTTGTAGCCCATCTCCTCCAGCACGCTGCCCATGATGTGCGTGGTCAGGTACTGGCCGGTCCAGTCGTGGATGGTCATCTTGATGGCGTCGTCGGATTCCGGATAGCTCGCGGCCCAGGCCGGGCTGGTCGCCAGCAGGCCGCTCAGCAGACAGGCCGCGCCGGCCAGACGGCCGGCGGTGCCGAGCCTGGCGAGGGCGGTCCCCCGGTGAGTCCCCAGTGGATTGGCCATTGTTCTACGCCTCCCAGTTGGTTGCAGTTCACGCAAGACGGCGCCGGACCGTCGGACGGATCCGCCGCGGTCCCGCGTTGTCGCCTCGTCCCGGCGGCGCCCGGCGCCGGACCTCCGGATCTCGCGGGTTTGCCGAGCCGGCGGTCCAGGGCTTCTCGTTGCATGCGGCGCGCGGTCGGCCGTGGACACGTCCCGAAGATGCGTTTGGCATCGCTCCCTGTGAGGTCATGTTAGGGGACCGGCCTTGTGGGCTGTCAACCGAAAACCACAAAAACCCACAGACTGCGCTTGGAACAGCCGCCCCGGCCGACTACCTTCGGGAACGCGAAGGCAAATCATCGGCTGAGAGGTCGGCGGTGCATCGAACGGCGCGGCAGAACGCGATCCTGGAGGCCCTCGGCGAAAGCGGCTCGGCGACGGTCGCCCAGCTGATGCGCACGCTCGACGTCTCGGACGAGACGATCCGGCGCGACATCAAGGCGATGGCCGACCGCGGCCTGGTGGAGCGCGTGCACGGCGGCGTGATCCTGCCGGACCTGCGCCGCGAGCCCGGCTTCCGCAAGCGCATGGGCCAGAACGCCGCCGCCAAGCGGGCGATCGCGCGCACGGCAGCGGGCCTGGTCCGCAACGGCGATTCGCTGATGCTCGACAGCGGCAGCACCACTGCCTACGTGGCGCGTGCCCTGACCGAGCACCGCGACCTTTTCGTCGTCACCAACAGCGTCGAGATCGCGCGCATTCTCTCCGACGGCCAGCGCGGCAACCGGGTCTACCTGGCCGGCGGCGAACTGCGCGGCGACGACGGCGCGACCTTCGGGCCCAACGCGCTGGAGTTCGTGCGCCGCTTCCGCGCGCACTATGCCATCGTCTCGCTCGGCGGGCTGCACCTCGAGGGCGGGCTGATGGACTTCCATCCCGAGGAGGCGGAGTTCTGCCGCGAGGTGATCGCCGCCTCCGGGCGCGTCATCGCCGTCGCCGACGTCACCAAGTTCCGCAACCAGGCGCCGGTCAAGGTCTGCGACCTCGACGCCCTCGACACCCTGGTCACCGACCGCGCACCGCCCGAACCTTTCGCCCAGCGCCTGCGCGAGCTGGAGGTCAAGGTCCTGGTCGCCGAGTGACCCCGGCGGCGCAGGGGACGAGACCGAGGCCCCCCTCAGCCGCGCTTCACCGCCTCCAGCGCGGCGCCGAACTCGGCGCTGCCCATCAGCGCCTTGCAGCGCTCGAAGCGTCCGGTCGAGTAGGCCCAGAAGTCCTCGGCGGGATTGTCGTTGGCGTGCTGGATCAGGCCCCAGAGCGTCCACAGCAGGTCGCACATCGCCTTGTAGATCACCATGCGGCCCTGGACCGCCGGCGCCACGGCGCCGCCGCAGTAGGCTTCCATCATCTCGGCCTCGCGGGCGGCGTCGAAACCGGCCTCGACCGAGAGGTCGCCGAGGTCCCACAGCGGGTCGTTCATGCCCGAGTACTCCCAGTCGACGATCCACATGCGCTCGCCGGTGTCGAGGAAGTTCTCGCAGAGCGGGTCGCAGTGGCAGGGCGCCAGCTCGGCGGGGCGTGCGTCGAGCACGCTGCGCACCGCCTCGGCCTCGCGCACCACGTCGTGGTAGCCGTCCGGCAGCTGGGCGCCGAGCTTGTCGAGCACCTTCAGGTAGTCGTCGATCATCGCGAACAGCTCGAAGCGGAACTCGAAGCGCTGGCCGCTGCCGTGCAGTTGCCGGAACGCCTTGCCGGCCCGCGCCGGCGCGCCCTCGGTCTCGCCGAACAGCGCGGGCGTCATGGTCGTCGCCGGCACGTGCGGCATCAGCATCAGGCCGTCCGACTCGTCGAAGAACAGAACCTGCGGCGAGACTCCGGCCGCCGCCGCCGCCCGGGCGTTGTGTCCCTCGACCGTGCGGTCGATGTATTCTTCCGTGCCCGGCCCGGCAATGCGCAGGACATAGTCCTGGCCGTTGGCCTCGAGCCGGTAGACCAGATTGGTCAGGCCGCCGAGCCGCTCGGCGTCGACGGCCTCCGCCGGCAGGTCGCGGAGCGCCGGGATGCGGCGCAGATAGGGCGCGAGATCGGTCACGCTCGCCCTCCTTCATCGCTCGTGCGGACGGGCTTCCCGCCCCCGTCCCTCGTCGTGGCGTGCGGCCGGCGAGGACACCGACCCTGTCGCAAGTTGTGGGTTTATGTGGTAATTGATCGCCACAGCACCCGCAAGGACACAAAAGTCCAACCCGCAACGCGCGCTCCTCCGCGGCCCCGCCGGGCCGCCGGAAGGCCGGCGCCGCAGGGTGTTCGACGCAACCAGACCTGGAGGCCCCGATGCCCGCAGCCGAGCAAGTCGATTCCCTCAACGACGTCTACAGCGCCGAGTCGCCCGACAGCCTGGCGAAGACCTACGACGACTGGGCGCGCGACTACGACAGTGACATGCTGAAGGCGGGCTACCGCCACCCGATGATCGCGATCGGCCTGATCACGCGCTACGTGCCGAAGGGCGCCGGCGCGGTGATCGACGCCGGCGTCGGCACCGGGCTGATCGGCGAGTGGCTGAAGATCCTCGGCTACGAGCGCGTCTGCGGCTTCGACCTCTCGACCGGCATGCTCGAGGTCGCCGGCGCCAAGCAGGCCTACG
The DNA here is from genome assembly GCA_030433005.1 of Alphaproteobacteria bacterium. GTDB lineage: Bacteria > Pseudomonadota > Alphaproteobacteria > Kiloniellales > DSM-21159 > Tistlia. The sequence continues at coordinate 15,175 of JAUILQ010000020.1, forward strand.
ACGACCTGCGCCAGGCCGCGCTCGGCGAGCGCCTGCCCTACAAGGACGGGGAATTCGCAGCGGCAGTCTGCGCCGGCGTCTTCACCATCGCCCATGCCGCGCCGGAGGGTCTCGACGAGCTGCTGCGCATCGTGCAGCCCGGCGGCCACGTCGTGCTGACCGTCAAGGACAAGCTCTACGAGGAGGCTTTCGAACGGCACCTGCAGGGCCTCATCGACGCCGGGCGCTGCCGGATCGCCGAGATGACCCCGAGCTACCTGTCGATGCCCAACCAGGAGGGCCAGTCGACCAGCCGGGCGCTGGCTCTCGAGGTGGGCGGCACCTGAGCCGCCCTTTCGGCCGCCCTACCCGGTTGCCAGCTCGGCGTCGAGCCGCTTGACCGTTCCGGCCAGCGGCTCCTCGTCGAGCGCGGCGACCGGGCAGGCCTCGCGGATCTGCCGGTGGAAGAAGCGCAGCGAGCTCTCGATGCGCGACAGCGGGCCGGGGTTGTAGCCATGCGAGGCCAGGCCCTGCTGGACGCGCTCTGACAGCCAGCGGTCCTCTTCGCCGACCTTGCCGTTGATCCGGTAGTTCAGATAGCGCAGCACCCGCATCTCGCGCCGCTCGTCGCGGTGGCCGTAGATGCCGTAGCGGACCTGGCAGCGGGTCGGCCCGAGCGGCAGGATCTGGAAGTAGTCGACGCAGTCCGGATAGAGGTCGAGGCCGATGTTCGGCGGCATCGTGAAGAACAGCCACTGCCGGCGCAGCCGCTCCGGATAGTCCGCGAGAACCGTCGGCGCCAGCTTCTGGTACATCCGCTCGACCCAGTTCGACGAGGGCCGCTCCTTCAGCATCGACACCGAGCCGGCGACGCCGTGCGCGTTCTCGAAGCCCTCCAGCTCGTTGTCGAGCATGCGGTGGTAGCCCGGGTGGCCGAGCGGGATGTGATAGTTCTCCAGGTTGTTGTCGACGCCGACCTTCCAGTTGGCGTCCCAGACCATGTCGTCGCCGAACTCGATGCGCTCCATCTCCTCCAGCCGGTAGGGCTCGAGGTGGCGCGCATAGTCGCCCCAGATCTCGGCGACGCTCTCGGGCCCGCTGTGGTCCTCCAGGCGTGCGACGCGCACGAAGACGAAGCCGAAGAAGACCTCCAGCTCGACCTCCTTGAGGCCGAGCGTCGCCTTGTCGAGGCCCGGGAAGCTCTTCTCGTTGGGCACGCCCTTGAGGCCGCCGTCGAGCTCGTAGGCCCAGCCGTGGTAAGGGCAGACGATGGCGCGCGGGCAGCGCCCCGCGCCGTCGAGCAGCTTGGCGCCGCGGTGCCGGCAGACGTTGGCGAAAGCCCGCACCACGCCGTCCGGGCCGCGCACGATCACGATGGAATCGCGCATCAGCTCCAGCACGAAGTAGTCGCCCGGCTCGCGCACGTCGTTCACGTGGCAGGCGATCTGCCAGCTGCCCAGGATCACCCGTTCGTATTCGAGGTCCAGCAGCTCGGGATTGCGGTAGGTCCAGGCCGGCAGGCCGCGGACCTCACCCTCGGGGATCCCGCCACGGGTCTGCGTCGCGTCGTCGAGCGGCGCCATCGGCTCTCTCCAGCTCTGTCTTCGGATGAGGCGGCTCCGGTGCGGCCGCCTTTCGCTGAACGTTTGTTTAATCAAAAAATGGTGGAAAGTCAAGCTATCGCAATAACTAAGAGCAAGCGATTGCCTGACCATTCCTGATTCTTGCTGAAGAATCCGGCGCTTGGCCAGGCAAGCGCGGGGCGGCTTGCCGCCAAGCTGTTTTTCCGCGATTTCCCCTTTTCAGCCGCTCTGCCGGCCCCGAGAGTGACGCCGGCACAGTCCAGGAGGTGTCCCCATGAAGGCCGTCGGCTACCACCAGTCCAAGCCCATTGCCGAGACCGACTCGCTGCTCGACCTCGAGCTGCCCGATCCGACGCCCGGCGCCCGCGACCTGCTGGTGCGCGTCGAGGCCGTCTCGGTCAACCCGGTCGACACCAAGATGCGCATGCGCACCCAGCCGGCCGAGGGCGACGCGCCCCAGGTGCTCGGCTGGGACGCCGCCGGCACCGTCGAGGCGGTCGGCCCGGAGGTCGCGCTGTTCCGCCCCGGCGACGCGGTGTTCTACGCCGGCGCCATCGACCGGCCGGGCTCGAACAGCGAGCTGCACCTGGTCGACGAGCGCATCGTCGGGCGCAAGCCGGCGAGCCTCGACATGGCCGAGGCCGCGGCGCTGCCGCTGACCGCGATCACCGCCTGGGAGCTGCTGTTCGACCGGCTCGGCGTGCCCTACGGCGTCAAGACCGGCGACGGTTCGCTGCTGGTCGTCGGCGGCGCCGGCGGGGTCGGCTCGATCCTGATCCAGATCGCCAGCCGCCTGACCGGCTTGCGGGTCATCGCCACCGCGTCGCGGCCCGAGACGGAGGACTGGGTCCGACGCATGGGCGCGCACGAGGTGATCGACCATCGCCGGCCGCTCGACGAGGCCCTGGCCGACGCCGGGATCGGCCCGGTCGACTACGTCGCCAGCCTGACCGCCACGGGCCAGCACCTGCCGGCCTATGCCGAGCTGATCGCCCCGCAGGGCGGGCTCGCGGTGATCGACGACCCGAAGGCGCTCGACATCCTGCCGTTCAAGCGCAAATGCATCCGCGTCTGCTGGGAGTTCATGTTCGCGCGGCCGCTGTTCGGCACGGCCGACATGATCGAGCAGCACCGTCTGCTCCAGGAAGTCTCCGCCCTGGTCGACGCCGGCGTGCTGACCAGCACGCTGTGCGAGCGCGCCGGCCAGATCGACGCCGCCACGCTGCGCCGGGTCCACGGCCTGGTCGAAAGCGGCAAGGCAATCGGCAAGAGCGTGCTGACGGGCTTCTAGCGGGCCGCCCCCCGAACCACCGGGCCCTGCCGGCGTTACTTCGGAACCGGGATGCGCCGGTTCGGGCTGGGCGAGCCGCGTCCTCTCGGTAGAATAGGCTTCCCGAAGCGGTGCAACCGTTACGGAGGGGACAGGACGCATGCCCAGTCGGTCGTCGACCCAGGAACCGGATCTCCGCCCCGCCGACCGGCAGGGCCTCGACCGAGAGCGGCGCCGGGACCGCGGCCAACGCCTGGAGAGCCCGTCGCCCGTGCCGCTCTACCGGCAGCTCTTCGCCGACCTCAGGCGGCGTATCCGCGCGGGCGACTTCGACCGTGCGGGCGTGCTGCCGAGCGAAGCGCGCATCGAGAAGGACTACGCGGTCTCGCGCATCACCGTGCGCCGGGCGCTGCTCGAGCTCGATCAGGAGGGCCTGATCGAGCGGCGCCAGGGCCGTGCCACGCGGATCCGGCCGCACCGCCTGCACCGGCCCGCCGAGGCCGGGCTCGACGCCGAACTGGCGAACATGCTGTCCTTCGGATTCAAGACGGACTCGGAAGTGCTGGAGGCGCGCGAGGTCAAGGCTCCCGCCGACGTCGCCGAACGGCTCGGCCTGGCGCCCGGCACGCCGGTGCACCGCAGCCGGCGCCTGCGGCGCGTCTCGGGTCTGCCGCTCTGCCACTCCCTGGCCTACCTGCCGCTCGACCTCGCCGGCAGCGTGTCGCGCGCCGACCTGGAGCGGGAGCCCCTGCTGCTCCTGCTCGTCCGCAACGGACTGGTCATCGGCCGTGTCGACCAGTCGATCGGCGCCGTCGCTGCGGAGCCGGAGATGGCCCGGCTGCTCGGGACCGCGGCCGGGGAGCCGCTGCTGCTCATCGAGCGCCTGTTCCGCGACAACCGGGAGCGTCCCGTCGAGCAGGTCGTCCTGCATTTCCGGGCCGACCGCTACCGCTACGGCATGACCTTTCGCGCCGACGCCGACGAGAACTCGCGGGTTGAGTCGACCGACTGCTTCGCCTGATCGGGCCAGGGCCGACAGCCCTGGAGCTGTCAGTCCTGGCGTGCCCCCGGGTGTTCGGCCCCGGCGTGTTCAGCCCCGGCGTGTTCAGCCCCGGCGTGTTCAGCCCTGGCGCGTCATGCGGGCCTCGATGTCGCGGATCTCGGTCGACAGCGACGACCAGATCCGCTGATGCCCGGCTTCGCCGCCGCTCGCCTGCAGTTCCCGCTCGGCCTCGTCGAGCTTGCGACGCACCGCGTCGATCTGCTCGCGAAAGGATCCGCCATAGCGGTCGTCGATCTGGCTGAGGTTGAGCTCGAGTTCGTGCAGCCGCTCGCGCAGGCGATTGCGCTCCTCGGGCCCTTCCGGAGTCAGGCCGAGGCCGTCGTCGTTGTCCTCCTCCTGCTTGCCGGGGCCCTGCTCGGCGGGCTCGCGCCCGGTGGCATCCTGCCTGCTCATCGTCCCTCGCCTCCCTTCGGCTTGCCCTGGTGTCGGCGCGAATCGGCCGGCCGACGCGGCCCCGGCGTGTCGACGTCGACGCCGCGCGCTTCCGCCTGGCGCAGCAGCGCATCGCCGACGCGCAGCCGCTCTCCGGCGCGGTCGCTGTGGTCGCCGGCCGGCGTGCCGGCCGGACGGTCGCGCTCGTGCTCTTCGCCGCGGCGCGTCTTTCTGGATGTCATCTGACCTCCTTTCCGGCCGGCCTCGACCGGCCGCGATCGTGCATGGCGACGCCGGGCGCAAAGGGCCCGGGAAAGCGGGCGGCCGCTTCGGCGCCGTCTCTTGCGGCGGTAACGTGCGCGGCTTTGCCCGCGTTCCGCCCGCCGATGCCCCGTCGCCAGCCGGCGCCTGCGGCCGCTCCCGGGCGCCGAGCGGAATTAATCGGAGAATCGTCACCGGGCCCCGGAACTCCCGAGCGGAAGCCGCGTTTCATTGGTGTCAGAAGTCCACAGACTTCTAGGGACCGGCCGCGGCGACCCCTGCCCCCCACCCCCGAAGCCGCGGCCGGTCCCGTCTTTCCCCGCATTTCTCCTGTCTTGCCGGACTGCCGATCGGATCGCCTCTCGCAGGCGACCCGGAACAAGCGCGTCCGGCTGTCGTTGCTCCTGGTACCCAAGTCTCCGCCGAGGCGGAGCCGAGGCAAAGGGAGCGAACGGTGACCGCCAACGACACGCACTCCCGAGCGGCCGGCGAAAGCCGTCGCCGAAGCGATTCCGGCAGCCGACGGCGCTGGCTGTTCCGGCTGTGGATCGGCGCGACCGGCCTGCTCGCCCTCTACGTCGCGCTGGCCGCGCCCTTCGCGAACGCCGATCTGGTGCCGGAGAGCTACCTGGCCTACAGCCTGCCGCCGCTGATGATCCTGCTGCTCGGCCTCTCGCTGCTGTGGCTCGGCAGGCTGGTCGGGCGCGGCCGCGACAGCGCCGACGCCCTGCGCCGGAACGACCGGCGCTGACCCCGTCGTCAGGCACGGTTGCGGCAGCGGACGCCAAAGGCCGATGAGCGCGGAAAGCCCCTACGCCGCCGAGCTTCGGGCGGCCGCTGCCGCCGCCGAGGATGCGCCGACCCGCCGAATCCTGTCGCAGGTCGCCGACAAGCTGGTGCGCGACGAGGATCTCGCGATCGACGAGTTGCTGCTGCTCTCCGTGGTCGCCATGGCGATGCAGACGCCGGCCGAGCTGAAGGGCTGGGCCAGGTCGGTGGCGCGCCGCAATCCCCATATCTCGGGCGCGGTCGAGCTGCTGGTCTCCAGCACGCTGAGCCGTCAGCCGTGGCACGGCGACGGCCGCTCGGCTGCCGCAAACGACTAGAGCGGATGGCTTCCTTCAACGCCTGGGGTTCCTTCCGCGCCTGGGGACCACAGGGTGAACGCAATCGGCCGACTTCTTGCTGAAGAGGTCGTCCCCTGCCTCATTCTGCCCCGTTCTGCCCCTGATTATGGAAATACCGGGGTAAAGTCCTAAGGACGGTTGGCCGGGACGCGGCGGCTCCCGACCTGGGAGTGCTCCAAGGAGCATTCCCCATGACCGATCGGCAGCCTTACGAGGGCCGCTTCGAGCTGGCTCTCCTCGACCTCATGCCGCGCCTGACGCTGTGGGCACGCCAGCGGACCTATACCGCCGACGCCGCGAACGACCTGCTGCAGGAGACGCTGCTGCGCGCGCTGCAGGGGCGCGACGGCTTCGTCGAGGGCACCAACCTGGGCGCCTGGCTCTACATGATCATGCGCAACCTGGCGGCCGACGAGGGGCGCCGGCGCGCGCGGCGAGGCCCGCACCTGGCGATCGACGACAACGCCTCGCTGCTCGGCGAACCGCCGCGACAGGACCACGACCTGGCGCTGCGCGATCTCCAGCGCGCCTTCGCCGAGCTGCCGGCGGCGCAGCAGGAGCTGCTGCTGCGCATCGCCGCGGGCGGCGAGCGCTACCTGGATCTCGCGGAGGCCTATGGCGTCGCGATCGGCACGGTGAAGTCCCGGGTCGCACGCGCCCGCGCCAATCTGCGCCGACGGCTCGACCCCGCGGACGGCGTCGATGGCGGCCCCTGCGACGAAGCCTGCGGTCCGGACGAGACGCCTCCCGCCTCGTCGTAGCACCGGCGACGCTTCGGCGATCCCCCGAGGATGTAAACCGCGTCGTTTACCGGAAAGCCCTACAACGGCCGTGCCGGCCTTCCGATGTGACTCGCGAGGGCGTCGCGCCCCCGGTCCGCCCTCGCCGAGCAGACGCCAGGGAGGTGGCCATGAGCTTCGAGACGGACTTGGCAGGCCTCGGGCCCGAACTCAGGGCCTACGGACGGCGGGTCCTCGGATCGCCGGATGTCGCCGACGACCTGGTCCAGGAGACCATGGTCCGGGCTCTCGAGAAGCGCGGCTGCTTCCGCAGCGGCACCAACCTGCGAGCCTGGGCCTTCACCATCCTGCGCAATCTCGCCTGCGACAGGGGCCGGCGCCTGCAGCGCCGCGGCCCGCACGTGCCGCTGGAAGGCGAGGACCTGCCGCTGGCCAGCCGCCCGACACAGGACCAGCGGCTCCAGCAGGAGGATTTCGGCCGGCGCTTTCGCCGCCTGTCGCCGCAGCAGCGCTGGATCCTGCTGCGTGTCGGGCCGGACGGAGAGAGCCACGCGGCAATCGCCGCGCGACTGGGCATTTCGGTCGGCACGGTGAAGTCGCGGGTCTCGCGCGCCCGGGCGCGCCTGCGCCGCCTGGAGGCGGAGCAGGACGGCCCGGCGGCCTGAGGCCGGCCGGGCCGCTCACATCCACTTGGCGATCATGCGGTGCTGGACCTCGGCCTGCGAGGCCAGTCGATAGTAGTTGAGCAGCTCGCGCGCCGGGTCCGTCATGCGGTGGAAGCCGGAGACGAAGGCCACGATGGTGCCGACCGTACTGCTGCCTTCCAGCACCATCATGCCGCCGATCAACAGGATCGCGATGGGCGCCAGGTTGTTGCAGAGGTTGATCAGCCCCTTGGCGGCAAACTTCAGCAGCGACAGCCGGATCCTCAGCCGGAACACGCGGTCGAGCTGCGGGTGCAGCAGCGCCTCGAAACCCTCGGGGTCGCTGCCGTCGGCATCGGCGATCTCCTGGCCCATCTCGCGCAGCGCCTTCAGGCGCCGCTTCAGCAGGCGGTTGATCCGCACCTGGATGAGCGGCAGCACCACGAGCAGCGGCAGCAGGAAGGGCAGCGTCGCCACCGCGATCAGCGGCTGGATCGCCAGCATGTAGGCCATCACCGCCAGCAGCATGCCGGCGTTGACGGCCGGCTGTGAGAGGCCGTCGCCGACGAAGCCGCCCAGCTTCTCGACCTCGGCGCCGATGATGGAAACCGCCTGGCCGCCGTCGGAGCCATTGCCCTCGTCGCCGTCGTGATCGCCGTCGCGCCGCTCGCCCCGACTCTCGACACGGCATTCGTAGAGCCGCGCGAGATGCGCGCGGGTGTAGCGGATCGCGCTCTCGGCGAGCCAGCTCTGGTAGAGCCGCAGTGCGTACTTGCCGAAGGCCTGGAGCAGCACCACCGCGAGATAGATCCCGCAGAGCAGCCACAGCAGGTCCAGATCGCCGCGGTCTTCGAGGACGCCGTCGACGATGCGGCGCTGCAGCTCGAGCGGCGCCACGCCGAGCGCCGCGACGGCCAGCGCGAGCAGGCAGATCCAGGCCTGATGGTGCCCGCTCATCCGCCAGACGTAGCGGAACACGTTGGTGGTCGGGGAATCGTCGCCGCTGCGATCGATCGAGCGAGGCCGGAAGGGAAAGCGCATCGTCCTTACCTAGGGCCGCCCGGGCGGGCGACAGTGCCCCGGTCCGAAAAAGAACCGCCGGCGACCGCCGCAGCGGCGCGCCGGCGATCCGGGAGACCTTCGGCAGGCGCGTCAGTCGGTGGCATCCTCCACGGCGCGCTCGGTGTCCTGAACGGCTTCGTCGATGGCCTCGCCGGCCTCCTCGGCCGGTCCGTCGTCTTCCTCGCAGCCGGCGAGCGCCAGGCTGCCGGTCAGCAGCAGGCCCGCGAAAAGCAGTGAAAGCGCGCGTTTCATGACTTGTCCCTTTCGTTGCGAACGGGCAGAGCAACGTGGCGGCGGCGCCGGCGGTTCCCGCAGCGCCCACACCGGCCAGGACACGGACGGAGGCGATGGCGCAGACGACCGAAGAGGCACCCCGGGGAAGCGGCAGCACCGAGGGCCGGCCCGACTGGCCGGTGATCGCCGTGGTCGTGCTGCTGGCCGGCGTCTTCGCGATTACCCAGGGGCTGACCTATCCGCTGCTCGCGCTGGTGCTGGAGCGACAGGGCCACTCGCCGGCGATGATCGGCATCAACACGGCGATGACGCCGCTCGGGCTGCTGCTCTCGGCGCCGCTCCTGCCGGTCGTCGCGCGCCGCTACGGCCCGGTCCGCGTCGCCCTGGCAAGCGCCCTCGGCGTGGCGCTTCTGCTCGCCGTCATCGGCGCCACCCGAAGCCTGTGGATCTGGTTTCCGGCACGCCTGCTGCTCGGCTTCGCGATCGACGGCCTCTACATCACCTGCGAGACCTGGATCAACCAGCTGGCGCCGGAGCGGCTGCGCGGGCGCATCCTCGGCCTGTTCTCCTCGGTGCTGGCGCTGGGCTTCGCCTCGGGGCCCTTCGTCGTCGCCGTGGCGGGGTCGGAGGGCTGGCCGTCCTTCCTGGTCGGCATCGCCATCGCCCTGCTCTCGGCGGCGCTGGTCTACGCCAGCCGCCGGCGCCTGCCCGGACTGGACGAGCACGCGGGCGCCTCGCTGTTCGCCTTCCTGCCGCTGGCGCCGCTCCTGCTGCTTCTGGTCGGCGCCGCCGCCGCCTTCGACCAGATCACGCTCTCGCTGCTGCCGGTCTACGGCCTGCGCATCGGCCTGGCGGAGGCCCTGGCGGCGAGCAGCGTCGGGGTCCTGGCGATCGGCAACGTGCTGTTCCAGCTGCCGATCGGCTGGCTTGCCGACCGCTGGTCGCGCCACGGCACCTGCCTGCTGCTCTGCGCGTTGACGGTGGCCGGCGCCGCCGCCCTGCCGCTCGCCGCCACGGAGCGCTGGACGCTCTGGCCGCTGCTGTTTCTCTGGGGTTCGGCCGCCTACGGCGTCTATACCCTGGCACTGGTGCAGCTCGGCGACCGCTTCCGGGGCGCCCAGCTGCTGGCCGGCAACGCCGCCTTCGCGCTGGTCTGGGGCCTCGGCGGGCTGGCCGGGCCGCCGCTGGCGGGCCTGTCCATGGACTCGCTCGGACCCGACGGCCTGCCGCTGGTGCTCGGCCTGCTCTACGCCGTTCTCTTCGTCGCCGTCGCGCTGCGACGCTAGTTCGTCGCCGCCTGGGGGCCGAGCACGGTCAGCGGGTCGAGCGCGCGCGTGCCCTTGCGCACCTCGAAGTGGACCTGCGGCTCGCTGACGCTGCCCGAGGCGCCGGCACGCGCGATCAGTTGGCCGCGCGTTACCTGTTCGCCCTTGTGCACCAGGATCTCCTGGTTGTGCGCATAGGCGGTGATCCAGCCCTCGGCATGCTTGATCAGCACGAGATTGCCGAAGCCGCGCAGCTCGTTGCCGGTGTACGCGACGACGCCGTTCTCGGCGGCCTCGACCGGCGTACCCGCGGCGACCACGATGTTGATGCCGTCGTTGTGGCGGCCGTCGGCCTGCGGGCCGAAGTAGGAGACGACGCGGCCGCGGGCCGGCCAGGAGAACTGGCCGTCGGCCAGCGGCGGCGGCGTCGGCACCGCGGCCGACGGCGCCTTGCGCGGGGCCGGCGCCGGGTCCTGCGGCGGCCTGGGCACCGCGGCCTGCTGGCTCGAGGAGGGAGGCGCGGCGGGCGCGGTCGCGGCGACGGTCGGCGCCGCCGGCTGCGGGCCTGCCGGCTCCGGCTGGTCGGCGGGCAGGTAGAGCCGCTGGCCGACGACGATGGTGTAGGGCGCCTGGATCTCGTTGCGCTTGGTCAGCTCGGCCATGTCGAGGCCGTAGCGGCGCGACAGCCCGTAAACCGTGTCGCCGGCGGCGACGAGGTGCAGGCGCTGCGGCGGGATGCGCAGCTTCTGCCCCGGCCGCAGCGTGTAGGGCGGCGCCAGGTCGTTGGCCTCGGCCATCTCGCGCGGGGTCAGCCGGAACTTGCGCGCGATCTCGTAGAGCGTATCGCCGCGCTGCGCCCAGATGTAGCCGCCGACCTCGGGATTGTTGGCGAAGTACCAGGGCTTCTGCGGGCTCGCCTCGGGCGGCGGCGGCAGCCGCGGCTCGGCCGGCGGCGGCCCGGGCCGCGACAGCGCGTCGGCGACGCGGTCGGCGTCGGCGCAGGCCGAGAGCCCGAGCAGGACAGCGGCGAGCAGCAGCGGCAGCGGCAGCCGCCGCCGGCCCCGACCCGCGCCTGCGCTGCGACTCGCGGTCATCCGGCCGACCTCCTTTCCGATCCATCGGCCACCAGGGGCACGAAGCGTACCACGCCCAGCTCCTCGCGCTCGATCCCTGCGCTGGTCTTGCGCAGTCTCAGCAACTCCTGGGTGCGCCCCTGCCCGCCGACCGGCAGGATCAGGCAGCCGCCCTCGCGCAGCTGCTCGAGCAGCGGCTCGGGCGTCAGCTCGGCCGCGCAGGTGACGATGATGCGGTCGAAGCTCTGCGACTCCGGCCAGCCGCGGCTGCCGTCGCCGCGCCGGCTGGTCAGGTTGTGCAGCCGCAGCTCGGCGAAGCGCGCCTCGGCCTGCTTGAGCAGCTCGGCATGGCGCTCGATCGTGTAGACTCGCCGGCACACCCGGCTCAGCACGGCCGCCTGGTAGCCCGAGCCGGTGCCGACCTCGAGCACGGTGTGCTGCTTCGTCGCCTCCAGCGCCTGGGTCATCAGGGCGACGACCTCCGGCTGGCTGATCGTCTGGCCCAGGCCGATCGGCAGCGCGAGGTTCTCGTAGGCCTGGTCGTGGAAGGAGGGCGGCACGAAGCGCTCGCGTGGCACGCGCTCGATCGCCGCCAGCACCGCCGTGTCGGTGATGCCGGCGCGGCGCAGCTGCATCAGCAGGCGGATCTTGCGCGCCTCCAGGGTCATTCGAGCAGGCCCTTCAGGCGCTCCAGGCCGGCGTGGTGGGTCAGGTCGAGGTGCAGCGGCGTGACCGAGACGTAGCCGCGGGCGACCAGGCCGAGGTCGCTGTCCTCGTCGTCGCTGTGGTGGCGCAGGAAGTCGCCGATCCAGAGATAGGGCCGCCCCGCCGGGTCGCTGCCCTCGACCACGCCGATCTGGGTGTCGCGCCGGCCGGTGCGGCCGACCCGCACGCCCTTGACCTGGTCCGGGTCCAGCGGCGGGAAGTTGACGTTGACCAGCAGGTCGCGCGGCCAGTCGCTCTGGAACAGCTGGCGCACGATGCCGCCGGCGAAGGCCTTGGCCGGCGCGAAGTCGACCGGCTTCTCCTGCTCGCGCTGCTGGCTCATGGCGATCGCCGGGATGCCGAACAGCGCCGCCTCCATGGCGACCGCCACGGTGCCGGAGTAACCGACGTCCTCGCCGAGGTTGCCGCCGTGGTTGAAGCCCGAGAGCACCAGGTCCGGCCGGCGGTCCTTGAGCACGTGGTTGACCCCGACCACGACGCAGTCGGTCGGCGTGCCGTCGACCGCGAAGCGGCGCTCGCCGAAGCGGCGCAGACGCAGCGGCCGGCGCGTGGTCAGCGAGTGGCTGGTCGCCGACTGCTCGACCTCGGGCGCGACGGTCCAGACGTCGTCCGACAGCGCGTGCGCGACCTCCTCCAGCGCCTTGAGGCCCGGCGCGTGGATGCCGTCGTCGTTGCCGATCAGGATGCGCGTGCCCGCCAGGGGTTTCGCGCCGGCGGCTTTGCTGTCACTGGGCACGGCCGATCACCTCCTCGCCGCCGAGATAGGGCCTGAGCACCTCGGGCACGCGGATCGTGCCGTCGGCCTGCTGGTAGTTCTCGAGCACCGCGATCAGCGCGCGCCCGACCGCGACGCCCGAGCCGTTGAGCGTGTGCAGGAAGCGCGTGCCCTTCTCGCCCTCGGGACGGAAGCGGCCGTTCATCCGCCGCGCCTGGAAGTCGCCGCAGGTCGAGCAGCTGGAGATCTCGCGGTAGGCCTGCTGCCCGGGCAGCCAGACCTCGATGTCGTAGGTCCGCCGCGCGCCGAAGCCGGTGTCGCCCGAGGACAGCACCATGACCCGGTAGGGCAGGCCCAGCTTCTGCAGCACCGTCTCGGCGCAGCCGGTCATGCGCTGCTGCTCGGCCTCCGACTCCTCGGGATGGACGATCGACACCAGCTCGACCTTCTCGAACTGGTGCTGGCGCAGCATGCCGCGGGTGTCGCGGCCGGCCGAGCCGGCCTCGGAGCGGAAGCAGGGCGTCAGGGCGGTGAGGCGCAGCGGCAGCTCCTCGGCCTTGAAGATCCGGCCCGCCGCCAGGTTGGTCAGCGGCACCTCGGCGGTCGGGATCAGCCAGTAGCCCTCGGTGGTGCGGAACTGGTCCTCGGCGAACTTGGGCAGCTGGCCGGTGCCGTAGAGCACCTCGTCGCGCACCAGCAGAGGGGGTGCCACCTCCAGGTAGCCGTGCTCGCGGGTGTGCAGGTCGATCATGAACTGCGCCAGCGCCCGGTGCAGCCGCGCGACCCCGCCCTTCATGACCACGAAGCGCGAGCCCGACAGCTTCGCCGCGGTCTCGAAGTCGAGCAGCTCCAGCGCCTCGCCGAGCTCCCAGTGCTCCTTCGCCTGGAAGTCGAAGGCCGGCTTCTCGCCCCAGCTGCGGACCTCTAGGTTGGCGCTCTCGTCGGCGCCGTCGGGCACGTCGTCGGCCAGCACGTTGGGGATGCCGGCGAGCGCCTCGCGTAGCTCCTCGTCGAGGCGCCGGGTCGTCTCCTCGAGCTCGGCCATGCGCTCCTTGATGCGCTGGACCTCGGCCATCTGGGCCTCGGCGTCGCCGCCCTCCTTCTTCAGGCGGCCGATCTCGCGGCTCGCCTCGTTGCGCCGCGCCTGCAGTTCCTGCAGCTCGGTCTGGGCCTGGCGGTTCTGCCGATCGAGGGCGAGCAGCGACTCCGAGCGCCCCTCCAGGCCGCGCCGGGCGAGCGCCCGGTCGAAGTCTTCGGGTTGCTCGCGAATCCGCTTCAGATCGTGCATGTCCGCTGGTCTCGACGTTGGTGGGAAGCCGGGACGAATCCCTGGCCGCCTTATAGAGATTCCCCGGTGCATCGTCCATCGACGCCCGGCCGGCCGCAAGCCCGCGCGTTCCCTTTTCGTCCAGCATCCGTGAGCTTTGGTTAACGGGGCGTTACGCAGGCGGCGATCGGTCCCGCCGCGCAAGGAGCGGATCGCCGGGCGGCAGCCTCTCGTGCCAGTCTGGAAACCGAACCGGCGGACCGGCGCGGGAGGCAGCCTTGACGGAACGAACGATCGAGCGGCGGGTCGAGGCCCTCGACTGGCCGACCCTCGGCCGCGATCTCGACGAGCAGGGCTTCGCGCTGACCGGCCCGCTGCTGAGCCGGGACGAGTGCGACGCCCTGGCCGCGCTCTACGAGGAGGACGCCCGCTTCCGGAAGACCGTGGTCATGGCGCGCGTCGGCTACGGGCGCGGCGAATACCGCTACTTCGAGGCGCCGCTGCCCGGCCCGGTGGCCGCGCTGCGCACGGCGCTCTACGAGCGCCTCGCACCGATCGCCAACGCCTGGCAGGAGCGGCTGCGCGGGGCCGACATCCGCTACCCGGCGCGCCACGCCGACTACCTGGCGCAGTGCCACGCGGCCGGCCAGACGCGGCCGACGCCCCTGCTGCTGCGCTACGGCCCCGGGGACTACAACTGCCTGCACCAGGACCGCTACGGCGCCCTGCTGTTCCCCCTGCAGGCGACGATCCTGCTGACGGACCCCGCCGAGTTCCGGGGCGGCGAGTTCCTGCTGGTCGAGCAGCGGCCGCGCCGCCAGTCGATCGGCCGCGTCGCGCCGCTCGCCCGCGGCGAGGCGGTGCTCTTCCCGGTCGCCGAGCGGCCGGTCGAGGGCAGCCGCGGCGCCTACCGCACGCAGCTGCGCCACGGCGTCAGCCCGCTGCGCTCGGGCCACCGGAAGACCCTGGGCGTGATCTTCCACGACGCGGCCCCGTAGCGGCACTCGAACCGGCTCAGGCTCTGTCGAGTCCCGTCTCCCCGGGTTCCGCCCCCGCCTCCGTCCCGGCCTCGGAGTCGTCGGCGGAAGGCGCCTCGCCGTGGTTGGCGCGCTGGCGCGCCGGGCCGCGGGCGCGCAGCAGGTTGTGCGCCGAGTTCACCAGGCCGACGTGGGAGAAGGCCTGCGGGAAGTTGCCGAGCTGGCGGCCGAGGCGCGGATCGTACTCCTCGGCCAGCAGGCCGAGATCGCTGCGCACCGCCAGCAGCCGCTCGAACAGCGCGACGGCCTCGTCGAGGCGGCCGAGCAGGACGTAGGCGTCGACCAGCCAGAAGCTGCAGACCAGGAAGGTCCCCTCGCCTCCCGGCAGGCCGTCGTCGGCCTGCTCCGGCCGGTAGCGGAGCAGGAAGCCCTCGTGCAGCAGCTCGCGCTCGATCGCCTCGACCGTGCCGCGGAAGCGCGGATCGTCCGGTGCCAGGAAGCCGACCTCGGCGGCGAGCAGCAGCGAGGCGTCGAGCGCACTGCCGCCGTAGGCCTGCACCAGGGTGTTGCGCCCGGCGTCGTAGCCGCGGGCCAGTACGTCCTCGCGGATCGCGTCGCGCGTCCGCCGCCAGGCCTCGACCGGCCCTTGCAGCCCGAAGTGCTCGACGGCCTTGATGCCGCGGTCGAAGGCGACCCAGGCCATGATCTTCGAGTAGGTGAAGTGGCGCCGGCCGCCGCGCACCTCCCAGATGCCCTCGTCGGGCTCGCGCCAGAGCTCCGAAAGCTGCTCCAGCAGCACGCACTGCAGGCGCCAGGCCGCCCGGTAGGTGCCGAGATGCGACTTGCGCGCCAGGTGCAGGGCGTCCATCAGCTCGCCGAAGACGTCGAGCTGCAGCTGGCCGTGGGCGCCGTTGCCGATGCGCACCGGCCGGCTGCCGGCGTAGCCCGGCAGCCACGGCAGCTCGACCTCGGTCAGCCGCCGCTCGCCGCCGACGCCGTACATGATCTGCAGCTGCCTGGGATCGCCGGCGGCGGCGCGCAGCAGCCAGTTGCGGAACGCGCCGGCCTCCTCGAAGTAGCCGGAGTTGACCAGCGCGTAGAGCGTCAGCGTGGCGTCGCGGATCCAGCAGTAGCGGTAGTCCCAGTTGCGCTCGCCGCCGAGCTGCTCGGGCAGCGAGGTGGTCGGCGCGGCGACCAGGCCGCCGGTCGGCTCGTAGGTCATCGCCTTGAGCGTGATCAGCGAGCGCTCGACAGCCTCGCGCCAGGCCGCCGGCGTCGTCTCGGGCAGGCTGCAACGGGCCGACCAGTCGCGCCACCAGGCTGCCGTGCGCTCGAGCACGACCTTGCTGTCGTCGACGAAGCGCGGCTCCTCTGTCGAGGGATGGTAGGCCAGGGTGAAGGGCACGCGGCGGCCGGCCTCGACCGCGAAGTCGGCGCGGGTCGTCATCTCCTCGCCGTGCAGCGCCACCGGCGTCACCAGCTCGACCGCATCGGGACCGGCGACGGCGCGCAGGCCGTAGTCGCGGCGACGCACCCAAGGCACGGTCCGGCCGTAGCCGAAGCGCAGGACCAGCTCCATCTCGAACGCGACCCGGCCCTCGAGGCCCTGGACCACGCGGACCAGCTCGCCGGTGTGCGGATCGGCCTCGCCGGCCGGACCGAGCGGCATGAAGTCGGTGACGCAGGCCCGTCCCTCCTCGGTCTCGTAGACCGTCTCCAGCATCGCCGTGCCCGGCAGGTAGCGGCGCTCGATGCGCCGCACCGGCCCCGTCGGCGCCAGCCGCCAGCGGCCGTGCTCCGGCCCGCCGAGCAAGGCGGCGAAGCAGGCGTCGGAATCGAAGCGCGGCAGGCACAGCCAGTCGACCGAGCCGTCGAGCCCGACCAGGGCGCAGGAACGCAGGTTCCCGACGAAGCCGTAGTGCTCGATCGGCGCGCTCAGCGATGCCCTTCGACCTTCCGCGCGATCCGCTGCGCGCCCGTCGCTCACCCCGTCCCGCACCGGCGGGCCGGCCGGTCGCCGCTCCATCGCTGTCCTCCGCTGTCGTGCGGCAGGCAAGACGGCGCCCGGCCCGCCCCGGTTCCGCGGCGTGTCGGCGGGCGTGGGATCAGTCGACGCCGGCCTCGCGGTCCAGCTCGGCCTCGCGCTCGGCGCGCTTCTTCTCGACCAGCTTCGCCATGTGGATCGAGATCTCGTAGAGCGCGATGATCGGCAGTGCCAGGCTGATCTGGCTGAGCGGATCCGGCGGCGTGAAGATCGCCGCCACCACGAAGACGCCGACGATGGCGTACTTGCGCTTCTCGCGCATGCCCTGGGAGCTGGCGAGACCGACGCGCGCCAGCAGGGTCATGATGACCGGCAGCTGGAAGCAGAGGCCGAAGGCGAAGATCAGCTTCATGGTCAGCGAGAGGTACTCGGCGACCTTGGCCTCGAGCTGGATCGCCAGCGTGTCCTCGCCGCCCGGCGTCTGGAACTGCAGGAAGAAGTCCCAGGCGAAGGGCAGGATGATGAAGTAGACCAGCGAGGCGCCGAGCAGGAACAGCAGCGGCGAGGCGACCAGGAAGGGCGCCAGGGCGTTCTTCTCGTTCCTGTAGAGGCCCGGTGCGATGAACAGCCAGAGCTGGGTCAGGAACAGCGGGCACATGATGAAGGCCGCGAAGAAGAAGGCGACCTTGATGTAGGTGAAGAAGACCTCGGTCAGGTCCGTGAAGATCATCCGCGGCGGCGGCTGGTTCTCCCGGTCCATGTAGAGCTCGGAGGCCTCGCCGCCCTGGTCGAGCAGGATGTTGGCGAGCGGCTGGACCAGGAAGTTGTAGAGCTCCTGCGCGAAGAAGAAGCAGACGATGAAGGCCAGGACCAGGCCGATCACGCTGTAGAGCAGGCGCTGGCGCAGCTCGATCAGGTGATCGAGCAGCGGCATCTTGTTGTTGTCGACCGCCTCGTCGCCGGCGCTCATTCACCTGCTCCCGAGCCGGACGCCGGACTCTTGGCGGCCGCGCCGCCGCCGGCAGGCTTGCTGGCCGTCGTCTTCCTGGTTGCGCTCTGCCGGGGCGCCGTCTTCGTCGTGCCGGCCGATCCGCCGCCCGAAGCCTTGGTCCCCGAAGCCTTGGTGCCCGAAGCTTTGGTACCGGCGGCCTTGGTGCCGGCGGCCTTGGGGCTCCCGCCGGATTTGCCGCTGCCGGATCCACCGCCCGGGGCCGTCGGCTTCGACCCGGTGGACTTGGAGGCGGTGGACTTGGAGGCGGTCGACTTGGAGGCGGTCGACTTGGAGGCGGTCGACTTGGCCGCCTTCGATTCCGACCCGGCGGATTTCGAGGCCGGCGCGCCCGCGGCCGCCGGTGCGGAGGCGGCGGTTTCGCTGGAGCCGGCCCCCGAAGCGGGCGGCTTCACCGAGTTTCCGGGCGCCGGCGCGGCGGCTTGGGCGACGCTCCGGCCGCTCCCGGAGGACCCGTTCGACGCACGACCGCCCTCGGCCGACTCGGCCGATTCGGAGCGGGCCGGCGCCGGCGAGGCCGTGCGGCGGTCCTTGGCCTCGTCGTCGATCTCCTTGAGGTCGCTCTTCACCGAGCCGGTAGGATCGACCTCTTTTTCGACCAGTTCGTCGACCTTGTAGCGACGAACCGATTCGATCGACTTCTTGGCCTCGTCGAGCTCCGACTCGCGCATCATCTCGTCGAGTCCCGACTGGAACTCGCGCGAAAGCGAGCGGGCCTTGCGAACCCACTTCGCGACGCCGCGCATCGCCGATGGCAAATCCTTGGGACCGATGATGACCAGCGCCACGAAGGCGATGACGGCCATCTCCGTCCAGCCGATGTCCAGCATCGCGAAATCGTTCCTGGCTCGATCCGGGGAACCGGGGCTCCCCGAGACCGCGCGTCACATCAGCCGTTGGCGGCCTTCTTGTTCTCGTCCTGGGACACGCTCGAGGACGCTGCCGAGGACGCGGCCGCGTTGTCCTTGCCGATCGCCTTGGCGTCGTCGTCGCCGCCCTCGTCGGCCTTCTTGTCCTCGTCCTTCAGGCCGCTTTTGAACTGCTTGATGCCGGTGCCGACGTCCTTCATGAGCCGCGGAATCTTGCCGCCGCCCCCGAACAGAAGCACGACCACCGCCAGCACGATGAGCCAGTGCCAGATGCTAAAGCTACCCATACCGGGCGTTCTCCTCGTCTAACCGTAGTGACAGCTCTGTCTTGGGGGCGGACTATCGCAAAAAGACTCTGTCCAGGCAACGACACGCGAACAGGCCCGTCCCCGCCGTTTCCCGCGCCCCGTCGCGCGC
Organism: Alphaproteobacteria bacterium; assembly: GCA_030433005.1. Lineage (GTDB taxonomy): Bacteria > Pseudomonadota > Alphaproteobacteria > Kiloniellales > DSM-21159 > Tistlia. The sequence continues at coordinate 33,812 of JAUILQ010000020.1, forward strand.
CCAGCCGCGCTCCGGGGCGACGGCCTAGCCGGATGCACGCGTACCCGTGTGCCCGCGCTCCGGCTCCGCTCCTGATATGGGGGCATCGGTCGGGAACACGAAGACCTGCGCCGGGTCGAGATCGAGCGAGAAGACGTCGCCGTCGTCCGGCAGGAAACGCCCCGGAACCCGGGCGTGCAGATGCAGCGGCGTGCCGCCGTCCGGCTCGACGCTGAGGTGGACCAGGCTCGAGCGGCCGAGCAGCCGCGCTGCTATGACGCGGGCGTCGACCTTGCCGGAGCCGGCGGCGTCGCCCGGCGGCAGCAGGCGGATCCCCTCGGGACGGACCAGCACCTCGACCGCGCGGCCCTCGGCGATGCCCCGCGCCGGCAGCCAGGCGAGCGGCGTGCGCACCTCGCCGTTCTCGACCCGCGCCTCCAGCCGGTTGACCTCGCCGAAGAAGCCGGCGGCGAAGCCGTCGGCCGGGTTGAAGTAGCACTCGACCGGCGTGCCCTCCTGGACCAGTCGGCCGGCCCGCATCAGCACGATTCGGTCGGCCATGAACATGGCCTCCTCCGGCTCGTGGGTGACCATCAGGGTCGCCGCCCCGCTCTCCTTGACCAGGTGCAGCGTGCGGTCGCGGACCTCGCGGCGCAGCCGCTGGTCGAGCCCGGAGAAGGGCTCGTCAAGCAGCAGCAGGCGGGGATTGGGCGCCAGCGCGCGGGCCAGCGCGACGCGCTGCTGCTGGCCGCCCGACAGGGTGTGCGGGTAGGCCCGGGCATAGTCGGCCAGACCGACGCGCTGCAGCGCCTCGAGCGCCAGGCGCTCGCGCTCGGACGCGGTCCGCCGGCGCAGCCCGAAGGCGACGTTCTCGCCGACGCGCAGGTGCGGGAACAGCGCGTAGTCCTGGAACATCAGCCCGACGTCGCGGTCCTCGGGCGGCAGGTCCCGCCCCTCGCCGGCGACGACCCGGCCGCCGATCGCGATGCGGCCTTCCTGCAGTTCCTCCAGGCCGGCCGCCAGGCGCAGCGCCGTGGTCTTGCCGCAGCCCGACGGCCCGAGCAGGCAGACGACCTCGCCGTCGCCGATGGTCAGCGACAGGCGGTCGAGCGCCTTGAGCCGCCCGTAGCGGTGGCTGACTGTCTCGAAGACGAGGGCGTTCATCTGCGCAGGATCGACCGGCCAGGGAGATCGGCAAGGGTGGGCGCGGCGCGGAGCGGCACCGGCCAGCGTGGCGAGGCGAAGCTAGTGCCGCCGTCGCCGGAAGGCAATGACCGCAGCCCGGAGGGCGCGCGGGCCGCTGCCGGTCAGGTTCCGGAACGCGGGTGACGCGGCAGGTCGTCGGCGAGGCTCAGCCAGGAGAGGCGCTCGGCGTCGTGGACGTGGAACTGCGGCGCCGCCGCCTCCGGATCATCGAGCGCGGCGGCGTAGAAGTGGATCTCTCCGGGATAGCGGTCGGCCTCGAAGGCGATCGGCGAGCCGCAGGTCCGGCAGAAGCTGCGGCGCACGCCCGGCGAGGACCGGTAGATCCCGAGGCTGTCGCCCGACATCGACGCCGTCTCGCGGGCCACGCCGACGAAGGCGGTCACCGGCGACCCGGTCTGACGGCGGCAGGACTCGCAGTGGCAGTAGGCCCGCCAGAGCTCAGGGCCCCTGTAGGCGAATCGCACGGCGCCGCAGAGGCAGTGCCCGCAGATCTCGCTCATCGTGGCTCCTCTCCCTCCTCCTCCGCCAAGCCCTCCTCGGGCAGCAGGTCCTCGCCGAAGTCCTCGCCCAACAGGTCCTCGTCCGCCTCCTCGTCGTCGGCCTCGCCGTCGCCGCCCGCCGGCCCGGGCGGCGGCAGCAGGCCGCGCTCGCCGAGGATCGTCACCGCCGGCCGAGAATCGAGCAGACCGGCGGCCTTGAGCTCCTCGACGCCGGGCAGGCTGTCGAGGCTCTCCAGGCCGAAATGCTCGAGGAAGGCGTCGGAGGTGCCCCAGGTGACCGGCTTGCCCGGCGTCCGGCGCCGGCCGCGTGGCCGGATCCAGCCGGCCTCCAGCAGCGTGTCCAGCGTGCCCTTGGACAGCGCGACGCCTCTGATCTCCTCGATCTCGCCGCGGGTCACCGGCTGGTGGTAGGCGACGATCGCCAGCGTCTCGACCGCCGCGCGCGTCAGCTTGCGGGTGCTCGTGCGCTCGATCTCGAAGGCCGCGGCCAGGTCAGGCGCCGTGCGGAAGGCCCAGCGCTCGCCGAGCCGCACGAGGTGCACGCCGCGGTTGGCGTAGAGCCCCTGCAGCTCCTCGAGCAGGGCGTCGAGCTCCGTGCCCTCGGGGAAGTGGCGGGCGAGCGCCGCGGGCGCCTGCGGCTCGGCCGCGGCGAACAGCAGCGCCTCGAGCAGGCGCAGCCGCTGGAAGCGGTCCTCGTTCACGCCCCGTCCCTGTCGTCGGCCCGCCCCCCGGCGTCGCGCGCCGCATCGGGCTCGGCGGCGTCGGCCGGCGCCTCGGCCGGCTCGCCCGCGGCGACGCGCGAACGCAGGTAGATCGGCGCGAAGGTCCGGTCCTGGCGCAGGTCGAGCCGGCCTTCCTTGCAGAGCTCCAGGCTGGCCACGAAGGTGGCGGCGACAGCCGAGCGCGCGGCCAGCGGGTCGGCGGCGTTGACCGCGGTCGGCAGGAAGGCGACCAGGGCGCGCCAGCTCGGCATCTCGCCGAGCATCGAGCGCAGGCGGCCGACCGCCTCCTCGACCGAGTAGAGATCGAGGTGGGCGATGCGCAGGTTGTGTTCGCCGGGCTTGCGGCGGATCCGGCCGTAGGCGCGCAGCAGGTCGAACAGCGTCGCCTCGTAGACCACCGTCTCGACCGTGCGCACGCGCTCCGGCTCGCCGCGCGCGAAGGTCTCGCGGCCGAGCTGCGGCAGCGCGACCAGCGCCTCGCCGGCGTCGCGCAGGGCCTGCAGGCGCTGCAGCTGGAAGCGCAGCGCCGCGGCCATCTCCTCGCCGCTCGGCTCCTCGCCGTCGGGCTCGGGCGCCGGCAGCAGCAGCCGCGACTTCAGGTAGGCCAGCCAGGCCGCCATCACCAGGTAGTCGGCGGCCAGCTCCAGGCGGATCTTGCGCGCTTCCTGGATGAACTCGAGGTACTGCTCGGCCAGCGCCAGGATCGAGATCCTCGTGATGTCGACCTTCTGGTCGCGCGCCAGCTCGAGCAGCAGGTCGAGCGGGCCCTCGAAACCCTCGACGTCGACGACCAGACGCTCGATCAGCGGCGAGGGCGCGGCGTCGTCCTCGGCGAAGCCCGACTGCGAGACCTCGGCATCACTCACGCCGGCAACTCCTCGAGGGCCGCCGCGGCGGCCAGCCGATCGAAGGGCTCGGGCGCGCCCAGGCAGCTCTCGGCCCGCTCGGCCCGGCGGCGCGCCTCGGCGCTCAGCGGCCCGCTCGCCTCGATCGCCGCGCGCCGCTCCTCGACCGAGCCGTGGCAGACCAGCACGCAGTCGCAGCCGGCGGCGACCGCTGCCGCAGCGCGCTCGGGCAGGCTGCCGTCCAGCGCCTCCATGAAGAGGTCGTCGGACATCAGCAGGCCGTCGAAGCCGATCTCGCGGCGGATCAGGCGCTCCAGCGCCTCGGGCGAGGTCGTCACCGGGCGCGCCTCGTCGACCGCCGTGAAGACGATGTGCGCGGTCATGCCGAGCGCCTGGTCGGCGAGCGCCCGGAAGGGCGCGAGATCGGTCCCGCGCAGCGTCTCCAGCGGCGTGTCGACGCGCGGCAGCGCGTGGTGGCTGTCGGCCGTCGCCCGGCCGTGGCCCGGCAGGTGCTTGATCACCGGCAGCACGCCGCCGGCGAGCAGGCCCTCGCAGGCGGCGCGGCCGAGGGCCGCGACCTGCTCGGGCGCACTGCCCAGGGCGCGGTCGCCGATCACGTCGTGGCCCTCGGGCAGGCGCAGGTCGAGGCACGGCAGGCAGTCGACGTCGATCGCCAGGTCGGCGAGTTCGGCGGCGAGCAGGCGGCAGTTGAGGCGCAGCAGCTCGCAGGCGCGCGCCGGGTCGCCGGCATAGAGACCGGCGAAGGCGGCCGGCGGCGGCGCCTGGCGCCAGTGCGGCGGCCGCAGGCGCTGCACCCGACCGCCCTCCTGGTCGATCAGCACCGGCGCGCGGCGGCCGACGGCGTCGCGCAGCTCGGCGACCAGGGCCGCGACCTGCTGCGGGGTGTCGACGTTGCGCGCGAAGAGGATGAAGCCGAGCGGATCGGTCTCGCGGAACAGCCGGCGCTCGGCGTCGCTCAGGTCGTGGCCCTCGCAGCCGACGATCGCCGCCGTCGTGCGCGAGCCCAGCCAGTGCGATCCCGTGCGCCGTGCCGCGCCGCGCGGGGCGGGCGCGCGGTCGCCGGAGGCGCTGGTGTCGCGGGAAGCCGTCATGGCGCTACCTCTGCTTGGCGATGCAGTCCTGGCCGGCGGCCTTGAGCTGGGCACAGAGATCCAGCGCCGTCGCCCGGTTCGGCAGCGGCCCGGTCTGGATGCGGTAGAAGGTGCCCCGCTCGCCGAGGTCGGCCTGCTCGAGCAGCAGCGACATCGAGCCGAGCAGGCCGCGGTTGTCGTCCTGGATGCGCGCCCACTCGCGGCGCGCGGCCTCTTCCTGGCGCAACGCCGCGAGCTGCACCACCCAGCTGCCCGGCGCGACCTCCGCCGGTGCCTCGCGGGCCTGGACCGCCGGCTCCGGCGCCGCCTCGGCGGCCGGCTCGGCGGCCGGGGCCTCGGCCGCCGGCTCCGGGGCCGGCTCGACCGCCGCCGGCTGGCCGGCGGGCTCGCCGTCGGCGGCCGCTTCCGACGCTGCCGGCTCAGCCGGAGCCTCCGGGGCGGCCTCTGCGGGCTCTGCCGCCGGTGTCGTCTCAGCGCTGTCGGCGCGCGGCAGTTCCGGCAGCTCGGCCACGGCCTCCGGGGCGGGCGGCGCCTCGCTCGCGCCGCTTGCGTCGGCGGCCGGCTCGCTGGCCGGCGCCTCGGCGGCGGCATCGGCGGTCTCGGAGGTCGTCTCGGGGGCCGTCTCGGGCTCGACCTCGCGCGCCGGGATCGCCGGCTCGCTCGCCGGCTGCTGCGCCCTCTGCGGCTCGGGCTCGCTGGCAGCCGGCGCCGCCGGCACCTTCGCAGGCTCCTCGGGCGGCGGCAGCAGGCTCTCGACCCGACTCGCCTGGCTGTCGCCCTCCTCGGAGCGGTTGAGCACGGCGGAATCGGTGTAGGGCACTTCCAGGCCGCCCGGCTCCTCGGGCTTCTCCTTGATCGGCCCGCTCGGCGCCTGGACGACCGGCAGGTGCTCCGGCTCGACCTCGCCGACGCCCCACTCGTAGGCGTACCAGACGATGCCCGCGAAGGCGGCGAGCGCGAAGAAGGCGATGACCAGCGGCAGCAGGCGCGAGCGGCGCGGCGGCTCCTCGTCCGAGCCGCCCCCGAAGCCCGCCTGGCCATAGCCCCCCTGGCCGTAGCCCGACTGGCCGAAGCTCTGGCCGCCCATGTCGCTGCCGGTGACGCCGGGCCGTCCGCCCTTCAGGTAGTCGGGGCCCAGATCCCCGCTCATCTCGTCCTGCCTGATTCGGTCGGAGGGCATCAGCGCATTTCCTCGAGCGGCTCGACCCCGAAGATCCGCAGGCCCGAGGCGATCACCAGGGCGACCGCCCGGATCAGCGCCAGCCGGGCCGCGGTGAGCTCGGCGTCGTCGGCGACCAGGAAGCGCAGCGAGGTGTCGTCCTTGCCCTTGGTCCAGAGGCCGTGAAAGGCCGCCGCGACGTCGTTCAGGTAGAAGGCGACGCGGTGCGGCTCATAGGCTTCCGCCGCCGAGTCCACCAGACGCGGCCACCCGGCCAGCAGCTTGATGAGACCAAGCTCCTGCGAGTCGGTCAAGCGATGCAGCGGGCCCTCGGCCAGCGCCGCCGGCGCCTGCGCGAGGTCCGGGAAGGCCTCGGCGGCATGGCGCAGCACCGAGTGCGCGCGGGCGTGGGCGTACTGGACGTAGAAGACCGGGTTGTCCTTCGACTGCTCCATGACCTTCTCGAGGTCGAAGTCGAGCGGCGCGTCGGGCTTGCGGGTCAGCATGATGAAGCGCAGCACGTCCTTGCCGACCTCCTCCGTCACCTCCGAGAGGGTGACGAAGGTGCCCCGGCGCGCTTTGACATCTTCCTCGACGCCGGCGCGGGTCAGCTTGACCAGCTGGCACAGCACGATGTGCAGCCGCGCCTCGCCTTCGCTGAGCGCCTGCACGGCGGCCTGCATGCGCTTGACGTAGCCGCCGTGGTCGGCGCCCCAGACGTCGATCTGCGTGGCGAAGCCGCGCCGGTACTTGTCCAGGTGGTAGGCCATGTCGTTGGCGAAGTAGGTCCAGGAGCCGTCGGACTTCCTGAGCGGCCGGTCGACGTCGTCGCCGAACTCGGTCGCCTTGAACAGCACCTGCGGGCGCGGCTCCCAGTCCTCGGGCTTCTTGCCCTTCGGCGGCTCCAGCACGCCGGTGTAGAGCAGGCCGCGGCTCTCCAGGCTGTCGTAGACCGCCTGCACCGCCCCGGCGTCGACCAGCGCGCGCTCCGAGGCGAAGACCGACTGCTGGATGCCGATCGCCTCGAGGTCGTCGCGGACCCGCCGCATCAGCGCATCGATGGCGAAGGTGCGCACCGGCTCCAGCCACTCTGACTCGTCCTTGCCGAGCCACCGGTCGCCGTCGCGCGCGGCCAGCGCCTCGCCGACCTCCTTCATGTACTCGCCCGGGTACATGCCGGCCGGGATCTCGCCGATCGTCTCGCCCAGCGCCTCGCGGTAGCGCAGGTGGGCGGTGCGCGCCAGGGTGTCGACCTGGGCGCCGGCGTCGTTGATGTAGTACTCGCGGGTGACGTCGAAGCCGGCCTTGTCGAGCAGCCCGGCCAGGGCGTCGCCGACCACGGCGCCGCGCGCATGGCCGACGGTCAGCGGCCCGGTCGGATTGGCCGAGACGTACTCGACGTTGACCTTGCGCCCCCGCCCGACGTCGCTGTCGCCGTAGCGCTCGCCGGCGGTCAGGATCGCCGCCAGCTGGCGGCGCCAGAGTTCGTCGTCGACCCGCCAGTTGACGAAGCCGGGCCCGGCCACCGTCAGCTCGGTGACGCCGGCCTCCTCGGCTAGGCGGACGACCAGCTGCTCGGCCAGATCGCGCGGCTTCAGGCCGGCCGGCTTGGCCAGCACCATGGCGGCGTTGGTCGAGAAGTCGCCGTGGCTCGGATCGCGCGGCGGCTCGACCGTGACTCGCGTCAGGTCGAGCCCCTCGGGCAGCTCGCCGGCGTCGGCCATGGCCTTGAGCGTCGCATCGATCTTGGCTTGAAAGTCTTTGAAAAGGTTCATTTTCTGATCACGTCTTCTAAAGATCTATTGCTGTCTGGTCATCGCCGCGGAGGCGGAGATCCAGGGTCGGCCCACACCGGCTTTCGGCCCCTGGATTCCCGCCTCCGCGCGGACGACGCAAGAGGTGTGAGGCAACAGGCCGATCCCGGGTCCATCACAGTCGCGAGTAGGGGTCGAAGAGCTTCTCGTGGGCTTCCAGGGCGTAGCGGTCGGTCATGCCGGCGATGTAGTCGGCGACGACGCGGGCGCGCCCGGCCCGGCCGCCGTCCTGTGCCGCGCCGCCCGGGTCCGAGGGCCGCTCCGCCGCGGCGACCGCGGCCTGCCAGGCGTCGGGCAGGCAGTCCGGACGCTCGAGGTAGAGGGCGAAGAGATCGCGCACCACCCGCTCGGCCTTCTGGGTCATGCGGTTGACCTTGTAGTGCCGGTAGACCCGCCGGAACAGCAGCTGGCGCAGGGCGCGCTCCTTCTGCCGCATGTCCTCGGAGAAGGCAACCACGGGGCGCCCCAGGGCGCGCACCGCGGCCGCGCTGTCGGGCGCCGCCTCGGCCAGGCGCCGGCGCGTCTCGGCCAGCAGGTCGTCGACCATCAGGCCGATCAGCCGGCGCACGGTCTCGTGGATCAGCCGGCCGCGCTCGAGGCCCGGGTGGCGCGCCTCGACCTCCTCGAGCACCGCCCCGACCAGCGGCACCGCGCGCAGCTCGTCGAGCTCCAGCAGGCCGGCCCGCAGCCCGTCGTCGATGTCGTGGTTGTTGTAGGCGATGTCGTCGGACAGCGCGGCGACCTGGGCCTCGGCGGAGGCGTGGCTGCCGAGCTCCAGGTCGAGGTCCTCGCAGAAGCGCGCCAGGCTGGGACGCGGATCGGCGAGCGGGCCGTTGTGCTTGGCCAGCCCCTCCAGCGTCTCCCAGGTCAGGTTCAGGCCGTCGAACTCGGCGTAGCGCAGCTCCAGCTGGGTGACGACGCGGAAGGCCTGCTCGTTGTGGTCGAACCCGCCGAGGCCCGACAGGCAGTCGCGCAGCGCCCGCTCGCCGGCGTGGCCGAAGGGCGTGTGTCCGAGGTCGTGCGCCAGCGCCAGCGCCTCGGCGAGGTCCTCGTTGAGGCCGAGCGCGCGCGACAGCGAGCGGGCGATCTGGGCGACCTCCAGCGAGTGGGTCAGGCGCGTGCGGAAGTAGTCGCCCTCGTGGTAGACGAAGACCTGGGTCTTGTACTGCAGCTTGCGGAAGGCGCCGGCGTGGACGATGCGGTCGCGGTCGCGCTGGAAGCAGCTGCGCGTCGCGCTCTCGGCCTCGGCGTGCAGCCGGCCCCGGCTGTCCTCGGGCCGGCAGGCATAGGGGGCGGGGCCCGGGACCGCCGGGCGGGCGTCCGCGCTCTGGACAACGTGCATCATGATGGCGGCGGTTGTATCAGAAGCGGCCCGCCCTGCCCCATGGGGATTTGCCGCCTTTCGCAATTCGGAAAGCCGCAGAGAGGCTTTTGACAGCGCGGCGGCCATCCCTACATTCTGGTCAGGACGTTCTTCCGGAATCCGCGCCCACAGGAACCAGCGCCGATGAGCACGATCGAGAGCCACGACGACTTCCGCATCAGCGAGAGCGCCGCCAAGCGCATCGCCGGCCTCGCCGCCCAGGAGGGCGGGCGGCCGATGCTGCGCATTTCGGTCTCCGGCGGCGGCTGCTCGGGCTTCCAGTACGGCTTCGACTTCGACGAGACGGTCAACGAGGACGACCGCGTGTTCGAGCGCGGCGACGCCCGCGTCGTCATCGACGAGGTCTCGCTGGAGCTGCTCAAGGGCAGCGAGATCAACTTCGTCGAGGACCTGATGGGCGCCTACTTCAAGGTCGAGAACCCCAACGCCGCCTCGTCCTGCGGCTGCGGCTCCTCCTTCGCCATCTGAGTTCCCGGAACGCCCGGCGGCTCAGCCTCGATCCGACAGACGCCCGAGCTGCGGCGCCTCGTCCGCAGGCGACCAGGCGGCCGCCAGGCCGTTCTCGACCCACAGGCCGCGCTCGATGCGCAGGCGCACCAGCCGTTCAGCCCCCTCGAAGCCGGCGAGCTCTGATCCCTGCCAGACCAGCTCGCCGCGGCCGGCCAGCAGCAGCAGGTCGCCGCTCTCGAAGTCGGGCAGCAGCAGGCCGGCGCGCGGTTCCTGCTCGAGGTTGCCGAGCGTGTTGAAGGCGAAGTTGCCGCGGTAGTCCGGCAGGGTCACGCGCGTCGCCCCGTCGGGAGTCTCGTCGAGCCGCAGGAAGCCGGGCCGGCCGCCGCGGTGCGAGACGTCCAGCCCCTCGCGCGGATCGCCGGCCGCGGCCCGCGCCGCCGCGGAGGCGGTCGCCAGGAACAGCGTGTCGGCGCGCGCGACCAGCGCGCGGGCGGCAGGTCCCAGGCTGGCGCCTTCCACGCCGCCGGCGCGCGCCGGACCGCGTTCCGGCGCCAGCGGCCGGCGCACCTGGATGTACTGCGGGCAGTTGCCGAAGGCCTGGTCGACGCGGACCGCCAGACCGCCGGGCTCGGAGACCGCAATGCGCCCGTTCATCCGGTTGCGCCGCCGGGTCGCCAGCTCGATGCCGAGCAGCCCGAGCGGCGCGCCGGGCGCCAGGTCGAGACCCAGGGTCTCGGCTCCGAGCGGCCGCGCCTCGACGACCAGCGTCCGGGGATCGGGCGCCCAGGCGAAGCCGGGGGCGCCGGTGGCCAGCGTCGCCCAGGGCTGCCCCCGCCCGTCGAGCGCGCCGACGACCAGGAAGGGCAGCTGGGCGAAGAACAGGCGGTGCTGCTCCGTCATGGCGTCCCGGATCATGCGCCGGCCCTGGCGCTCCGTGCGCTCGCGCACGCCGGCACGCGCCTGCAGCGCCTGCTCGCCGGCGTGGAAGGGCGAGTCCTCGAGGCTCGTGTCCATCGCGCGATCTCCTCAGGCGGCGTCGGCGGCCGCGGCCAGCGGCTCGAAGCCGGGCAGCGCCTCGATGCGCGCGAGCCAGGCCCGGATCGCCGGCCAGGGCTCCAGGTCGATGCCGCCCTCCGGCGCGTGGGCCGTGTAGCTGTAGAGCGCGAGGTCGGCGAGGGTCGGCCGCTCGCCCGCCAGGAAGGCGCGCGCCGCCAGCTCGCGCTCCATGACCTCGAACAGCCCGCGCGCGATCGCCTGCGCGCCTTCCTTGTCCCCGGGCCGGCCGAACAGCGTCAGGATGCGCGCCCGCGCCGGCCCGTAGTTGAGCTGCCCGGCGGCGACCGACAGCCACTGCTGGACCCGGGCCGCGGCGAGCGGCTCGCGCGGCAGCCAGCGGCCCTCGGGGTCGTAGCGCCCGGCGAGGTAGACCAGGATCGCGTTGCTGTCGAACAGCACGACCGGCGGCTCGCCGTTGGGATCCTCGATCACCGGCACCTGGCCGAAGGGGCTGAGCGCCAGGAAGGCCGGCTGCCGTTGCGCGCCGCCGGCCAGGTCGACGGCGACCCGCTCGACCGGCAGGCCGAGCAGCGAGAGGAACAGGCGCACGCGGTGGGCGTGGCCCGAGAGCGCGAAGTCGTGGAGGCGAATCGGCTTCAGCGGCGCCGCCGTGGCGGAAGGAGCGGGCATCGGTCGGTCTCCTGCTGGGAGTGTGGCCTGCCCGGAAGAATGGTCCTTGCGCACGAGCCGAGGAATAGCGCCCTATTGCAAGGCAGTATTCCTCTTTCTGGAACAATCGATGGATCGCCTGGAAAGCCTCAGGATCTTCGTCGCGGTCGCCGAGCAGGCCGGCTTCGCCGCCGCCGCCCGCCGGCTGGGCCTCTCGCCGCCGGCCGTGACTCGGGCCGTCGCGGCGCTGGAGAGCCGGCTCGGCACCCGCCTGCTGCATCGCACGACCCGCATCGTACGACCGACCGAGGCCGGCCAGCGCTTCCTGGTCGACGCCCGCCGCATCCTGGCCGAGCTCGAGGAGGCCGAGGCCGCGGCCGCGGGCGCCCAGAGCGACCCCGGCGGCACGCTGGCGGTGACCGCGCCGGTGCTGTTCGGCCGGCTGCACATGGCGCCGCTGGTCTTCGCCTTCCGGCGGGCCCTGCCCCAGGTCTCGGTCCGCCTGCAGCTGCTCGACCGCGTCGTCGACCTGATCGAGGAGGGCCAGGACGTCGCGCTGCGCATCGCCCAGCTGCCCGACTCCAGCCTCAGCGCCGTGCGCGTCGGCGCGCTCAGCCAGGTCGTCGTGGCCGCCCCGGCCTACCTGGCGCGCCGCGGCCGGCCGCAGGTTCCCGAGGACCTCGAGCGCCACGACGCCATCGTCTTCGCCCGCGAGGGCGTGCCGCGCGACTGGGCCTTCGGCTTGGGAGCCGGCCGCCGGACGGTCCGGCCGCCGGCGCCGCTGATCGTCAACACCGCCGACGTCGCCGTCGCCGCGGCGGTCGACGGCCAGGGCCTGACCCGCGTGCTCTCCTACCAGGCCGCCGGGGCGCTCGCCGAGGGCCGGCTCGAGATCGTGCTGGCCGACCACCAGACGCCGCCGGTGCCGGTCCACCTGGTCCATCCCGAGGGCCGGCGGGCCAGCGCCCGCCTGCGCGCCTTCCTCGACTTCGCGGTGCCGCGGCTGCGGGCGGAGCCGGTGCTGAATGCCGCCACGCGGACCTGAGAGGCTGCGGACATGAGAGGCTGCGGGGCTGATCCGGCGCGCGTCTTCGGCTAAGAAAGGCACCCCGCCCTCCGGAGCCCCGCGAAAGCCGCCGCCATGCCCAAGATCGCCACCTGGAACGTCAACTCGATCAAGGCGCGCCTGCCCAACGTGCTCGACTGGCTGAAGGAGGCCGAGCCCGACGTCGTCCTGCTGCAGGAGATCAAGTGCCAGGACGAGGCCTTCCCGCGCCTCGAGATCGAGTCGCTGGGCTACCGCTGCGCGGTGCACGGCCAGAAGAGCTACAACGGCGTCGCGATCCTCTCGAAGCAGCCGCTGGAGGAGGTCTCGGCGCGGCTGCCAGGCGACGAGGCCGACGAGCACGCCCGCTACCTGGAGGCGACGACCTTCGGCATCCGCGTCGGCTGCCTCTACCTGCCCAACGGCAATCCGGCGCCGGGCGCCAAGTACGACTACAAGCTGGCCTGGATGGAGCGCCTGGCGGCGCGCGCCGAGGCGCTCCTGGCCGAGGAGCGGCCGGTCGTGCTGGCCGGCGACTACAACGTCATCCCGGAGCCCGAGGACTGCCACGACCCGAAGGCCTGGGCCGCGGACGCGCTGTTCCTGCCGCAGACGCGCCGCGCCTTCCGCCGCCTGCTCTGGCTCGGCTACACAGACGCCTTCCGCGCGCTGCACGGCGAGCCGCACCGCTACTCCTTCTGGGACTACCAGGGCGGCGCCTGGCAGGCCGACGAAGGCATCCGCATCGACCACCTGCTGCTCTCGCCGCAGGCCGCCGACCGCCTGCTCGAGAGCGGCATCGACCGCGAGGTGCGCGGCCGCGAGAAGGCCTCCGACCACGTGCCGGTCTGGTGCCGGCTGGCCTGAGCGGCATCTACCAGCGCAGCGAGGCCAGCAGGCGGGCGAAGGGCCCGACCCCGGCGAAGTCGACGTAGGCGGCGCGCCCGACCGGGCAGTCGGCCGCACCGAAGTCGCCCTGCTCCAGCGCAACGACGACCTGGGCCTCCGAATCGCCGGCCTCGGCGACCGCGGCCAGCTGGTCGCGGCCGAGCCGCGCGGCGGCGCCGCGCAGGTAGGCGACCTTGCCGGCGAGCGGCGTTTCGATGCCGTCGATGCGGACCTCGGCCGGCGTGCCCGGCCCGATCAGCATCAGGTCGAGCTCGGAAACGGGGACGTCGAGCAGGGGCCGGCGGCAGTCGATCCACTCGAGCAGCGGCGCGCCGCGCCCGACCGTCGCCTCGGGGCCGGTCGAGACGCGCCACACCAGGCTGCCCGGCGGCACGATCACCTCGGCGGCGCTGGTCCGGCCGAACTGCCGGCGGGTCGCCTGCCGCTCCAGGTCGAGCCTGGCCAGGGCCTCTTCGGCCTCGGCCAGGGCGTCGGTCGCCTCGATCAGCCGGAGGTCGAGCACGTCGCTGCTGTCGAAGACCCAGTCCGGGTTGCTGCCGTCGGCCGAGATGAAGACCCCCTGGCCGGCGGCCTCGAGGCGACGCCGGGCCAGGGCGATCTCCTTCTCCAGCTTGGTCTGGCGGCTCGCCAGCTCCATCATGCCGGCGAGCCGCTCGTCGGCGGTCGAGCGCGAGGCATGGCCCTTGGCGGCGAGGGTCTCCAGGCGCTCGGCGATGCGGCCGGACAGCGCGATCTGCTTCTCGACGAACGCGAGCTCCGCCTCGAGGCCGCGCAGCCCGGCCTCGAGCTGCTCGCGGAACACCTCGGCATAGATCGTCGAGCGGCGCTGCCAGCGCTCGGCGGTGCCTTTCAGCTCGTCGAGGCGAGCCTGCCTCTGCTCGACGCGCCGGGCCATCTGCGCCCTCTCCGCCTCCAGGCGCGCGACCTCCGTGTCGTCCGCCTGCAGGTCGCGGAGCAGCACGACGACGCCGTCGCTCGCGACGATGTCGCCGGGCGCCGGCACCGGCGCCTCGACCTGGCCGGAGATCGGCGCGGTGGCCGTGTAGACCCAGGTCGTGACGACGGCGTCGCGGAACAGCACCGAGGCGAGGTAGCCGCGCTGGCCGTCGAGCGCGACCGCCAGCAGGACCAGCGGGACCGCGACCAGAGCGGCACGGGCGAAGCGACGCCGCCGGCGGGCCTGGCGCAGCACCGTCTCGGCCTCTTCGACCCGCGCCGGGTCGGGCAGCACCGGCGGCGGCGGCGGCCCCGCGGCTGCCGGCGCCTCCGCTCCCCCGCCCGCCCCCGCGCCAGGACCCGGACCCCCGCCCTGGCGGGCCTGCTCGGCGCGCCGCTGGTTGTCGATCAGCCGGCGGGTGATGATGCGGATCAGCGAGAAACCCATGCGCGGGTTCTGGTGGAAGATCTGCAGAACCGCCTTCTCGGACAGCACGAAGACCAGGCCGGGATCCTCGGCGACAGCCGTGCCGGTGCGCCGGTTCTCCGGCGCGAAGAGGCCGATCTCGCCGAAGATCTCGCCGGGCTGCAGCAGCGCGTCGAGCTCGGCGATGCGCACCCGGCCCTGGGCCAGGTAGTAGAGCTCGCTGGAGCGCTCGCCCTTGCGGAACAGCACCTCGCCGCGCGCCATCGGCCGCTCGCGCATGAAGGGGATCAGCGGCTCCAGCGGGAAGCCGCTGTCGCGCGCGCCCGCGATGTCGCGCAGCAGGCGACGGATCTGATGGAGCCGGTAGACGTTGGTCGGCAGCAGCAGGACGTGCAGGATCAGGACCGGCAGCAGCCCTTCCAGCGAGGCATAGGTGATGAAGGCGACGTTGCTGACGATGGCGACGCCGCGCAGGGCCACCATCGTGCTCATGTAGAAGCTCAGGAAGACCAGGACCGAGGCGAGGTACCCGAAGAACTCCGCGACGCTCACCGCCTCACCTCCCCGGCCCCGCTGCGCAAGCCGCGCGACCCGTGATTTCCGGTCTGGCCGCGGCGGCGCCGCGCTCCCACATCACCAGCATCATGTTCCTGCCGCTGCACGATACCAACGAGCGCGCCTTCCTGCGCCATGCCTGGGTCAACTGGGGGCTGATCCTGGCCTGCGTCACGGTCTGGTTCTACCAGATCGGCGGCGACCAGCAGCATTTCGTGCAGACGCTCTACGGCTTCGGCATGGTGCCGGCGCTGCTGACCGGCGAGGCACAGCTGCCGGCCGAGGTCGCCCACGCCCCGGCCTGGCTGACCCTGGTGACCTCGCAGTTCCTGCACGGCGGCTGGATGCACCTGATCGGCAACATGCTGTTCCTCTTCGTGTTCGGCGACAACGTCGAGGACTCCATGGGCCACCGGCGCTACCTGGCCTTCTACCTGACCTGCGGCGTCGCCGCGGCGCTCTGCCAGTTCGCCACCGCCCCCGACCCGGGCACGCCGATGATCGGCGCGAGCGGCGCCATCTCGGGCGTGCTCGGCGCCTACCTGCTGCTCAGCCCCAAGGCCAAGGTGCTGGTGCCGATCGGCTTCATCCCGCTGTACATCCCGGCCTGGCTGCTGCTGATCTTCTGGTTCGGCCTGCAGCTCTTCTCGGCGGCCGGCGACACCGCCGGCGAGGCCGGCGTCGCCTGGTGGGCGCACATCGGCGGCTTCGTCGCGGGCCTGGTGCTGATCGTGCCCTTCAAGCGTCGCGCCGTGCCGCTGTTCGGGGGCGAGAAGCCGCCGCGCGGCCTGCGCGTCGTCCTGCCCGACAGCGCCGCGCGCGAGGCCGGAGCGCAACGCGCCCCGCGCCGGCGCCGCCCCTGGGAGCGCGGGACCGGCCGTCGACCGGGAGCCGCCCCCGGCGGCGGCGAGGGCTCCCGCCGCGGCGGCCCCTGGGGCCGCCGCGACTGACGGAGCCGACCCTCAGGTCTTGGGCCCGGCGGACAGCGGCCCCATCGGCATGAGCCGGACGCCGCCGCGCAGGTTGCGGTAGTCGAGCTGCAGGTGGTCGACCGGGTTCGGGCCCGGTGCGGCGGCGACCACGACCTGCTCGGCGATCGGCTGGAAGTCGGCGCGGAAGTGCACCGAGGACTTGACCGCGACGATGCCGCGCTCCTCGGGATCGACGCCGATGTGGCGCAGCATCTCGCGGTCGGCGAGCTGTGCCTTCTTCGAGGCGACGCCGACCTCGACGCCGCCCAGCTCGAGCAGCGCCATCGGGCCCAGCTCCATGCGGGCGCCGCGGTAGAACGGCCCCGTGCACTCGAAGCGCCCGCTGCCCAGCTTCTTGACGCGGTAGCTGCCGCGCAGTGGCTCGTGGCCCGGCAGGCCGCTGTGCGAGCCGAGACCGATCTCGATCTCGGCGCCCTCGCCGGCGGCATGGGCCTGCTCGGCGGCCTTGGGATCGAAGATCAGGCCGATCACGGCGCGCGGCGCCTTCTGCCGGACCAGCTCGGCGAGCAGGCCGACGGTGTCGCCGTTGCCGCCGGCGCCGGGATTGTCCTGGGTGTCGGCCAGGACGACCGGGCGGCGCGCCCGCGCCCCGACCTGGATGGCATGGGCTACTGCGTCCTTGGCCGACATGATGGTGCCGGCGAAGCCGGCTTCCTGCTCCAGGATCGCCTGGGCCAGCTCGTCGGCGGCGCGCTCGGTCGCCGCCGGGTCCTCGCCGTAGGCGACGACCGTCGGGCCGCAGTGCCAGATGTCGGCGGGCGAAAAGCCGGCCGAGAAGGACAGCGAGGCGACGCCCGGCAGGCTCTCGCGCTCGCCGAGCGAATCGTAGAGCGCCTGGGCCGGCTCGATCAGGCTGCAGCCGCTGGTTAGCGGGATCAGGAAGGGCAGCGCGCGCCGCGCCTTGGCGAGCCGCCGGCCGGCCAGCAGGGTCGCCATCAGCCCGAAGGCGCGCGCCCCGGTCATCGCCATGTCGACGTGCGGGTAGGTGCGATAGGCGACCAGGGCGTCGGACAGCTCGACCATCGCCGGCGTGACGTTGGCGTGCAGGTCGAGGCTGACCACGACCGGCAGGTCCGGGCCGACGAGGTCGCGGACGCGGCGCAGCAGCTCGCCTTCGCCGTCCTGGTGGCGCTCGGTGACCATGGCGCCGTGCAGGTCCAGATAGAGCCCGTCGACGCCGCCCGCGGCCTTCAGGTCCTCCAGAATCTGGCCGGCGATGCGTTCGAAGGCGTCCTCGGTGACGTGGGCCGAGGGCGTCGCCGCCGCCCAGGACAGCGGCACCAACTGGTGGCCCTGGCTGCGCGCCTCGTCGATGAAGCCGGCGCAAGGCAGGTTGACGCCCGCCATCGCCTCGAAAACGGCGTCGCCGCGGCTCAGCGCCGGCCAGGCGCCGCCGCGGGCGAAGGCCGTGAAGTCCGCCTTGCTCGGCGCGAAGGTATTGGTCTCATGCTGAAAGCCGCCGACGGCGATCTTCACGCGCGTTTCTCCCCTTGATGATGCCGGGAAAGCGACGGTCCCGCGGGCCGGCCTTGCGGCCGACCGGCCCGAGCCCCGGCCAATGAGAGGCCGCAGCCTAGAGCAGAAGGTCGCCTTTTGGAATCGGGTCGCGGCCGGAGCGGACTCACCGGACGGCGGCGCCGGCCTGGCGCGGCTCGCCGTCGAGACGCGGCACGAGGCTGCCCGGCAGAACCACAGTCACCGAGGTGCCCTCGCCCGGCCGGCTGTCGAGCGAGAGACGGCCCCCGTGCAGCTCGACCAGCGACTTGACGATCGCCAGGCCGAGCCCGGATCCTTCGCGCCGCCGGGTCGAGTGATCGCGGCCGCGCTCGAAGGGCTGCAGGATCGCCTCCATGTCCGCGGCGGGAATGCCGATGCCGTCGTCCTCGACCTGCAGCACCGCCTCGCCCGCCGACGAGACCCGCCAGGCCAGGCGCACCCGGCCCCCGGAGTCGGTGAACTTGATGGCATTGCTGACCAGGTTGGTGACGATCTGGGCCAGGGCGCGCGAGTCGGCGACGATCGCCTCCGGGGCCCGGTCGAGCTCGACGGCCAGCTCTATCCCGCGCTGCTTGGCAAGCGGCTGGAGGAAACGCAGGACCTCCTGCGTCGTCTGGCGCGGATCCATCGGCGCGGCGTCGAGTTCCCACGCCCCGACCTCGATGCGCGACAGGTCGATGACGTTCTCGATCAGGCGCAGCAGGTGCTGGCCGCTGGCGCGGATGTCGGTGATGTAGCCCCGGTAGGCGGGATGGCCGAGAGGGCCCTTGACCTGGCGGTCGAGCAGCTCGGAGAAGCCGAGGATCGCGTTGAGCGGGGTCCGCAGCTCGTGGCTGACGTTGGCCAGGAACACGGTCTTGATGCGGTTGGCCCGCTCGGCCTCGTCGCGTGCCTCGCGGGCCGCCAGCTCGCGCCGCGCGAGCTCGCGGTGGCTGTCCTCCAGCGCCTCGACGGTCTGCGCGATGGTGCGCGCGGCCAGACGCGTGGCGACGATCATGGCGGCGACCAGGGCGAGCAGCAGCAGCAGGACCAGCGCGCCCGGCACCGCGGCCTCGGCCAGCGCCTCGACGCCGGGTCGCGCCGGATCCCAGGCGAGGGCGGCGACCGCCGTGCCGTCGGGTCCGATCAGCGCCAGGCGGTCCCCTCCCGCCGGCTCGGCTGCGGGCGACAGGCGCAGGTTGGGCAGCAGGTAGCGCGCGGCGAGCTCGTCCAGCAGCTCCACATCGAGACGCCGGGCATAGATCAGCACCGGCCGCGGCTGCGGCCGCAGTTCGGCCCACAGCGGGTACTCCGGCGTGACCGCGGCGGCGACGCCCAGGTAGACCGCTTCGCCGTCGCGGAAGAAGGCGGAGCTCGGCAGCGGGTCGTCCATCGGCGCGGCCCGCGCCGCCGCGATCAGCGCCGCCGCCCGCCCGCCGAGCAGCGCCGCCGGTGCGAGCGTGCCGGACGCCCGATCCGCGTCCCCCGCACCCTGCCCGTTGGCGCCATCCACTTCCGCGTTCTTCCCCTCCGCGCCCTGCCCGATTGCAGCGGCGGCCGCCGAGTAGAGCGGGCGATCGTCCGCGCCGACCACGAAGGCGGCGTCGAAACCGTAGGTCTCCAGCGACCAGAAGCCGACGTTCTCGTCGGCCCAGGCGCTGCCCCGCTCGCCGCGGGCGAAGGCCACGGTGTCGTCCCAGTAGGCGAAGTCGTAGACGTGCGAGCGGTCGCTGGCCGCCAGCTGGCCGAGCGCCGTCTGCGCGAGATGCGAGGCCTGCTCGGCGGCCTCGCGGTCGAGGCTGCGGTCGAGGTGGACGAGCAGCAGCCCGCCGCTGCACAGGAACAGCAGGACCAGAAGCGCGATGGTCAGGTGAAAGCGGCGCGTGACCGCGCGCACCGCCCCGCCGACCTGCCGATCACCCGCCTGCATCGCCGGCCATCCTTCCCGGATATGCGCGTTAAGGTTGCTTTCTAAAAAGGCGCCACACACCTTTTGCTCATGCCGTCGAGGCTCCGCGACGCATGGCGAGACGCCCCAGCGAAATGCCCGGCGACTCTGCCGATACCCAAGCAAAGCACAAGAAAAAATCGGCTCGCTGCCAGAGACCTGCGATCCGGCGCAGCCGCGAGCGACCGCACTACCTCAGGTTGCCGACGCGCCGCCGCGCGAAGACAGCAGCAGCGGGCGCAGCCGGCGCCGCAGCGCGCGCCGCCACCAGCGGCCCTCGGCCTTGACGCCGGTGCCCGCTCGGCCCCGCTGGAACAGCCAGCCGCGGTCGCGGAAGAAGCGGGCGAACAGCAGGGTGAAGATCAGCCCGGTCGCGGCGCCGCCCGCCACGTCGGAGAAGTAGTGGGCATTGACCACGACCCGGCTGGCGGCGATCACCACCGCCAGCGCCAGCAGCCAGCGCCGAGCGCCGGGCAGCAGCAGGCTGAGCGCGGCGGCCACGGCGAAGACCGTCGTGGCGTGGCCGGACGGAAAGGAATGCAGGTCCCCCTCCAGCCCTGGCGGCAGGAAGCCGTAGACCTGCTGCTCGTCGAGCAGCTTGGGCCGAGCCCGACCGAACAGGATCTTGAGCAGGTTGGCGAGGATGCCCGAGCCGGCGACCGCCCAGAAAAAGAAGAAGGCGTAACCGGCCAGCCAGGCCGCGAGCCGGCGGACGACCCGCCGCGTGCTCAGCAGCACCGTCCCGGCGGCTCCTATGGTCAGCAGCCCGCTGCCGATCAGATAGGCATCCGACTTGCCGAAGTCGGTGATGAAGCGGAACAGGTCGAGCAGCGGCTCGCCGGCCTCGCGCAGCAGCAGCGAGAGCGGCCGGTCGATCAGGAACACGCCGAGCAGCACCGCGACTGCGAGCGCGCCCCAGAAGGCCGGGCTGCGGTGCAGCAGCAGGTCGTCTCGATCCGCGGTCGTCACTCGGGGAGCAGTCGGACTCAAGGCAGGAATTCCAGGTCGCAGGGCCCCCCTGATAGCCGCCGCGCCGGCCGCCGGCAAGCCGTGCCCGGGTGGCGCCGGTTGGATCGTGCCGGCGAAGCCTCTATCTTGAAGTCATGGCTTCTTCCTGCTGCAGTCCGCCGGCGGCCGAGACACCGGCACCCGATCCCGGCTTTCGCCGCGTCCTCTGGATCGCCCTGGCGATCAACGCCGGCTTCTTCGGCATCGAACTCGCGGCCGCCCTGGCCGCCGGCTCGACCTCGCTGCAGGCCGACGCGATCGATTTCGCCGGCGATGCGGGCAACTACCTGATCAGTCTGCTGGTCGTCGGCATGGGCCTGCGCGCCCGGGCGCGGGCCGCCCTGGTCAAGGGCGCGACCATGGCGCTCTTCGGACTCTGGGTCCTGGCCATGGCCGGCTGGCAGGTCGCCGCCGGCGGCCAGCCCCACGCCCCGACCATGGGCGTCGTCGGCGCCGCCGCGCTGGCCGCCAACCTGGTCGTGTTCCTGCTGCTCTGGCGCCACCGCGCCGGCGACAGCAACCGGCGCTCGGTCTGGCTGTGCTCGCGCAACGACCTCTTCGGCAATTTGGCGGTGCTGCTCGCCGCCCTCGGCGTCTTCGGCACCGGCAGCTTCTGGCCCGACGCCCTTGTCGCGGCCCTGATGGCCGGCCTCGCCCTGCAGGGCTCCGTGTCGGTCATCCGCCAGGCCCTGGGAGAGTTGCGCGAGACGCGGCGCCCGGCGGCAAGAGAGGAAGCTGGGCCCGCCTACTCGGCCAGCCGGTAGAGCGTCAGCCGCAGATCCTGACCCTTCGAGTAGTTGAGCCCCTCGACCGTCGCCAGCGGCTCCAGGCGCCCGGCCGCCTCGCCGAGCGCGGCGCGGAACGGCGCCTCGGCGCTCTCGGCGATCAGCGCGAGGTTGCAGGCGGGCCGCTCGAGCAGCGTTTCCGCGCTGCCTTCGGGTTGGACCAGGCGGGTCTCGGTAGCGGTCAGGAAGACTAGGCTCGGCTCGCTGTAGCCGCTGCTCGCCAGCAGGCTGTCCGGGCAGGGCCGCTCGGCCGCCACGGCGGCGGCGACTCGCGGGCTGAGCCAGAGGCTGTCCAGGTTCGGCACCACGCCCGGCCAGCCGACCAGGTAGAGCAGCCACGCGCCGAGCGCGACCGTCGCGACGCCGGTCGACCCGCCGCGCTGCGGCCGCAAGCGCAGCACCGCCGCGGCCAGGCCGACCAGCACGGCGGCAGCGGCGATGCCGCTCCACAGGACCGCCCCTTCCAGGTAGAGCGGCACGGCGACGAGGCCGACGGCGAGCAGCAGCGCGATCGCCAGGAAGATCAGCAGCGAGCCGAAGCGCAGCCAGGCGGTCCAGCCGCGCCGGCGCAGCGCGCCCGGCACCAGCGCGATCTCGTGGACCGCCGCCGCGCAGAGGATCGCCAGCGCCGGATAGACGGGCAGGACGTAGTGCGGCAGCTTGGTCGGCACCAGCTCGAAGACCAGCCAGGTCGGCAGCAGCCAGGCGAGGCAGAACACCACGGCCGGCCGGCGCCGCTCGAACCAGGTCCAGGACAGCGCCAGGCCGAGCAGCAGCGAGAACGGCCAGAAGGTCAGGAACACCAGAAGCAGGTAGAGCCCCGGCGGCGCGCCGTGCGATTCCTGGCCGCCGGCGACCTTGCCGAGCAGGTCGTGGCCGACGGCCTCCGTGAAGAAGGCGCCCTGGGTCTCGACGGTGATCGCGATCAGCCAGGGCAGGAAGATCGCCAGGGCGAGCAGCAGCCAGGGCCAGGGCCTGAGGCCGGCCAGCCAGCCGGCGCGGCGCTCGAACAGCAGCAGCCCGAACAGCGTGCCGCCGGCGACCAGCAGCACGATCGGGCCCTTGAGCAGCGCCGCGAGCCCGACGCCGGCCCAGAAGGCGATCGCCGGCCCGCTGCCGCTGGCCCGGCCCTCGCGCAGGTTCATATAGAGCTCGGCCAGCGCCGCCTGGGCCAGCAGGATCGCCGCCAGCAGCAGCGCGTCGGTCTTGGCCGTGCGCGCCTCGACCGCCATGACCAGGCAGCCCGCCAGCATCAGCGCCGCCAGCACGCCGGTGGTGTTGCCGAACAGCCGCCGGCCGATGCGGAAGGTCAGCAGGACCGCCAGGCAGGCACCGATCAGCGACGGCAGCCGGTAGACCCAGATCGGCGCCTCGGCGGGCGCTTCCAGGGCGAGTGCGCCCCAGGCGCTGGCCGCTGCGACCTGCGCCCAGTAGATGCCGACCGGCTTCTTGTGGCGCGCGTCCTCCTGGAACCGGATGTCGACCACGTCGCCGGTCTCGAGCATCTGCTTCGAGGCTTGGGCGAAGCGCGCCTCGTCGCGGTCGACGGGCGGCAGCGAAAAGAAGCCGGGCAGGAAGAAGGCCAGCGCGACCAGCACCAGCAGGGCCTGCAGCCAGGCGTTGGGCGCCGAGCGCGCGTGGGCCGGCGGCAGATCGGCACTGCCCAGGGTCTCGCTCATCTCGCCTCCCGGTCCTCCGCCGTCGCGGGCCGGCCCGGCCCGCGTCCTCTCGCCGTCCGCGACCGCGCGCCGTCCGCTAGCGCTTGGCCCGTGCGGCCGCCTCGTCGTGCTGGGCCGCCAGCAGGCGCTTCTCGCGCCAGATGAAATAGATGTTCCGGCTGTAGATCACCAGCCCGGCCGCCTGGCCGAGGATGATCACCGGGTCCGCGCGATGGATCGCGTAGGCCAGCAGCGAGGCGCCGCCGGCGAAAGAGAAGTACCAGAAGACCTCGGGCACGATCGAGCGCCGCGCCCGCTCGCTCATCAGCCACTGCACCAGGAAGCGCGCCGAGAACAGGACCTGGGCGCCGAGCCCGATGCCCAGCCAGACGACGTCGAGCGTCGACATCCCGGCCCACCAGGCGTCGAGCTTCAGCAGCCAGTCATCGATGAAGGACAATCCGCCTACCCTTCCAGCCCGCCGTCCGCGGCCGACGCCGCCGAGCGGCCGCCGGCCCGCTCGACGCTCACCGAGTCGGGACGCGGCCGACGCGTGCGCTTCTTGAGCCACAGCACGCCGAAAAGGTCAAACAGCCCGACCAGCCCGCGCTGCCAGTTGCTGTACTTGGTCGCGCCGCGCTCGCGGGGGCGATGGTTGACCGTCGCCATCGCCATCGGCCAGCCGTGGATCTGCACGAGCGCCGGCAGGAAGCGATGCAGCGCGCTGAAGTAGGGCAGGCCCAGCAGGACGTCGCGGCGGATCAGCTTGAGACCGCAGCCGGTGTCGGGGCAATGGTCGCCCAGCAGCCGGCTGCGCAGGCCGTTGGCGAAGCGCGAGGCGAGGCGCTTGGACAGCGTGTCGCGGCGCTTGCGGCGCAGGCCGGCGACCAGGGCCGGCGCGGGCTCGGCCGATTCGGCCTGGGCGATCAGCGCCGGGATGTCGGCCGGATCGTTCTGGCCGTCGCCGTCGAGCGTGGCGATCCAGGGCGCGCTCGCCGCTTCGGCGCCGCTGCGCACCCCGGCGCTCTGGCCGAAGCGGCCGTGGTGCCGGACCAGGACGACCTGCGGGTGGCGGGCCGCCGCCTTCAGCACCTCGTCGGCCGTTGCGTCCGAGGAGCCGTCGTCGACGAAGATGACCTCCAGCGGCGGAAAGGCGCGCGTCGCCGCGAAGATCTCCTCGATCAGCGGGCCGACGTTGTCGGCCTCGTTGTGCGCCGGCACGACGACGGAGAAGGCCTCGACCCGGCGGGACGCGGCGGAGGGGGACGACGGAGCACGGGACATGGAACGGAGAAGGCGGGGTCCGGCTGGGAAAGGCCGGAGCTATAGCAGCCGTCCCCGACCCCGGCCAGCGATAACCGCCCCCCCGGTCCATGCCCCCTGGCCCCTGGCCCCTGGCCCCGGGTGCCGGCCCGGCCCCGCCCGACCCGGGCAGGGCCGGCGGCGCGGGCTCGGCTCACTCCGGAATCTCGTTGAAGCGGATGATCGCCTCGCTCTGTCCCGAGGCCCCGACCGAGAGGTCGGCCGTGCGGCGGTGGAGCTGCCCCTGCGGATCCTCGGCCGTGGCGATCACGGTGTAGCTGTCGGCCGGCAGGTCGACCAGCAGCCAGGGTGCGTCGCAGCGCACCGCGAAGACCTCGCTGCCCGACTGGTTCTCGATCCGGGTCGTGACGCCGGGCAGGTAGCCGCCGCCCTGCACGGTGTAGACCAGCTTCGCCGCGAACGCGTCCCAGCGGGGATCCTCGCGGCTGTCCTTGGCGATGCCGGTGCAGGCGTAGCGCAGGCCGTCCTTGGTCATGACGCTGTCGGTGGCGGCGGGGGCGCCGCCCGGCGCCACATTGCCCTGCCCGCTCGCCGCCGCGGCGGACGAGACGCTGCCGGAGGCCTGCGGGGCCTCGACCGTCACCGAAGTCTCCTCGGTGACCGTCTCCCGGCCGGTCAGGTCGCCGAGCTTCTTGGTCGTAGTGGTGATCGTGGTCGTGGTCGTCGTGGTCTGCCCGGCCTGGCCGTCGACGCCCCGGCTCTCGGCGGTCTGGGCAGCGGCCGGCTGCAGCGCGACGCTGCCGCCCAGGACGGCGGCCGCGGCGAGCAGCGGGAACAGCGAACGGGACATGGCTTCACTCCATCTGTTTCCCGCCCCCACCGCGCTCAAGAACGGCCGACCACCCCCCCGGTTCCCGACGCGCGGCCGCGGACAGGAAAGACCGCCTGTGTTGCACCGCGACACCGGACGCTTCAGGTGATCCCTGCTAGACTTGCCGGTCGTTCCCCCCACACGCGAGAGGCGTGCCCGACGGGCCATGGCCAGCATCGACCTCGTCAACGCCTTCCTGCTGATCGGCTCGGCCCTGGTGCTGCTCGGCATCTTCTCCAGCCTGGTGGCGACCCGCTTCGGCGCGCCGCTGCTGCTGGTCTTCCTGGTGCTCGGCATGCTCGCCGGCGAGGACGGACCCGGCGGCATCGTCTTCAACGACTACGAGACGACCTACCTGATCGGCTCGCTGGCGCTCTCGGTGATCCTGTTCGACGGCGGGCTGCGCACGCGTCTCTCGGTGTTCCGCGGCGCCCTGGCGCCGGCCCTGCTGCTGGCGACCGCCGGCGTCGTCATCACCGCCGCCGTCACCGGCGCCGTCGCCGCCCTGCTGATCGGCGGCCTGTCGCCGCTGCAGGGTCTGCTGCTCGGCGCCATCGTCAGCTCGACCGATGCCGCGGCGGTGTTCTTCCTGCTGCGCACCGGCGGATTGAGACTGCGCGGCCGGGTCGGGGCGCTGCTGGAAATCGAGTCGGGGACCAACGACCCGATCGCGGTGTTCCTGGTGCTGGTGCTGACCGAGCTGCTGCTGGCCGGCTCGCAGACCCCCGGCTGGGCGGTGCTGCAGCGCTTCGCCGAGCAGGGTTCGATCGGCGTCGCCGCCGGCCTGGCCGGCGGCTTCGCCAGCGCGGCCCTGCTCAACCGCCTGCAGATGCCCGGCGGCCTCTACCCGCTGTTCGTCGTCGCCGGGGCGATCCTGGTCTACGCCGCCGCCTCGCTGCTCGGCGGCAGCGGGCTGCTCGCCGTCTACCTGGCCGGCCTGGTCATCGCCAACCGGCCGGTGCGCGCCTACCCGACCATCGTCGGCTTTCACGACGCCGCGACCTGGCTGTGCCAGATCGTCATGTTCATCGTACTCGGCCTGCTCGTCACGCCGGCGACCCTGCTCGACTACGCCCTGCCCGGCGTGCTGCTGGCGCTGGTCCTGATCCTGGTCGCGCGGCCGCTGGCGGTCTGGCTCTGCCTCTGGCCGTTCGGCTTCTCGGACAAGGAGAAGCTGTTCGTCTCCTGGGTCGGGCTGCGCGGCGCCGTGTCGATCTTCCTGGCGGCAATCCCGACGCTGAGCGGCGTCGCCTTCGGCGAGGCCTTCTTCAACATCGCCTTCTTCGTCGTGCTGGTGTCGCTGCTGGTCCAGGGCTGGACGCTGACCGGCGTCGCCCGCTACCTGGGCATGGCGCTGCGACGGACCGCCCCCAGCGTGCAGCGCGTCGAGCTCGACATCCCGGGCCAGCTCGAGCAGGAGATGGTCGGCTACCCGATCACCTCGGACAGCCTGATCCTGGCGCTCAGCCGGCTGCCGGCCTGGACGCGCGTGGTCCTGGTCGTGCGCGACCACGAGATCCTGAGCCCCTCGGAAGCCGGGCCGCTCAGGCCCGGCGACTACGCCTACCTGCTGACGCCGCCCGACCGGGTGCCGCGCCTGGACCGCCTGTTCGGCGAATCGCCGGACGTCCAGCGCCGGCTCCACGCGCCCTTCGGCGAGCTCTCGCTCAACGGCGATGCCCGGCTCGGCGAGGTCGCCCAGCTCTACGAGCTCGACATCGGCGAGGCCGACCGGGCGCTGAGCGTCGCCGGCTTCTTCAAGGCGCACCACAGGGGCGCCTCGCACCCCGGCACGCGGCTGCGCCTCGGCGACGCCACGCTGGTCGCCCGCCAGGTCGAGAACGGCCGCGTCGAGCGCGCCGGGTTGCAGCTCGACGAGCTGGTCGAGGCGATCGTCGCGTCGGCACTGTCGCCGCCCTCCCTGAGACAGCGGCTGACGCGGCTGCGGGCGCCGCTGACGCGGCTGCGTCGGGGACGACGCGGCTCCGGCACTGCGCGCGAGTGACTCAGGACGGCGAGGCTCCGGTCGCGATTCGGGTTGCACCCAGGCGGGGGAGATCGCGGGTCAGGATAGAAGGTGTGAAAACTGTTCTACCCTTGGTTAATGGCGCCGACCTGCCTTATTCTTGACGGCGGGACAAGGGACAGGCGGGGGCAGAACAGGCAGATGACCGTGTCAGGCAGGGATTTCGCCGACGCTCGGCTGTCGTGCCTGCTCGACTACTGGCTCGAGAAGCGTGGCGAGCGCCCCGCACCGCTGCGCGAGGACATCGATCCGCTGGAGATCCCCCGGCTGCTGCCGATCCTGCATCTGATCGACGTGGTGCCGGAGCCGCTGCGCTTCCGCCACCGCCTCGTCGGCACCGAGCTGGTCGAGAAGATGGCCCGCGACGTCACCGGGCTCGACGTCGACGCCAGCCTCTACGGGGAAGCCGCGCCGGAGATCATCGAGAGCCTGAAGAAGATCGTCGAGGAGGCCCGGCCCTACCATCGCCTGGCGCGGCTCGACTGGTACGACCGCTCCTGGATGACCATGGAGTCGCTGGAGCTGCCGCTGCTCGATCCCGAGGGCAGGGTCGCGGTGATCCTGCGCGGCTCGACCTTCGGCGTGATCCGGCCCCCGCTGGAGCGCCGCCTTTTCTTCGAGCCGCTGGTCCTGGAATGAGCGGCATCGTCCAAGGCGTTCTGGAGCAGGAGTTCAGGGATCCGCGCCTGCCGGCGCTCTACGCCCTCTGGTCGGCGCGCCGGGCCGGCAGCGGCCTGCCGCTCGCGGAGGGGTTCGACCCCGAGGCCCTGCCCCGGCTGAAGCCGATCCTCAACCTGATGGAAGTGCGCCACGATCCGCAGCGCTTCCGCCACCGCTTCGTGGGCAGCGAGATCCGCCGCGCCACCGGCCAGGACTTCACCGGGCAGGCCTTTCCGAGCGCCGACTCCGGCGAGACCGCCGGGCAGATCCTCGACAGTCTGGTCCGTCTGGTCCGCGAAGCCCGGCCCTACCGCCGCTTCGCCCGCCAGGACTGGCAACGCGGACGGCTCACCGCCGAGACCATCGAGCTGCCGCTCGCCGACGCCGACCAGCGGGTCGTCGCCGTCGTGCGCGGCGTCACCTACGGCCTGGTCGCCCCGCCGCTGCCCGAGCGCATGGTCTTCGAGCCGCTCGCGCTGCTGGAGGGCGCCGCCGAAACCGGCGGCCTGACCGGCCGCGGAGACGGCTCCGGCGTCACGGCGTGATCGGCGCGCGCCGGCGCAGCGCGACGGTCGATTGCAGGGCGATCGCGGAGATCACGACGGCGCCGCCGACCAGCGTCAGGTAGGTCGGCTCCTCGCCGACCGTGAGCCAGACCCAGAGCGGCGCGAGCACCAGCTGCAGGCGCCCGAGCAGCGCGACCTCGCCGGCCGGGACGTGGCGCGCGCCGAGCGCGATCAGCACGTACTGGAAGCCGAGCTGCACGACCCCGAAGGCCGCCGCGAGCACGAAGTCGTGGCGGCTGATCGCCAGGCTGGGCGCCGCCACGGCGCTGACCAGCAGGGCGACGAGGCCGGCCAGCGCGATGGCCGGCAGCATGTCGCGGTCGGCGCGGCTGCGCAGGCAGACCAGCGTGACGCCGAACCCGACCACCGTGATCACCGAGAGCAGGATGCCGGGGCCCTGGCCGCTGGTCAGGCCGTCGCCGGCCATCAGCAGGATGCCGGCCAGCGCGATCGCCATGGCCAGCCAGGTCACCGGCTTCAGCCGCTCGCCGATCACCGCCCAGGCGATCAGGGCCGCGATGAAGGGCGAGGTCGCGCCGATGAACACGACCTTGGCGACGGTCGTCGCCATCATGGCGAAGACGAAGGCGACGAAGGAGATTCCGAGCGCGACGGCCGCGATCAGGCCGGGCCGGCCGACCGCCCGGAAGCAGCCCGGCAGGCCCGCCAAGCCGTGCCGCCAGGCCAGGAACAGCAGGATGAACCCCAGGAACCAGGCCTGGCGCCAGAACTGCAGCGTCCAGCCGTCGGCCGACTCGAACGCGCGCACGATCGGTCCGGCCAGCGAGGTGAAGAAGCTGGCCGAGATCACGCAGGCGACGCCGTAGGCGGTGCGGTCCGGCCGATCGCCGGGGGACGAGGAGGTCTGGCTCATGGCGGCGGTCTGGCTACCGGCGGTCTCTCGGCGGTCGGTCAGCTCGGGGTTGCCGCGGCCGGCCGCAGCAGCAGGTAGCTCGCGACGATGCCGAGCTCCTCGGGCCCGTAGAGCGTGTCGAAGGGGTACTTCAGCGGCAACGACCGGACCGTCTCGAGGACGCCGGGGTCGCTGTGGGTGTCTTCGGCGAGCACCGCCCAGCCGCTCGCCGCGAACAGCCGGTGATAGTCGCCGTGGCGCAGGCGCCACTGGTGGTTCCCGAGTCGCGTGATCGCCGCCCAGGCCGCGTCCGACCAGGTCAGGAAGTCGATGCGGCTGAGCCGCTTGTCGGAATGCTCGCGGTGGTCGCTGTGGTCGATGGCGTGCAGCATGAAGCCGCCCGGCGCCAGCATCCTGAGCCACTCCGCCGACAGCCGGCTCAGCTCGCGCGGCGGGATGTGCTCGAGCACGGTGCGGCTGGCCACGACGTCGACCGGCGCCGTGAGGTCGGCGGGATCGAAGGGCGCCCGATACTCCAGTCCCAGCGCCTCCAGGTCCCGCCCCTCGCCCAGCCAGGGCTGCTCGGGCGAGAAGCCGAGGCGTCCGGCGATCTCTGGCAGATTGTCCCAGAGGAAGCGCCGGGCCGTCTCCAGCGTGCCGTCGTCCAGGTTGCGGCTGATGTCGGTCAGGATCACCCGCTCGGCGCCGAGGCAGCGATAGATCAGCGGCAGCAGCGGAAACCAGCCGGAGCCGACCTCCAGGACCCTCCGGCCCGAGAGCGACAGCCCCTGCCCGCGCAGCAGCCGCAGCAGCCGCTCGACGTCGTGCAGGGTCGAGCCGAGATTCGAGAGGTCCGGCTCGTAGCCCTCGCGGCGGCGCTTGAACCGCCTGAGGGCGTCGTAGCCCGGCAGGTGGGCGGCGACGAAGGCGCGGGCCAGCTGAACCTGCCACGTCATGCCGCCCGCCTCCGCTGTCGTGCAGTGCTCATGGCCAGAGCAACGCGGCGGCGGCCCCTCGGTTTCGGTCCGGCGCCCGGAGGGCCGACTCTCAGATGTCGGCGTAGCAGCTGACCTCGGCTGCGCCGCCCGGATGGGTGACCGCGCCCTTCTCGGCCGGGCCGACCAGCTGGGCGTACTTCCACAGCGCGCCCGAGCGGTAGTCGGTCTCGCGCGGCTGCCACTTCTTGCGGCGCGTCTCCAGCTCCTCGTCGGAGACCTCGAGGTCGAGCGTGCCCTCGTTGGCGTCGATGACGATGACGTCGCCGTCCTCGAGCAGGCCGATCGGGCCGCCGACCGCGGCCTCCGGCCCGACGTGGCCGATGCAGAAGCCGCGCGTGCCGCCGGAGAAGCGGCCGTCGGTGATCAGCGCGACCTTCTCGCCCAGGCCCTGGCCGTAGATCGCCGAGGTCGTCGAGAGCATCTCGCGCATGCCCGGGCCGCCCTTCGGGCCCTCGTAGCGGATGACGATGACGTCGCCCTCCTTGATCTCGCGGCGCTGGACCGCCGCGAAGGCCTCCTCCTCGCAGTCGAAGCAGCGCGCGTTGCCGCGGAACTTCAGCACCTTCATGCCGGCGACCTTGACGATCGCCCCCTCGGGCGCCAGGCGGCCGCGCAGCGTCACCACGCCGCCGGTCGGGGTGATCGGCTTCGCGGTCGAGTAGATCACGTCCTGGTCGGCCGGCACGGTCACGTGCTCCAGGTTCTCGGCCAGGGTCTTGCCGTTGACCTGGATGCAGTCGCCGTGCAGGTAGCCGCCGTCGAGCAGCGCCTTCATCAGCACCGGCACGCCGCCGATGTCGTAGAGGTCCTTGGCGACGTACTTGCCGCCCGGCTTGAGGTCGGCGATGTAGGGCGTCGACTTGAAGATCCGGCCGACCTCGTGGAGGTCGAAGTCGATGCCGGCCTCGTGGGCGATCGCCGGCAGGTGCAGGCCGCCGTTGGTCGAGCCGCCCGAGGCGGCGACCACGCGCGCGGCGTTCTCCAGCGACTTGCGGGTCACCAGGTCGCGCGGGCGGATGCCGCTGGCCAGGGCCTGCATGACGACCTGGCCGGACTGCTCGCAGAGCGCATCGCGGCTCTCGTACGGCGCCGGCGCGCCGGCCGAGCCGGGGATCGCCAGGCCGATCGCCTCGGAGACGCAGGCCATGGTGTTGGCGGTGAACTGGCCGCCGCAGGAGCCGGCCGAGGGACAGGCGGCGCACTCCAGGGAGTGCAGGTCCTCGTCGTTCATGTTGCCGGCCTGGTGCTGGCCGACCGCCTCGAAGACGTCCACGACCGTCACGTCCTTGCCCTTGAAGCGGCCGGGCAGGATCGAGCCGCCGTAGATGAACACGCTCGGCACGTTCAGCCGGACCATCGCCATCATCATGCCGGGCAGCGACTTGTCGCAGCCGGCGAGCCCGACCAGCGCGTCGTAGCAGTGGCCGCGCATCGTGAGCTCGACGGTGTCGGCGATCGCCTCGCGGCTGGCCAGCGACGACTTCATGCCCTGGTGGCCCATGGCAATGCCGTCGGTGACCGTGATCGTGGTGAACTCGCGCGGCGTGCCGCCGGCCGCCTTGACGCCCAGCTTGACCGCCTGGGCCTGGCGCGACAGCGAGATGTTGCAGGGCGCGGCCTCGTTCCAGCAGGTCGCCACGCCGACGAAGGGCTGGGCGATCTCCTCTGCCGTCATGCCCATGGCGTAGTAGTAGCTGCGGTGCGGCGCCCGGTCCGGGCCGACCGAGACGTGGCGGCTGGGCAGCTTGGACTTGTCGAACTTGGGCTTGCGGTCGTCGAGCGGCATGGAATTCCCTCCCCGGCTTGGACCCGGCGCGCGTTCCGGGGCGCCGGGTCGTCCTCTTTCCGTGTCTTGCCGGGAGGCTAGCCGAAGCGCAAGCGCCCATCGACCCCCCGAAGCGGGATAGCGGTCATGCGGGCCGCTACTTGCGCTCGGCCTCGTAGGTGCCGTCCCAGCCCTCGGGCAGCGGGCTGCCGCGGCGCGCCTCGAGGCGGGCGAGGAAGGCGGCGAGCGCCGGCTGCAGCACGGCGTCGGCCCGCTCCGCCAGAGCCCGGAAGCCGCTCTCGGCCGCCGCCCAGTCGCCCCGGCGATAGGCCTCGAGCGCCGCGCCGTAGTCGCGCGCCAGGGCCTGGAAGCCGGGCTCTCCGGCAACCGTCTCGTCGCCGAGCAGCGCGAAGACGGCGAGCGGCCGGCTGCGCCCGAGCACCCGGACGCGGTCGATCTCGAGCAGCGCGAAGTCCGGCGCCAGCGCCGCCGTCGCCTCGCCGACCAGCACGTCGAGGCCGTAGACCTTGGAAAGACCTTCGAGACGCGCGGCGAGGTTCACCGGATCGCCGATCGCCGAGTAGTCGAAGCGCTGCTCCGAGCCCAGGTTGCCGACCACGCAGCTGCCGCTGTTGAGCCCGAGGCCGAAGCGCAGCTCGACCGCCTCGCGGCCCGCGGCGCGGTCCTCGGCCGCCCACTGCGGCGCCAGCGCCGCCAGCCGTTCGCGCATCGCCAGGGCGCCCCGCAGGGCGCGTGCCGCATGGTCGGCCTGGTCGAGCGGCGCGTTCCAGAACGCCATGATCGCATCGCCGATGTACTTGTCGATGGTCGCGCCCTGGTCGAGCAGCGCCTCGGTCATCGGCGTCAGGAAGCGGTTCAGGCGGGCGGTGAGAACCTCCGGCGGCAGGCTCTCCGAGAGCGCCGTGAAGCCCCGGATGTCGGCGAACAGGATCGTCAGCTCGCGGCTCTCGCCGCCGAGCTTCAGGCCCTCCGGCCGCTCGGCCAGGCGCTCGACCAGGGCCGGCGCGAGGTAGCGCGAGAAGGCCCGGCGCACCTGGCTGCGCTCGCGCTCGCTGAAGGCGAAGCGCGCCGTGGTCATGGCGAGATAGACCAGCAGCGTCGCGAGCGCGGGGAACAGCGGATCGAGCAGGAAGCCGAAGCGGTCGAAGGCGAACCAGGCGCCGGCCAGGCCGGCCGCGAAGGCGGCCGCGCCGAGCAGCGCCGCGCCGAGCGGCCCGACCGCCGGCAGCAGCAGGATCATCACCAGGCCGGCGACGACCAGTCCCACGAGCTCCGCGCCGGGCGCCCAGTCCGGACGCACCAGGAACTGGCCGGCGATCATCTGCTCGATCGCCTCGGCGTGGATCTGCACGCCGGGGACCGCCCCAGACAGCGGCGTCGCCCGCTGGTCGCGCAGTCCCTGGGCGCTGGCGCCGATCAGCACGATGTGGCCGGCGACGCGCTCCTGCAGGCCGCGCCAGTCGGGCTCGAAGAGGCGCGCCGCGGAAACCATGCGGTCCGGTTGCGGCTCGCCGTGCCACAGCCAGAACTCGCCGTCATGCGTCACCGGCACCGCGAAGTTGCCGATCTTCACCGTCGTCAGGCCGCCGGGCGCGCCGAAGGAGATCTCGCCCGAAGCGTCGGCGGCGCGGGTCAGGATCGTCGAGGCGCCCTGGGCGACGCGCAGGCTCTCGGCCGAGAGGCCGACGACCAGGCGGTCGCCGACGGCCTGCAGCAGCGGAATCCGCCGGATCACGCCGTCCCGGTCGGGCGTGAAGGTGATGCTGCCGTGCCCCGTCAGGCCCTGCTCGAGCAGCGGCAGGTTGCGCACGGTCGAGGGAAAGTCCCGGACGAACTGCCGCGGGTCGCTGCCGCCGAACGCGAAGCCGGCGCCGCGCGGCGCCTGCGGATCGCCGCTGTCGTCGCCGAGCAGGGCCACGGCGCCGACCACCGGCGCTCGCTCGAAGCTCTTCGAGAGCACGACGTCGTGGTCCTGGAGCGTCTCGATGACCGCCTCCAGCGCCTCTCGGTCCCCCCGGTCGGGCAGCGCCCCGAGGAGGTTCCGCGGGGAGGTCCGGTCGGGCTCCGCGAAGACGACGTCGAAGCCGATCGACGCCGCCCCGAGCGCGTGCAGGCGCTCGACCAGCGTGGCGATCACGGTGCGTGGCCAGGGCCACTGGCCGAGCGCGTCGAGCGCCGCCTCGTCGATCGTGACCACGCGCACCGGCAGGTCCGCGGGCACCGGGCGGGGCTGGAGCTGCTGGTAGAGGTCGAAGGCGCGCAAGCGCGCCAGGCGCAGCGCCTCGGGATCGAGCACGCGCAGCCACGCCAGCCCGGCGAGCACGACCAGCCCGGTCGCAACGACCAGCCAGCGCCGCCTCATCTAGCCTGCCGGCCGGGCCATGTCACTGCAGGCCCGGGCTCCGCCCGTCCTGCCGGGCGGCGTCGACGATGATCGCCCGTCCCGTGGTCTCGGTGTCGAACACGAGCCGGAAGTCGCCGGACAGCTCGCTGGCCACGAACTCGCGCCCGGAGATGACCATGTAGCTGCCGTCGCGGATCTCGTCGGTCTCGTCGGGATTGAACTGCTCGAAGCGCGCGAAGCCGTCGACGCCCTCGTCGAAGCGGATGTTGTCGATCACCACGGTGCGGTCGAAGTCGTCCGCCCGCAGTCTCAGGCCCGACTGGGCGTCGCCGAGCATGCGGTTGCCGAAGTCGATGGTCAGCGACAACAGCGAGGTGCCGCGGCTGGTCGTGGGCCCGTCGTCCGGGTCGTCGACGGTCAGCGAGAAGCTGCCCTCGCCGCGGAAGTGATCGACCGCGGTCGAGTTCAGCGAATCGATGCGGGCGATGGTCTCGGGATCCATCGGCTCGAAGACCTCGTCGGCCATCTCGGTCACCTCCGTCGCGAGCTGCAGCTCGGCCTCCGTCTCGGAGGTGTCGATCGAGAACTCGCTCTCGATCGAGGTGCCGCTGCGAGCGCCGCGGCCGTCGGGGTCGTCGGGCTCGCTGGAGAAGGCGACCGTCGAGACGCCCTCGACCTGCTGCTCGACGGACAGCGAGCCGAAGGCCGCGGTCGTCGTCACGCCCGACTCGCCGACCGGATCGACCGGACCGCCGGAGCCGCCCCCGGCGTCCTGCTGGCCGGTCCCCGCGGGCCGCGCCGAGAGCGCCTGGGCGAAGCGCTGGCGCAGCTCGGGCGTCGCCAGGAAGGGCGCCTGAGGGGCGCCGCCGAGCGGCACGAAGGTGGCGAAGCCCGGGCGTTCCAGCTCGACGCTGCTGCCCTGCGCCGAAACCGTGACGAGCCCGCGTCGCTCGAAGGCGTCGTTGCCGCGCCCGGGCCCGTCCAGCATCACGAAGCTGCCGGTGGGCGTGACCAGCGCGCTGACGATGGTGCCGCGAACGCCGATCGTGCCCTCGGGCAGGCGCAGGTCGACCTGCTCCGGGTCCTGCGCCGAGAGGCCGCCGGAGACGAAACGGAAGGCGCCCTTGACGAGGTCGGCGGCGAGGCGCCCCTCGCCGGTCGAGGGATCGAAGACGAACGAGTCGATAACCAATTGGGCGTTGGCGCCGATGGTGAAGACCGACTCGTCGAGCAGCAGCAGCTGCATGCCCGAGGAATCGGCCGTCTCGACGGCGTCGCCGAACAGCACGTCCTCGCCGCCCGCAACCGCGCGCACCTCTCTGGAAACCACCGATGTCAGCTGAACGTCGCCGCGGACCGCGGCGGAGATCCCGGCCAGGTCGCCGGGCGCCGCCTGGGCGCCCCCGCCGGCCGCCAGGCCCGACCCCAAGGCGATCGCCAGGACGATCGGAGCCACACGGGTGAAAAGGTCCATCAGACCCCTGCCCTCGCCGTTGGCGCTTCCCGGGGGCGTCCGCGCGATCCGCTCTGGCCGGCCGCTCAAAACCGGAAGCTCCGGGTGAAGAGGACCTGCGCGCGCCGCGACAGGAAGTCGTAGTTCGGGATGTTGGAAACGCTCCGCTGCTGTTCAAGGCTGACGAGAACCTGGACGCCCTCGAGGGCCTCGGCGAGATCCGGCAGCGGGGCGGCGAAGAGCGACAGCGGCGCGCCGTAGCTGACCCGGGCGACATAGTCGACCTCGCTCCGGGTCTCGCCGGAGACGAAGCGGTCGGGACCGAAGTAGCCGCGGTGCCGCGCGACGAAGTCGCCGCGCAGGAACTGCCCATGGTCGAGCACCAGCGTCGGCGAGAGCCGCAGCGCGTGGGCGTGGTAGCCCTCGTAGTCGCGCCGCGCTTCCTTGGTCGTGCGCGAGCCGCTCAGCTCGAACGAGACGCGCGGCAGCGCCTGCCAGCGCAGGCCGGCCGAGAGCCGCTTGCGCAACCCGGTGCGGTCCTCGCCGCTCGGCGCAGCGCGCACGTCGTCGAAGTTCTCGTCGTCGAGCGCCGCCTCGACGAAGGGTTCGAGGTCGGGCAGCGCCTGCCACGCCAGGCGCACCTCGGCGCCGAGCGCGCTCACGTAGTTCTGGTCCGCCAGGCGCACCAGGTCGGCGCCGACCGAAGGGGTCAGCGTGAAAGGCCCGAAGTAGAGCGACAGTCCGGCCTCCGCCCCCACGACCTCCAGATCCAGATCGTTCTCGTGCAGCTGGTCGGCGCCGTAGTAGCTGGCCTCGGCGAAGAAGACGTGCCCGGCCTGGCTGCCGAGCTCGTGGGCGACACGGGCCCGCGCCAGGGTGACGATCGCGCTGTCGCCGCGCTCGGGATCCGCCTGCACCGGGAAATCGAGGAACAGCCGGGTGCCGCCGAGCGGCTCCTGCGTGCGGTTGTCGTCGTAGCGCAGGCCGCCGGCGAGGGTCAGGGTGAAGCGCGTGCGGCGCTGCGCCTCGGCGATCGCCTCCAGGGCCTGCTCGGCCTGCCGGCGCTGCTCGGGCGGCAGCTTGCCGGCCAGAGCGGCGGCCAGCTCGCGCTCCGCGCCGCCGTACTCGCGCAGGCGATAGAGCACCAGGCCGTGGAGCAGCCGGACCTGCGGCTGCTCGGGCGCCAGCAGCAGGATCCGTTCCAGGGTGGCGCTGGCGCCCTTGAGATCGCCGCGCGCCAGCTGCGTGCGGGCATAGGCGACGTTCAGCGCCAGATTGTCGGGATCGCGCAGCACCTCGCCCCAGGTGACCGCCGGCACCTCGTCCGTGAGCCGGCCGCGCCGCTCGCGCTCGAGGCGCTCCAGCTGGTCGATGACATCGGAGGTCGGCAGGGCCGGCGGCTCGGTGGGGGCAGCCGGGGAACTACGCTGCGCGGACGCCGCCTGCACGATGCAGAGCGACGCCAACAGGACGATCGAGACGAATGCGCCGCCCGAAGACCGCAAAAAGCACTACCCCCTTGGCCGCTCTTCCCGCGCCGCCGGCAGTGTATCGGCGCAGCATCAGGCGGGCAAGAATGGCGGGCCGCTGGCGGGCCGCCCGGCCGGGCTACATGCCCTCCAGCCGGGCCATGGCCAGGCGCAGGCGGTCGCGCGTCGCGACCAGCTCGTCGCGCCGCTCCCGGTTCTCGGCGATCACCGCCTCCGGGGCCTTCGAGAGGAACTGCTCGTTGCCGAGCTTGCCGTCGACCTTGGCCAGCTCCTTGTCCAGCTTGCCGATCTCCTTTTCCAGGCGCTTGCGCTCGGCGCCGACGTCGATGACCGAGCCGAGCGGCAGGCCGTAGGTCGCCTCCTCGACAACGAACTGCACCGCGTCCTTGGGAAAGGCGTCCGGCACCGGACGGACCTCCTTGAGCCGGGCGAGGCGGCGCAGCGGCTCGCCCAGCTCGGTCAGGCGGCGCTCGGTCTCCGGCGCCGCGTCGCGCACCAGCAGGTCCAGCTCCGCGGCCGGCGGCACCGACATCTCGGCGCGCAGCGAGCGCACCTGGGTGATCGCCTCGATCAGCCAGTCGATCTCGCGCATCGCCTCGGGGCTCGCCGGCAGCTCGTCCGGCGTGCCCAGCCGGGCCGTCATCAGCAGGCGTTGGTCGCTCGGCGCGAAGGCCGGCCAGAGCTCCTCGGTGACGAAGGGCATGAAGGGGTGCAGAACGCGCAGCAGACGGTTCATGACGAAGCCGGCGGTCGCCCGGACCTCGGCGGCGGCGGCTTCGTCGGCGCCGTTCAGCACCGGCTTGGCCAGCTCGATGTACCAGTCGCAGAAGGCGTTCCAGGTGAACTGGTAGAGCTGGCTGGCGGCATCGTTGAGGCGATAGGCGGCGACCGACGCCGCGACCTCGCGCTCCAGGCCGGCCAGCTTGGTGACGATCCAGCGGTTCACCGTCAGGCGGTTGACCGAGGGGTCGTAGCCGGTTACGTAGCCGACGCCGTTGAGCTGGCAGAAACGCGCGGCGTTCCACAGCTTGGTCGCGAAGTTGCGGTAGCCGGCGACCCGCTCCGGCGCCAGCTTGACGTCGCGGCCCGGCACCGCCAGCGAGGACAGGGTGAAGCGCAGCGCGTCGGCGCCGTACTCGTCGATCAATTCCAGGGGGTCGATGATGTTGCCCTTGGACTTCGACATCTTCTGGCCGTACTGGTCGCGCACCAGGGCGTGGATGTAGACGGCGCGGAACGGCACTTCGCCCATGAAGTGCAGGCCCATCATCATCATGCGGGCGACCCAGAAGAAGATGATGTCGAAGCCGGTGACCAGCACGTCGCCCGGGTAGTAGCGCGCCAGGTCGCGCTGCGCCGCCGCCTCCTCGCTCGGCCAGCCGAGCGTCGAGAAGGGCCAGAGGCCGGACGAGAACCAGGTGTCGAGCACGTCCTCGTCGCGCCTCAGCTCGACCGCCTTGCCGTAGTGCCGCTCGGCGGCGGCCTGCGCCTCCTCCTCGGTCATCTCGACGAAGATCTCGCCGTCGGGTCCGTACCAGGCCGGCACCTGGTGGCCCCACCAGAGCTGGCGCGAGATGCACCAGGGCTGGATGTTGCGCATCCACTCGAAGAAGACGTTCTCCCACTGCCGCGGCACGAACACCGTGCGGCCCTGCTCGACCGCCTCGATGCAGGGCTGCGCCAGGGTCTTGGCGTCGACGTACCACTGGTCGGTCAGCCAGGGCTCGACGGCGACGCCCGAGCGGTCGCCGTGGGGCACCATGTGCAGATGGTCGTCGATGCGCTCCAGCAGGCCGGCCGCCTCGATCTCGGCGACCACCTTCTTGCGCGCCTCGTAGCGGTCGAGGCCGCGGTAGGCCTCGGGCACCTCGTCGTTGAGACGGGCCTGGGCGTCGAGGATGTTGATCATCTCGAGGCCGTGCCGGCGGCCGACCTCGAAGTCGTTGAAGTCGTGGGCCGGGGTGATCTTGACGGCACCAGAGCCGGTCTCGGGGTCGGCGTAGTCGTCGGCGACGATCGGGATGCGGCGGCCGACGATCGGCAGCACGACCTGCTTGCCGATCAGGTCGGCATAGCGCTCGTCCTCGGGATGGACGGCGACCGCGGTGTCGCCGAGCATCGTCTCCGGCCGGGTCGTCGCGACCACGATGTGGCGGCCCTCCTGCCCCTCGATCGGGTAGCGGAAGTGCCACAGATGGCCCTGCACCTCGGTCTGCTGCACCTCGAGGTCGGAGATCGCGGTGAGCAGCTTGGGGTCCCAGTTGACCAGCCGCTTGTCACGGTAGATCAGGCCCTCGCGGTGCAGCCGCACGAAGACCAGGCGCACCGCGTGGGACAGCCCCTCGTCCATGGTGAAGCGCTCGCGCTTCCAGTCCGGCGAGGCGCCGAGGCGGCGCAGCTGGCGGTTGATCGCACCGCCGGAATGGGCCTTCCACTCCCAGACCTTGTCGACGAATTTCTCGCGCCCCAGGTCGCGGCGGTTGACGCCCTGCTCGGCGAGCTGGCGCTCGACGACCATCTGCGTGGCGATGCCGGCGTGGTCGGAGCCGGGCTGCCAGAGCACGTCGCGGCCCTGCATGCGGTGCCAGCGCACCAGCACGTCCTGGATCGTGAAGGTCAGCGCGTGGCCCATGTGCAGGCTGCCGGTGACGTTCGGCGGCGGCATCATGATCGTGTAGGGCTGGGCGCTGGATTCCGGATCGCAGGCGAAGCGGCCGCTGTCCTCCCAGCGCTGGTACTGGCGGGCCTCGGCCTCCTGCGGGCGATAGGTCTTGTCGAGCTCGGCCATCGCCGGTCGGTCTCCTGGGCAAAGAAGGTCAGGTCTCGGGCCCCGCTGAGGCGGATCAGGGGACGGGCCGGCAACCATAGTCGCCGGACGTGCCTTGTCCAGTGCGGCAGCGGCGCGAGCGGTCGGGAAGCGTCACGGACAAGCGGCGCGGCCATCGCCGAGGTGCGGCCGGACCTGTCGCCGGGGCCGCGAGCGGGGCGGGCGTCGCGGAGAGGCTCAGTCGTCCTCGGCGCGACGCGCCAGGCGGCGCACCTCGTTGCGCACGACGCGCTCGACGATGGTCTCGAGGTTCTGGTCGAGCCAGTCCTTCAGATGAGGCTCGAGGATGCGGCCGACGAAGGCCTCCAGGGTCTCTCCGCCGCTCGGCGCGCCGACGCCCGGCGGCACGCGGCGGCGCCGCGTCAGCTCCGACAGGGCCGCCGTGGTCGCGGCCGCCGTCGTGGCCGAGACCAGCCCGTCGCGAGCGGTTTCCGCGACCACGGACTCCTCGTCCTCGACCTCCATCTCGGCGACCGCCGCCTCGGCCGCGGCCGTGCGCGGCGCGGCCGCGTCGTCGAAGGGGTCCTCTTCCTCCTCCGGGGCAGGCTCGTCCAGCGGCTCGGCCTCGCTCAGGTCGAGCACGTCCGGCTCCTCCTCGTCGAAGGCTTCCATGTCGGTAAGCTCCAGGACGTCGTCCTCGTCGGCCTCGGGCGCCGGCTCCGGAGCCTGCTGGGCAGCCGCGGGCGGCGCGGCGGGGTCTTCGGCCGGCTTGGCCTCGTCCGCGTCCTCCTCGGAGATGATCCGGCGGATCGACGCCAGGATCTCCTCCATCGACGGTTCGCTCTGGCCCTGGTTGTCGCTCATCCAGCCGTCGCGTCCTGAACGCGCCCTGTGTTGCGAAGCCCCCTGCCAGGGAGCCCCACGTTGCGAATCGGTGAAATCCCGATGCTTTCGGGCCTTAACCTATTCACCCGGCGCACTCAAGCCAAACCACTTGTCGCGCACCGCCTGGTAGTCGACGACGGGATTGTAGACCTCGACAGGCAGGCCGAGCTCGACGGCATTGAGGCGGCCCTGGGCGGCCAGCACCTGGAAGCCGGCGACGATCTCGTCGCGCTGCGCGCCGACCAGGCTGACCTGCGCGTCGAGCAGCTCCTGCTCGGCGTCGAGCACGTCGAGCACGGTGCGCGCGCCGACCGCGTTCTCCTGGCGCACGCCCTCGAGCGCGATCTGCGCCGACTCGACCTGGGCCTGGAACGCCAGGATCTGGGCGCGGGCCGTGGCCAGCGCCTCGTAGGCCGCGACCGCGTCCTGCTCGGCGGTGCGCCGCGCCTCGTCGAGCTGGAGGCGGCGCTGGCTGAGCAGCTGCTTGGCCTCGCGAACCTGGCTGTAGACCGCTCCCTGCTGGTAGAGCGGCACGGTCAGCTGGGCCAGCAGGGTGCCGCTGTCGGCGCTGCTGTCGGGGATGCTCGATTCGTCGCTGTGGGTCAGCTCGCCGACCAGGTCGAGCGAGGGCAGCAGCGCGCCGAAGGTCTGGCGCACGGAGCGGTCGGCGGCGCGCTGCGAGA
Organism: Alphaproteobacteria bacterium; assembly: GCA_030433005.1. Classification (GTDB taxonomy): domain Bacteria; phylum Pseudomonadota; class Alphaproteobacteria; order Kiloniellales; family DSM-21159; genus Tistlia. Next base: position 75,032 of record JAUILQ010000020.1, read on the forward strand.
ACTCCGCCGCGATGACGTCCGGGTTCTGCTCGCGCGCCGTCGCCACGGTTTCCTGGCTGCTCGCCGGCAGGCCCTGGAGCGGTCCCGGCGGGCGCAGCGTGCCCGGCGCGGTGCCGATGATCTCCTCGTAGGTCGCCCGGCTGGCGCGCAGGTTGCCTTCCGCCTGCACCCGGTCGGCGGTCGCCCCGGACAGGCGCGATTCCGACTGCGCCACGTCGGTGCGCGTGATCTCGCCGACCTCGAAGCGGTCCTGACTGGCCTGCAGCTGGCGGGCCAGCACCTGCTCGTTATTGCGGTTGAGGCCGAGCACGGCGACGTCGCGCCAGACGTCCATGAAGGCGCTGGCGGCGTTGAGCAGAACCTGCTGCTCGGTCGAGGCGAGGCGCGCGCGCTCGGCGTAGACCTCGTTCTCGGCGCGCTCTGTGCCGGCGACCGTCTGGCCGCCGCGGTAGAGCGGCTGGGTCACGGTCAGGTCGACCGACAGCGGGCGGGTGCCCTCGAAGCTGTCGGTGCCGGTCGCCCGGGTCGTCGGGGTCTCGCTGCGCTGCGTGGCGATGCCGGCCGAGGTGGTCAGCGAGACGTTCGGCCGCCAGTTCGACAGCTCCTGCGGCACCTGCTCGTTGGTCTGGCGCAGCTGGGCGCGCGCCGCGGCCAGGGTCGGGTTGCTGTTGTAGGTCGTCGCCAGCGCCTCGAGCAGGGTCTGGGCGTTGAGCGAGGCAGGCTGGAGCGCCAGGCCGGCGAGCAGCACGCCGCCCAGGAGCGCCGCGCGCACGCCACGCCCGGGGTGCGGCGCCTTCCGGCCGAGGAGGATCCAGTGAGGCCGAGAGGCCTGTCGAGTCGCGTGTCGAGCCGAGTATCGAGCCACCGGGAGCCTTTCCGCCTTGCGATCGGGCGCAGGGCCGGCCGTCCTTGACCGCCTGCCCTGCTTCAACCTGCCCGTCAGACGATCGCAGTCAATGCTTGACGATTCCTGAGCCCTGCCTGTCTGCCTGATTCCGGGCCAGGATTCCAGCCCCGCGGCAGGGCGCAGAGCTCGGCGCCGTGCCGCCCGGCGCCCGGAAGGCCGGCGGAGGCCCTAGAAAACGAAGCCCTGCTCGGCCTCGAAGCCGGGCAGCGCCGGCGTGGCACAGTCGAACAGCACCCGCTCGGAGACGACGCCGCCGTCCTTGCGCATCAGCACGGCCCGGCACAGGCCCGGCCTGTCGAGCCGCGGCGCGACGAGCCGGCCGCCCTCGGCGAGCTGCTCCAGCAGCGCCGGCGGCACGGCCGCCACGGCGCCCTCGATCACGATGACCTCGTAGGGCGCCTGGCGCGGGTAGCCGGCGGCGGCGTCGCCGTGGGCGACGACGGCATTGTCGACCTGCAGCTGGTCGAGCGTCGCCTCGGCCTGGGCGGCCAGGGCGCCGTCCGGCTCGAGCAGCACGACGCTGGCGGCGAGGCGCGCCAGGATCGCCGCGCCGTAGCCGCTGGCGCCGGCGACGTCGAGCACCGAATCCCCGGCCTCGACGGCCGCCGACTGGATCAGCCGGCCGAGCACCATTGGCTCCATGAGGTAGCGGCCGCCGCCGAGCGGCAGGTCCTCGTCGACGTAGGCGAAGCCGCGGTGGCTCTCCGGCACGAAGCGCTCGCGCGGCAGCTCTTCGAAGGCGCCGATCAGCACCGGGTCGAACACCCGGTTCGGCCGCAGCTGGCTTTCGACCATGTTGAGGCGTGCGGTTGCGTAGTCCACCCCGGCCCTCTCTTGCGGATTTGCTCGACGGGCGACGCCGTCGTCTCTCGGCCGCGTTATAGGCGCGGCGGCTGCGGCTGGCAACGTCACCGGACGCTAGCCGCCCTCCTGCGCCAAGGCCGCGAAGCCCTCGCGGAAGCCTGCGGCCAGCCGTGCCGCGGCGATCGGCAGCGACAGGCCCTGCCGACGAAGCAGTCCGACGGTCCGACTCACTTCGGGCTCGACGAGCGGCGTGCCGGCGAGCCCGTGCAGCCGCATCAGCGCCATGCAGGAGGCCGGGACGGCCGTCAGGCCCTGCCCTGCCGCGATCAGGGTCGCCGCCGTGGAGAGCTGCTCGACCTCGAACTGCGGCCGAATGCGCCGGCCCGCCGGCTCGAGCGCCGCGTCGACCGCGTGCCGGACCGAGGAGGCCCGACTGAGCGCGATGAAGGGCTCGGCGGCGAGCTGCTTCGCGGCGATGCCCTTCGACCCGGCCAGGGGGTGGTCGGGCGGATGCACGACCAGGAAGCGCTCGTCGAGCAGCGGCTCGAAATCCAGACCGCCGCCTTCGGCCGGCGCAACGGAACAGCCGAAGTCGGCGCGACCGCTGTAGACCAGTTCGGCCGCCCGCTCGGCGATGACGTCGAAGACCTCGATGTCGATGTTCGGATGGTCGGCCGTGAAGCCCGCGGCTATGGCAGGAAACAGGCCGACCGCGACGCTCGGCAGCACGGCGGTGGACACGCGGCCGCGCTCCATCCGGAACAGGCTGCGGATGTCGTCGAAGGCGGCATGCCAGTCCGCGACCAGACGGGCCGCCGCCGGACGGAACTGACGGCCTTCGCTGGTCAGGGCGACCCGCCGCGAGGTGCGGTCGAACAGCCGCCCCCCGAGCTCCTCTTCCAACGCCTTCACGGTCAGGGAAAGCGCCGGTTGGGACAGGCCGACGCGGCTGCTGGCGGCCACGAAGGATCCGGTCTCGGCGACCGCCAGGAAGGCCCTGAGCTGCTGGAGCGACGCCAATCTTTTATTCTCCAAATCAATCATTATCATCTTTAAATTAGACAAATTCTCTCGCCTTGCGCCAGCCTGTCTTCCGGCGGACAGACCACGTGCCGGGACAGGCATGACGAAGGACTTCCTCATCGCGTGCGGAGCCGGCTTCTCCGGCGATCGCACGGACGTCGCGGCGCCCCTTGTCGAGGCTCTCGTCGCCGACGGCCGACCGGCCGCCCTGTTCTTCGAGAGCCTCGGCGAGCGCACGCTGGCGCTGGCGCACATCCGGCGCAGCGAAGCCGCCGACGCCGGCTACGAACCGCTGCTCGCGGAGATGCTGGCGCCGGTGCTCGGGCGTTGCCTGGAGGCCGGCATTCCGATCGTCGGCAACTTCGGCGCCGCCAACCCGCCAGCCGCCGCCCGCCTGGTCGCAACGCTCGCCGCGAGCGCCGGACATCCCGACGCGCGCATCGCGACGCTGGCTGGAGACGAGGTCTCGATGCTCGCCGACCGCGCCGGCTTCGACGCGCTCGGAATCGACCGGAGCCCGCGGGGCGCCCGTCACCTGGCGGCCAACGCCTACCTCGGCGCGCGCCCGATCGCCGAGGCGCTCTCGCAGGGTGCGCAGGTCGTGGTCACGGGGCGCGTCGCCGACCCGGCGCTGGCGCTCGGCCCGCTGGTCCATCATTTCGGCTGGTCCTGGGAGGACTGGGACCGGATCGCCGCAGGCACACTGGTCGGGCATCTGCTCGAATGCGGGGCCCAGGTGACGGGGGGCTATTTCGCGGACCCCGGCCTCAAGGAGGTGCCGGGCCTCGAGCGCCTCGGCTTTCCGATCGCGGAAGTCCGGGCCGACGGCCGCGCCGTCATCACCAAGCCGCCCGGAAGCGGCGGCCTGGTCTCGCCGGCCACCGTCAAGGAGCAGCTGCTCTACGAGATCCACGATCCCGCCGCCTACCTGACCCCGGACGTCGTGCTCGACCTGACCGAGGTCTCGGTCGAGACCGCCGGCGCCGACCGGGTCGCGGTGAGCGGCGCCCGGGGGCGGCCGCGCCCCGAGAGGCTGAAGGTCACGGTCTCGGTCGATGGCGGCTGGCTCGGCGAGGGCGAGATCTCCTATGCGGGCCCGAACGCCGAGGCACGCGCCCGCCTCGCGTTGGGGGTGCTGCGCAAGCGCTGCCGGGGCGTGGAGCGCCTGCGCGGCGACCTGATCGGCATCGGCAGCGTCTTCGCCGACGAGGCCGGCAGCTACCTCGCAGATCGCCACGGCAGCGGCGCGGCCGCCTGGCCATCGGGCACCGGCGGCTTCGCGGACGTGCGCCTGCGCGTCGCCGTCGAGACGACGACCCGAGAGGCAGCCGAGAGCGCCCTGCGCGAAGTCGAGGCCCTGCTGTGCTGCGGCCCGGCCGCCGGCGGCGGCGCCCGAGGCGCGCTCCGTCGACGCATCAACACCTGGTCGGCGCTGGCGCCGCGCGCGCCGATCGAGGCCCGTGTCGAGGTGACGCTCGCCAGCGCCGCCGAACTCGCCGGGCCGGCAGCGGCGGAGGCCGTCGATGACTGAGACCGCGATCCTGCCCCTGCACGCGCTCGCCCACGGCCGAGCCGGCGACAAGGGGGACCGGCTGAACATCAGCATCATCGCCTTCGATCCGGCCGACTACCTGCTGCTGTCGGAGCAGGTCACCCCCGAGCGGGTCGCCGCCGTCTTCGCCGACCGCGCGCCGACCTCGGTGCAACGCTACGAGCTGCCGCGCCTCGCGGCCTTCAACTTCGTCCTCGACGGGGTGCTGGAGGGAGGGGTCAACCGGAGCCTCAACCTCGACAGCCACGGCAAGACGCTCTCCTACCGGCTGCTCGGTCTGTCGATCGAGGTACCGGCGGGGCGTCTTGCGGAAATCCGGCAAGCCAACGAACGTTAAGGGGAGACGCAGGAGATGAAGAAGACGACATTGCGCGCGGCCACGACGGCCGCCTTTCTCACGGCCGCGCTGACCGCTGGGCCGCTCCAGGCCGACGACCACCAGCTGCTGATCGGCTCCACCTCGTCGGCTTCGAGCCACTACGGCTACTTCGTCGCCGTCACCCAGATCATCAACGACAAGCTCGACGGCATCGACGCCTCCGTCGTCGAGACCGGCGCCACGGTCGACAACCTGCGCCGCATCAGCCGCGACCAGGTCGACCTCGGGCTGGTCACCACCAACATCGGCTACCAGGCCTTCGCCGGCCAGGGCGAGTTCTCGGACCGGGCCGTCGACAGCCGCCTGCTGTGGGTCTACACCGTCGCGCCGCAGAACGTCGTGGTCCGCGCCGACGCCGGACTCTCGGCGCTGACGGACCTCGAGGGACAGCCGTTCAACCCCGGCATCCGAGGCTCGGCGACCGAGAAGACCACGGAAGCGGTCTTCGAGACGCTCGGCATCGCCCCGGACTACGTACGCGGCTCGACCTCCGACATCGTCGATTCGATCAAGGACGGCCGGGTCGAGGGCTACGTCAAGTCGGGCGTCGGCAACAAGCTCGACGGCTCGTCGATGGACATCGCGACCTTCACGGAGATCGAGGTCCTCGGCCTCACCGGCGAGCAGCGCGCCACAATCGAAGCCGAGATGCCCGACGTGTCGGTGGTCGGCATTCCCGCCGGTGCCGCCGACGGCATCGGCGCCTACGACACCTGGGCCTTCGGCGTGGCCGTGGTCGCGCGTCCCGGGCTGGACGAGGAGACCACCTACCGCATCACCAAGGCGATCAACGAGACCCTCGAGCCGCAGGCTGCCGCCTTCGCCACCCTGAAGGGCGCCGACATCGGCGAAATGACCATGAAGGTCGGGACGCAGCCGCTGCACGCCGGGGCGCTGCGCTACTATCGGGAAGCCGGCTACGAGGTGCCGGCCAAGCTGATCGCCGACTAGGCGACGGGCGACGCCGATGCGCGACAAGGTCACCGCCGGTCTCGCCGCCGCCCTGGGGCTTTTCACGCTCTACACGGCGGCGGCGGGCCCCTACGTCAGCCTGATCCAGCGGCCGGTCTTCCTCGCCCTGGCGATCTGCCTGGGGCTGGCGATCTACCCGCTGTGGGAAGGTCGCCGCCTGAGGCCGCTGGGCCTGGCGCTCGACCTGCTGGCGGCGGCGGTGACCCTCGTCGCCTGCGCCTACGTCGTGGTCCACCAGGACCGCATCATGACGGAGCTGCCCTGGGCCGGGCTCCACGACCAGCTCCTGACCCTGGGTGTCGTGCTGGTCGTCCTGGAGATCTCGCGACGGGCCATCGGCCTCGTCTTCCCGCTGCTGGTGCTGGCCGGGCTCGGCTACGCGCTGTTCGGCCAGCACCTGCCGGGCGCGCTCGGGCACCGCGGCTTCGGTCCGGGATTCGTCACCGAGACGCTGTTCCTGGGCGATCTCGGCCTCTGGGGCCTGCTGCTCGGCGTCGCCGCGACGACCATCGCCGCCTTCGTGCTGTTCGGTGCGATGATCCTGCACACCGGCGGCGGCCAGACCTTCATCGATCTCGCGATGCGGCTCGGCGGCCGCAGCCCCGGCGGGGCCGCCAAGATCGCCACCATCGCCTCGGCCTTCTTCGCCACGGTGAGCGGCAGCGCGGTCGCCAACACCGCCACCACCGGCAACTTCACGATCCCGATGATGAAGCGGCTCGGCTATCCGCCGGCCTTCGCCGGCGCCGTCGAGGCCGTGGCCTCGACGGGCGGCCAGATCGCGCCGCCTGTGCTCGGCGCCGCCGCCTTCCTGATGGTCGAGATCATCGGCGTCAGCTACCTGCGCATCATGGGCGCCTCGGTGCTGCCGGCGCTGCTGTTCTTCCTGGCCGTGTTCCTGACCGTGCACATCTACGCCGTGCAGCGCGGCCTGCGCATCGTGCCGGACGACGAGCTGCCGGCCTGGTCCCGCATCGGCCGCGCCTCCCGCCTCGTTCCCTTGATCGCCGCCCTGGGCGGGCTGTTCGCCGGCGTGCTGACCGGCCACTCGATCCAGACCGCCGCCTTCTGGGGCATCTGCGGCCAGGTCGGCTGCTACCTCGCGTTCGGCCTCGCCGGCGGCCAACGCCCGGCCGAGCTCGGGCGCAAGGTGCTCGCCGGCCTCGTCGACGGCGGCAAGGGTCTGGTGATCATCGGGGTGCTGCTGGCCGGCGCCCAGATCCTGGTCTCGATGATCAACCTGACGGGCGTGGGCGTGACCATCTCGGGGGCGATCGCCGGCGCCGCCGGCGGCGAGCTGCTGGCGCTCGCGGCGATCGTCGCCCTGGTCTGCCTGGTGATGGGCATGGGCATCCCGACGACCGCCGCTTACGTGCTGGTCGCGGCGGTGATGACGCCGGCGCTGATCGCCGGCGGCGTGCCGGAGCTGACTGCCCACATGTTCGTCTTCTACTTCGCGACGCTTTCCGTCATCACGCCGCCGGTCTGCGTCGGCGTCTTCGTCGCCGCCGGCATCGCCGGAGCCGGCTGGCTGGCGGTGGCGCGCGACGCCTTCCGGCTGGCCGCCGTCACCTACGTCATCCCCTTCCTCTTCATCGTCTACCCCGGCATGCTCGGCGGCGGCGGCTGGATCGCGATCGGCCACGCCGTGGTCAGCGGGCTCGTCTTCGTGCTCGCCAGCGCCCTCTTCTTCGGCGGCCAGCCGATCACCGGCCGCCCCTGGCTCGACCGCGGGCTGCTGCTCCTGGTCGCCGTCCTGGCCCTGGTCGAGTCCTGGCTGCCGACGCTGCTCGCCGTGACGCTGCTCGTCGCCCTGCTGCTGCTCTCGCGCCGCCGGCGAGCCGCGGCGGCCGACCCGGCCGCGGGATCCTGAGCCGGCCCGCCGGGACCGGGCGCACGCCCCCTTCGAAGCGCCGCCCCGTCCCGTCGGCGAGACCCGCTCAGGCCGCCGCGGCGCAGGCCCGGCCGATCGATTCGATGTGGCGGTGGTCGGTGCCGCAGCAGCCGCCGACGATGCGGACCTGCGGATGGCGGCGCAGCAGCTCGCGGTACTCGGCGCCGAGCTCGGCAGGGTCGCCGGCATCGAGTTCGGTCGCCGCATCGAGCTCGGCGTGGCTCTGCTTCGAGGCATTGGCCCGCAGGCCGAGCAGACGCCGGGTCCAGTCGCCGCCCGCCGCCAGCGTCTCGGCGAAGTGCGTCGGGTGCGCGCAGTTGATCATGAAGTAGGCCGGCGCGCCGCCGGTCTCCCGGTCGACCGCTTCGATCGCCTCGCCGAGTTCGTCGCCGGTCGGCAGCCGCCCGTCGGTCTCGACCGTGAAGGAGATCGCCACCGGCAGCCCGGCCTTTGCCGCGGCCCGGGCGATGCCCACGGCCTCCGGCACGTTGGTCATGGTCATCGCGCCGATCATGTCCGCCCCGGCCGCGGCGAAGATCTCGGCCTGCCCCGCGTGATAGGCCTCGGCGGCCGCCGCGGTCATCGCCTCGCCAGGATCGTAGCCGTCGCCGCGCGGGCCGATGCAGCCGCTGACCACGATCGACGTCGCCGGCGTTTCCAGCCGCTCGCGCAGCTCCCCCACCAGGGCGACCGCCGCGCGGTTGGCCTCGGCCAGGCCCTCCGGGCTGTAGCCGAGCCGCTCGCCCCAGTCGCTGCTGGCGCGCCAGGTCGGCGTCTCCAGGACGATGCCGTAGCCCTGCTCGCGCGCCAGGCTGATGAAGCGCTCGTAGTACTCGCGCACGTGCCGGCGGCCGGCCTCGTCGCGCAACATGACGACCGAGGAAAAGTGCGGCAGGTCGATGCCGTCGTGGAACACGAAGGTGGTCTCCATGCCGCCGTCAGTCAGGAACAGCCCGCCGTCCAGTTGCGGCAATTCATTGCGATACTTGCTCATGATTTCTGCTATCTTTCCGCTTGTCGGGCGCCCGCCGGTTCGGGGCGCCCTGGTGCCGTGAAAGATCGCGACGGCGGCCCGGCGCTTCCAGGCAACCCATGGTACAGGCCCGGCGCACCGGCGAAAGGCCGTGAGATTCGAAAGACTTGGCAGGCCCCTTTCGGATCCACGGCAGGGGGCTGGCAGGGTTTTCCGTCGTTCCGACTGTACCGACGGTACAGCTTGCGCCGCGGCGGGGGCCTTCCCATGGTTGAAAGTCCCCCGGGGAACCGGGACGGCAAGAGGGGCAGAGATGCAGGCGATACAGACCAACAGGGCGCAGCCCCAGGGGGCCCGTCCGGACCGCGCCGCCGGCGCGCGCGGGGCGGCTCATCCCGTGACGCGCCCGCGCCGCGACACCCGCGAGCAGATCCTCGACGTCGCCGAGAAGGCGGTGCTCGACAAGGGCTTCGGCGCGACCTCGATCGAGGAGCTGATCGCTGCCGTCGGCATCACCAAGAGCGGCTTCTTCTATCACTTCCGGGACAAGTGCGCGCTGGCGACGGCGCTGCTCGAGCGCTACCTGGAGCGCGAGGAGGCCCTGTTCGACGAGCTCTTCGGGCGCGCCGACGAGCTGCACGACGACCCGCTGCACGGCTTCCTGGTCGGGCTCAAGCTGCTGGCCGAGACCATGGCCGACCTGCCGAACGGCCATCCCGGCTGCATGGTCGCCGCGGTCTGCTACCAGGAGAACCTGTTCAGCCGCGAGATCCATGCGCTCAACGCCGCCGGCGTGCTGCGCTGGCGCGAGCGCTTCCGGGCCCGCTTCGAGCTGATCGCCGAGCGCTACCCGCCGCGCATCGAGGTCGACTACGACGAGCTCGCCGACATGCTGGCAGCCCTCGCGGACGGCGGCATCATCGTCTCCAAGGTCGTGCGCGACCCGCGGGTCCTGCCCCGGCAGATCCTGCTCTACCGCAGCTTCGTGCGCAGCGTCTTCCTGGGCGCCTGAGGCCGGAGACCTTCCCTTTCGCCGCGCCCGCCGGGCGCCCTAGAGTGGCGGCATGCAGCGCTTCGATGGCGAGACGGCGGCGGCCCTGAAGGCGCTCTCGGTGCCCTCGGACCGGCACGGCCTGGTCCAGGCCGCCGGCCACCTGGGGCTGATCGCGGCGGCCGGCGCGGCGGTCTGGGCGACCCGCGACAGCCTTTGGGTGCTGCCTGCGCTGCTCGCCGAGGGCGTGGCGCTGGTGTTCCTGTTCTGCGCGCTCCACGAGGCGGTGCACCACACGCCCTTCGCGACGCGGCGGCTCAACCGGGCGCTCGCCTGGATCGCCGGCCTGGCGATCCTGGTGCCGCCGCGCTGGTTCCGGCACTTCCACCTGGCGCATCATCGCTGGACCCAGGATCCGGCCCGGGACCCGGAGCTGGCGACGCCGAAGCCGCGCTCGCTCGGCGGCTATCTGCTGCACGTCAGCGGCCTGCCGCTCTGGCGGGCGGCGCTGGCGACGCTGCTGCGCAACGCCGCCGGCCGCAAGGCCGACGGCTTCGTGCCGGCGCGCGAGCGGGCAGCGGTCGTCCGCGAGGCGCGGGTCATGCTGGCGGTCTACGCGACCGTCGCCGTCGCCAGCGTCGCGGCCGGCAGCTGGGCCGCGGTCTGGCTGTGGCTGCTGCCGCTGCTCGCCGGCCAGCCCTTCCTGCGCCTCTACCTGCTCGCCGAGCACACCGGCTGCCCCGAGGTGCCGGACATGCTGCGCAACAGCCGGACCACCCGGACGGCGGCACCGCTGCGCTTCCTGGCCTGGAACATGCCCTATCACGCCGAACACCACAGCTGGCCGGCGGCGCCGTTCCACGCCCTGCCCCGCGCGCACCGGCTGCTCGCCGGCCGCATCGAGGTTCAGGCGCCGTCCTACCGGGCGGCCAGCCGCGACGTCAGGCGCGCGCTCGGGCTCGGCCGAACCTGAGCGGGCACGGCCTCAGCCGGACGCCGGCACCGGACTGCGTGCGTCGAGCGCCGTCAGCGTCGCGCCGCCCAGAGCCTCGAGCGCGGCGAGCCGGTCGGGCCAGTTTTCCGGAACGCCGTGCTCCAGCTCGGCGCAGAGTTCGGCCGCGGCGGCGGCCAGCCGCTGCGCACCGAGGCCGTCCGCTTCCTGCGCGAGTCCGGCGAGCAGTCGGCTGGCCGGCGCAGACACGCCGAGCGAGAGCGCTTCGCCGAGCCGCCCGAGGGTCTCCGTCACCGTGCTCCGGAAGGCCGCGAGGACGCGGCCGGTAGCGGCCTCGCCGAGCCCGGCCGTCAGGTCGTCGAGCCGCAGGTCGTCGAGCAGTGCGCCGTCGAGCAGTGCCCCGTCGAGCAGTGCCCCGTCGAGCAGTGCCCCGTCGAGCAGTTCCGGGCCGGCCTGCTCGACAGCCCGCAGCGCGGCCGGCCGGGCCGCCGCGGCGCGCAGCAGGGCCTCGCCCAGCACCTCCCAGTCGACCGGCTTGGTGAGGAAGGCATCGAGGCCGACGCCCTCGTAGAGCCGGCGGTTCTCGACGACCGCGTCGGCCGACAGCGCCACGATCGGCAGGCCGGCGGCCGCACCGCCCAGGGCGCGGATCCGCCGGGTCGCCTCGACGCCGTCCATGACCGGCATCTGCATGTCCATGACCGCGACGTCGAAGGTCTCGGCGGCGGCGGCCTCCACGGCCTCGGCGCCGTTGCCGACCAGGGCGACACGGTGGCCGCTGCGCTCGAGCATCGACTGCAGCAGCATGGCGTTCACGGCATTGTCCTCGGCGACCAGGATCCGCAGCGGCCGCGCCGGAGCGCAGCCGCTCACCGGCCGCGCCGCAGCCGGCTGTGCGGCACCGCTCTCGACCGCATCGAGCCGCAGCGTGAAACCGAAGCGGGCGCCCTCGCCCGGCCTGCTCTCGAGGGTCAGCTCGCCGCCCATGGTCTCGACCAGGCGACGGCAGATCGCCAGGCCCAGCCCGGTCCCGCCGTAGCGCCGCGTCGTGCTGGCATCGCCCTGCGCGAAGGCTTCGAAGATGCTCTCCTGGCGATCGGGCGCGACGCCCGGTCCGCTGTCGGAGACCTCGAAGCGCAGCGACAGCGCCGCGTCCGCCGAACCGAGCTGCCGCACCGACAGCCGCACGCAACCGCTCTCGGTGAACTTGACGGCGTTGGAAACGAGGTTGGTCAGGACCTGGCGCAGGCGCGTCGGGTCGCACGCCAGCGCCGGCAGCCGCGGATCGACCTCGCACCCCAGCACCAGCCCCTTGCTGGCCGCGACGGGCCGGAAGGTCTCGACGACCGAGCGCGCGAGCCCCTCGATCTCCGCCGGAATGCGCTCGAGCCTGAGCTGCCCCGCCTCGATCTTCGACAGGTCCAGGATGTCGTCGAGCAGGACCGTCAGGTTGCGGGCGCAGAGCTTCGCCTGGCGGACGTAGTCGGCGCGCTCGCCGTCGAGGCCGGTCATCTCCAGCAGGTCGAGCAGGCCGAGGACGCCGGTCATCGGCGTCCGCAGCTCGTGCGACATGGTCGCGAGGAAGCGCGACTTGGTCGTGTTCGCCGCCTCGGCCTCGGCGCGCGCCTGGTTCAGCTGCTCCAGCCGGCGCACGGCCGACAGCTCGTTGGCGATCCACTGCGCGAACAGTCGGATCAGTTCCAGGTCGGCGGTGCCGAAGGCGGCGCCCCGGGGCTCGGGGCCGGAATAGTTGAGCGTGCCCCAGCGCTCGCCGTCGACGGTCAGCGGGGCGCCGATGTAGCTCTCCAGCCGGAAGTCGCGGTAGCAGGGGTGCGCGGCGATCTCGCTGCGCCCCGCCTCGTGGAAGGCGGTCGGCCCGTCGGCGGCAAGCGTGTGGACGCAGTAGGTCCGGCCCAGCGGGAAGCTCGCGCCCGGCTCGATCTCGCCGTTCGGCGAGACCGCCTGCTCGACGCTGTAGCGCTCGCCTTCGATGCGGCTGACGATGCCGAGCGGCAGACCGAAGCGGCGGGCGCCGAGTTCCAGGATCGCCTGGATCTTGGCGCGGCCGTCGAGCGTCTGGTCGGTCGAGATCGCGTAGAGGGTCTGCAGGCTCTCCTCGACGCGGAACTGCTCGCCGACGTCGCGGTAGATGCCGATGTAGCCGACGACGCTCCCCCGCTCGTCGCGCAGCGGGGCGCCGAAGACCTCGGCCGGGAAGGTCTCGCCGGAGCGGCGCCGGCAGGTCACCCGGAAGCGGCTGTCGGAGCTCGGCCCGGCGCCGGGATTGGGGTTGTCGGCGAGAGCCTGGCGCGCCCGGCCGATCGCCGCGTAGCCGGCCTCGTCGTCGTAGAGCAGGCGCGTCGAGCGCCCGACGAGCTCGCTCTCGGCATAGCCGAAGACGCGGGCCGTCGCCGGATTGACCTCCCAGATCCGCCGGTCGCGGTCGACGACGAAGACGGCCTCCGGAAGGTCCCGGAACAGCCCGGCGACGAGCGCATGATTCTCGATGAAGGGATTTCCCGACGGCACGGCCCTCTCCCTGTCGGCCTTCCTGACGACGGTCGCGCGCGCCAGCGGCCCGACCGGACGCGAGCCTAGAGAATCAAGCCTTTAAGAAACCTTGCAATCGAAGCATCGGACGACCCGAGCGGCCCGAATTCGGCCGACAGCGCTCAGTCGATGGCGATCAGCGCGGCGCCGACGCGGCGCTCCTCGGCCATCAGCACGTTGTACGTGCGTGCCGCGGCGCCGGTGTCCATCGGCTCGAGCACGGGGCCGCGGTCGCGCACCGCCTGCTTGAGCGGCCTGGGCGGCAGCAGCATCTTCGGCCCGCAGCCGAGCAGCAGCACGTCGAGCCCGGCCGCGAGCAGCGGCTCCAGGGTCTCGACCGTGATCTCCTCGAAGCGGGTGACCGGCCAGGGCTCGGTGATCTCGGGGGTCACCAGGATCGACTGCTCGTGCAGCTTGCCGGAGACGCGGAAGCGGCCGCCGCCATAGCGCTCGATCACCTGGCGACCGTCCGGCAGGTAGGGCGTGATGTCCATCCCGACTAGCTGCGCCTTTCCGCCCGCAGGTGCAAGGCCCGGCGCCGCTCAGGACTTCGCGGCCTGCTCCTCTTCGGGCACGGCGACGTCGGAACGCCGCAGACCGAAGTAGACCAGCAGCGGCGCGGCGATGCCGATCGAGGAATAGGTGCCGATGACCACGCCCCAGATCAGGCCGGCGGTGAAGCCACGGATCACCTCGCCGCCGAACAGGTAGAGCGCGAGCAGCGCCAGCAGCGTGGTCAGCGAGGTCAGGGCGGTACGCGTCAGGGTCGAGTTCAGTGCCGTGTTGAGCAGCACCGGCATCGAGGCCTTCTTGTATTTCCTGAGGTCCTCGCGGACCCGGTCGAAGACCACCACGGTGTCGTTGATCGAGTAGCCGGCGATGGTCAGCACCGCGGCCAGCGTCGCCAGGTTGAACTCGATCTGGGTCAGCGCGAAGAAGCCGACCGTGGCGATGACGTCGTGGACCAGCGCGATCAGCGCGGCCGCCGCGAAGTGCCACTCGAAGCGGAACCAGATGTAGGCGGCGATGCCGAGCAGCGCCAGCACCGTCGCCAGCGCCCCGGCCTCGCGCAGCTCGTCGCCGACCTTGGGGCCGACGAACTCGACGCGTCGGTACTCCTCGGCGACGTCGGTGAAGGCGGTGCGGATCTGCTCGATCACCGCCTGGGTCTCGGCCGGGCCGTCGCCCTGCGCGGGCAGGTTGATCAGCACGTCGTCGGGCGCGCCGAAGGCCTGGATGGTCGCGCCGTTGATGCCGAGGCCCGAGATGCGGTCGCGCAGCTCGCCGACATCGGCGGGTCCCTTGGTCTTCAGCTCGATGAGAATGCCGCCGCGGAAATCGACGCCGAGATTCAGTCCCTGCAGCGCGAAGGAGCCGATCGCGGCGACCAGCAGCAGCGCCGAGAAGACCAGGAAGAGGACGCGCTTGCCGATGAAGTCGATGCCCAGGTCGGCGGGCACGCGTTTGATGAGAGCCATGACCGTCGCGCCCCTAGATCGCCAGTTCCTTGGGCCGCCGCCGGCGCAGCCAGAAGACGACGAGCAGGCGCGAGACCATGATCGCCGTGAACATCGAAGTGATCAGCCCGATCATCAGCGTCACCGCGAAGCCCTTGATCGGCCCGGTGCCGAACTGGAACAGCAGCATCGCCGCGATCAGCGTCGTCAGGTTGGCGTCGATGATCGTCGTCATCGCGCGCCGGTAGCCGGAATCGATCGCCATCACCGGTCCGCGGCCGAGCCGCTGCTCCTCGCGGATGCGCTCGAAGACCAGGACGTTGGCGTCGACCGCCATGCCGATGGTCAGCACGATGCCGGCGATGCCCGGCAGGGTCAGCGTCGCCTGCAGCCCCGACAGCGCGGCCAGAATCAGCACGAGGTTGGCCAGCAGCGCGATGTTCGCGAAGACCCCGAAGAGGCCGTAGACCGCCGACATGAAGCCGACGACCAGGACCATGCCGAGCACGGCGGCGATCTCGCCGGCGCGGATCGAATCGGCGCCGAGGCCCGGTCCCACCGTGCGCTCCTCGAGCAGGGTCAGCGGCGCGGGCAGCGCGCCGGCGCGCAGCAGCAGCGCCAGGTCCTGCGTTTCCTGGACGGTGAAGTTGCCGGAGATCACGCCGCTGCCGCCGAGGATAGGCTCGCGGATCACCGGCGCCGAGATGACCTTCTCGTCGAGCACGATGGCGAACAGCCGGCCGACGTTCTCGCTGGTCGCCTGGGCGAAGCGCTGGGCGCCGACCGAATCGAAGCGGAAGGAGACGACCGGCTGGGCCTGCTGGAAGGTGCTCTGGGCGTCGGTCAGGTTGTCGCCGCTGATCATCACCCGCTTGCGCACCACATACTGGCGCGTCTGGCCGCTGCCCAGCTGCTCGTCGGAGGGCAGCACCTCGGCGCCGGCGGGGATCGGGTCGACCCCGGGCCGGACGTCGTCGAGCACGAAGCGGAACGACAGCTTCGCGGTCTTGCCGATGACGTCCTTGGCGCGCTCGGGGTCGTCGATGCCCGGCAGCTGGATCAGGATGCGCTCGTCGCCCTGGCGCTGGATCGCCGGCTCGCGGGTGCCGGTCTCGTCGATGCGCCGCCGGATCACCTCGATCGCCTGCTGGACGACGTGCTGACGGCGCTCGTCGACCGCCTGCTCGGTCAGCTCGATGCGCCCCGAGCCGTTGTCCTCGATCGAGAAGAGCGTGCCGGTGGCGAGCGTCGCGAGGCGCGTGCGCGCCGCCTCGACCTGCTCGGCGTCGCGGATCTGGAAGACCACGGCGTTCTCGGCCGGCCGCGCGTCCAGGCCGCTGTAGCCGATGCGCGCCTCGCGCAGCTCGACCCGCACGGCGTCGGTCAGGTTCTCCAGCTGCTCCTCGAAGACCGAGGCGAGGTCGACCTCGTAGAGCAGGTAGGCGCCGCCCTGCAGGTCGAGGCCCAGGTTGACCTGCTGCTTGGGCAGCCAGTCGGGCAGATCCTCGAGGTCGTCGCGGGGAATGAAGTTGGGCACCGCGAGCACGATGCCGAGCAACAGCACTCCGACGACGAGCACCAATTGCCAGCGCGAGATTTGAACCATGTCTGCCCGACTCTGTCAGAGGCCTCCGGCGAGGCTCAGCCCTTCTTCTCTTCCGCCTCGTCGTCGGCCTCGTCGTCCTCCTCGGGCGCCGCCTTCTCCGACTTCTTGCGCGCGGCCACGTCGCTCTTCGACATCACCGTCGAGACCATCTGGCGGACGATCCGGGCCTTCACGCCCTGGGCGATCTCGACCTCGAGCTCGTCGTCGTGGACCCGCGCGACCGTGCCGATCAGGCCGCCGGAGGTGACCACGCGGTCGCCGCGCTTCAGGTTCGCGACCAGGTTCTTGTGCTCCTTCATCTTCTTCTGCTGCGGACGGATCAGCAGGAAGTAGAAGACGACGAAGATGAGGACGAGCGGCAGGAGCGTAACCAGCATGCCGCCCTCGGCACCGGCACCGGCGCCCTGGGCAAAGGCCGTGGAGATCAGCATGGCGACGTCAGGGTCCCTTGATTGGCGGGGCGGCGCGGCGCTGCGCGGCGGCCCCGGCCGGAACCGGAGACGCTGAGCCCCTCTTGAAAGACGCGGCGGACTATAGCCGGGCGATGCCGAATTGCAATGATAGCCGGCAGCACGCCCCGGGCACCCCGCGCGGGGCGATCCGACAGGGCCTCGGGCGGCGGCGGCATGGCGGCCCGGCGCCCGCGCCGCGTTGACGCATCCCGGCGCCTCGCCTAGCTTCCGCGCCGCCGCCCGCCCCTTCCCCGCCCCGTCCGGCGCCCGCTGCGGCGCCCGCCGCGGCCGCTTCGAGAGACGAGATGAGCGCCGACGACAGCTTCCAGGCCCCCGGATCCGAGACGCAGGGATCCTCGACCGCCTCCTTCCAGGAGCCGCACGACGTCACCGTCCTGCTGGCGCGCATCGCCTCGGCGCTCGAGCGACTGGCGCCGCCGCCGGCGCCGACCACCGCCCTGGACGGCCACGACGTCTTCGTCTGGAGCGCCGACCCGGCCCGGCTGGAGCCGGTGCCGCAGGTCAACCGCGTCGCGCTCGAGCTGCTGCGCGGCGTCGAGCGCCAGCGCGACACGCTATTCGCCAACACCCAGCGCTTCGCGCGCGGGCTGCCCGCCAACAACGCCCTGCTGTGGGGCGCGCGCGGCACCGGCAAGTCGTCGCTGGTCAAGGCCGTGCATGCGGCGGTCAACGGCGCCGCCGCCGAGGGCGAGTACCGGCCGGTGGCGCTGGTCGAGATCCACCGCGAGGACCTGCCGTCGCTGCCGCGGCTGCTCGGCGAGCTGCGCGGCTCCGAGCGGCGCTTCGTGCTGTTCTGCGACGACCTCTCGTTCGACCAGGAAGACGCCAGCTACAAGTCGCTGAAGGCGGTGCTCGAGGGCGGCGTCGAGGGCCGGCCGCACAACGTGGTCTTCTACGCGACCTCGAACCGCCGCCACCTGATGGCGCGCGACATGATCGACAACGAGCGCTCGACCGCGATCAACCCCTCCGAGGCGGTCGAGGAGAAGGTCTCTCTGTCCGACCGCTTCGGCCTCTGGCTCGGCTTCCACAACGTCGACCAGCCGACCTACTTCGAGATGATCGAGGGCTACGCCCGACGCTACGGCCTCGACATCCCGGTCGAGCAGCTGCACGCCGAGGCCAAGGAGTGGGCCGTGACCCGCGGCTCGCGCTCCGGGCGCGTCGCCTGGCAGTACGTCCAGGATCTCGCCGGCCGGCTCGGCAAGCCGCTCGACTGAGAGCAGCGGGGTCCGCGGCGGCAGGTCCACGGAACCGGTTACCGAACCAATCACCGCCGGGCGCGTTGAGGGTCGATGCCTTCTCCCGACTGGTTCGCCAGCCAATCGACGCCGCTGCTGATCGCCGGCTTTCTCGTCTGCGCCCTGGTCATCGGCGTGGTCGGCGTGCTGCTGACGCGCAGCGCCGAGCGTTTCGCCGAGATTTCCGGCTTCGGCCAGGCCGCGACCGGCGCCGTCGTGCTCGGCGCCATGACCTCGCTGTCCGGCATGGCGACCTCCTTCACGGCGGCCGCCGAGGGACACCCTGACCTCGCGGTCTCCAACGCGCTCGGCGGCATCGCGGCGCAGACGCTGTTCCTGGTGCTCGGCGACATCGCCTACCGGCGCGCCAACCTGGAGTACGCGGCCGCCGACGAGGCCAACCTGACCCAGGCGACGCTGCTGATCGCCATGCTGGCGCTGCCGGTGCTGGCGATGACCGGCCCCGACCTGGCGCTCGGCGTCGAGGGCGTCTTCGTCATCCATCCGGTCAGCCCGCTGCTGGTCGCCGGCTACCTGATGGGCCTGCGCGTGACCGCGGGCTCCTACCGGCGGCCGCAGTGGGAGCCGGTCGAGGGCGAGTCGGCGAGCGACGGCGAGCGCTTCGAGACGCCCAAGCGCGGCGAGATCACGCGGCTCAGCGCCAAGCTGCTGGCGATGGGCGCGGTCGTCGGCTTCATGGGCTTCCTGCTGTCGCGCATCGCGGTCGCGCTGTCCGAGCAGACCGGGATGTCGGAGAACACCGTCGGCTCGCTGTTCACCGCGATCGCGACCTCGCTGCCCGAGCTGGTGACCGCCCTGGCGGCGATCCGCCGCGGCGCGCTCGGCCTCGCGGTCGGCGACATCATGGGCGGCAACGCCTTCGACGTGCTGTTCGTGGCGCTCTCCGACGGCTTCTACCGGGACGGCTCGATCTACCAGGCGGTCGGCGACCGCCAGGTCTTCCTGGTCTGCCTGACCATCCTGATGGTCGGGCTGCTGCTGCTCGGGCTGCTGCGCCGCGAGAAGCACGGCATCGCCAACATCGGCTTCGAGAGCGCGATGGTCCTGGTCGCCTACGTCGGCGGCATGGCCCTGCTGGTCGCCGGCTGAGCCCGCCGGCGGCCTACAGCGAGATCGCGCCGGAGACGAAGAGATAGGCGACCAGGCCGGCGGCGGCCCCGGTCAGCACGTAGCCGGCGATCACCCAGCGCCCGTCGGCCATGGTCACGCCGACGCCAAGGACGATCACCGCGAAGGCCGGCGCCATCACCGCGAAGGGCAGCAGCGCCGCCGGATAGAAGAGCGCGGCGTTGAGAATGGCGACCAGCGCCACCGCGAAGCGGCCGGGGCCGCGCACCAGGAAGGTCAGGCTCGGCTTGACGAAGCGGTCGACCGCCTTGAGCTTCGGCTCGACCCAGTCGACGGCCTTCCTCAGCGGCTCGCGCTCGAAGCTGAACTCGGTCAGCTTCTTCGGCAGCCACGGCTGGCGCCGGCCGAGCAGG
>JAUILQ010000021.1 GCA_030433005.1 Alphaproteobacteria bacterium
TGACCGCGTCGATCAGCGGCGGCCAGAGGTCGCCGGTCGGACGCTCGAGCAGCTTGGCCAGGGCCTGGAT
The DNA here is from genome assembly GCA_030433005.1 of Alphaproteobacteria bacterium. Classification (GTDB taxonomy): domain Bacteria; phylum Pseudomonadota; class Alphaproteobacteria; order Kiloniellales; family DSM-21159; genus Tistlia. Next base: position 71 of record JAUILQ010000021.1, read on the forward strand.
CTCGGCGTCGAGCCGGTTGAGCGCGGTCTCGCGCTCCTGGAGCGTCTCGCGCGCCTCGCTGTCGGCCTGGCGCGCCGCCTGGGTCGCGGCCTCGGCCTGCTCGAGCTCGCGGCGCGCGGCCTCCAGCGCCTGCTCGGCCTCGGCGACGGCGCGCTCGGCGGCCTCGACCTCGCCGGCGAAGGCGGAGCTCGCCTCGGCCTCGGCGCGCTCGCGCCCGACCCGCTCGAGCTGCTCCCTGAGGCGCGCCAGGCGCTGGCCGAGCTCCTGGACCCGGCGCTCGACCGCGCGGCCCTGGGCCTCGCCCTCGGCGACGCCCTGCGAGGCCTCGCCGAGCTCGCCCTCGAGCCGCGTCACCTCGGCGGCCTCGCGGTCCCGAAGGTCCTGGCGCTCGGCGCGGGCCTCGCCCTCGCCGGCCGCGGCCTGCTCCAGGCCCCGGCGCTCCTCGGCGAGCCGGGCCTCGGCCTGGACCGCGTCCTCGCCCTGGGCGCGGCTGCGCGCCAGGTCGGCGTCGAGCTGCGCCAGGCGCTCCGAGGCGCCCTTGCGCGCCGCCTCGATCTCCGCCGTCTCGCGGTCGAGCCCGTCGCGCGCCGAGAGCAGCCGCTGCAGCGCCGCCGCGGCCTCGGCCTCCTTTTGGCGCAGCTCGGGCAGCGCGGCCGCGGCCTGGCTCTGGCGCGTCGAGGCGGTCGCCGCCAGCTCGGTCAGCTCGGCGACCTTGGCCTTGACCTGCTCGTGGTCCTGGCGCGCCTTCGCGAGGCGGGCGTTCGCCGCCTCGGCGTCGACGTGGAACAGCAGCGCCTCGCTGCGCCGCAGCTGGTCGGCGATGTTGCGGTAGCGGGTCGCCTGGCGGGCCTGGCGCTTGAGGCCCTGGAGCTGCGTCTCCAGCGTGCCGATGACGTCGTCCAGGCGCTCCAGGTTGGTCTCGGCGGCGCGCAGCCGGAGCTCCGCCTCGTGGCGGCGCGAGTGCAGGCCGGAGATGCCGGCCGCCTCCTCCAGCAGGTGACGGCGCTCGGAGGGCTTGGCGTTGATGATCGCGCCGATGCGGCCCTGGCCGACGATCGCCGGCGACTGGGCGCCGCTGGCCGCGTCGGCGAACAGCAGCTGGACGTCGCGCGCGCGCACCTCGCGGCCGTTGATCCGGTAAGTCGAGCCGCGCTCGCGCTCGATGCGCCGGACGATCTCCAGGTCGTCGACGTCGTTGAAGGCGGCCGGCGCCAGCCGGTCGGCGTTGTCGACGGTCAGCGTGACCTCGGCGAGGTTGCGCGCCGGCCGGGCCCCGGTCCCGCCGAAGATCACGTCGTCCATGCCGGCGCCGCGCATGCGCTTGGCCGAGGTCTCGCCCATGACCCAGCGCAGGGCTTCGACCAGGTTCGACTTGCCGCAGCCGTTCGGGCCGACCACGCCGGTCATGCCGGGCTCGATCAGCAGCTCGGTGGGATCGACGAAGGACTTGAAGCCTGACAGGCGGAGCTTGAGAAACTGCACCAAGCCTTCGGTCGCTCCCGGGGGCTGCGCCGGCCGCGCCGGCGCCCGCCGCTACGCGTCGCCGTGGGCCTCTTCGAGGACCTCGACGAACTCGTCGTAGGGCATGGCGCCTTCGACCTTGCGTTCGTTGACGATGAGAGTGGGGGTGGCGGAGATGCCGATCGTGTCGCGCGCCGCGATCACGCGGGCGAGCAGCGCGTCGACCGCCTCCTGGTCGCCGACGCAGGCGTCGAAGCGCTCGCGGCTGAGGCCTGCCAGGGCGGCGCGCTGCGCCAGGGCCGCGACCGGATCCTCGGCGCGCGTCCAGGTCGCCTGCTCGGCGAAGAGCGTACCGACGTAGGCGAAGAAGGCCTTGTCGGAGGCGAGGCAATCGGCCGAGACGGCGGCCATCAGCGCCAGGCGGTCGAGCGGGTAGTGGCGATAGACGAGCCGGGCCTTGCCGGTTTCGATCCATTCGCTGCGGACATCCGGCAGGGTCTGCTGATGGAAGGTCGCGCAGTGGCTGCAGGTCAGCGAGGCGTACTCGACGATGGTGACCGGCGCGTCGGCCGAGCCGAGAATCCGGTCGTCGTCGTAGACCTTGGTCGGGTCGTAGGAATCGGCGGCGCTTCCGGAGTCCTGCTGGGCCAGGGCCAAGCCGGTCGGAAGCAGCGGGGCGGCCATCGCCGCCATCAAGATCGTCCTACGTTTCATTGCCTCACCTACTATATGTTGATGCTAGTGCAAGGGCGTCGGCCCGCTCAAGCCCGTAGATATCCACAAGAACGGTGCCGCCGCGACGGCTCTTCAACGCCCGAGATGGCGTCTTTCGTCGATTTTTCCGAGTCACGCTTTCGCGGGCGGCGGCAGCGGCCGCCGGCCCTCACGTCTCGCGGTCGGCGTAGACGGCGGCGCCGAGGCGGGCCAGCGCGTCGCGCAGCTCGGGATCCTCGACCGCTCCGGTTCGCGCCTGCAAGCGGGCCGTCTCGTCGCGGCCGAGCGCCCGGCCCGGGGCCGGCGCCCTGCTCTCCCGCCCCGCCGCCGCGCGCGGCAGCGGCCCCTGGACCAGCTTGACCGCCGCGACCAGGCGATAGCCGAAGTGGCTGTTGATGCGCTCGATCAGCGGGCCGGTCAGGTGCTGCAGGTCGAGCGCGAAGGCCGGCTCGACGGTCAGCGACAGCGTCGCCTCGCGGCGCTCCGCCGGATTCGGAAAGGACAGGCGGCGCGGCCGGCTGCGCGCGCCGACCAGCGGGCCGGCGATCTGCGGCCAGTCGAGCACCAGGGTCGCCTCGGCCCGGCTGCGCTTGCCGAGCAGCGGCCGGGTCAGCCCCGGCACCATCGCGCCGAGCGCGAGCAGGCCCCGCCCCCGGCTGTCGTCGTCCTTGCGCACCGGCCGCTCCGCTGGTCTCGAGACAAGGCCCCCCGGGACGCAGCTGTTCCCGGGGTCCGCGCGCGCCAGTATAGAGGAGCGCATGGACAGCGGACCACCACCCCCTGCGGACCCGGCCGACCCCGAGGAAGGCGCCGGCGAGATCGCAAGCGAGGCCGCGCCGAGGCTGCTCGCCTGGTACGACCGGCACCGCCGCCGACTGCCCTGGCGTGCGCTGCCGGGGGAGCGGCCGGATCCCTACCGCGTCTGGCTGTCGGAGATCATGCTGCAGCAGACCACCGTCGCCACCGTCGGCCCCTACTACGAGCGCTTCACGGCTCGCTGGCCGACGGTCGCGGACCTCGCCGCCGCCGAGCGCGATGCCCTGCTCGCCGAGTGGGCGGGCCTCGGCTACTACGCCCGCGCCCGCAACCTGCACGCCTGCGCAAGGGCCGTGGTCGAGCGGCACGGCGGCGCCTTTCCCGACAGCGAGGCCGAGCTGCTGGCGCTGCCCGGCATCGGCGCCTACACCGCAGCGGCGATCGCCGCCATCGCCTTCGACCGCCCGGCGACGCCGCTCGACGGCAACATCGAGCGGGTCGTCGCCCGGCTCTTCGCGGTCACCGAGCCGCTGCCCGGCGCCAAGAAGGAGCTGAAGCGCCTGGCCGCGACCCTGACCCCGGCCGCGCGGCCCGGCGACTATGCCCAGGCGGCGATGGACCTGGGCGCCACCGTCTGCCTGCCGGCCCGGCCGAAGTGCCTGCTCTGCCCGCTCGAGGGCCTGTGCCGGGCGCGCGCCCTCGGCATCGCCGAGCGGCTGCCGGCCAAGGCGCCCAAGCCGGAGAAGCCGATCCGCCGCGGCGTCGCCTTCCTGGCGCGCCGCGCCGACGGCCGGGTGCTGCTGCGCCGGCGCGCAGACAAGGGCCTGCTCGGCGGCATGACCGAGGTGCCCTCGAGCCGTTGGAAGCCGCTCGCCGAGGGCGCGCTCGGCGAGGCCGAGGCGCTGGCCCAGGCGCCGCTGCCGGCGGCCTGGGACGAAGTGCCGGGCGTCGTGCGCCACACCTTCACGCACTTCCACCTCGAGCTGACGCTGTGGCGCGCCGAGCTGCCGGCCGCGACCGAAGCTCCCGAGGGCGCGCGCTGGGCGGCGCTCGACGGTCTCGCCGAGGAGGCGCTGCCGACGGTCATGCGCAAGGTGCTGCGCCACGGGCTCGGCTGAGGCCGGCCTCGACGTCGCCGTCGACCCGCTCGACGGGCCCTGGGAGGCGGCCGTCTCGGCGCTCGCGGTCAGTCGGATCGCGATCCGACATCGCGCTCGGATTGCCGCCGGACCAGCAGCTTGTCGATGCGCCGCCCGTCGATGTCGACGACTTCGATCCGCCAGTCGTCCACGATGACGCTCTGCCCCACCGACGGGAGCTCGGCCGCGAGGTGGAGAACGAATCCGGCGACGGTTGCGTAGTCTCGCGCGTCCGGGATGGCGATCCCGAGCCGGTCGGCGAACTCGTCGATCGGCATCCAGCCGGCGACCAGCAGCGAGCCGTCCCCGCGCTCGACGAACTTGGGCTCGTCGGTGTGGGTCTCGTCGAAGCCGCCGGCGATCGCGCCGAGGATGTCCATTGCCGTCACGAGGCCTTCGAAGTGGCCGTACTCGTCGTAGACGAGCAGCATGTGTTCCGGTGACGCGCGCAGCCGCTCCACGACGTCCATGGCCGGAAGCGCGTCGTGGATTGCCGGGGCGTGCATCATCAGGCGCCGCGGATCGAAGTTCTCAGCCGTGACGGCCAGCAGGTCCCGGCTGTGCAGGATTCCGACGATCTCGTCCGCGCCGCCGTCGCGCAGGGGAAGGCGCGACCGGCCCGAGGTCCTGAAACGCTCCAGGATCTGCTCCAGGCTGTCGCCGACCTCGGCGAGGACGACCTCGTGGCGCGGCGTCATCAAGCCGCGGGCGGTGCGGTCGGCAATCCGCATCACGCCTTCGAGCATGGCGGTCTCGGTCTTCTCGATGACCCCGGCGCTCTCGGCCTCGGCGATCAGCAGGTGGAGCTCGTCGTCGCTGACCCGATGCCGCCGGCCCCGGTCCTGCCCCAGCGCCCCCAGGATCGACTTGGCCGAGCGGTCGAGCAGCCACACGAGCGGGGCCGCCGCCACCGACAGCAGCGCCATGGCCGGCGCGACCCGCGACGCGATCGCCTCGGGATTGGACAGGGCGATCTGCTTCGGGACCAGCTCGCCGATCACCAGCGAGAGATAGGTCACGATCACCACAACGGGGCCGACGCCGAGCGGCTGAGCCAGAGCCGGCTGGAGCCCGGCCTCCTGGAGCGCCGCCGCGGCGCGCACGCCGAGGGTGGCGCCGGAGAAGGCCCCGGAGAGGACGCCGACCAGCGTGATGCCGATCTGCACGGTCGACAGGAAGCGGCCGAGGTCCTGGGAGAGCTTCAGCGCCTCGCGCGCACCGCGGTCGTCGCGGGCGCGCAGCTGCGCCGGGCGCGAGGACACGACGGCGAGCTCGGACATCGCGAGCGCGCCGTTCGTCAGAATCAGGCAAGCGAGGATGACGATCTCGAGAAGCATCGGACGCGGCGTCTGTCACGGGCGACGGATTGTAGCAGCACCCGAGCGGCGACGCGCGCCGCGCCCGCGGTCCTAGTGCAGCTCCGCGCGCAGCTTCTGGCGCAGCACGTCGAGCGGCACGGCGCGGCCCTCGACGTCGAGGTGCCAGAAGGTCCAGCCGTTGCAGGCCGGCGCGCCCTGCACGGCGGCGCCGACCTTGTGGATCGAGCCCTTGTGGTCGGCCGAGATCAGCGAGCCGTCGGCGCGCACCTTGGCGGTCCAGCGGCGCGCCGGGTCGAACAGCAGCGTGCCCGGCTCGATCAGGCCGCGCTCGACCAGCCAGCCGAAGGGGATGCGCGGCTCGGCCCGGCGCGGCCTGATGGTCTCCAGCTCCTCGGGGCCGAGCGGCTGGACCCGGGCGATGCGCCTGCGGGCGGCCTCGGCGTAGGCGGCTTCGCGCTCGAAGCCGAGCCAGCGCCGGCCCAGACGCTTGGCCACGGCGCCGGTCGTGCCGCTGCCGAAGAAGGGGTCGACGACCAGCTGACCGGGGTGGCTGGAGGCGAGCAGCACGCGGTGCAGCAGCGACTCCGGCTTCTGGGTTGCGTGGACCTTGCGGCCCTCGGCGTCCTTCAGGCGCTCGGTGCCGGTGCACAGCGGCAGCGTCCAGTCGCTGCGCATCTGCAGGTCGTCGTTCAGCGCCTTCATCGAATCGTAGTTGAAGACGTAGCGCGAGTCCGGCGATTTCGAGGCCCAGATCAGCGTCTCGTGGGCGTTGGTGAAGCGCTTGCCGCGGAAGTTCGGCATCGGGTTGGTCTTGCGCCAGATGACGTCGTTGAGGATCCAGAAGCCGAGGTCCTGGAGGATCGCGCCGACGCGGAAGATGTTGTGGTAGCTGCCGATCACCCAGAGCGTGCCGTCGTCGCTCAGCGCCTCGCGCGCCGCGGCCAGCCAGTCGCGGGTGAAGCGGTCATAGGCGGCGAAGTCGTCGAAGCGGTCCCAGGCCTCCTCGACGCCGTCGACCCGCGAGTTGTTGGGCCGGTAGAGCTCGCCGCCGAGCTGCAGGTTGTAGGGCGGGTCGGCGAAGACCAGGTCGGCCGAGCCGGCCGGCAGGCCGCGCAGCAGCTCGACGCAGTCGCCCTCGACGACGCGGTCGAGCGACACGTCCTTCAGGCCGCTCGCTCGGCTCTTGCCAGCGGCCGGCCGCCCCCCGGTCGTGCTCCGCATCTTGCCGGGCGTCCTGCCGGTCTGCGCCATGTCTCTCTGGTCCCCTGCCCCCGCGCGCGCCGCTGCCCTATGGCGCGCCGACGATTCACCGACGGCCGCCCGCTTGGCCGCCGCTTGCCGGCGCATCCTGAGTCAACGCCTTAAGACCGTCAAGATTCACGATGCGACTCAGCGAGTTACGGGGATTCCTTCAAGAGAGACTCAAATCAAGATGATGGGGGTCGCTCAGCCGGCGACCACCAGAAGCTGGCGCACCGGCTCGAAAGAGCGACGGTGGTGCACGCAGGGGCCGAGCCGCTGCAGCCCCTCCAGGTGGTCGCGCGTCGAGTAGCCCTTGTTGCGCTCCCAGGCGTAGCCCGGATGCTCCAGGGCGAGACGCGCCATCTCGCGGTCGCGCGCCACCTTGGCCAGGATCGAGGCGGCGGCGATCGAGAAGGAGCGCCCGTCGCCGCGGACAAGCGTCTCGCAGCGGCAGGCCAGCACCGGCGCCCGGTTGCCGTCGACCAGGGCGACGTCGGGCAGGCAGGACAGCGCCTCGACGGCGCGCCGCATCGCCAGGAAGGCGGCCTGCAGGATGTTCAGGCTGTCGATCTCCTCGACCTCGGCGCGGCCGATCGCGGTCTCGGCGTAGCGCGGCAGCAGCTCGGCGATGCGCTCGCGCTCGGCCGGCAGCAGCTTCTTCGAGTCGTCCAGGCCGTCGCGCAGGTCGGCGGGCAGGCGCTCGAGCGACAGGCAGACGGCGGCCGCGTAGACGGGCCCGGCGAGCGGCCCGCGCCCGACCTCGTCGACCCCGGCGATGCGCAGGCCGTCGCCGGCGCCGAGGCCGAGCTCCGTGCTGTAGTCCGGCGGCATGCCCCCGCCTCCCTCGTGTCAGTCCCTGCTGCCGGTCTGCTCGGCTTCGCCCGACCCGTCAAGCTTCGCCGCTTCCTCGCCCCCGTCCGCCGCGCCGCCGAAGCGGGCGCGCAGGCCGGCGAGGCGGCGGGAGCCGGCGCCGTAGCCGGACGCGAGGCGGCGGCGCGAACGCTGGAGCAGGCGGTTGGCCGGCCCCAGGGTCAGGCGCACCGACTCGGGGCCGGAGGTGACGCCGAGCAGCACCGCCCGGTGCAGCTGGCGCGCCGCCCCCAGGTAGAGCGGAGCGGCCGCCAGCGAGAGCACCGTGACGGCGACGATCAGCCGCTGGTCGTCGGGTCCGGCGATGCCGACCGACAGGCCGATCGCGACCAGCACGAAGGAGAACTCGCCGATCTGGGCGAGCAGCACGCCGGCCATGAAGGCGCGCGGCCAGGTCTCGCCGAAGGCCTTGATGGCGAAGACGTTGACCGCGGTCTTGAGGCCGATGATCAGGAACAGCACCAGCAGCACGGTGAAGAGGTTGTCGACGATGTAGCCGGCGTCGAGCAGCAGGCCGACCGACAGGAAGAAGACCATCAGCAGGACGGCCTGGATCGGCTCGGTGTGGCGCATCATCGCCGGCCGCGCCGTCGAGTTGCCGACCACCAGGCCGGCCAGGAAGGCGCCGTAGGCCGGCGACAGGCCGAGCAGGCCGGAGACCGCGGCGGCGCCGAAGCAGAAACCCAGCCCGGCGAGCGGCGTCAGGTCGACCGACTTGCCGACCAGCCGCTGGAACGGCAGCTTCAGCCGCTGGCGGCGCCCGAGATAGAGCAGCAGCAGCACCAGGAAGCCCAGCGAGAGCGCCATGCGCAGGCCGGCGATGATTCCGGCGTCGCCCTCCAGGCCGCCGCTGCCCAGGGCGTCGAGCGCCAGCATCATCGGCACGACGGCGAGGTCCTGGGCGATCAGCACGCCGACCGTGATCTGGCCGACCCGGGTCCTGAGCTCGCCGATCTCCTCGAGCATCTTGACCGCCACGGCGGTGCTCGACAGCGCCACGACGAAGCCGATGAGCGCCGCGAGCTCGAGCGACCAGCCGGTCAGGAAGGAGGCCAGCCAGGTCACGCCGACGCCGACCGCGACCTGCGCCAGCGTCGTGAAGACCGCGATCTTCCAGACCTCCTTGAAGGAGCGCAGGCTGAGCTCCATGCCGATCAAGAACAGCAGCATCAGCACGCCGAGCTCGGCGAGCAGCGCGATCGCCTCGCGGTCCTGGACCAGGCCGAGCGCCGAGGGGCCGAGCAGCGCGCCGGCCAGGATGTAGCCGACCACCGCCGGCTGGCGGAAACGGGCCATGACCATGCCGCAGCCGAGCGCCACCAGGGCGACGATGGCGATTCCGGTCAGCTGGGCTTCGTGGTGTGCAGCTTCCATGGCCGCGAGGATAGCACGGCGAATCGGGCCGGTTGCGAGCGCGGGCGGGCGCGGCGGGTGAAGCGAGCGGGCCTGCGCCCCGAGCCGTGGGGCACCGTCCTTGCGCTTCGCGGTGAGCCTGTCGCACCGCGAAGCGTGAAGGCGCGAGACGGCGCAGGCTACAGCAGGCTCATCTGGCGCGAATCGGCGGCCGGGCGGCGGAACTGGCTGGTATCGAGCGTCCAGCTGCGCTCGTTGAGGCCGAGGCGCTTCTCGGCGAGGCGGAAGCGGCGGCGCAGCGCCTCGGCGTGCACGCCCTCGCCCTTCATGCGCTTGCCCCACTGGCTGTCGTAGAGCTTGCCGCCGCGCGACTGGCGGACCAGCGACAGCACCTTGGCCTTGCGCTCGGGGAAGTGCGTGTCGAGCCACTCCTCGAACAGCGGGGCGATCTCCAGGGGCAGGCGCACCATGATGTAGGAGGCGCTGGCCGCCCCGGCGTCGCGCCCGGCGGCCAGGATGCGCTCCAGCTCCATGTCGTTGATCGCCGGGATCATCGGCGAGGCGAGCACGGCGACCGGCACGCCGGCCTCGCTCAGTCGGCGGATCGCCTCCAGGCGGCGCGCCGGCGAGGCAGCGCGCGGCTCCAGGATGCGCGCGAGCTTGGGATCGAGCGTGGTCACCGACAGGCAGACCTTGGCCAGGCCGGCCCGGCCGAGCGGGCCGAGCAGGTCGAGGTCGCGCAGGATGCCGGCCGACTTGGTGACGATGCCGAAGGGGTGGCGCGCCTCGGCCAGCACCTCGATCAGCCCGCGCGTCAGGCGCAGCTCTCGCTCGACCGGCTGGTAGGGGTCGGTGACGCCGCTGATCGCCAGCGTCGTCGGCCGGTAGGAGCGCTTTGCCAGCTCCTGGCGCAGCAGCGCCGGCGCGTCGTGCTTGGCGTAGATGCGGGTCTCGAAGTCGAGCCCCGCCGACAGGCCGAGCCAGGCGTGGGTCGGCCGGGCGAAGCAGTAGATGCAGCCGTGCTCGCAGCCGCGGTAGGGATTGATCGAGCGCTCGAAGGGCACGTCGGGCGACTCGTTGCTCGCCAGGATCGTGCGGCTGCTGTCCGGCAGCACCTGGGTCTCGACGCGCGGCGCGGCCATCAGCTCGGCGTCGTCGGCCCAGCCGTCGTCGACCGCCTCGTGAGTCAGCGGCTCGAAGCGCCCGGCCTGGTTGGTGACCGCGCCGCGGCCCTTGCGCGCGCGGATCTGCGAGAGCTCGCTCATGGCGCCGACGATAGCGCCGGGACGAGAACAAAACAAGAATATCAGAGGTGCCGGGCGAGCGCCTCCGCCTCCGCCGCCATCGCCGCCACGGTCTGCGGGCGCAGGTACTCCTCGACCCGCCCGGCGACATGGGCGATCAGGGCGGCGTCGCTGTTGCCGGCGGACCAGTCGCGGCCCGCCCCCTGATCGGCCGGGGCCCCGAGCGCGCGCCGCTCGCGGCGGTGCTCGACCGACCAGAGCACGCACCAGGTGAGCGCCCGCAGGGCCAGGATCCGGCGCAGCGGCAGCAGCCAGGGCCGCAGCGCGGCGGCCGCCGCCGGGCCGACGGCCTCCAGGTAGCGCTCGTAGAAGCCGGCGACCTGCCCGACCGTGAGCTCGGCCCGGCTCTCCAGGTCCCAGGTCGTCGAGGTGAAGACCGTCGCGTGGGCGAGGTCGATGGCGGGCGCGCCGTAGAGCGCCTTCTCCAGGTCGACGATGACGGCGCGGCCGTCGGCGCGCAGCAGGAAGTTGCCCGGGTGGCTGTCGGTCAGCACCAGGCTGCGCGGCTGCGCGCGCCCGGCCGATTCAGCCGCGAAGCGCTCGGCCCAGGCCAGCTCGTCGCGCAGCCGCCGGGCCGTCTCCGGCGCCAGGTCCCCGGCGCGCTCCAGGTAGCCGGCCTGGAAGCGGATCTCGGCGAGCGCGCCGGCGACCGGGTCGCGGTGGTCCTCGAGCGGCGGGCGCTCCGGCTCGGGCGGCAGCGGCAGGGCGTGGACCGCGGCCATGGCCTCGGCCAGCGCCGGCAAGTCGGCCGGCAGCCGCGCCGGCCGGCCGGCGATCTCCTCGACCGCGAGCGCGCCCATGGCGAGGCCGGGGCCGGGCTGGATCACGCCGTCGAGGCGCGGGCCGTGGCCGCTGGCGGCGACCCGCTCGAAGCAGGCGGCCTGGTAGGCCAGGTTGTCGGCGGCGGCATAGCCGAACTGGCTCTGCTTGGGCACGCGCAGCAGCAGGCCGCTGCCGACGAGGCGCACGTGGTCGTGGGCCAGGCCCTTGTCGGTCAGCGGCGCCAGCCGCAGGCCGCCGTAGCGCGGGTGCGAAGCCAGGGCCGCGGCGAGGCGGTCGAGATCGAGCATCGCCGCCCTGGTAGCACGCGCCGCCGCCGACGCGTCATCAAAGCCGTGCTATCAGGGGACCGATGCCCGCCGCGCCTCCCCAACCCGCCGCCGACCGCCCGCCGCTGTCGATCGTCGTGCCGACGCTGAACGCCGCGGCCGGCCTGCCCGCCTGCCTGGAGTCGCTGGCGGCCTGGCCGGAGGCCGAGCGCATCGTCGCCGACGGCGGCTCGCGCGACGGAACGCTGGAGCTCGCCCGGGCGGCCGGCTGCCGGATCGTCGAGAGCCCGCCCGGTCGCGGCCGGCAGCTCGCCGCCGGTGCCGCCGCGGCGCGTGCCGACTGGCTGCTGTTCCTGCACGCGGACACCCGGCTCTCGCCCGGCTGGACCAAAGCCGTACGCGAACACCGGGCGCGCGTTCACGCCGAGGAACGGGCCGGCTGGTTCCGGCTGCGCTTCGACAGCCGGGCCGCGGGCGCACGGCGGGTCGAGCGCCTGGCCAACTGGCGCGCCCGCGCCCTGGCCCTGCCCTATGGCGACCAGGGCCTGCTGATCGCACGCCGGCTCTACGAGGCGCTGGGCGGCCATCCGCCGCTGCCGCTGATGGAGGACGTCGCCATGGTGCGGCGGATCGGCTCGAGGGCGCTGGCCGAACTCGACGCCGAGGCCGTGACCTCGGCCGCCCGCTACGAGCGCACCGGGGCGCTCGGCGGTTTCCTGGGCTGGTGGCTGCGCCCGGCGCGCAACCTCTGCCTGCTCGGGCTCTACCGGCTCGGCGTGCCGCCGCGCCTGCTGGCCCGCCTCTACGGATGAGGCGGCATCTCGTGGTCATGGCCCGGGCGCCGCGCCGCGGCGTCGGCAAGCGCCGGCTGGCCGCCGGCGCCGGCGAGGCCGCGGCCTGGCGCGTCCAGCGCTTCGTCTCGCTGGCGGTGCTGCGCCGTCTCGCCCGCGACCGCCGCTGGACGACCTGGCTGGCAGTGACGCCGGACCGCGCCGCGAGCCGGCGCCGCTTCGGGCCGCGCCTGCCGGCCGGCGTCCGCCTCGTCCCGCAGGGCGGCGGCGACCTGGGTGCGCGCATGGGCCGTCAGCTGGCGCGGCCGCCGACGGGTCCGGTCGTGCTGGTCGGGCTCGACATCCCGGCGCTCGGGCCGGACGAGGTCGCGGCCGCCTTCCGGGCGCTCGGCCGGCGGCCCTGGGTGTTCGGCCCGGCCGGCGACGGCGGCTACTGGCTGGTCGGGGCGCGGCGCCGGCCGCGCCTGCGTCTGCCGTTCGCGGGCGTGCGCTGGAGCAGCCGCCACGCGCTGGCCGACACGCTGACCCGGGTCGACGGCCCGGCGGCGCTGCTGGAGCCGCTCGACGACGTCGACGAGGCCGGCGACCTGGAGGGCCTGCGCCCGGAGTCGGTGATGGCCTCGCGCCGGGTCAGCCCGCGGCCTTGAGGTGCTCCTTGAGGCGCGGCATCAGCTCGACCAGGTTGCAGGGCCCGTGGCGGCTGTCGAGCTGCCAGCGCAGGATCTCCTGCCAGCCGTCCTTGCAGGCTCCCGGCGAGCCGGGCAGCGCGAAGAGGTAGGTGCCGCCGGCGACGCCGCCGAGCGCGCGCGACTGGATCGTCGAGGTGCCGATCTTCTGGTAGCTGATCCAGCGGAACAGCTCGCCGAAGCCCTCGATGCGCTTCTCCAGCACGGCCTCGAAGGCCTCGGGGGTGACGTCGCGGCCGGTGACGCCGGTACCGCCCGTCGAGATCACCACGTCGACCGCCGGGTCGCCGATGCACTCCCTGAGGTAGGCCTCGATGGCGGCGGTCTCGTCGCGCACGATCTCGCGGCGCACGACCCGATGGCCGTCCTCGCCGATCATCTTCTCCAGCGCGTCGCCGGAGCGGTCGTCGGCCTTGCCCCGGCTGTCGGAGACCGTCAGCAGGGCGATGTTGACCGGCAGGAAGGGCTTGCTCTCGTCGATGCGTGACATGGCGCGGCTCCGCGGGATCGGGGACAGGCCCCCGAGTCAAACCCGGACGCGCGGGCCTAGTCCAGCGACTCGTAGCGCGGCCAATCGCCCTGGGCGAGCGCCTTCAGCGAGGGCGCCGGCTGGCCGAGGCGCTTGCGGTACATCCAGAGATTGGTCAGCACGCGCTCGATGAACAGGCGGGTCTCGCGGCTCGGCAGCGCCTCGATGAACAGCAGCGGATCCTGCGAGGGATAGCCGACCGTCTCCAGCCGCTTCTGCCACTTGCGCAGGTTGCCCGGACCGCCGTTGTAGGCGGCGGCCAGCTTGAACAGGTCCTCGCCGGCGTCGGTGTGCTGCATCAGCCGCTGCACGTAGCGCTGCGCCAGCTCCATGTTGAAGCCGGGATTGTAGAGCCGCTCGTCGGTGCCGCGCGGCAGCTCGCCCTCCTCGGCGACGTAGCGCGCGGTCGCCGGCATCAGCTGCATCAGCCCCATGGCGCCGAAGCCGCTGCGCGCCTCGGTGTCGAACTGCGACTCCTGGCGCATCAGGGCGTAGAGCAGGGCGCGGTCGACCTGGAAGCCGCTCTCCGGCTCCCAGGGCGGCAGCGGGAACAGCATGGCGTCGGCGACCTCGGGGCGGATCTCCAGCGAGTGGTCGTGGGTCAGCCGGTTGGCGAGCCGCAGGGTGAAGGCCGGCAGCTGCGCGCGCTCGGCCAGGATCAGCAGCGCCTCGGCGTGCTCCGGCTGGTCCCAGCCGCCGGCGCGCACCAGCTCTTCCTGGGCCAGCTTGCTCTGGCCGACCTGGATCAGCGCGGCCGCGCGCGCCAGGCGCGGCTCGTCGAGCAGCCGGGCATAGGCCTTTTCGTCGACCGGGGTCGGGCCCTCCTCGTCGAACAGGCCGAGTGCCTGGCGGGCCAGCTGGCCGTAGAAGGTGCGGCGCTCCTGCGCCGCGCGGCTCAGCTGGATCGAGACCAGGCCCGGATTGCCCAGGCGCAGGTTGGCCCGCGCCGCCCAGAAGGCGCCGGCCGCGCGGTCCCAGCTGACCGAGCGCTCGGACAGCGACACCGCCTCGAAGTGCGCGGCCGCCGACTCGAGGTCGCCGAGCACCCAGGCCGAGATGCCCGCCGTCCAGTGCGCCGAGGGCAGGTGCTCCCCGGAGCGCTTGGCCGCCCGCGAGGCGAGCCGGAAGGCCTGCTTGGCGCTGCCGTGGTGGAACCAGCCGGTCGCGACCTGGGCCAGCCCCTCGTCGATCTCGACCTGGTCGAGCAGCCGCCGCGCCTCGCCGCCGGCGAGCCGCTGCTCGGTCGCGGTCAGGCGGGTGCGCAGCACGTCCTTTCGGATCCGCGCCTTGAAGTCCTGGACCAGCCGCGCCTGTGCGTTGCTGCGCCGCTTCGGCGAGCGGTACACGTAGACCGGCTCGCCGAGGCTGGCGAGGCGGGCCTTGGCGACCTGCTCGGGCCGGCGCGGCGGATTGGCGCCCGCCGGCTTGCGCTTCATCGCCAGGGCGAAGATCTGGTCGGCGCCCGGATGGTCCGCATAGAGCGCCATCCAGCCCTTGAGTTCCTTGAAGCTCGAGCGCCAGGCGGTCGGGTGCATGTAGCGCTGGTAGAGCACGTGGCCCATCAGGCGCCGGTCGACCAGACGGGCGATCAGGCTGTCGGCGGTCTTCCAGTCGCCGATCTTCTGGACCCGGAAGATCTCGCGGTAGAGGCGCTCGTCCTGCGTCGAGACGACACGCGGCAGGCCGCCGTCGTCGCTCGGCGCGAAGCGCGGAATCGCCGCCGTCTCCGGCGGCCCGCCGGGCAGCTGGGCACGCGCGTCCGTCGGGCCCTGGAAGGCGCCGAGTGCGCCGCCCAGCGCCAGGGCGCAGACCGCCCCGCGCAAAAAGCGCAATAAATTCCTGTCAGACGGGAAGATCACTCGCCCCTCTGCTACTCTGTCTGCCTCCAACCCGGGGCAGATTTTAGATCGAAAGCCGTGTTTCGTCAGCCATTTAGTAAGGATTTATGAAATGCCGTCGGGATTCAGGCGGTTATAATCAGTTCTTAAACTCCCAGAGGATCGAAATCGCCCCGGTTAACCATTTTGAAAGAGATCATGTCGCGCCAGGCCAGGCGCTTCTGCGCCGGCTGGCGCAGCAGGTAGGCCGGATGCAGGGTCGCCAGGGCCGGAATCGGCGCCGGCAGGCCCTCGTGGCGGTAGCCGAACCACTGGCCGCGGACGCGCGTGATGCCGCGCGGGTCGCCGAGCAGCGCCTTGGTCGAGACGCCGCCGAGCAGCAGGATGACGCGCGGGTCGACCAGCTCGATGTGGCGCTCGACGAAGGGCAGGCAGAGCTGGACCTCCGCCGGCTCGGGCGTGCGGTTGCCGGGCGGCCGCCAGAACAGGACGTTGGTGATGTAGGCCTGCCCGCGCTCGAAGCCGGCGTGAGCCAGCATCAGGTCGAGCAGGCGGCCGGCCACGCCGACGAAGGGCTCGCCCTGGATGTCCTCGTCGCGTCCCGGCGCCTCGCCGATCAGCATGACGCGCTGCGCCGGATCGCCGCGGCAGATCACGGTGCGGCTCGCGGTCTTCTTCAGCGGACAGGCCTCGAAGCCCTCGATCGCCCGGTAGAGCGCCGGCAGGTCGTCGGCCGCGCGCGCCGCCGCCCGCGCCTCGGCCAGGCCCTGGTCGAGAGACAGCGGCGCGCGGGCCTCGGGCGTCCAGACCGCCGGCGCCTTGCGCTCGGAGGCGGTACCGCCGGCAGCCGGCGGCGGGCCCTGATGGAACTCGGCCGGCCGCGACTCGGCAGGGCGCGACTCGGCAGGGCGCGACTCGGAAGCAGGGGGTCCGGCGGCCGGCTCGGCCGCCGAAGCGGCGAAGCGGTCGACGGCGGCCGCACCCACGGCCTCGTCGGCGCCGGCCTCGACCAGCCAGCGCAGCGCCGCCTCCAGTTCCTCGCGCGTCGGCTCCGCAGCCAAGTCAGGGATCCCTCGGATTCGGGCCTGCCGGGTCGCGGCCCCGGCAAGAGGGCGAGACCAAAGCAGGCGATGCCGCGTTGACGCTAGCCGGGGGCCGTGACCGGACCGATTTTGCGCCCTCGGAAACGCTTCGCTATACCCTTACGCTGACGCGAGGCCGAGACAAGTCCGGGACCGATCCGGAGCCAGATCAAGGGCGCCTGGGAGGGCGAGCATGGAACGCGAATACATGGACTACGACGTGGTCATCGTCGGCGCCGGCCCCTCGGGCCTGGCCGCCGCCATCCGGCTGCGTCAGCTGTCCCAGGAGAAGGGCCAGGAGATCTCCGTCTGCGTCGTCGAGAAGGGCGCCGAGGTCGGCGCCCACATCCTGTCGGGCGCGGTGCTGGAGCCGCGCGCGCTGGACGAGCTGATCCCCGACTGGAAGGACAAGGGCGCGCCGCTCAACACGCCGGTCGGCAAGGAGCGCTTCCTGCTGCTCAGCGAGAGCGGCTCGACCGAGGTGCCGCTCTGGCTGCTGCCGCCGCAGACCCAGAACCACGGCAACTACATCGTCTCGCTGGGCAACGTCTGCCGCTGGCTCGGCGAGCAGGCCGAGGCGCTGGGCGCCGAGATCTACCCCGGCTTCGCCGCCGCCGAGGTGCTCTACAACGACGACGGCGCGGTCATGGGCGTCGCCACCGGCGACATGGGCGTCGGCAAGGACGGCGAGCAGAAGGCCAGCTACACCCCGGGCATGGAGCTGCGCGCCAAGTACACCTTCTTCGCCGAGGGCTGCCGCGGCTCGCTGACCAAGGGCCTGGAGCAGAAGTTCGGCCTGCGCGAGGGCGTCGACCCGCAGACCTACGGCATCGGCATCAAGGAGCTCTGGGAGCTCGACCCGGCCAAGCACCAGGAAGGCCTGGTGCTCCACACCTCGGGCTGGCCGATGGACGACAAGACCTGGGGCGGCTCCTTCGTCTACCACCTGGAGAACAACCAGGCCTACGTCGGCTACGTCATCGGCCTCGACTACGCCAACCCGCACCTGTCGCCGTTCGACGAGTTCCAGCGCTTCAAGCACCACCCCTCGATCAGGCCGATGCTGGAGGGCGGCAAGCGCGTCTCCTACGGCGCGCGCGCGCTTAACGAGGGCGGCTGGCAGTCGGTGCCCAAGCTCGCGTTCCCCGGCGGCTGCCTGATCGGCTGCACCGCCGGCTTCCTCAACGTGCCCAAGATCAAGGGCAGCCACACCGCGATGAAGACCGGCATGCTGGCCGCCGAGGCCGCCTTCGCGGCGCTGGCCGGCGGCGACGAGGGCTACGGCACGCTGGAAGCCTATCCCAAGGCCTACGAGAGTTCCTGGGTCCACGAGGAGCTCTACAGGGCGCGCAACCTCCGGCCGGCGGCGGCGCGCTGGGGCATGAAGCTGGGCATGGCGATCGGCGGCTTCGACCTCAAGCTGCTCGGCGGCAAGGCGCCCTGGACCTTCCGGCACCGCCACGCCGACCACGAGTGCCTGAAGCCGGCCGACCAGATGCCGAAGATCGACTACCCCAAGCCCGACGGGGTGATCTCCTTCGACAAGCTGTCGAGCGTGTTCGTGTCGAACACCAACCACGAGGAGGACCAGCCGGTCCACCTGAAGCTCAAGGATCCCTCGATCCCGATCGACTACAACCTGCCGACCTACGACGAGCCGGCGCAGCGCTACTGCCCGGCCGGCGTCTACGAGGTCGTGCGCGACGACGACGGCTCGAACCCGCGCTTCCAGATCAACGCGCAGAACTGCGTGCACTGCAAGACCTGCGACATCAAGGATCCCAGGCAGAACATCAACTGGACGGTGCCGGAGGGCGGCGGCGGCCCGGCCTATCCGAACATGTAGCCGACCATGCCGCCGCGGCCACCCGCCCGGCGGCGGGACCGGCATCGGCGCGGCACCCGCGGCCGGCCCCGGGTGCCGCCGATCCGCGCAGGCGCCACGCCGGCGTTGTTCGCCGCGAGTGGGCTTGGCATGATCGCCGCTTGCCCGGCGCCGCTGCGCACGGCAGCGGGCACCTGTGCACCGGGGGCGGTCCCCCGAGACGGGAGCAGAGATTGATCCGACTTGCCCACCGACTGGCGGCTCCGCTCGCCGCCGCCGTCCTGGCCGTCGCCCTGCAGCTGCCGGGCGCGCCGGCGCGGGCGGCCGGCAGCGAGGGCGGCGCCGCGGAGACGACCCGAGCGCCGACGCCCGCCGGCGCCTCGCCCTACGGCGACTACCTGGCCGGAGTCGTCGCCGAGCAGCTGCGCGACAACGGCGCGGCCGCCGACTTCTACCTGAGGAGCCTGAAGGGCGACCCGGGCAACAACGCCCTGCTCGAGCGCACCTTCCTGCTGCTCGCGGTCGAGGGCCGCTTCGCCGACGCCCGGCCGCTCGCCGAGAAGGTCGCGGCACGGGCGCCGCAGCACCAGCTCGCCCGCCTCGTGCTGACCGTCGACGCGCTACGCGGCGGCGCCTTCGAGACGGCCGAGGCCGAGCTCGAGTTCGTCGGGCGGCGCGGGCCGGCGCGCATCGCCGAGCCGCTGATGCGCGCCTGGCTGGCCGCCGAGGCCGGCGAGGTCGGCGCAGTCCAGGACGCGCTCGGCGGGCTCGAGGGGCTGGAGCGGCTGACCAGCCGCCTGGCGGTGCACGAGGGGCTGATCCAGGAGAAGCTCGGTGACGAGGCGGCCGCCCTGGCCGCCATGACCGAGGCCGCCGACGACACCTCGGTGACCTCCTTCTGGCTGCTGCGGGTCGCCAAGAACTTCTTCCTGCGCCATGGCGACAGCGCCCGCGCCGAGGCGATCGCCGAGGCCTTCGCCGAGCGCAGCGACAGCGCCAGCCTGGTCGCCCTGATGCGCCGCGGCCTCGAGCCGGCGGCCCCGGTCCCGGCGCCGCTCATCGACAGCACCGCCAAGGGCGTCGCCACGGTGCTGTTCGACCTGGCCCAGATCCTCAGCAGCGAGGAATCCAGCGACGGGCCGCTGTTCTACGCCCATCTCGCGCTGTGGCTCGACCCCGGCCTGGAGGAGGCGCGGGTGCTGATCGGCGAGCTGCTGCAGCGCCAGGGCCGGCCGGTCGCGGCGATCGAAGCCTACCGGGCGATCCCCGCGGACAGCCCCTATCACTGGTCGGTCGGGCTGCGCATCGCCGGCGAGCTCGAGGGCCTGGAACGCGACGAGCAGGCGGCCGCGCTGCTGCGCGAACTGGCCGGGGCCAGGCCCGACCGCTTCGAGCCCTGGTTCGAGCTCGGCAACCTGCATCGCGCCGACGAGCGCTTCGAGGAGGCCGCCGAGGCCTACGACGCGGCGGTCGCCCGGCTGACGCCCGAGCGCACGCCCTGGACCCTCTTCTACTTCCGCGGCATCGCCTACGAGCGCACAGACCAGTGGGACAAGGCGGAGGCCGACTTCAACAGGGCGCTGGAGCTGGAGCCCGATCAGCCCTACGTGCTCAACTACCTCGCCTATTCCTGGATCGAGCAGGATCGCAATCTCGACGAGGCCCAGAAGATGCTGGAGCGCGCCGTCGCCGCGCGCCCCGACGACGGCTACATCGTCGACTCGCTGGGCTGGGTCTACTACCGCCTGCAGCAGTACCAGGAGGCGGTCGAGACGCTGGAGAAGGCGATCCAGCTGAAGCCGCAGGACCCGGTGATCAACGACCACCTGGGCGACGCCTACTGGCGCACCGGGCGCAAGCGCGAGGCCCGCGTGCAGTGGCGCCGGGCGCTGAGCCTGGATCCCGAGGCCGAGGAGATCCCGAAGATCGAGCGGAAGCTCGACTCGGGCCTGCCGGCCGAGCCCCAGAACATCTAGCGGGCCCCTCCAGCGGCAGGTCCAGGAGCGGCGCCGCCCGGCGGCCGCGGCCGGCGGGGAGGCCGGGCACAGCGATGAGCGAGACCGCCTACCCGGCCCCGGCCAAGGTCAACCTCTGGCTCGAGGTCGTCGGCAAGCGCGCCGACGGCTACCACCTGCTCGATTCCCTGGTCGTCTTCGCCGGAGTCGGCGACTGCCTCTGGGCCGAGCCGGCCGAGGCGCTGAGCCTGGCGGTCGAGGGGCCGTTCGGGGCGGCGGTGCCGACCGACGGCGCCAACCTCGTGGTGCGCGCCGCGCACCTGCTGGCCGAGGCGCTGGGCGTGCCGGCGCGCGCCCGGCTGACCCTCGACAAGCGCCTGCCGGTCGCCGCCGGCATCGGCGGCGGCTCGGCCGACGCGGCGGCGGCGCTGCGCGCGCTCCATGCGCTCTGGCGGGACGAGGCCGGGACGCGGGGAGACGCCCCGGCGCGCGACGACGAGAGCCTGCTGATGAACCTGGGGGCGGCGCTCGGCGCCGACGTGCCGGTCTGCCTCTACGCCCGGCCGGCCCTGGTCGGCGGCATCGGGGAGGCCCTGCAGCCCGCGCCGCCGCTGCCCGAGGCCTGGCTGGTCCTGGTCAATCCCGGGGTCGCACTCTCGACCGCCGCCGTCTTCCAGGCGCGCGGCGCGCAGGATGCGGCCGCCGAGCCGGCACCCGGGCCGGCCTTCGCGAGCCCGCCGCGCGACGCCGAGGCGCTGGCCGAGCTGCTGGCCGCTCGGCGCAACGACCTGGAGCCGCCGGCGCGCCGGCTGTGCGCCGAGGTCGACGAGGTGCTCGGCGCGCTGGCCGCGACCCGCGGCTGCCTGCTCGGGCGGATGAGCGGCAGCGGCGCCACCTGCTTCGGGCTCTACGCCGAGGCCGCCCAGGCGCGCGCCGCCGCCGCGGCGATCGCCGGGGCGCACCCGGGCTGGTGGGCCAGCGCGGCGCCGATCCTCGGCCGGTCGGATTGAGCGGCTCGGATTGAGCGGCGCGGCAGGCCTTGCCGCGCCTCCGCCGGAGGGCTAATTTCGCCGGCCTTCGCGGGCGCGTCCGTCGGGCCCGCGCTGCTGGGGCGTAGCCAAGCGGTAAGGCATCGGGTTTTGGTCCCGTGATCCCAGGTTCGAATCCTGGCGCCCCAGCCAACGTCTCTTGCGGCGGCGGCCCGCGACGCCTCAATCCTCCTTCAGGAAGCCCCGCACGACGTTCTCCAGCAAGCGCGAGACGGGGTTGTCGCAGTCGTTGACGGGCAGGCTGCCGCAGAAGCTGATCGAGCCGACCGAGAAGACCTTGCCGCCGCCGGGCTTGGGCACCAGCACCAGCTCGCCGCGGATCAGGTCGGCCGGCGGCTCGCCGCTGAGCGTCGCGATGTGCGAGAGCAGCTCCTCGGGCACCACGACGAAGGAGTCCGAGTGGCCCTCGCTGCGCGCCAGCACCACCGCCTCCGGCGGCGTGCCGAGCTCGGGGTCGGCGCGGTCGAGCTCGAAGCCGGCCGCGCCGCCGCCGCTGAAGCCGAAGTCGCCGAGCGTCTCGCCCTCGATGCCCTCGAAGATCCAGGAGACCTCGGGCTCGTAGGAGGCCGGCAGGCGGCGGTAGTAGGAGCCCTCGAACAGCCCCTGGGCGGAGAAGCCGACGCCGGCCAGCTGCTGCGGGTAGCGGCCGTTGCGGCGCCACAGGCCGCCGTAGGCGCCGTCGAGCTGGTGGTAGTACTCGCCCGGCTCGGCGGCCCAGGCGCGGATGCCGCCCTCGCCGCGGCGCAGCTCGATGGCGCCGGGCACGCCGGGCGAGCGCGCGATGCGCCAATAGAAGCCGTTGCCGCCGAGGTAGACCAGCCGGCCGCCGGTCTCGGTGAAGCTCTCGAGCGCGTCGAGCGTGCCGGCGGTGTGGTATTCGGGATGGGAGCCGGTGAGCACCACCCGGTAGTCCTCGATCAGCTCCGGGCCCTCGTCGTCGAGGTCCTCGTCGGTGACCACGTCGAACTCGATGCCCTTGCGCTCCAGCCAGTAGAGCAGGTGCGTGTCGGCGGGGTAGTGGCGCAGTCCCGAGCCGCGCGCGTCGACGAAGGTCATGAAGCCGGGCCGCATGGTCAGCAGCGGCCGCAGGCGCGACGAGAAGGCGACGCCGCTGCCGTCGGGATGGCGGTTGTAGGTCGAGCGGCCGTAGAGCGGATAGTCGTCGGGATTGTAGGGATAGGCGCCCCAGGCGGCGGCGCGCTCGCGGTAGGCGGCGTCGCAGTTGCCGCGCGCGTGGTTGCCGTAGACCTGATAGGTGAAGGTCGAGGCGAGGAAGCAGACCGCCGCCTTCGGCCCCTCGACGGCCGGCAGGACGTAGAAGGGCAGCAGGTCCTCGCCGGCCTCGCTGACCAGGCGCAGCGCGTAGGCGCCGCTCTTCAGGCCGTCCGGCACGGTCATCTCGAAGTCGGTCTGCCAGCCGGCGTCGTAGAGGTCGTCCTCGTGGAAGTGGATCGCGGCGTAGTCGTCGGGCGCGGCGCGCCAGGACATCTCCTCGCCGCTCCACCAGGCGCCGCGCACGGCGCGGGTCGGCAGGTTGTGCAGCCGGCCGTGCAGCGCCTTCGGCCCGGCGTCGAGGATCGCCTGGGTCTCGACGCCGACGGCGAAGTCCCAGCCGGCGAGCAGCGCCGAGCCGGGCGCCTCCGGCGGCCCGTCGAACAGCGCCGGCGCCTCGAGCCGGCCGTTGAAGCAGCGCGGCTCGGCAGCCTCGAGCAAGGCCGCCATGGTCAGCGGCGCGCCGCCGCCCAGCGGCTCCAGCGTGGCGGCGGCCTCGGCCCGGTCGTCGAGGCGGCCGCGCTGCGCGGCGTCGAGCGCGCGCTGCTCGAGCTGCAGGCTCCCGCTCGCCCGGTCGTAGCCGGCGACGATCTCGTACCACTGCCGGCGGCGCAGCGGCGTCGCGCCGGCGACCCGGTGCTCCGCGGCCGCGCTGCGGTGGACCAGGGCGGGACGGCCGCCGCCGTCGAGCTCCAGCGACCAGCCGTGGCCGTCGGCGTCGAGGCAGGACAGCAGCGCCGCCGGCCGGTCGGTAAGCCAGGGCTGCACCAGCACGCGGACGAACAGGCGGTCGCCGCGGAAGCAGGGATCGGCCGGGACGGTGGCGTAGGAGCCGCTGCGGATGGCCTGGGCGCGCGCGGGGTGCTCGCCCAGGTCGCCGCCCTCGACCGGGTCGAGCAGCAGCCCCGCGCCCTCCGGGTTGGCGTCGCCGTGGCGAACCTTGACGATCTCGGCACGGTAGCGCTCGGCGTCGCGGGCGCTGACCTTGACCGCCAGGCGCTCGCCGGGCCGCGCCGAGAAGCGGTCGAGATAGCCGGTGATCGGCAGGCTGGCCGAGGCGTCCGGGGTGGTCATGCGGAGGATCTCCTGGCAGGCGGCCGGGTTTCGGGGGAAGGGCAGGCAGGAAAAGGCGGCAGCCGGGCTCAGGCCCCGCGCTGCCACTCGTTCAAGGCGACCGCGAAGTCCTCGAAGGAGCGGCGCAGGCCGTCGACGATCTCGCCGACCTCCTCGCCGGTCACGGTCAGCGGCGGCGAGACCATGATCCAGTCGCCGTACTGCCCGCGGCTGGTGCGCCGGCAGTAGACGGCCAGGCCGTGCGACAGGGCGATCTGCTGGAAGCGCAGCGGCGCCTCGAAGTCGAGCGGCGTCTGGCGCTTCTCGGTCTGGTCGGCGACCAGCTCGACGGCGAGCAGCAGGCCCTTGCCGCGCACGTCGCCGACCACCGGGCAGGACTGCTTGAGATCCTCGAGCGCGGCCTTCAGCTCCGCGCCGCGCGCCGCCGCCCGGGCGATCAGGTCGTGCTCGACCAGCTCGCGCAGCACGGCGTGGCCGATCGCGCAGGACAGCGGATTGGCGCTGTAGGTGAAGCCGTTCATGAAGCCGCCGGCGGCGGCCACCGTCTCGACCATGGCCGCCGGCGCCAGCACCGCGCCCATCGGCGTGTAGCCGGCCGCGATGCCCTTGGCCAGGATCACCAGGTCGGGGCGCCCGGCCGGCCAGTGGTGGGCGGCCAGGAAGGCGCCGGTGCGCCCGGCGCCGCTCATCACCTCGTCGTAGATCAGCAGGACGCCGTGGCGGTCGCAGATCTCGCGCACCAGCGCGTAGTAGGAATCGGGCGCGACCAGCGCGCCGGTGGCGAGGCCGCCGACCGGCTCCAGGATGAAGGCCAGGACGGTCTCCGGTCCCTCCTCGAGGATCCGCCGCTCCAGCGCCTCGGCGCAGAGGCGGGCGTGGCTCTCGGCCGTGTGGTTCGGCGGCAGGCGGTAGGTGAAGGGGGCCGGCACCTTCGGCATGCTGCGCATCAGCGGGCCGAAGACCTCCTCGGCGTGGGCGTCGCCGCTGACCGCCAGCGCGCCCATCGTATTGCCGTGGTAGCCGGGCTCGCGCGCGATGACCTTCCACCGCGTGCCCTGGCCGCTGGCCACGGCATGCTGGCGCGCCAGCTTGATCGCCGACTCGGTGGCCTCGCTGCCGCCCGAGACGAAGAACGCGCGCTCCAGCCCCGGGCCGGCCAGCTCGGTCAGCAGGTCGGCGAGCTGCTCGTTGGCCTCGCTCTCGAACTGGCTCGGGAAGGCGAAGGCGATGCGCTCGGCCTGCTCGCGCATGGCCTCGAGCACGCGGCGGTTGCCGTGGCCGAGGTTGTTGGCGACCGGGCCCGAGGAAACGTCGAGGTAGCGCCGCCCGGCGTCGTCCCAGACGTAGATGCCCTCGCCGCGCACGGCGCGCGGCTTGCGCGGGCTGCCGGGTCGGCTGAGGAAGACCTGGATCGGCTCCCCGTGCGGCTTGCGGCCCAGGCGCTCGCGTCCGACCAGCTCAGACATGGCTCCTCGTTCCTCTTTCTGCGCAGGCGGTCCCGCGCCCGCGGTCAGCGCGAGCCGACCAGGTCCTCGGTCGGCGAGGTGATCGCGCGATAGAGATCCGGGCGCCGGTCCCGGAACATCGGCTTCTCGCGCCGCGCCTGGAATACCGCGTCGCGGCTGATTTCGGTAGCGATCACGGCATCGTCGTCGCTGCCCGCCTCGGCCTGCACGCCGCCGCGCGGATCGACGATCATGCTCTGCCCGCCGAAACGCCAGTCGCCCTCGACGCCGCACTTGTTGGCCGGCGCGAACCAGACGCCGTTCTCGAAGGCCCGGGTCGTCATCATGGCGCGCCAGGCCTCGACCGGCGGGGCCGCGAAGGGCACGGCGATCAGCTCCGCGCCGTTCAGCGCGACGCAGCGCGCGCTCTCCGGGAAGAAGGTGTCGTAGCAGATGATCGCGCCGACCTTCCAGCCGAGCATCGAGACCACCGGATAGTGCGAGCCGAAGCGGAAGTAGATCTTCTCCAGGCTGGCCACCGCCGCCGGATGGGTCTTGCGGTACTTGCCGACGATCGAGCCGTCGCGCTCGATGAAGAAGGCCGTGTCGTAGTAGAGGCCGGCCGCTTCCTCCTCAAAGATCGCCGTGATCAGGCCGACGCCGTGCTTGCGCGCGAGGTCGCGCAGCAGCCGGATCGACGGCCCGTCGGCCGGCTCGGCCCGGTCGATGTGGCCGTAGTCGCGCCACTGGAAGACATAGGGAATGTTGAAGAACTCTGGCACCACGATCAGGTCGGCACCCTCG
Organism: Alphaproteobacteria bacterium; assembly: GCA_030433005.1. Lineage (GTDB taxonomy): Bacteria > Pseudomonadota > Alphaproteobacteria > Kiloniellales > DSM-21159 > Tistlia. The sequence goes on from JAUILQ010000021.1 coordinate 25,628, forward strand.
TCCTCGGCGGCCCGCGCGATCAGGCTCGCCGCCTTGTCGAGGTTGGCGTCGCGGTCGTCGCCGCTGTTCATCTGCACGACGGCGAGGCGCAGCTCGTCCTTGTCCATCAGGCTCTCCCTTGCTTGGCGCTCGGCGGCCGCCCGGTCTTCCGGTCAGGTCGCGCTCAGGCCGAGGTAGGCATCCAGGCGCGAGGGATCCTCCCGGATCTCCTCGCTGCGGGCGTGCAGCGCGACTCGGCCCTCGTTGAGCACGTAGATGCGGTCGGCGAGATCCAGCGCGACGCCGATGCTCTGCTCGACCAGCAGGACCGAGAGGTTCGACTTGCGCAGGTCCTTGAGCATCTCGACGACGGTCTCGACGATGACCGGCGCCAGGCCCTGGGAGGGCTCGTCGAGCAGCAGCAGCTCGGGCCCGGTCAGCAGGCCGCGGCCGATGACCATCATCTGCTGCTGGCCGCCGCTGAGGTGGCCGCCCTTGCGGTCGCGGATCTCCTTGAGCGCCGGGAACCACTGCCAGACCTGGTCCAGCTGCCAGGGCGAGCGCGGGTTGGTCGCGATCGTCAGGTTCTCCTCGACCGTGAGCAGCGAGAAGGGCTCGCGGCTCTCCGGCACGTAGGCGATGCCGCGCCTGGCGATGCGGTGCGGCTTCTCGCCGGCGATCGCCTGGTCCTTGAAGCGCACCGAGCCGCTGCGCGGCGGCGTCAGCCCCATGATGCTGCGCAGGGTCGTCGTCTTGCCGGCGCCGTTGCGGCCGACCAGGGCGACGACCTCGCCCGCGCCGACCTCCAGGTCGACGCCGTGCAGCACGTGGCTGTTGCCGTAGTAGGTCTGGATGTCTTCGACGGTCAGCAGCATCGATCAGACTCCCGCCGCCGTACCGAAGTAGGCCTTGCGGACCTCCGGGTTGCGGGCGACGTCCTCGGGCTCGCCCTCGGCGATGACCTCGCCGAAGTTCATCACGATCAGGCGGTGCGAGATCGACATGACGACGCTCATCTTGTGCTCGATCATGACCACGGTGTGCTGCTCGGCGAGGCGCCGCACCATCTCGCCGACCTGACGGGTGTCCTCCTGCGACAAGCCGCTGGTCGGCTCGTCGAGCAGGATCAGGCGCGGCTCGGTCGCCAGCGTGATGGCGATCTCCAGCATGCGCTGGTGTCCGTAGGACAGCTCGCTCGCGCGCATGCCGGCGTAGCTCTCCAGGCCGGCGTTCTCCAGGATGCGCCCGACCACCGGATCGAGCTGCGCATAGGCGCGCCGCCGGCGCAGGAAGTCGAAGCGGCCGCCGTGCCGGTGGCGGTAGGCGGCGACCCAGACGTTCTCGGCGACCGTCAGGTTCTGGAAGACGCTGGTGATCTGGTAGGAGCGGCCGACGCCCAGGCGCGAGATCCGGTGCGGCTTGAGCGCGGTGACGTCCTGTCCCTCGAGCACGATGCGGCCCGCGCTCGGCGTCAGGTCCTTGGTCAGCAGGTTGAACAGCGTCGTCTTGCCGGCGCCGTTGGGCCCGATGATCGAGAGCAGCTCTCCGGGCGCGACCGCGAAGCTGACGTCGGAGACCGCGGTGTGCGCCCCGAACTGCTTGGTCAGGCGCTCGGCCTGCAGCACGGCCTCAGGCATTCCCCGCCTCCCCGCGCATGGCGCGCCGCCGGGCCGCGAAGCCGCGGACGTGGCTTACCAGCTCGATGACGCCGCCGCGCAGGAACATCACGACCGCGATGATCACGGCGCCGAACAGCAGCGGCCAGCGCGCCCAGAGGGTCGAGAAGAAGTCCTGCAGCAGGATGAAGATGGTGGCACCGATCAGCGGCCCGAACATCGAGCTGGTGCCGCCGACCAGGACCATGAACACGATGTAGCCCGAGGTCAGCCAGTGCACCGCGTCGATCGGCATGATCCAGTAGACCATGCCGTACAGCACGCCGGCGATGCCGCTGAAGAAGCCGGAAATCGCGAAGGCCAGGGTCTGCGCGGCATGGATGTCGTAGCCGACGGACCCGGCCCGGCGCGGGTTGTCCTTGGCGGCCAGCAGGATCTGGCCGAGCGGCGAATCGACGACGCGCAGGAGCGCCAGGAAGCACAGCCCGACGATGACCGCGACCAGGATGTAGAAGTTGATCGGGACGTTGAGGTCGATCTCCGGCAGGCCCGGCAGCAGCGCGCCCGGCCGCTCGATGCCGAACAGGCCGTCCTCGCCGCCGGTCACGTCGCGCCAGGAGTAGGCGATGTAGTAGACGAGCTGGTTGAAGGCGAAGGTCAGCATGATGAAGTAGATGCCGACTCGGCGCACGCACATCGCGCCCATGGCGACGGCGAAGACCGCGGCGACCAGGCCGCCGAACACGACCGGCAGGAGCAGCGCCAGGTCGGTGTTGGCCAGCAGGTAGCCGCCGGCATAGCCCCCGATCCCGAACAGCGCAGCCTGGCCGAAGGAGTAGAGTCCGCTCCAGCCGATCAGCAGGTTGGCCGAGGCGGCGACGAGGGCGAAGATCAGCAGCTCGGTGGCGTTGGCGACCGGCAGCAGCAGCGGGGCGACGATCACGCCGGCCAGCGCCAGGACCAGTCCGATCAGTCGGTTGTCGAGCATCCGCGCCTTCCCCTAGCGTTCGCCGAGCAGCCCTTGCGGGCGGAAGGCGATGATCAGGATCATCATCGCGTAGATCAGCACGGTGCTCGCCGAGGGCACCCACAGCGCGCTCATGCTCTGGACGATGCCGACCAGCAGGCCCGCGGCGATCGCGCCGTAGATGCTGCCGAGCCCGCCGAGCACGACGACCACGAAGGCGATCGCCAGCATGTCGGTGCCCATGGTGTTGCTGACGCCGACCAGCGGCACGGCGAGCGCCCCGGCGAGGCCGGCGAGGCCGGCGCCCATGGCGAAGGCGAGAGTGAACAGCAGCTCGATGTTGATGCCGAGCGCCGAGACCATCTCGCGCCGCTCCAGGCCGGCGCGGATGACCGCGCCGAAATGCGTCTTCTCGATGACGAACCAGATCCCGACGATAACCAGGAAGCTGACCAGCGTCGTGAACAGCAGGTACTTGGGGAACAGGCTGACGCCCAGGTCGACGGCGCCCATCAGGATGCCCGGCGGGGTCAGCGACTGGCCGAGCGTGCCCCAGATCAGGATCACGCACTGCTCCAGCACCAGGGCGATGCCGAACAGCAGCAGCAGCTGGAACAGATAGGCGCTGCCGTAGAGCCGCCGCACGCCGAAGCGCTCGATCACCACGCCGACCGCGGCGCTGGCCAGGACCGCCGCGGGCAGGCCCAGCCAGAAGGAATCGAGCGAGCTCGATACCTCGAAGGCGACGTAGGCACCGATCAGGTAGAGCGCGCCGTGCGCGAAGTTCGGGATGTTCAGCAGGCCCTTGATGATGCTCAGGCCGAAGGCCATCAGCGCGTAGAGCGCGCCGAGGGCGATGCCGTTCATCAGCTGGACGATGATCAGGCCGGTGGTCATGCCTTCCTCGTGCACGGCCTGCCCGGTGCCGGGCCGGCGGGCGTTGCCGGGCGGCCGCCGGGTGTCGCCCGGCGGCCGCCCGCAGGGGCTGCGGCGAGCCGGGACCTACAGCGAGCCGATGTCCTCGCACTCGTTGAGCTCGGCCGGCTGCTTGTCGGAGCCGGTGTAGACGACGCGCGCGAAGTCCGAGTCGTGCTCCATCTTCGCCGGGTCGACGCCCTCCAGGATGAAGTACGGCCGCACCGTCTGGTGGGTCGCCGTGTCGATCGTGGTCGGCCCGAGGATGCTGTCGTACTCCATGCCCTCGAGGGTCCGGATCGCCTCGGCGACGTCGGTCGTGCCGGCGCGCTCCATGGCCATCAGGACGGTGCGGAAGGAGTCGTAGCCGTAGGCGCCGGCATAGGCCGGCGGCGCGCCGTAGGCCTCGCGGTAGGCCTCGACGAACTTGCGGTTCGCCGGGGTGTCGATGTCGTAGTAGTAGTTCTGGCCGATGATGATGCCCTCGCGCATCTCCGGCGCGAGCTCGGGCATCTGGTCGGCCTCGAGACCCCAGGGCGTGACGATCTGGATGCCCTCGGCGCCGTAGTTGTGGAACTGGCGCAGCGTCGTCACGGCGTCCGAGCCGCCGTTGAGCAGGCAGAGCACGTCGGGCTCCGAGGCGATCGCCTTGGTGATGTACTGCGTGTACTGGCGCTCGCCGAGCGGATGGAAGTCGTTGCCGACGAACTCGATGCCCATCTCCTTGCCGATCACCTCGGCGTACTTGAGCAGGCCCTGGCCGAAGACGTAGTCGGCGGTGATGGTGTACCAGCGCTTGGCATTCGGCATCTGCTTCTGGACGTAGTCCATCATCGCCTTGACGGCCGTGTAGGTGTTCGCCGACCAGTGGAAGGTGTAGCGGCTGCAGCGGCTGCCGGTGAAGTCTTCCGAGCCGCCCGCCGAGTACTGCAGCACCTTGCGCTTGGCGGCGATCTCGGACTGCGCCAGGCCGACGGCGCTGGAGTAGTTGCCGTTGAACACCGTGACGCCCTCCGACAGCGCCTCGCTGAGGCGCCGCACGCCGACCGCGGGCTTGCCTTCGCTGTCGCGCGTCACATGTCGGATCGGCTTGCCCAGGATCTCGCCGCCGTGCATGTCGATGGCCAGCTTGGCGCCCTCGATGACCTGCTTGCCGGCGTAGCCGTAGGTACCGGTGTGCGGCGTGATGGTGCCCATCACCAGTTCGTCGGCAGCGGACGCGCGCCCGACGATCGCCGGGGCAGCGAGGCCCGCGAGGCCGAGCGAGGCGCCGCCCTGGAGAACGCGGCGGCGGGAGACGAGAGGTGAGGTCATGGCTTTGCTCCTTCCCTGTTCAGAAGAGCTTGAGCTCGGCCGCCTGCGCGCTGCTTTCTTGGCGATCTCGTCGAGGCGCTCGGCGGCGGTGCCCACCATCGGACAGCCGGCGGCGCTTACCTGTCAAGGACGTTTTGCTTATACTCAACATGCGTGACCAGAAAGACGAGACCGCATATCGGACTTTCACAACGGCAGGATGATTATATGCAGTCAAACTCGATCGACATCGGCAAGCGGCTCGCCTCGGCGCGCAAGATGTTCGGCCATACCCAGCGGGCACTCGCGGAGAAGGCCGGGGTCAACCACTCGACGATCTCGCTGATCGAGCAGAATCGCATCAGCCCCTCGGTTGGAGCGCTGAAACGCATCCTCGACGGGCTGCCGATGTCGCTGTCGACTTTCTTCAACGAGGAGGAGCTGAGCCCCGGTGAGCGCTTCTGGTTCCCGCGGGAGGAGCTGACCAACATCTCTTCGACCGACGCGGTCTCCCTGCTCCAGGTCGGCGGCAACCTTTCCGGGCGGGCCCTGCAGGTCATGCACGAGACCTTCCAGCCGGGCGCCGACAGCGGTCCGGCCATGCTGACGCACGAGGGCGAGGAGGCGGGCTTCGTGACGCGCGGCGAGATCGAGCTGACCGTCGCCGGCGAGCGGCGGGTCCTGCGCCAGGGGGACGCCTACTACTTCAGGAGCTCGCTGCCGCACCGCTTCCGAAACGCCGGCGAGGAGATCGCGGAGATCATCAGCGCCTGCACCCCGCCGACCTTCTGACGGCAGGGCAACGGAGCTCGGGCCGGGCGCCCGGCCAGCAGTCCAGGTTGAACAGGACGAGAGCAGATGGCGGCGAGACCCACGGGTGGCTCTCACCGGTCACCATTCGGTCTCGTGGCGCGCCCCCCGGCCGCCCGCGAGCGCCGTCAGTAGGTCGGCTGCGTCTCGAGCGAACAGCGATCGGCGCCGTTCTCCAGGCACCTCAGGTAGCGATCGGCCTCCGCGACCTCGCGCTGGGCCCGGTCGGCCGCTTCGCTCAGGCAACGCCGGAACTCCCTGAGGTCGGCGAGGTAGCTGCGGATGTCGTCGCGGCACTGGGACCGGGCAACGCTGTCCGCGAAGGCCTGGCCTTCGAGGGAGCAGAGCGGTTGCAGCGGCTTGCTGCAGAGCATCTGGCCCTGCACGCTGCCGACGAAGGCCGGCACGAGCAGGCAGACGAGCGCCAGGGCGGCCAGCGCCTGAAACGCCGCGGGAAGCAGGTTCGCGATCAACACGGTCTATGGTCCTTTCCGACTTGCTTGCATCCGGGCGCCGTCGGCGTCGGCGTTCCGGTCTCGAAGAGGTGCGGAGGTCGCCTACAGCTGAGGGTCCGTGTCACTGCCGTTCTGATGGACTTCCTGCATGACCGGAGGCTGGGTCAGCGAATCGAGGGGAAGCGTCTCCGGCCTGGAGGGCGAGAGGGTCGAGTCTTCGACGGCTTCCTTCACATGGTCGACCATCAGCGTGGCCTCGTCGCCGGGTACGCCTTCCGCGACCAGCGCCACGGCGAGAGGACCCTCGAACCAGTGCAGGATCGTGGCGCCGCTTTCTTCGAAGCGACGGACCGCAGGCTCGTCCTCCGACCAGCGCGGGCGCAGGTAGAGGCTGACCTGTTCGCCTCCCGATCGTCGGTAGATCATGCGCAGGGTCGGTTCGCCTTCGACCAGGACGCGGCGGCTCTCCAGAAGCCGGAACCCCTCTGCAGCGAGGTCGGGGGCCTTGATCTCGACGGCAATGCGTTGCTCGAGCCAGTCGAGAGGGGCGGTCCCGGAGCGGGTCATCTCCCCGGCGGCAAGACCTTCCGGTCCGAGCCCGGCGGTGCCGCTGGCCTGATCGAGCGCGGACCGGCGAGCGGTCGCCGTCGGGTCGCTCACGCCCCCGGGGGCGGCTTCCGAGCCCGGCGCAACCCGGCCGGACCGCGCCCGCGAATCATTGACTGCATCGATGGCGAAGGCATCCCGCTCCGTCGGGCTGCGGGCACCGTCTGAGCCGACCAGCCATCCGCCTGCCGCTGCCATGACGAGCAAAGCGGCCATCGCGGCCACCTTCGGGGCAACCCGGACGCTTCTGCTCGGACCGCTGTTGACAAGGGCCGCCAAGCGCTCGGGGACCGGCTCGCACAGCCTCGACTCGCCGGCAAGGCGCAAAGCCTCGTTCTGGGCACGGAACGCCGCGACCCGCTCCGCCTCCTGCGGTCTTTCCGCAAGGTACGTCTCGACCTCGCGGCATCGGCCGGGATCCCGATCCAGATGGCCGTCCGCGTAGGCCAGCAGATCGAGCTCCGTCACCGGTTCCGGCGATGTCCCCTTGCTCATTTGACTCTCCTCAGATGCGAGCGCCCGCTGCCGTCCTCCGCAGGGGGAGACCACAAGGCGCGCAGTTCGTCCCGGGCTCGCGAGAGCCGCGACCTGAGCGTGCCGACAGGGATATCGAGCACGGCAGCCGCCTCCTCGTAGGAAAAGCCCTCGACGCCGACCAGAAGGATCGCGGCCTGCTGGTCCGACGGCAGCTGGCGCAGGGCGACACTCACGTCATCGAGCTGGAGGCTCGGCTCCTGGGCCGGCGGCTGAACCCGAACGCCCTGCTGCTCGGCCGAGGCGTCATGCTTGCGGCGACGGGAGCTGCGGCTCCGCGCGGCATCGATGTGCAGACGGTAGAGCAGTCGGAACAGCCAACTCCGCAAGGTCCCGCGGCGCGTCCACAGGTGCCGCTTGCGCAGCGCTCTCTCGAGACAGTCCTGCACCAGATCGTCGGCCTCTTCCGCATCGCCGACCAGAAAGCCGGCATACCGGCGAAGGTGCGGTATCTCTCTCGCGATCAGCCATCTCAAGTCCTCGCCCTTGCCCGCCATGCGGCCGCTCATCCTCGCCTGTTCGCCATAAGGACGGACGTCGTCGCCGGTCGGTTCCGCCCGGTCGGCTGCGTTTCGGGGCTCGGGGAAGAAAACTCGGAACCGGGCCGAGATGGCCTCCGTCCGTTGGTAAGTCGCATCCCGCGCAGCGCCGGCTCGAGGCAAGGGCCGGCGCTCCCGGTTCACGGCACACGAAAGGATATCGCCATGTCATTCAGCTTCAAATTGTTCGCCGCAGCGGTCGCGTTCGGTGCGGGTCTCCTGCTGGCGCCGGCCGCCCTGACCCTGGTTCAGGCGCAGACGTCGGAGCAGCCGGCTTCTCCCCCGGCCGTCGGCCAGCCCAGCGATACGGAACTGCGTTCCTTCGCGGCGGCAACCCTGGAGATCGACCGCCTCAACAACCAGTGGGCGACCCGTATCGACAGGGCCGCCGACGTGGAGGAGAAGCAGGAACTGAGGACGCGCGCCATGCAGGAGATGGCGGCGGCGGTCCGTGAGGAAGGGCTCTCGGTCAGCGAGTACAACGCACTCGTGAGCGTCGTCGAAGAGGATCCGGATGTCGCCCGGGCCGTCGACGAGTACCGCCGGGAGCTATCCCGCTGATCCAGCGAGACACACTAGCGGAGCTGCGCGGCACGGCCTCGCAGCGACCTGGGGGGCCGCCTCGAAGCGAGCCATCTCGGCCACGGCCGCAGGCTCGGCGCGAGGCCTGATTCCAGGAGGTTACGCCATGAAGACCCTTGTTGAGCGGACTGTCGTCGCGGCTGCTTTCGTCACCCTCGGCACGGCGCTCGCGCCGACCGCAGTCGCCCAGGATTCGCCGGCCGACGGTATCGAGCGGCCGACGGAACCCTTCTTCCCCGAGCAGCAAAGAGGAGAGCTGAGAGCCGAGGAGTTGGTCGGCCTTTCCGTGCGCGACCCGAACGGCGACGTCGTCGGCGAGGTCAACGACCTCGTCATATCCGAAGGACTCGGCATCAAGGCTGTCGTCATCGGCATGGGCGGCTTCCTCGGGTTCGGAGAAAAGGAAGTCGCGGTCAATTTCGACAAGCTCGAACAGGAGCGCTCCGAGTACGGCGAGCTCGAGCTCGTGCTGCGGACGGCGATCGAGCAGGTCGCCGAGGCGCCCGAGTTCGTGACTCTCGAAGCACGACGGCAGGCTGAGCTGGAAGCGGCGCGACGTGCCGAAGCCGAGGCGCAGCGGCAGGAGCAGAGGGAGCGGTCGCCCTCTCTCGGGACCGGCACCGGCTCTGCTGCGGGAAGCAGAACGGGGCAATAGCGTGGGCCCGCGCGCCGATCGAGCGCTTCTCCCGAGGGCCGACACCGGCCTGGACGAGGGGGAACCGGCTTCGGCCGGTTCCCTCCTCGCGGCCAGGGGCCGGATCTTGATCGTCGCGTCGGTCCTGGGCTCCGGATTGGCCGCCGGTCCCTTCGTGGCGACACCCGACGCATCGGCGCTGGCGCAGAATACCGGCCAGACGCAATTCAGCGAGTCGCAGCTCAGATCCTACGCTGCCGCCACCTTGAGGCGGGAGCGTCTCGAGCGGCGCTGGACAGAACGCATCGAGGCTGCCGGACTGGAGAGCCAACGGGTCGCAATGCGTCGCTTCGCCCGGGAGGAGATGCGACAGGCCGTGCGGCGCGAAGGTCTCTCGCTCCGGGAATTCAGGGCGATAGCCGAGCTGGTTTCGCGCAACCCCGCGCTCGCCGACGTCGTCGAGACCTACCGCGTCGACCTGACGGGGCAGGCGGAGTGATCGGGGCCGCGGTCCGAACGGTCTCCGCGCGCCGATGCCGGGACGTGCACGGCCGAAAGCCGGCTTTTCAGACCCGAGCCGGACCCAGACTTCGGGCGGGACGGGGCGATCGGGCCGACAAGAAGACCACGAACCGACAGAGGTCCGAATGAAGCGCCGTCTGCCCGCTTTCTTCACGCCGCGCGCGGTACGCAGGTTGGCCCGCCTGCTCCTCGAAAGCCTGCCGATGCGCGAGCGGGCCTTCGTCGTCGAAGCCCTGCTGTCGAAGCCGGTCACGGTGGAGACCCGTCACGGATCCCTGAAGTTCCTCAACCATGGTCGAGGCAGCTACAAGCGCGCCCGGACCCTGCTGAGCAAGGAACCCGATTCTCTCGAATGGATCGATGCCATGGCCCCCGGCTCGGTGTTCTGGGATATCGGCGCCAACATCGGAACCCTCAGCCTGTACGCGGCTCGACGCGGCGACCTGGAGGTCTGGGCGTTCGAACCGGCGGCGGTCAATTTCTACAACCTCACAGCCAACTGCGAGCTCAACGGCCTCGATGGCAAGCTCCGCTGTCTACTGGCCGGCCTCGGCGCGGCCCCCCGCCTCGGCTCGATCAAGGCATCGCAACTGGCTCCCGCTCGCTCGTTCACGTTTCGCACGAAGGCAGGATCGACGAAGGGCCGCCCCCCGGGGCCTCCGCGAACCGAACAGCTGGCTCCGATCTTCACCGTCGACCAGATGGTCGACGACTACGCGGTCGCGCCGCCGACCTACATCAAGATCGACGTCCCCGGGATGACTCTCGACATCCTTCGCGGCGCCGATCGAACCCTCGCGTCGCGGCAGCTTCGGCAGATCCAGGTGGAGGCGAGGGAATCCGGTCCCGGCGGCCGAAAGGTCGTCGAGATGCTGGGCCGGCACGGCTTCGTCGTGATCGGGCGCAACAACAGAAGGAGCGGGGGCGACGCCTCCGACCTCGTGTTCGGCCGGCCGGATTGACCAGCGTCGGGGACGTTGCCCAAGGCTGCCTAGCCTTCCCGAGGCTCGCTATCGTCGCGGTCGCGGGCGTAATGCCGGGCCAGCGGGAACGGCGGCAGCCAGGACTCGCGGCGGACGGTCCAGATCTCGTAGGTCGGGGCCAGCTGGTCGGGCGCGTCGAGCGACCCCAGGTGGACCTCGACCTCGTCCGCGCTGCGCGCGAAGACCGACGAGCCGCAATGCGGACAGAAGTGCCGGCCCCGGTAGTCGCGGGTCTCGCCCTCGATGGTCACCGCGTCCTGCGGGAAGATCGCGGCAGCGAAGAACAGCGCCCCGTGGTGCTTGCGGCAGTCGAGACAGTGGCAGAGGCCGACGCGGTTCGGCCGTCCCGAGGCGACGAGCCGCACGCTGCCGCAGAGGCACCCGCCGGTGAAGCGTTCCATGCGCCCTGTCCTCCCGATCCCGCTCAGTCCCGGACCCCGCCCCCCGGCTTCGAGTCCGCCGTCGGGCCCGGCTTGAGGAAGGCGAAGTCGCAGCCCTCGTCGGCCTGCAGCACCTGCTCCAGGAACAGCTTCTTGTAGCCGCGCTCGGCGCCGGGGTGCTCGGGCGGCCGCCACTCGTCGCGGCGTCGGGCCAGCTCGGCCTCATCGACCTCGAGCTCGAGCCGCCCCTCGGCGGTGGCGAGGCGGATGACGTCGCCGTCGCGCACCAGCGCCAGCGGGCCGCCGACCGCGGCCTCCGGCGTGACGTGCAGCACGATGGTGCCGAAGGCGGTGCCGCTCATCCGCGCGTCGGACAGGCGCACCATGTCCTTGACGCCCCGGGCGGCGAGCTTCTTCGGGATCGGGATGTAGCCGGCCTCCGGCATGCCGGGCGCGCCGACCGGGCCGGCGTTCTTGAGCACCAGCACGTCGTCGTCGGAGACCTCGAGCTCGGGCGAGTCGAGGCGCCGGTCCATGTCCTCCAGCGACTCGAAGACGACGGCGCGCCCGCGGTGCTCGAGCAGCTCGCGACTGGCCGCCGACTGCTTGATCAGCGCGCCGCGCGGCGCCAGGTTGCCGCGCAGCACGCGCACCGCGCCGCCGGCGAAGACCGGGTCCGACGCCTGGTGCACGACGTCCTGCTGCCAGGGCGCCGGCGCGGCGTCCAGGACCTGGCCGAGCGTGCGGCCGTCGATCGTCTCGCAGTCGAGGTTGAGCAGCCCGCGGATCTCGCGCAGCACGGTCGCGAGGCCGCCGGCGCGGTGCAGGTCCTCCATGTACTTCGTGCCCGAGGGCTTGAGGTCGACCAGCATCGGCGTCTCGCGGCCGATCCGGTCGAAGGCGTCGAGGTCGATCTCGATGCCCAGGCGCCCGGCGACCGCGGTCAGGTGGACCAGCGCGTTGGTCGAGCCGCCGACCGCGTGGACGACGCGCAGCGCGTTCTCGACCGACTCGCGGGTCATGATCCGCGCCGGCGGCACGCCCTCGGATGCGAGCGCCGCGGCCCGGCGGCCGGTCTCCTCGGCATGCACCAGCCGCTCCGACTGCACCGCCGGTATGGTCGCGCCGCCCGGCAGCATCATGCCCAGCGCCTCGGCCGCCAGGGCCATGGTGCTGGCCGTGCCCATGACGCCGCAGGTGCCGGCCGTCGGCGCCAGCCGGCCGCTGACCGCGTCGATCTCCTCGCGGTCGATCTCGCCGGCGCGGAAGCGCGCCCACTGGCGCCGGCAGTCGGTGCAGGCGGCCAGGCGCTCGCCGCGGTGGCTGCCGGTCATCATCGGCCCGGTGACCTCGAGGATCGCCGGGACCCCGGCGCTGGCGGCGCCCATCAGCAGCGCCGGCACGGTCTTGTCGCAGCCGCCGATCAGCACCACGGCGTCCATCGGCTGGGCCCGGATCATCTCCTCGACGTCGATCGCCATGAGGTTGCGCAGGAACATCGAGGTCGGATGCGAGAAGGACTCGTGCATCGAGATCGTCGGGAAGTCGATCGGCAGCGCGCCGGCCAGCATGACGCCGCGCTTCACCGCCTCGACCAGCTCCGGCACCGTGCGGTGGCAGCCGTTGTAGCCGCTGTAGGTGTTGGTGATGCCGACGATCGGCCGATCGAGCGCGTCGTCGGAATAGCCGGCCGACTTGATGAAGGACTTGCGCAGGAACAGCGAGAACTCGGGATCGCCGTAGCTGACGAGACCGGACTTGAGGCCGGCGGGCTTCTCTTTCACGGAGGGATCTCCCTGGACGGCGGGGCGGCCGGGGCCCGACCGCTCCCGTGCTTATCCCACGCCGCGCCGGACCCGCAAGCGGCGGCGCCCGGCGGCGCCCGTCAACGACCGGCCGGCGCTTCCGTCCAGACGTTGTCGGGCAGCGGCAGGCCCTCGAGCTCGCGGGGTCCGAGCGGCCCGTCGGGCGCGCGCCCGAAGTGCGCGACGATCGACTCGAGCTGGCGCGTGTGCTGGGCCGAGTGCCAGGCCGTGCGCTCCAGGATCTCGTGCACCGTCTGCTCGCCCCAGTAGGCGCGCATCGGCCCGGTGCAGCCGCGGTCGGGCCAAGCCTTCCACCAGTCCTCCAGCGCCGCGACGACGCTGTCGCCGTAGGTCGCGATGTCGTCGCCGGGGCCGACGGCGTGGGTCCCGGCCATCATGCTCTCGTAGGTGTACTCCTCGCCGCGGCCGGCGGCCTCGACGAAGGCCTCGGCGACCCGGAAGGCGTGCTGGGCCAGGGCGCGCGGCGCGAAGAAGCGGTTGAAGACGACGTCGAGCTCGGCCTCCGGCACCTGGCGCAGGAAGCGGCCGTTGGCGCGCAGCACGAGGCCGAGCTTCTCGACCAGGACGGCCGGCGGCAGCATCGCCGCGGCCGCCTCATCGAGACCCAGGAAGGCGACGATGTCGGCGTTGGACTGGGCGTAGACGAAGCGCCCGCCGCGCGCGACGATCGGCACGCTGCGGGCGCCGAGCGCATAGAGCGCCTCCATCGCGGCGGGATCGTCCTTGACGTTGACCGAGACGAAGTCGATGCCGCGCTTCGTCAGGAACTCCTTGGTGCGCAGGCAGGACGAGCAGCCGGGGGCCCAGAAGACCGTGACCGGCGCCGCCTCCTCGGCCTCGTGATCGGCGTCGGTCATGGCCGCGGCTCCCTCAGATCGGGTCCCAGGAGAAGACGTCTGTCGAGCGCTGCAGCGGTGCGAAGGAAGGGCCCATGGCGCCCGGCAGCAGCTCGGCGAGGGCCTCGGGGGTCCAGCCCTCGGCGGTGTGGATCGAGCGAACCGGCATCGGCTGGCTCATCAGGAAGATCTCGTTGTTGCGCACCGTGAAGATCTGGCCGCTGACCCCGGCGGCCGCGTCGGAGCCGAGGAAGGCGACGAGCGGCGCGATCTTGTCCGGCGTCATGCGCTGCAGCTTGGCGACCCGCGCCTTCTCCGCCTCGGTCTCGGCCGGCATCGAGCTGATCATGCGGCTCCAGGCGAAGGGCGCGATGCAGTTCGCGCGCACGCCGAAGCGCTGCATGTCCATGGCGATCGAGCGCATCAGCCCGACCAGGCCCATCTTGGCCGCCATGTAGTTGGCCTGGCCGACGTTGCCGATCAGCCCGGCGGTCGAGGTCATGAAGACGAAGCTGCCGGCCTGCTGACCGCGCATCACCGGTGCGGCGGCGCGCGAGACGTTGAAGCTGCCGTCCAGGTGCACGGCCAGCACCGCGCGCCACTGCTCGGGCTCCAGCTTGTGGAAGATCGCGTCGCGCAGGATGCCGGCGTTGTTGACCACGAGGTCGAGCCTTCCGAAGCGCTCGACCGCGGCTGCGACCAGGCGCGAGGCGCCCTCCCACTCGGCGATCGACTCGCCGTTGGCCAGGGCCTCGCCGCCCTTCGCCTCGATCGCGGCGACGACCTCGCCGGCGATGCCGGCGTTCTCGCTCTCGCCCGACAGCGAGACGCCGATGTCGTTGACCACGACCTTCGCGCCGCTCGCCGCCAGGCCCTCGGCGATCGCCCGGCCGATGCCCTGGCCGGCCCCGGTGACGAGGGCGACCTTGCCGTCCAGCAGTCCCATCGTCGCCTCCCCTACTCGGCCGCGGCCGAAGTCTCGGCTTCAGGCAGCCGGCCCGAAGGCTCGCCCTGCAGCGTCGTGCGGTACATGACCCGGCGCTCGTCGTCGCCGTAGTCGGCGAGCGCGATGTGCATAGCGCAGCGGTTGTCCCACATCACCAGGTCGCCGGGCCGCCAGCGGTGGCGGTAGACGTTCTCGTAAACGACGGAGCGGTCGAAGAGGTAGTCCAGGATCGGTCGGCTCTCCGCCTCGCTCATGCCCTCGAAGGCGACGGTGGTCATCTCGGCGACGTAGAGCGCGGTGCGCCCGGTCTCGTCGTGAACCCGCGCGACCGGCTGGTAGACCGGCGGGTTGCGCCGCCGGATGTCGACCAGTTCCTCGGGACTGCGGCGGGTCCGGGTCTCGCGGGCGTGGGTCATGTCGTGCAGCGCCCAGCGGTCCTGCAGCATCGCGCGGTAGGCCGGCGAGAGCGCTTCCCAGGCCCGGTACATGTTGCAGAACATCGTGTCGCCGCCGGCCGGCGGCGCCTCCTCGCAGCGCAGCAGCGAGCCCTTGGCCGGTCGCCGCGTCGTCGAGAGGTCGGAGTGCCACTGCCGGCCGACCACCAGCTTCTTGCCGGTGTTCTCGTAGTTCGTGACCAGCAGGATCTCCGGATGGTCCGGATGGCAGAACTTCGGGATCGACTCGTGGGTCTCGAGCGGGCCGAGGCGGCGGCTGAAGGCGATGTGCTGCTCGTGGGTCAGGTGCTGGTCGCGGAACACCAGGACCAGGTTCTCCAGCCAGGCCTCGCGGATCCGGGCGACGGTCTCCTCAGACAGCTCCTCGCGGAGGTCGACGCCGAGCACCTCGGCCCCGAGGGCGCTCGACCGCTTTTTGACGACGACGTTGCTCATGATGCCTTCCTCAGACCTCGGTGACCTTGGACTCGTCGGCCCAGAACAGCAGGCGCCTCTGAATGCGCAGCATCACGACGTGCAGCGTGATGCCCATGGCCGAGAGGCAGACCAGCGCGCCGAACACGCCGGCGGTGTCGAGGTTGAAGTTCATCTGCAGGATCAGGTTGCCGAGGCCGGCGTTGGAGCCGACGAACTCGCCGACGATGGCGCCGAGGATCGCGAAGATGATGGCGATCTGCAGCCCGGCGAAGATCATCGGCAGCGCGCTCGGCAGGCGCACCATGTAGAAGATCTGCCACTTCGAGGCACGCAGCGACTGCATCAGCTCGATGCGCTGGACGTCGGTCGAGCGCAGGCCGGCGATGACGTTCACCAGGATCGGGAAGAAGGCGACGATGGCGGCGATGATGACCTTCGAGGTCATGCCGAAGCCGAACCACATGATGAACAGCGGCGCGATCGCCACCTTCGGCGTGGTCTGGATCGCGATCAGGTAGGGGTAGAGCGTCTTCTCGACCAGCCGGAACTGGGCGATCACGCTGCCCAGCGTGATGCCGGCGACGGCGGCGCAGAGGAAGCCGAGCAGGGCCTCCGACAGGGTGTGCAGGCCGTGCTCGATGTAGAGCCCGCTGCCCAGGCGGTCGACCAGCGCCCAGAAGATGTCGCTCGGCGCCGGGAACAGGTAGATCGGCACCTCGAAGAAGCGGATCACCGCCTCCCAAACGCCGACCACGACGACGAAGAGCAGCGGCACCAGCAGGTACTCGGGATGCTCGCGGAGCAGGCCGCGGCGCCGCGCGCGGGTCGGCAGGACGCCGTCGCCCGAGGCTGCGGCCTGCGCGGCGGGGGTGGTGATCTGGCTGCTCATTCCAGGCCTCCTTGCGACTTGAACTGGCTGCGGATGCGCCGAGAGAACTGGCCGAAGCGGTCGCTGGCCATGGTGTCGAGATCGCGCTCGGCCGGCAGGTCGACCTCGACCAGATCGGCGATGCGCCCGGGACGCGGCGACAGCACCAGCACCCGCGTGCCGAGGAACACCGCCTCGGGAATCGAATGGGTGACGAAGACGATGGTGCGGCCCGACTCGCGCCAGATCCGGCGCAGCTCGAGGTTCATGGTCTCGCGGGTCATGGCGTCGAGCGCGCCGAAGGGCTCGTCCATCAGCAGGATCGAGGGCTCGTGCACCAGCGCGCGGGCGATCGCGACGCGCTGCTGCATGCCGCCCGACAGCTCGTTGGGGTACTTCTCGTGGAAGTCGGCGAGGCCGACCATGGCGAGCAGCTCGTCGGCGCGGCGGCGGCTCGCCGCCATGTCGAGACCGAGCACCTTGGCCGGCAGCAGCACGTTGTCGAGCGCGGTCTTCCAGGGCAGCAGCACCGGGCTCTGGAAGACCATGCCGATGTCCTTCTGCGGCCCGGCGATCGCCCGGTCGCGGATCAGGACCCGGCCCGAGGTCAGGTCCATGAGCCCGGCGAGCAGGCGCAGCAGGGTCGACTTGCCGCAGCCCGACGGCCCGACGATCGAGACGAACTCGCCCTCGGTGATGTCGAGCGACAGCGGACCCAGCGCCTGGATGCGCTTGCCGTCGCGGGTCTCGTAGACCTTCTCCAGCTCGTCGAGGCGGATGGCCGAGGCCCCGCCTGCCGCCGGCCCGGGCCGTTCCAGGGGCATGATCTTAGCTCTCTGCATGTGCGATTTCCCCCGCCTCGACCAGGGAGCGGGCATAGGCCAGCCCGCCGCCCTGCGAGACGATGTCCAGAAGGAAGGGCGACAGGGGCTCGACGCGATGCTCCTGTCCCGTGGTCTCGTCGGCGATGCGACCGGCCGCGAAGTCGACTTCCAGGCTGTCGCCGTCGCCCAGCGCCGCGACCACCTCGGACCCGGCGACGAGCAGCGGGATGCCCATGAAGACGGCGAGCCGGAAGGGTCCGCGCGACAGGCTGGCGCAGATCAGGCCGAGGCCCATCTCGCGCATCGCCAGGAAGGGGTGGCTGTGGTTGCTGCCGGCGGCGAAGTTGCGCCCCGCCACGATCATGTCGCCGGGCTGGGCCTGCTGCGACAGCTCGGGGCGGACCTCGGCGAGCAGGTGCCTGCGCAGGATCTTCGGGTCGTACTCGAAGACGTGCTGCGGCGGGATCAGCTCGTCGCTCGCCAGGTCGTCGCCGAAGCGCCAGCAGCGCCCGCGGTAGGACTCGGTCATGGCTCGCTCCTCTCGAGCAGCAGCGCGCGCGGGTCGGCGATGCGCCCGGCCAGCGCCGAGGCCGCGACGGTGAGCGCGCTGCCCAGGTAGATGCGGGCGTCGCGCGCGCCCATGCGGCCCGGGTCGTTGCGCGTCGAGGTGCTGATCCGCGCCTCGTCGGGGGCGAGCTGGGCGAGGCCGCCGAAGCAGGGCCCGCAGGTCGGCGGCGAGATCGTCGCGCCGGCCCGGGTCAGGCGCGCCAGCACGCCCTGCTCCATGGCCTGCTGGTAGATGCGGCGGGTCGCCGGGATGACCAGCAGCTGGACGCCCGGGTGGACCTGGCGGCCCTCCAGCAGGTCGGCCGCCGCGCTCAGCTCGGCCAGGGTGCCGGAGGCGCAGGAGCCGATGTAGGCGTGCTGGATCTCGGTGTCGGCGAGCGCCTCGACCGTCCGGACGTGGGTCGGCGAGGGCGGCACCGAGACCTGCGGCGACAGGCTGCCGGCGTCGATCTCGATACGCGCGGCGTAGGCGCAGCCGGGCTCGGCGGCGAGCGGCTCGGCGTCCTCGATGCCGACCTCGGCCAGGAAGTCGAGGCAGTGCCGGTCGACCTCGGCGACCGCCGACTTGGCCCCCATGTCGATGCACAGGCCGCACAGCGTCATGCGCTCCGGCACCGAGAGGTGGGCGAGGCCCGGCCCGCCGAACTCGACGACCCGGTAGTTGGCGAGCTCGGCGTCGACCCGGCCCATGACGGCGAGCACCAGGTCGCGCGCCGTGACGCCCGGCGCCAGGCGGCCGCTGATCTCGACGCGCACGGTCTCCGGCACCTTCACCCAGATCCGGCCGGTCGCCAGGATCATGGTCAGCTCGAAGCCGAAGGGCACGGCGAGCGCGCCGACGCCGCCCAGCGAGGGCGTGTGGGTGTCGGCGCCGGCGGCGAAGCTGCCGGGCCGCACGAGGCCGCGCTCGACGACCAGCGGATGGGTGATGCCCTCGCCGTCGAACAGGTGACCGACGCCGGTCTCGGCGGCGAGGCGGCGGGTCTCGCGGTTGCGCTCGGCGCCCTGCTTCGAATGCACCGGCACCTCGTGGTCGATCGCCACGACCACCCGCCTGGGCAGGGCGAAGCGCTCGATGCCGTGCTCGCGCAGGCGCTTGACGTAGGTCGGGAAGGAAACCTCTGGCGTGGTCACCAGGTCGGGCGTCGCCCAGATCACCTCGCCGGGCTCGACGCTGTCGCGACCGCTGGCCCGGGCCAGGATCCGCTGCGCGATTGTCATGGCCATCGTCCTACTCCCCCGGCTCGGCGAGGTCGCGCTCGAAGGCGGCGAGCGCCTCGACTCCGACCAGGCTGTTGAGCGCCGAGAACGGCGTCATGCGCTCCAGCTGGCCCGCCGTCGTGCCGGTCTCCAGCAGCTCCTTCAGCAGGGCGCTCTGGGCCGCCGCCGAGACCTGGATCAGCGGCAGGGCGTAGATCGCCATGGCGTAGCCGCAGCGCCTCAGCTCGTCGAGCGAGAAGACCGGTCGCACCGTCTCGGCCATCAGGTGGATGACCGGCACCGAGACCGCGTCGGTGATCGCCGACAGCTCCTCGGCCGTGGTCAGCGAGGGCACCAGCACCGCGTCGGCGCCGGCGGCCTCCATGGCGCGGGCCCGGCGGATGCATTCCTCCAGGCCGTGGACGGTCATGGCGTCGGTGCGGCCGAACACCAGGAAGTCGTCGGAGCCGCGGGCCTTGCGCGCGGTCTTCAGGCGCAGCGCCATCTCCTCGACCGGCACCAGGGCCTTGCCGGGCAGCGCGCCGCAGCGCTTCGGCATGACCTGGTCCTCGAGGTGGATCGCGGCGATGCCGGCCCGCTCGAAGCCGCGCACGCACTCGGCGATGTTGGCGGCGCCGCCATGGCCGGTGTCGGCGTCGGCGATCACCGGCAGGCGGGTCGCTCCGGCGATCTGGGCGGCACGGCCGACCATCTCGGTCAGGGTCAGGATGCCGACGTCGGGCTTCCCGTAGCTGGCGGCCACGGAGAAGCCGGACATGTAGACGGCCGGGAAGCCGGCCTGCTCGATCAGCAGGGCCCCGAGGGCGTCATGGCACCCCGGAACGGGCGTGACGACGTCGCGGTTGAGGAGGTCGCGCACGACCGATCCGGGATGCGGCATGACGGAACGGGCCTCAGGGTCTTGCTGTCGAGGGAACGGCGGTCAGGTCAGGGCCTCAGTTCAGGGCCTTGGCCTGCTCTTCGACCGCCTGCTGGTCGAAGTCGTTGATCTGGTCGACGAACTGGTTGGTGTAGAGCGTCGTCGGGTCGAGACCCGGCTCGATCTCGCCGGTGTCCTCCATGAAGGCGACCAGGTCGGCGACGGCCTGCGGCGGGAACTCGCCCCACTGCTCGTCGGCGCCCTTCTCGAGGAACTCCGAGCGCACCTCCAGGATGTGCAGGCCGCGCGCGAAGGCCTCCTCGTCGCTGACGCCGGACGGCTTGGTCTCGGGGAAGACCTCCCAGTGGGTGCGCACCGCGCCCTCCGGATTGGCCAGCGCCATCGCCGTGCCCTTGGCGACGCAGCGCAGCACCTTGGCGATGATCTCCGGGTGCTCCTCGATGTAGTCGTCGCGCACGAAGTAGGAGCTGCCGAACTTGAGCTTCTCGGTGAAGGGCGAGGTGAAGCGCCGCAGCTCGAGGCCCATGTTCTCGGCCGTCGCGATCTGCGAGTCCCAGGTGCCCCAGATGTCGACCTGGCCGCTCTCCAGCGCCGCCACCGCCTGGGCGCCGACGCCGGTCTCGACGATGGTCACGTCGCTCTCGGGATCGACGCCGGCAGCGGCCATCATGCCCTTGAACATCGCGACCATCTGGGCGCCGTAGGAGACCACGCCCATCTTCTTGCCCTTGAAGTCCTCGATCGAGTCGATGTCGCTCGACTCCAGGACCACCGGGAAGACGAAGTTCTTGCGCATGTTCTGGTAGACGGCCTTGATCGGCGCGCCCTTGGCGCGCGCCTTGATCGCCGAGCCCGGGCCCATCAGCACGAAGTCGGCCTGGCCGGCGAGCACCGCCTGCATGGCGGCCGAGGAGTTGGTCGGCTGGAAGGACACGTCGAGACCCTCGTCCTTCCAGCAGGCGGTGGCCACCGGCAGCGAGGTGTTGTTGGCCTGCGAGGTGTCGAGGACCTTGGTGCCGATGGCGATGGTGACCGGGGTCAGCTCGTCGGCGACCGCGGCCCCGCCGGCGGCGAGGCTCAAGCCGGCAGCCACGAGGGTGCCCAGCAGCAGTGACTTGTTCATGCGTCTTCTCCCGTTGTTTGGCGACGATCCGAGGGTTCGGCGTCGTCAGGGTCTCGCTGTGTATCGGGCCGCCTTCTGGCGAGCGGCTCTGGCGGTGGCCGGGAGGCCTCAGAGAGGTCCCGGGCCGGTGGCGAGCGGAACCGGCTCGCCCTGCTCCCTCGGCTGGCGGCGTGCGCCGGCGGCCGAGGCGTAGGCCTCGCCGATGGTTTCGGCGGCCTCGATCACCGCGGCGCGCATCTCGGCCTGCTGCTGCAGGAAGCGCTGCGTGACCGCGCTGAGGTTGAGGGCGGCGACGACCTCGCCGTCGCGCCCGAAGATCGGCGCCGACACGCCCGAGGCGCCGATCTCGCGCGCGTCCATCGACTCGGCATAGCCGCGCTCGCGGCTCGCCGCGAGGTCGGCGCGCAGGGCTTCCGGCGTCGCCAGGGTGTTCTCGGTGAAGCGCTCGAGCGTCGTCTCGGCCAGGTAGTCGGCGACCTGGCGCTCGGGCAGGAAGGCCAGCTGGATGCGGCCGATCGAGGTGCAGTAGGCCGGCCGCAGCGCGCCGATGTCGGTGTCGTAGCGGACCTCGCGCGGGCTGACGACCTTGTGCAGGACCCGCACCTCGAGGCCCGGCGTCAGGACGCCCAGGAAGCAGGTCTCGCGGGTGCGCTCGACCAGCGCCGCCATGACCGGACGCGCCAGGTGCAGCAGCCGCGCCGACTGCCCGCCGATCCAGCCCGGCGTCTCCAGGAAAAGCTCCTGCAGGCGGTAGCGGCCGTCGGCGCCGCGGGTCGCGTAGCAGCGCGCCTCGAGCGTGCGCAGCAGCATGGTCGCGCTGCTCTTGGGCATGGCGAGGCGCTCGGCGATGTCGGTCAGGCGCAGGCCGCGATGCTGTTCGAGCGACAGCATCTCCAGCACGTCCAGCACCCGTTCCGCCGACTTCACCAAGGCTCGCGCCTCCCAATTAGTTCACATATGTGAACGTTAATCATCTATCTGTACCTGCACCTTGCCGACCGCCAAGAGCGCTGTCAAGAAAAAATCCTCGCAATTTCCAATATTCGGCACATAGGATTAAATAACTAGCATGAGAACAAGCCCGATCCTCTTTCGAGGCGGGCAATATTCAAATGATTTTCTACTATTCGCTATCTACCGCTGAATGCCGGCTGTCTCCGCGCCTTGAAAGCGGCGCGCCCTTCGAGAAAATCCTCGCTGCTGAACAGCAGCGTCTGCTGGTCGAGCTCGATCCCGAGCATCGCGTCCAGGCTGGCCGGCCCGCGCGCCAGGGCCGCCTTGGTCGCCGCGAGCGCGAGCGGCGGCCCTTCGGCGAAAGAGGCCGCGAGCGCCAGCGCGCCGGCCTCGAGCTCGCCGTCGTCGAGCAGGCGGTCGGCGAGGCCCAGGCTCACCGCCTCCTCGGCCGGCACGACTGCCGAGGCGAACAGCAGCCGCTTGGTCTCGGCGAGACCGATGCGCCGGGGCAGCGACCAGAGCAGGCCCATGTCGGCCATCAGGCCGACCTTGCCGAAGACTGCGCCGAACGAGGCGCCGGCGCCGGCGAGCACGAGGTCGCAGGCCGCGGCCAGCGACAGGCCGGCGCCGAAGGCGTAGCCGTTGACCGCCGCGACCACGGGCTTGGGGCCGGCGGCCAGCAGGCGGACCAGGCGGTGGCTGCGCTCGAGGCGCGCGCGCGTCGTCGCCGGGTCGTGGTCGGGCAGGCTGTCGAGGTCGCCGCCGGCGCAGAAGGACCTGCCGCTGCCGGTCAGCACCAGGGCGCGGCAGTGGCGGTCGGCGAGCGCCGCCTCGACGGCCGCGAGCAGGGCGTCGCGCAGCGCCGGGCTCATGGCGTTGCGGCGGTCGGGATCGTTCATCGCGAGCCGCGTCACGGCGCCGTGCCGCTCGACCAGGACCAGGTCGCCGCCGCTCATGGCTCGACCACCAGGCGCTTGGCCTTGTGCTCGCTGCGCGGCAGCGAGCCGAGCGGCAGCACCTCGACCTGCGCGCGCACCCGCAGGCGGTCCTTGACCGCCGCCGTGAGGGCCGCCGCCAAGGCCGCCGGATCGGCGCCCTCCTCGGCCTCGACCTGCAGGCGGATGGCGTTGAGCAGCCCGGTGTCGGCATTGCGCACCGAGGCGTCGACGACGATCCGGTACTCGTCGGCGAGGCCCGGCTGGCAGCGCACGACCTCCTCGACCGAGGAGGGGAAGAGGTTGATGCCGCGCACCACCAGCATGTCGTCCGCGCGCCCCCGCACGCCGCCGATCAGGCGCGCATGGGTGCGCCCGCAGGCGCAGGGCGACGAGTCGCGCACGACGACGTCGCCGGTCCACCAGCGCACCAGCGGCCCGGCCTCCTTGTCGAGGTGGGTCAGCACCAGCACGCCGGGCGTGCCGTCGGGCACCGGGTCGCCGCTCTCGCCGTCGACCAGCTCGGCGTGCACGAAGTCCTCGGCGATGTGCGGGCCGCCCTGCTCGGGGCAGTCGAAGCCGATGGTCTGGAACTCCAGGCTGCCGTAGGCGTCGTAGCAGCGCGCGCCCCAGATCTCCTCGATGCGCCGGCGCGTCGCCGGCACGCCGCCGCCCGGCTCGCCGCCGACCATGATGCTGCGCACCGTGGAGGCGGCCGGGTCGAAGCCGAGCTTCCGGGCGACCTCGCCGAGGTGGATCATGAAGGAGGGCGTGCCGCAGAGCACCGTGGTGCCGAACGCGAAGATCGTGCGGATCTGGCGCTCCGTCTCCTGGCTGCCGGCCGGGATCACCGTCGCGCCGAGGCGCTGGTAGCCGGCCGTGGCGCCGAGCCCGCCGACGAACCAGGTGTAGGTGAAGAGGCACTGGAAGAGGTCGCCCGGCCGCACGCCCTGGCCATAGGCGTAGCGCGCGTAGAGATCGGCCCAGCGCTCCAGGTCGGCGTGTGACCAGAACTGCGGCACCGGCGCCGCCGTGGTGCCGGAGGAGAAGTGGATGCGCGCCAGGCGCTCGCGCGGCACGGCCAGGAACTCGCCCCAGGGCGCGTTGGCCGCGACGCTGGCGCTGTAGTCGGCCTTCCTGGTCAGCGGCAGGCGCCTGAGGTCGTCGAGCGACGCCAGGTCGCCCGGCTCGAAGCCGAGTTCGGCGAAGCGGCGGCGGTAGAAGGCGCTGTCCCGGCCGACCCGGCGCAGCTGGCTCTGCAGGGCCTGAAGCTGATGCGCGGCCAGCCGGTCGCGCGACCAGGTCTCGCAGGCGTCCCAGTAGGTCGCGTCCGCGGGATGCTCGAGGGCACTCATGCCTTGCCTCCCGCAGCCGGGGCCGCAGCCGGGGCCGGCGGGCCGCCGAGCCCGCGCAGCGCGAAGCGCGCGATCTCCTCGGCGATGCGCCGGCGCTCGGCCTGCGACTGGTTGCGCCGCTGCCGGTACCAGATCGTGGTCCAGTTGAGCGCGCCCATGAAGGCCTTCACGACCAGATGGACGTCCTGCTCGGGAATCGCGCCGGCCGCCCGCGCGCGCTCGATCTCGCCGGCGAACAGGCCCTCGTACTCGTCGCGCATGGTCAGGATCGCGCGCAGCGTCTTGCGCTGCTCCGGCGTGGTCTGGCCGGCCAGGTGCATCTCCAGCCCCTGCACCGCGACGCGCTGGTAGGCGATCTGCGACATCACGACCATCAGGTGCGCCACCGCCATCTCGAACAGCTGGTCGAGCGGCGCGCGCTCCTCGGCCATGCAGCTGCGCACGGCCTGCAGGTCCATGGCCATGCCGCGCCGATGGACGTCGAAGAAGAGGTCGGCCTTGCTGCGGTAGTGGTGGTAGATGCGCCCCTTGGTGCAGCCCAGGATGTCGGCGACGTCGTCGATGCTGGCGGCGGCGAAGCCCTTGCGCATGAAGGCCTCGGCCGCGGCGTCGAGGATCTCGCCGCGCGAGCCCTCGCCGCCCTCGAGCAGGCTCTCGTCGATGACGCTGCTCATTTCGCGGCGACCGCGGCCAGCGGCTGACGCGCCTCCTGCTCGGCCTTTATCGCGCGCGCGATGACCAGGCGCTGGATCTCCGAGGTGCCCTCGTAGATCTCGGTCGCCCGCTGGTCGCGGTAGAGCCGCTCGACGAGGCTCGGCTTGACGAAGCCGGCGCCGCCGAAGACCTGCACGCCGACGTCGACCGCCTCGTGCGCCATCTCGCTGCAGAACACCTTGGCCTGGGCGCCCGGCAGGGTGACGTCGCGGCCGGCGTCGTAGGCCGCCGCCGCGGCGTAGGTCATCATGCGCCCGGCCGACAGCCGGGCCGAGACGTCGGCGAGGCGGAAGCCGACGCCCTGGTGGTCGATGATCGGCCGCCCGAAGGTCCGCCGCGCCGCGGCGTGCGCGGCGGCGGCCCGGTAGGCCGCCAGCGCGATGCCGCAGGACTGCGCCGCGACCGATATGCGCCCGACCTTGAGCGCCGAGAGCGCCAGGCGGAAGGCGTCGCCCGGCTCGGCCAGGACCGCGTCGTCGGGCACCCGGGTGTCGAAGACGAGGCGCGCGTTGACCGTGCCGCGCATGCCCATCTTGTCCTCGCGCTCCGGCGCCGTGACCCCCTCCTGGCCGGCGTCGACCAGGAAGGCGGCGACGCCGCGATGGCCGCTGCCCGGCCGCGTCTGGGCGAAGACCACGTAGCTGTCGGAGACGCCGCCGCCGCCGATCCAGCACTTCTCGCCGCGCAGGCGCCAGGCGCCGCCCTCGCGGCTCGCCGTGGTCGTCATGGCGGCCGGATCGGAGCCGGCCTCGCGCTCGCTGAGCGCGAAGGCGACGCTCTTGAGGCGGCCGTCCTCGTGCAGCAGAAAGGCCTGCTTCTGCGGCTCGCTGCCGGCCTCGATCAGGGGATTGGCGCCGAGCTGCAGGGTCGCGACGATGCCCGAGGTCGAGGCGCAGCCCTCGGCGATCGCCTCGATCACGGCACAGAGCGCGCTCAGCGAGCCGCCCCGGCCGTAGGGAGCGGGCAGGAACAGCCGATCGATGCCCGCCTCGGACAGCAGGGCCACGTTCTCCAGCGGATAGCGCTGCGCGGCGTCGATCTCCGCCGCGCGCGGCGCGAAGGCCTCCGCGGTCAGCCGCCGGGCCACCGACTGCCAGTGCCGCGCCGCCTCGTCGAGCGCCGGTTCCCACACCGTCGCGCCCGCCGTCCCGGACGAAATCTCCCAGCCCTCCTGCACGCGCCACTCCTCGCCAAGCGCTTCGAAATCTCTTGCATCCAACGTACTGCGTAGTATGTTTCTCGTCAACGCGAATCATCAACATACTGACTTCGTTGGTGATTTTTCAGAACGAGACTCGCCCACGAACTCAAGTGCGTCGAAAGACGAGGTCGCGGGCAGCAGGGAGACGGCCATGCCCCTCGATCTTGACCGCCTGCTGAACTGGGCCGTACCCGAGGCGCGCCAGCGGCTGACTCAGCGGGACACGATGCTCTACGCGCTCGGCGTCGGGCTCGGCGCCGACCCGCTCGATCCCGGCCAGCTGCGCTACGTCTACGAGAAGGACCTGCAGCCGCTGCCGACCATGGCGGCGGTGCTGGCCTATCCCGGCTTCTGGCAGCGCGACCCGGCGCTCGGCCTCGACTGGGTGCGCCTGCTGCACGCCGAACAGAGCATCGAGATCCACCAGCCGCTGTCGGTCGAGGGCGAGCTGATCGGCCGGACCCGTGTCACCGGCGTGATCGACAAGGGCGCCGACAGGGGCGCGCTGCTGCTGCAGGAGCGTCAGATCACCGACGCCGCCAGCGGCGCCCTGCTGTGCACCGCCTCGATGACCTCCTTCTGCCGCGGCGACGGCGGCTTCGGCCGCTCGCAGGGGGAGGCGCCGCCGCCGGCCGAGATCCCCGAGCGCGCGCCCGACCTGGTCTGCGACCTGCCGACCCTGCCCCAGGCCGCGCTGATCTACCGCCTGAGCGGCGACATGAACCCGCTGCACGCCGATCCCGAGGTCGCCCGCGGCGGCGGCTTCGAGCGGCCGATCCTGCACGGGCTCTGCACCTTCGGCGTCGCCGGCCACGCCCTGCTGCGCAGCTGCTGCGACTACGACGGCGGCCGCATCCGCTCGCTGCGCGTGCGCTTCTCGGCGCCGGTCTTCCCGGGCGAGACGCTGCGCACCGAGATCTGGCGGGCCGGCCCCGACGACCTGCGCTTCCGCAGCCGCGTCGTCGAGCGCGACCGCCTGGTGCTCAACAACGGCCAGGCGCGCCTCGCCGAGCCGGCCGAGACCGATTCCCTGTCAAAGACCAGCGAGGCCGCCGGTGCTTGATCGCGAGACCCTGACGCAGATTCTCGACACCCTCGAGCGTTTCGTCGCCGAGGAGCTGATTCCCGCCGAGCCGCGGCTCGACGCCGAGGGCGGCGTGCCGCCCGAGCTGGTCGCCCGCATGGCCGAGCTCGGCCTGTTCGGCATGGCGCTGCCCGAGGAGTGGGGCGGCCTGGGGCTGACCCTGGAGGAGGAGATCGAGGTCCTTCTGGTGCTCTGCCGGGCCAGTCTCTCGTTCCGCTCGGTGCTCGGCATCAACAACGGCGTCGGCTCCTACGGCATCCTGAAGTACGGCTCGGAGGACCAGAAGCGCCGCCACCTGCCGCGCCTGGCGAGCGGCGAGGAGATCGCCGCCTTCTGCCTGACCGAGCCCGACGTCGGCTCCGACGCCGCCTCGGTGCGCAGCCGCGCGCGGCGGGACGGCGAGGCCTGGGTGCTCGACGGCAGCAAGCGCTACATCACCAACGCGCCGCACGCCGGCGTCTTCACGGTGATCGCCCGCACCGACCCGGAGAGCCGGGACCACAAGGGCCTGAGCGCCTTCCTGGTCGAGCGCGACACGCCGGGCCTGTCGGTCGGCCCGACCGACCGCAAGCTCGGCCTCGCCGGCTCGCACACCGCCGACGTCACCTTCGACGGTTGCCGCCTGCCCGCCGAGGCGATGCTGGGCGGCGAGGGCGAGGGCTTCAAGATCGCCATGTCGGCGCTCGAGCGCGGGCGCATCGGCATCGCCGCCTCGGCCGTCGGCATGTCGCGCCGCCTGATCGACGAGGCGCTGGCCTACGCCGGCGAGCGCAAGACCTTCGGCAAGCCGATCGCCGAGCACCAGCTGGTCCAGGCGATGCTCGCCGACTCCGAGGCCGAGGCCTTCGCCGCGCGCGCCATGGTCATGGAGGCGGCGCGCCGCTACGACGCCGGCGAGCCCTGCGGCAAGCAGGCGAGCTGCTGCAAGCTGTTCGCCGCCGAGGCCGTGGGCCGGATCGCCGACCGGGCGCTGCAGATCTTCGGCGGCGCCGGCTACATGCGCGACTACCCGATCGAGCAGCTGTACCGCGACGTCCGCGTCCTGCGCATCTACGAGGGCACCTCGCAGATCCAGCAGCTGATCATCGCCAAGCAGATGCTGCGCGACGGGCCTTCGGCCCTCCGCCGCCACTAGAGAGGGTCCCTATCCGATGACTGAGAAGCTCGATCCCGAGCGCATGCTCGAGGGCAAGGTCGTGATCGTCACCGGCGCCGGCGGCGGCATCGGCCGCGGCATCGCGCTGCTGGCCGCGGCGCACGGCGCCCGGGTCGTGGTCAACGACCTCGGCACCAGCGGCAGCGGCGAGGGCAGCGACGCCTCGGCGGCCGGGAAGGTAGCCGCCGAGATCGTCTCGGCCGGCGGCGAGGCCGTCGCCAACGGCGACTCCGTGGCCGAGTACCGGGGCGCCGAGCGCCTGGTGCAGCAAGCGCTGGACTCCTTCGGCCGGCTCGACGGCGTGGTCAACAACGCCGGCATCCTGCGCGACACGATCTTCCACAAGCTGGCGCCCGAGGACTGGGACGCCGTGCTAGCAGTCAACCTGACCGGGCCCTTCAACGTCTCGCGCGCCGCGGCCCCGCACTTCCGCCAGCAGAACGGCGGCGCCTTCGTGCACATGACTTCGGCCTCGGCCCTGGTCGGCAACTTCGCCCAGGCGCACTACTCGGCGGCCAAGATGGGCGTCACCGCGCTGTCCAAGTCGATCGCCCTCGACATGCAGCGCTTCGGCGTGCGCTCGAACTGCATCTGCCCCTTCGCCTGGACCCGCCTGGTCGCGACCATTCCCGGAGACACGCCGGCCGAGCAGGAGCGCGTCGAGCGCATGAAGCAGATGTCGCCGGACAAGATCGCACCGCTGGCGGTCTGCCTGCTGTCCGAGGCGGCGGCCGAGGTCAGCGGCCAGATCTTCGCCTCGCGCAACCACGAGATCTTCCTGATGGGCCAGTCGCGGCCGCTGCGCGGCCTGCAGCGCGAGGCCGGCTGGACGCCGGCGCAGATCGCCAGCCACGCGCTGCCCGCCCTGAAGTCGCAGTTCTATCCGCTCGACCGCTCGAGCGACGTGTTCTGCTGGGACCCGGTATGAGCGGGGTGGCGCAGATGACGGGCCACGAGATCGGCATCGCCGGCTACGGCGTCTGGCTGCCGCGCCGGCGCATGGAGCGCAAGGTCATCGCCGGCGCGCACCGCTGGTTCAACCCGGCGCTCATGGCCGCGGCCAGGGGCACCCGCAGCCACTGCAGCTGGGACGAGGACTCCATCACCATGGCGGTCGCCGCGGCGCGCGGCGCGCTCGACGGCCGGGAGCGCGAGGCCGTCGACAGCATCGCCCTGGCCTCGACGACGCCGCCCTTCCTCGACCGCCAGAACGCGACCGTGATCGCCGAGGCCTGCGGGCTCGCCGGGACCGGGCTGCGCACGCTCGACGTCACCGGCTCGCTGCGCGCCGGCACCGGAGCCCTGCTCGCCGCCCTGCAGGACGGCGCCATTGCCCGCGGCGGCCCCGCCCACGGCAACCAGGCCCTGGTCGCCGCCGCCGACTGCCGCCGTGCCAAGCCGGGCAGCCCCGACGAGCTGGCCTTCGGCCACGGCGCCGCGGCCTTCCTGCTCGGCGGCGCCGAGCCGATCGCCGTGCTGCGCGGCTGGCGCAGCGTCAGCGACGACTTCGTGGACCATTACCGCGCCGCCGGGAGCCCCTTCGACTACCGCTGGGAGGAGCGCTGGGCGCGCGACGAAGGCAGCGCACGGCTGCTGCCGGATGCCGTCGCCGGCCTGCTGGCGGAGCTGTCGCTTTCTCCCGCCGACATCGACCACCTGGTCCTGCCCGCCGCCTCGGCGCGCGACGCCCAGCGCCTGGCCAAGGCCTGCGGCCTCGACCCCGACCGCGCCCGCGACCCGCTCGACCAGTCCTGCGGCCAGCTCGGTGCCGCCCAGGCGCCGCTTCTGCTGGCGCACTGCCTGGAGCAGGCGGCACCCGGCCAGCGCATCCTGGTCGCCGGGCTCGGCCAGGGCTGCGACCTGCTGCTGTTCGAGACCGCCGAGGCGCTCGCCGGCTACCGCTCGGCGGCCCCGGCCAGTGCCGCCCTCGACGCCGGCTGGAGCGACGAGAACTACTTCCGCTTCCTGGCGTTCGAGGGCACGCTCGAGCTCGACAGCGGGATCCGCGCCGAGGCCGACCTCAAGACCGCGCACTCGGTCGCCTACCGCCACCACGAGGCGCTGACCGGCCTGCAGGCCGGGCGCTGCACCGCCTGCGGCACGGTCCAGTTCCCGCCCGAGCGGGTCTGCGTCAACCGCAACTGCGGCGCGGTCGACAGCCAGGAGCCCTACCCGCTGGCCGGCCGCACCGCGCGCGTCGTCTCGCTGACCGCCGACCGGCTCGCCTACCACCCGGACCCGCCGTCGCGCTACGGCCTGGTCGAGTTCGAGGAGGGCGGCCGCCTGCTCGTCGAGTTCGTCGAGTGGGACCGCGCCGAGCTGAAGGTCGGCGCCGCCGCGAGCCTGGCCTTCCGCATCAAGGACCGGGACGCGCACCGCGGCTTCCGCCGCTACTTCTGGAAGGCCGTGCCGGCCTGACGGCGGCACCGACGAGGAGCACGACATGGCGAACGGCATCAAGGACAAGGTCGCGATCATCGGCATGGGCTGCAGCCGCTTCGGCGAGCGCTGGAGCGACAGCGCCGAGGACCTGATGGTCGAGGCCTTCCAGGAGGCGATGGGCGACGCCGGCATCGGCGTCGACGACCTCGGCGCGGCCTGGCTCGGCACCTCCTACGAGGAGATCGGCGTCGGCAAGTCGGCGATCCCGCTGGCCTCGGCGCTGCGCCTGCCGAACCTGCCGGTGACCCGGGTCGAGAACCTCTGCGCCTCGGGCTCGGAGGCGGTGCGCGGCGCCGCCTACGCGGTCGCCGCCGGGGCCTGCGACTTCGCCCTGGCGCTCGGCGTCGAAAAGCTCAAGGACACCGGCTACGGTGGCCTGCCGGTGCGCACGCGCGGCGCCTTCGGCGACCTCTGGATGCCCTCGATGTCGGCGCCCGGCCTGTTCGCGCAGCTGGCCTCCGCCTACGTCGCCAAGCACGGCGTCGACCCGGCCGACCTGAAGCGGGCCATGGCCCACGTCTCGGTCAAGAGCCACCGCAACGGCGCGCTCAACGAGAAGGCCCACCTGCGCCGCGAGATCACCGAGGAGCAGGTGCTGAAGGCGCCGACCGTCGCCGAGCCGCTCGGCGTCTTCGACTGCTGCGGCGTCTCCGACGGCGCGGCCTGCGCCATCGTCACGACGCCGGAGATCGCCCGCAGCCTGGGCAAGGACCCGCTGGTCACGATCAAGGCCATGCAGATCGCCGCCAGCGACGGCAGCGAGCTCTCGCACAACACCTGGGACGGCGCCAGCGTCGCCAACACCCGGGTCAGCGCCGCGCGCGCCTTCCGCGAGGCCGGCGTCTCCGACCCCGAGACCGAGATCGGCGCGATCGAGGTCCACGACTGCTTCTCGGTGACCGAGCTGGTGACCATGGAGGACCTCGGCTTCTCGGCCGAGGGTCGGGCGGTCCACGACATTCTCGACGGCCGCTACGATCACGACGGCGCCGTGCCCTGCCAGATCGACGGCGGCCTGAAGTGCTTCGGCCACCCGATCGGCGCCTCGGGCATCCGCATGCTCTACGAGCTCTACCTGCAGATCCTCGGGCGCGCCGGCAGGCGCCAGCTCGACGACGTGCGGCTCGGCCTGACCCACAACCTGGGCGGCGCGCCGCTGTCGAACGTCGCCTCGGTCAACATCATCGGGCGCCTGGAGTGAGGGTGCTCGCCGAGGGCTGCCTGGCCGGCCGCCGGGGCCTGGTCACCGGCGCCGGCAGCGGCATCGGCCGCGCCGTGGCGACGCGCCTCGCCGAGCTCGGCATGACGGTGACCGGGGTCGGCCGCCGCGCCGAGGCGCTGGCCGAGACCGAAGCGCTCTGCCCGCCCGGCCGCTTCGAGGCCCGGCCCTGCAACCTGCGCGACCCGGCGGCCCTGGAGGCGCTGGTCGCCGGCCTGCCCGACGACGGGCTCGACCTGCTGGTCAACAACGCCGGCGGCCAGTTCTATGCCCCCGCCGAGGCGATCTCGCGGCGCGGCTGGGAGGCGGTGATCGACCTCAACCTGACCGCCGTCTTCGCCCTGACCCAGGCCTGCCGCAGCCGCCTGGCGGCGCGGCGCGGCGCCGTCGTCAGCCTCTCGCTGTCCGGGGTCGAGCGCGGCTCGCGCGGCCTCGCCCACTCGGTCGCGGCGCGCGCCGGCGTGCTCGGGCTGACCCGCACCCTGGCGCTGGAATGGGCGGCCGAGGGCATCCGGCTCAACTGCCTGGCCCCGGGAACCGTGGTCACCGAGGCCTTCGCCGCGGCCGCCGACGAGGCCGAGATCGCGCGGCTCGCCGCGGCCAGCCCGCTCGGCCGGACCACGGCGCCGGAGGAGGTCGCCGAGCTGGTCGCCTTCCTGGCCGGCCCGGCCGGCGCGATGATCACCGGCCAGCTGCTGCATCTCGACGGCGGCGCCGACCTGGGCCCGGGCCTGCACATGGCCGAGCCGGCCGGGGCCTGACCCCGCAGCCCTGGCCTAACGCGGGGACCGGCGGCCGGCGCGGCGGCGCAGGCGCGGCCAGCGCAGGCGCGACCAGCGTGGGCGCCGGCGCCTCGGCACGCGGGCGGCTATGACGTCGCGGCAGAAGGCGGGGTAGCCCTCCGGCGCCGGCAGCGGCGCCCCGACCCGGCCGGCGTAGGCCTCGAGCGCGGCGGCGTCGGGCTCGCGCTCGGCCTCGCGGCACCAGGCGCCGAACGACAGCTCCTGGCCCCACCAGCCGGCCGCCTCGGGGCGCAGCGCCTCGACCATGCGCGCCGCCTCGAGCGGCGCCTCCGGCGCGCCGCAGTCCTCCCAGATGTCGGCGTAGAGGTAGTCGGGCGCGCGCCCGCCGGTCTCGGCCTCGACCCGGGCCGCCAGGCCGGAATCCAGCGCGTCGGCCTCGACCACGCTCAGCTTGTCGCGAAGCGGGCCGGACCCGAGCCCGGCGGCCTCGCGCACCACGGCGATCACCTCCGGCGAGCGCTCGACGACCACGACCTGCTCGACCTCGGGCTTGAGCGCCGCGGCGTAGGGGTACATCGCCAGCCCCAGGCCGGCGACCACGACCACGCCGCGGGCCTGGCCGATATGGAAGGCGTGGCTCTCCTGCTCCATCAGACTGGTCGACATCCAGGGCGTGCGGCCGTGGTGCAGGACGTGGCGGCCCGGCTCCATCACCAGGCCCGGCAGGTAGCCCTCGACCGGCCCCGGGCCGTAGCGCACGACGCGCCAGTCGCCGACGGTCGCGGCCCGGTAGGCGGGCAGCGGGAACAGCCCGAAGCCGTAGCGCTCGAGCAGGGCGCGGTGGCGGCCCGGATGCGGGGTCTGGCGCGGAGCCTCTGGGATGACGGCCTCCCGGTCCGTGTCGAGGGGGCGCCGGCGCGCGGCGCCGCTTCGTGATCGCACCCCCCGGCGGCGCGATCAAGGCCGCGCCGGGCCCTCCGAGACGCCGCTGCGCAGCAGCGCCGCCAGCCGCGCGGCGTCGGGAAGGCTCGCCAGTTCGCCGACCAGCGCCTCCAGCTCCGCCGCCCGCGACGCGCCGAGCACGGCCGCCGCGCAGCGGCGGAAGCGGGCGCGCACGGCCTCGGGCCCGAAGTCGGGGAGGTCTTCGAGCTCGGCCGAGAGCCGCCGGCCGTCGTCGAGCGCGACCTCGACCCGCGCTTGCTGGCGCGCCGGAAAGGCGGCGTCCATGACGGCGTCGCGGCGCAGCGTCGCGCGCGCCGCCAGGCTCGCGATGCGGGCGTCGCCGACCGCCGCGAAGTTGGCGTCGTCGAGGGCGCCCAGCACCAGCACCGAGGCGACGGTGAAGGGGATGCTCATGCGCGCCTCCTGGGCGTTGGCGATCGGCCCGCCGGCGGCACAGCCGGGGTAGTCGACGGCCGTGCCGTAGGTCGCGATCGCCAGGCTCTCGATCCGCCCCGGGTCGACGGCTTCCCGCTCGACCAGCCGGCGGGCCGCGAAGGCCGCCGCCTGGGCGTGGACGCAGACCGGCACCGCCTTGAACTCGACGGCGTCGACCTCGAAGCCGCCGCCCCAGTCGGCGGCCAGCAGCGCCTCGGCCGCGGGCGCCGCCCCGAAGGTCGCGAGCAGGCCCGCCGGTCCCTCCAGGATCGAGTGCGAGCCTTCCGCGCCCTCGCGCGCCATCAGCGCCGCCGCCGTCCCGGCCCGAGCCGCCTGGGCCGGCTGGTAGCGCAGGTCCGGCGCCCCGGAGAAGGCCCACTCCATGAGGCCGCCGGCGGCGTTGCCGGCGAGGCCGAGCGCCGAGAGCGCGGCCGGCTCGTCGAGGCCGAGCAGCCGGGCGCCGGCGATCGCGGCGCCGACCGGCCCGCAGAGGCCGCTCGGCCGGAAGCGCCGGCTGCCGGCCGGGGTCACGAGGGCGCGGCCGGCGCGGCCCATCGCCTCGTAGCCGGCCAGCGCGCCCAGAAGGAAGTCGCGGCCGCTGGCTTGGCGCTCGCCGAGCAGCGCCAGCAGCGTCGGGAAGACGACCAGCCCGGGATGGCCGACGCTCGGCGGGTGGATGTCGCTGCGCGAGGCACCGGCGGCGAGCGCGCTGAGCAGAAAGGCGGCCTCTGCCGGCGGGCAGCCGTGGCCGACGCCCGGCACCACCGCGCGCCCCTCGCCGCAGCCGCGCTCGCCGTAGGCCAGCAGCGGCCGGTTCCAGGGCAGCGGCTGCGCCCCGAAGAGGCAGGACAGCAGGTCGAGCAGGCAGAGCTCCAGCTTGGCCGTCCGCTCCACCGTCAGGGCCTCGGGCCCGAGGGCGAGCGCGTTGCGCACCAGGAGGGCGCCGAGCGGCGGCGGCGCGGCGGCGGCGCCTACGGCGGCGAGGCTCATGGCGCGGGCGCGGCGGCCGCCACCGGATGGGGGCGCCCGCAGGGCTCGCCGGCGATCGAGCAGCGGTGCATCACGCGCGTGCCCTCGTAGTCGCCCATCGCCAGGTGGTTGGTCGAGCGGTTGTCCCAGATCAGCGTGTCGCCGACCCGCCAGCGGTGGCGATAGACGAAGCGCTCGTCCTCCACCTGCGCCAGCAGCGGCTCCAGCAGCCTGCGGCTCTGCTCCGTGCCGAGGCCGACGACCTCGCGCGTCATCCACTCGCTGAGGAACAGCGCCGGGCGGCCGGTCTCCGGATGCCGGCGCACCAGCGGCTGCTCGACCGGCGGCGACTTGGCGCGCATGCGGGCGATCGCGTCGGGCGGCGAGTCGCCGTACTGCCGGCCGTTGGCGAGGTCGTGGACGACCCAGAGGCCCTCGAGCGCCGCTCGGGTTTCGGCGGGCAGCGCCGCGTAGGCCGCCGCGAGGTCGGCGAACAGCGTGTCGCCGCCGCTCGGCGGCACCGCCAGCGCGTGCAGCACCGAGGCCTTCGAGGGCTGCAGGGTGTAGGAGAGGTCGGAGTGCCATTGCCCGCCGAAGCGCAGCGCCCGGCCGTCGACCTGGTAGCGCTTCACGACCAGCAGCTCGTCGTGCTCGGGATGGCGCAGCGCCGCCGGATAGGCGGCGTGACTCTCCAGCGACCCGAAGCGGCGGGCGAAGGCCATCTGCGCCTCCGGCGTCAGCGCCTGGCCGCGCAGCAGCAGCACGCCGTGGCGCGCCAGCAGGCCCGGCAGGTCGGCCCGGTCGAGGGCGGCCTCGTCGGCGAGGTCGAGGTCCTGCAGCTCCAGGCCGAAGCTCGGCGCGAGCGCCCGGGTTCTCATGGAACAGGCCTCCTCAGCTCGCCCGATAGGCGCCGCGCCGTGCGCTGGATGATCTGCTGGTCGGCGCCGCAGGACAGGATCCGCACGCCCTGCTCCTGCAGCCAGCGGCCGTAGTCGCTGCCCTCGATGCCGGCCGAGGCCATGACCGGCTTGCCGTGACGGGCGGCGGCCGCGAGCACCGTCCGGAACGGCTCGAGCAATCCGGGCGCGCGCAGCTCGCCGGGCGGCAGGCCGAGCGAGACGGCGAGATCGAAGGCGCCGACGAAGAGCGCGTCGACATAGGGATCGGCGGCCAGCGCGTCGATGTCGGCCAGGCCGGCGCGGTCCTCGACCAGGGCGATCAGCAGCAGCTCGCGGTTGGCTTGCGCCGCGAAGGCCGCCCAGTCGCCGGCGTCGTAGCCGGCCGCGCGCACGGCCGGACAGGCGCCGCGCCCGCCCTCCGGCGCGAAGCGCGCCAGCGCGTTCGCCGCGGCCATGCGCGCGGCCGTCGCCTGGGAGACGACGAGCCCGGCCGGGCCCAGGTCGAGCAGCGCGCCGAGGCGCCGGTCGAGCGTTGCGACGCGGACCAGCAGGTCGAGTCCGACGCTGTCGGCGGCCCGCACGAGGTCGGCCGCCACCGTCACGTCGTTCGGCGAATGCTCCTGATCGAGGATGACGAAGTCGAAGCCGCCCGCGCCGCTCGCCTCGACCGTCGCCGCCGAGCCCGAAAAACAGTGCAGGCCGAGCGCGCACTCGCCGGCGACGAGCCGGGCGCGCAGCGCGCTGGCGCGGAACCGCCCGGCTGTGCGCGCCGCCGTCACGCGGCCTCGGACCGGTACGGCCGGTCGTCTTGCTGACGTCGAAAGGAGCCGGAATCCATGTCGATAACATACTCGGTAGTATGTCGCCGGGTCAACGCGCCGTGAGCTGCTGTGCGGTCGCGTCGAGCGAGGCTGACCGCGCGGCGGCGGCGCTCAGGGGTCGGCGTCGGCGGAGATCGGCAGCTCGACCTCGCAGCGCACGATGTCGCTGCGGTGCACCGTGCGGCCGGTCATCAGCACCGCGCCGCCGGAATCCGAGTAGCGCATGGCCCGCTCCAGCAGCGGCGTGCCGGGGTCGACGATCAGCAGGGCCGCGAGCTCGGGGCCGGCGGCCAGCGCGCGCAGCGACCAGTGCGCCCGCTCCAGCGTCACCGCCCGGCGCAGCCGGCCGACGATGGAGCCCCGGGCGGCCGCCTCGTCGAAGCCGGCGCGCTCGGCCAGCTCCTGCGAGAGCACCCGCTCGTCGAGCGCCAGCGGCCGGCCGAAGGAGCTGCGCAGACGCCGGATCTCGGTCACCCGCTGCTGCGGGCCCAGGCCGAGCAGCGCGCGCTCGGCCTCGCCGGCCCGACGGGTCGTCAGGCCGAGCAGGGTCACGGTCTGCGGCGCGCCGGCCGCGCTGTACTGCTGGTCGATGTCGAGCGCCGGCGACAGCCGCTCGACGAAGGCGTGGTCGGTCAGGAAGGTCCCGCGGCCGCGGCGCCGGCTCAGCAGGCCGGCCTTGACCAGGTCGTCGATCGCCTGGCGCACCGTCATCTTGCTGACCCCGAAACGCCCGGCGAGGCGCTCGTCGGTCGGAAACTGCAGGGCCTTGTCCGGCCAGGCGTAGATGTCGTTGAGCAGGTGCTGGCGGATCTGCAGGAACAGCGGCAGCGGCGAGCCGCGGTCGAGCGGCGTCGTCGTCCCGCCGGGCGGCTGCGCAGGCGGCGCGTCGGTGGGGAAGGGATCGAGGGCTCGACTCATTAGTCTAGTCTACTATACTATTGAAGCTGCGTCAGGCTACGCGCCGGAGACCACAGGCCCGAAACTGGGAGGCGACCATGGAAGCGTCGATGCTCGAGGAGACCGTTCAGAACCCCAACCCCTATCCCGTGGTCGGCGAGCTGCACTATCCCGACATCTGGCAGCTCTGCACCCAGGCCCGCGACCTCGCCTGGGACGCCGACAAGGACATCGACTGGGCCGAGCTCGCCCGCGAGACGGCCGACCTGCCCGCGGAGGTGCGCGCCGCCGGCGCCGAGTGGTGGTCGCTGCGCGCCTGGATGGAGCACGGCGCCACGCCCTACGGCGCCGAGCGCCTGAGCCAGGCGATCTACGAGCACCAGCCCTTCGAGATCAAGCAGCACGTCGCCAACTTCATCATGGAGGAGCTGCGCCACCACGAGGCCTCGTTCCGCATCGCCGACGCGCTGGGCGGCTACCAGCCGAGCCCGAGCAGCGACTACTTCAAGCTGGTCATCCCGCGCTTCCACAACGAGCAGGAAGAGCGGCGCATGTCGTTCTACGCCGGCATGGCGGTCAACACGCTGTTCGAGCAGCTCTCGGGCGAGCTGCTGACCGCGCGCTACAAGAACGCCGGCTACAAGCAGATCCGCAAGGCCTGCGAGCTGATCCTGCGCGACGAGGCCCGCCACGTGCAGTTCGGCCGCATCCTGATGCGCCGCTTCTTCGAGAGCCTCAGCGACGAGGAGAAGGAGCAGCTCGGCCAGAAGTTCGCCAAGAAGCTGCGCGGCAGCCTGCTCAACGGCGTCTACGCCGTGGTCAACCTGCCCAAGGACGAGCGCAGCCGCTCGGCGCGTGCCCGCGCGCTGGCCGCCGAGTACAAGCTCGGCGCGACCCATCCCGACGAGGAGGTCGACATCATCGTCGAGGCGCTGGTCCAGATCCGCAAGGACGTCGAGCCCTACAACGTGCCGATCCCGCAGATCCCCGAGATCGAGGGCGAGCGCGTCAGCACCCTGGCGGCCGAGTAGCCGCCTCCGCCCCCGTCCCGCGGCAGAGCGGCTTGACGGAGGCACAGCGGTGAGAAAATGGAGAGCCCCCGCGCCGCCGGCGCGGGGGCTTTCTGCTGGCCGCTCTGCGGGCTCAGGCGCGCGCCGCGGTGACCTCGACCTCGACGCGCAGCTCAGGCTTCACCAGCGCCGAGACGTAGACCAGCGTCGAGGCCGGCCGGTTGTCGCCGAGCGCGGCCGTGCGCGCCGGGCCATAGGCGGCGAGGTCGTCGGGGCTCAGCAGGTAGGCGGTCATCTTGGTGATGTCCGCCGTCGTCATGCCGGCGGCCTCGAGCAGGGCCGAGATGTTCTGCCAGACCAGGGCCGACTGACCGGCGACGTCCGGCGGGATGCTGCCGTCGGCGGCGACGCCGACCTGGCCGGAGATCTGCAGCAGGCGCGCGCCGGCCGGAATCTCGACGGCATGGGAATAGGCGCCGAGCGGCGGCGCCACGCTTTCGGGATTGAGTCGGCGAACCAAGGCGGGCTCCTGTCTTCGGTCAGAGATTGAGATGCGGGGCGCCGCCGCCGGTCGGGCGGCGCATGTGCTCGACGATGACCCGGACCTGGCCGCGGTCGGCCAGGCGCACGTTCATGCGGACCTGGCCGCTGCCCATGGCGCTCTCGGCCAGGCGGTCGCGCGCCGACTCGTCGGGCACTTCCGAGTCGAGGCCGATGTCGAGCTCGATGGCGTGGCGCAGGCGCGACAGCGCCTCGGCGGCGCTCTCCCGCGCGCCGGAGCCGCCGCCGGGCCCGCCGATGCACTCGGCGATCACCGTCGCCTTGTCGCCCAGCGCCGCCTCGTTGAAGGCCGTGGTCCAGGGCAGCGCCAGCGCGTTGGCCAGGCCGTGCGGCGTGTGGTGCAGCGCGCCCATCGCCCCGGCGATCGCGTGGGCGAGGCCGAGGTGCGCGCTGTTGAAGGCGATGCCCGCCTGCATCGCGCCGATCAGGCAGGCGGCGCGCGCCTCCCGGTCCTCGGGGTCGCGCCAGGCCCGCTCCAGGTTGGCGCCGAGCAGTCGCATCGCCGAGACCGCGAAGGGGTCGGTCAGCGGGCTGGCGAGCTTCGAGCCGAAGGCCTCGACGGCATGGGTGACGGCGTCGTAGCCGGCGGTCGCGGTGACCTTCGGCGGCGCCGAGACGCCCAGGTCGGGATCGAGCAGCGCGACGTCTGCGGCCATCTCGGCACTGCGCAACACCATCTTGTAGTCGGTGCCGGCCTTGGCGACGATCGCCGACTCGGAGACCTCGCTGCCGGTGCCGGCGGTGGTCGGCAGGCAGACGAACAGCGAGGCGTGCGGCGTCATCGTCATGCCGCGCGGATTGGCCAGCGCGTCGGCGGCGACGCCGTTGCTCGCCAGCATGCGCGCCGCCTTGGCGGTGTCCATGGCCGAGCCGCCGCCGAGCGCGACCACCAGGTCGGCGCCGCTGGCGAGCAGCACGTCGCGCGCCGCCTCGACCGAGTCGCTGTCGGGCTCGTGCTGCGGCACCGCGTGCAGCACCGGCCCGAGCCCGCCCAGCAGATCGCGCAGCCGCTCTTCCAATGGGCCGCCGAGGACGAAGGGGTCGACGATCAGGCAGGCCTTGCGGCAGCCGGCCTGCTCCGCCAGCTGGGGCAGCTGCGGCAGGGCGTCCGGCGCGAAGATCACGCGGCCGGTGGCATGGGAGAACAGGAAGGGGGCGATGGCGGTCATGGCGGTCCTGTCGGCCAAGGGCGGTCGGGTCGCTAGAGGGCGCGCTCGAGCTCGTCGATCAGCGCCAGGACGACCGGCATCGGCCGGCAGTCGCGCAGCATGTCGACGGCGAGGTCGCGATGCACGGGATCGCGCCGCACGCTCTCGCCGGTGATCTCGGGATGGCCCTGCTTGTTGAGCGCCTCGACGATCATCACGAGGATCTCCTCGCGCATCGGCCCGTCGCGCAGGCGCTGCTCCTCGGGAAAGGCGGTGAAGCCGTCGGGGACGGCCGAGTCCTTGCTCATCGCTTGGCTCCTGGTCTGCTTCGCCGGGTCGCCGGGAGCGGACGGTCCTGCGCCCGCTCCCGGCGAAACCAGCGGTAACGGATCGGCGCTATTCGACGTCGGCGATCGCCTGGACCTTCTCGAGGCCGCCGACGTTGGGCGCGTAGCTCTGCCAGAACTCGGCCATGGCCTCGCGCCAGGGACCGACGTCCGGCTCGACGACCGTGGCGCCCTTCTCGACGGCCAGCGCCAGGGACTTCTCCTGCTCCTCGGCGGCGAGGCGGTTGAAGTAGGGGATGGCCTCGGCGGCGGCCTCCTCGAAGACGGCCTTCTGCTCGTCGCTCAGGCTCTGCCAGTAGTTCATGCTCATGTACATCACGCCGAGCGACCAGATGTGGGCCGTGCGGGTGAAGCTCGGGACCACCTCGTAGAGCTTGAGCGCGTGGTAGCCGGACATGGTCATGTCCATGTAGTCGACGACGCCGGTCTCCAGGGCGTTGTAGGCCTCGGTGATCGGCACCGGCGTCGGGTTGGCGCCGAGCGACTTCCAGAGCTCGACGTGCAGCGGGCTCTGCAGCACGCGCATCTTCTTGCCCTCGACGTCGGCCGGCGTCTCGATCGGCTCCTTGCTGATGACGTGGCGGGCGCCGTAGACGATGAAGCCGAAGACCTTGAAGCCCTGCTCGGCGTAGAGCTGCTTGAACTCGTCGCCGATCGGCCCGGACAGCGCGGTCTGGATGTGGTCGATGTCGCGGAACATGAAGGGCATGTCGAAGATCGCGCCCTGCGGCACCCAGGTCTGCATGTTCGCCACGGTCGAGAGCGCGGCGTGGATCGAGCCGAGCTGGACGCCCTCGGCGGTCTCCTTCTCGCCGCCCAGGGCGCCGTCGGTGACGACGTTGAACCTGAACTCGCCGGGCAGCTTCTCCTCGACGATCTCGGCCATGCGGTCCCAGATCAGCGCCTGCGGCTTCTGCGGGCCGTAGAGCACGGAGACGGTCACCGGGCGCTGGGCAGCGGCGTCCTGCGGCAGGCCCAGGCAGGCGACGGCGGCGAGCGCGGCCAGGCCGAGGCCGACGCGGCCAAGCGCTCGACGCCCGGGCAGTCGGGGGCCGGGGAGTCGGGAATCGGGGGATCGGGTCGGGTCGCTCATGTCACTCTCCTCTGTTCGACGTCTTTCTTGTTGAGCCGAGCGCGGGCGTCAGCCGCCCGCGATCAGCCGGCCGATGCCCAGCGAGATCGCGGGCACGTAGGTGATCAGCAGCAGAGCTGCGAAGAGCGCGGCGAGCAGCGGGTACATCGCGCGGAAGATGTCGTGCACCGGCGTGCGCGACATCGTGCCGGTGATGAACACCAGCATGCCGACCGGCGGCGTCAGGCCGCCGAGCATCAGGTTGACGACGATGACCAGGCCGAAGTGGATCGGGTCGACGCCGAGCGCGGTCACCGCCGGCATCAGCAGCGGCGTCAGGATCAGGATGGCGGCGCCGATGTCGAGCACCATGCCGAAGACCAGCATCAGCAGGTTGACCAGCAGCAGCACGACGATCGGGTCGGCGGACAGGCCGGTGATCGTGCCGGCCAGGGCCTGGGGCACCTGCTCGACGACCAGCAGGAAGGCGAAGGGCGCCGCCGCGCCGATCAGCAGGCCGACCAGGGCCGCCTCGACCGCGGCGGTGCGCAGGCACTCCCAGAGGCCGCGGGCGTCGTAGGCGCGGTAGACCAGCATGCCGAGGATCCAGGCGTAGACGACCGCCAGCACGCCGGCTTCGGTCGGGGTCACCACCCCGAAGCGGATGCCGCCGATGATCAGCACCGCGAGCAGCAGCACCGGCGTCGCCTTGACCGCCGCGCGGCCGCGCTCGCGGTAGCCGGCCCGCTCGTTCGCCTGGCCGTAGCCGCGGCGCCGCGCGATCGCGTAGACGCAGAGCATCAGCGCCCCGCCCATGACCAGGCCCGGGCCGATGCCGGCGAGCCACAGGCTGCCGACCGAGAGGTTCGAGACCGCGGCCAGAATGAGCAGCGCGATCGACGGCGGGATGACGTTCGGCAGGGTCGCCGAGGCCGCCGTCACCGCGCAGGAGAAGGCCGGGCTGTAGCCGTGGCGCACCATCTGCGGGACCAGCAGCTTGCTGCCGAGCGCGGCCTCCGAGTAGCTGGAGCCGGAGATGCCGGCGTAGAGCCCGCTGGAGACGATGTTGACCTGGGCGAAGCCGCCGCGGAAGTGCCCGACCAGCTTGAAGGCGAAGTCCATCAGCCGGGTCGTCAGCCCGCCGGCGTTCATCAGCGCGCCGGCGGTGATGAAGAAGGGAATCGCCAGCAGCAGGAACTTGCTGGAGCCGTTGACCATGGTCTGCACGGTCGCCGCCGGCGGCATCATGCCGCCGGCCTCGTTGGCCAGGAACACGGCGAACAGCATGGCGAAGGAGACCGGCGTGCCGAGCGCCATGGCGCCGAGGAAGGCGACGCCGAGGACCGCCGCCGGATCGAGCCCGGCCAGATCGATCAGGCCGCTCGCCGGCATCGCCCAGTAGAGCGCGAAGGCGG
Organism: Alphaproteobacteria bacterium; assembly: GCA_030433005.1. Classification (GTDB taxonomy): domain Bacteria; phylum Pseudomonadota; class Alphaproteobacteria; order Kiloniellales; family DSM-21159; genus Tistlia. Next base: position 68,725 of record JAUILQ010000021.1, read on the forward strand.
CGAGGATGGCCGCCGGTCCGCGCCACAGGTGGCGCCCCTCGTCGAGGCCGCGCAGGGCCAGGTAGACGAGGCCGAGCAGGCAGGTCACCGGGATCACGGCGAACTTCACCCAGACCGGCAGGTCCAGCACGTAGCTGGTGCCGCCCAGGGTGGCGATCAGCTGGCCGCCGCCGAACAGCAGCATCACCGTCGCGAAGGCGATGACCAGGTCGGCGAGGAACTCGGCGAAGCCCTGCAGCCCCGCCGGCAGCCGGCCGACCAGGAAGCCGATCGAGAGGTGCATGCGCGCCCGGTGGGCCAGCGGCACGGCCAGGAAGATGACCGAGACGAACAGCCACTGCGCCGCCTCGGCGGCCCAGGTCAGCGAACTGTTGAAGCCGTAGCGGCCGACGACGTTGGCGAAGATGATCGCGATCAGCGCGACCAGGGCGAGCGCCGCGACCGTTCCCGTCAGGCGGTCGAGACCGGCGAGCACCGCCTGAGCCAGGCGCTGCGGTCGCGGCGGGCCGGTCTCGAGGCCGAGGGCGGCGGGTCCGCTATCGGCCGACGGCATAGCCCAGCCCTCCGCGCGGGTTCGCGCCGGCCCGCAGCAGCCCCGAGGCGTCGCGCGCCGCCGCCGTCAGGCGCCCCTCCGACCAGTCGTCGCCGACCACGAGGTCGTGGCCGCGCGCGCGCAGCTCGTCCTGGACGGCCGGCGCGAACCGGCCCTCGACGACCAGCCGGCCGGGGCTGGCGTGCCGCGGGTAGAAGGAGTTGGGCGCGTGCTCGCTGTGAAAGGCCGGCGCCTCGATCGCCTCCTGCAGGCCCATGCCGTGGACCAGGTGGCGGATCAGGAAGGCGGCCTGCCACTGCTCCTGCTGGTCGCCGCCCGGCGTCCCGCAGGCCAGGTAGCCGGCGCCCTCGCCGTCGAGCACCAGGGTCGGCGTCAGGGTCGAGCGCGGCCGCCGGCCGGGCGCCAGGGCGCCGGGTGCCTCGGGATCCAGCCACATGACCTGGGCACGGGTGCCGAGGGGGAAGCCGAGCTCGGGGATCGCCGGCGAGGACTGCAGCCAGCCGCCCGAGGGCGTCGCCGAGACCATGTTGCCGGCGGCGTCGACGACGTCGAGGTGGCAGGTGTCGCCGACCACCGAGGTCAGCCGCCCGAGGTCCTGCACCGTCGGCTCGCCGCCGCCGTAGGCGCCGAGCAGGCCGTCCTCCCGCTTGCGCGCGCAGGCGGCGGCGTAGTCGGCCCGCCAGGCGACGCCCGCGAGGTCGCCCGGCCGCCAGCGGTTGTCGGCGCTCTCGCCGATCGCCGCACGCCGTGCCGCCGCGTAGTCGCGCGACAGCAGCCGGCCGAGCGGCACCTCGACCTGCGCCGGATCGGCGTAGAGTTCGCGGTCGGCGAGCGCCAGCTTCAGGGCCTCGGCGACGCGGTGGACGAAGGCGCCGCCCAGCGGGTCGAGCGCGGCCATCTCGTCGGGCGGCAGCAGGTCGAGCGCCTGCAGCAGCGCCGGTCCCTGGGTCCAGGGGCCGCACTTGGCGACGACGTGGACGCCGTAGGCCTGGGTCACCGGCGCCTCGAAGACGGCCCGCCAGCCGGCGAGGTCGTCGCCGGTCAGCAGCGCGCCGTGCGCCGCGCCGGAGACGTCCATGGCCACGGTCCGGCCGCAGAAGCGGTCGATGGCCTCGGCGACGAAGCCGTCCGACCAGGCGGCGCGCGCCGCCTCGATCTGGCGCAGGCGATCGCCGCCGGCCGCCTCGGCCTGCTCGAGCAGGCGCCCCCAGGTGCCGGCCAGCACCGGGTTGGCGAGCAGGCCGCCGACCGCCGGCACCGCGCCGCCCGGCAGAAACACCGCCTGGGAGTCCGGCCAGTGCCGGGCGAACATGCCGGCACTGGCCTGCAGGGTCGCGTGGAGCCGCTCGTCGACCGGCACGCCGCGCAGCGCGTAGCCGATCGCCGGCTCCAGGACCTCGCGCAGCGTCACGGTGCCCTTCTCCGCGAGCAGCGCCAGCCAGGCGTCGTAGGCGCCGGGCACGACCGCCGGCAGCAGGCCGGTGCCGGGAATCAGGTCCAGGCCGAGGGCGCGGAAGCGCTCGATGGTCGCCGCGGCCGGCGTCGGCCCCTGGCCGCAGAGCGCCTGGGTGTCGCCGCTGGCGGCCTCGTGGCAGAGCAGCGCCAGGTCGCCGGCCGGCCCGTTCAGATGAGGCGTCGCGACCTGCAGCACGAAGCCGGCGGCGACCGCCGCGTCGAAGGCGTTGCCGCCGCGCTCGAGCAGGCGCATGGCGGTGGCGCTGGCCAGCCAGTGGCTCGAGCTGGCGACGCCGTACCAGCCGGCGATCTCCGGTCGCGTCAGACGCAAGGAACCGTCCACATGATCCAAACGTAACCCATTATCCGGCCACGGGCGCTTTCGTGAACCAATCCTTGCAGGCTTCGGGCGGGGAGTCAAAGAGCGATCGGCCGGAGCGGACCCCGCCGCCGTCGCGGAACGGCTCAGATCAGGAAGAGATTGCGCCGGACGTTCTGCAGATGCGCCAGGATCGCCGCCTGCGCGGCCTCGCCGTCGCGCTGGCGCAGCGCGGCGACGATGCGCTCGTGGTCGGCCTGGTAGAGCGCCCGGCGCTCGTCGGTCAGACCGCGTCGGCGCAGGGCGGCCCAGCCGGGGGCGCGGCGGGCGTTGTGGATGCCCTCGACGATGGTCGCCAGGTACTTGTTCTTGCTGATCCGCGCGATCAGGGCGTGGAGCTGGTTGTCCCAGCGCTCGAACTCGCTCATCGAGGCGGCCGAGGCGCCCAGCGCGACGAGCCGCTCCAGTTCCTCGAGTTCCTCCTCGCTGGCGCGGCTGACCACGAGGCGGGCCAGCATCGGCTCGATCAGCAGCCGCGCCTCCATGACCTCTTCGGGATTGACCCGCCGCTCCGCCAGCGGCGGCTCGCCCCCTTCCGCACCCGACGGCTCGTCGGGGACCACCGATTCAGGGGGTGCCGGCTCCGACCCGCCGGCCATGGGCGGCGCGCCCGCGTCGCCGTCGGCGGCCTCGGACGCCCGGGGTCGGGCGAAGGTGCCGCGCCCGACCCCCCGCTCGATCAGCCCCTCGTCCTGCAGTCCCTTGAGGACCTTGCGCACGGTGTTGCGGCTGAGCCGGAAGCGCGCCGCGAGCGCGCGTTCGGTCGGCAGCTGGGCGCCGGCGGCGAAGGAGCTCTGGCGTGTCAGATTGAGCACCAGCCGGCGCAGCTGGGCGGAGCGGGCGCGGGCCTGTGCCCTCGGATTGGTGTCCTGCTTCATCGGCGACCAAGGCTGGTTCGTGACCCAATGAAGTACCAATATCGCGTCGCCGGGCGCGAGACAAGCGTGACCCGGCGGGCTCAGCCGATGGGGGCTCAGCGCGCCGGGCTCTCCGCGGCGACGGCGTAGGCCCCGGCCTGCTCGGACGTCAGCAGACCCTGCTCGAGCTCGCGCGCCACGGTTTCGCGCGGGCGCTCGGCCGGGTCGCCGAAACCGCCGCCGCCGGCGGTCTCGATGACCAGGCGGTCGCCGCGCTGCAGCAGGAAGTTGGTCTTCGAGGGCAGCTCGATGGTCTCGCCGCCGCGTTCGACCAGGAAGCGCGAGGGCGCGCCCTCCTGCCCGCCGAACAGCCCCCAGGGCGCGATGCGGAAGCGGTCCGAGTAGCAGTTGAAGACGACGCCGTCGTCGAGGATGCGGTAGACGCGGCGCACGCCCAGGCCGCCGCGCCGCCGCCCGGCGCCGGCCGAGCCGCGGCGCAGCCCGTACTCCTCGATCAGCATGAAGGGATAGTCCTGCTCCAGCGACTCGACCGGCACGTTGGAGCAGTTGCCGACGTAGCCGTCGACGACGTCGGCGCCGTCGGCCCCGTGCGAGGCGCCCCAGCCGCCGCCGACCACCTCCATGTAGACACGGTAGCGGTCGGCGCCGAGATGGCCCATGCCGATGGCGTTGGTGGTGTCGTGGCCCGAGGTCAGCACGCGCTCCGGCGCGACCGGCGCGAGCGCGCGCATGATCGCGTTGTAGACGCGGTGGCAGGCGCTGTTGCGCGCGCGCACCGCGAGCGGCTTGCTCGGGTTGAGGAACGAGCCGTGCGGCACCTCGACCGCGCGGATCGGCCGGTACAGGCCGTCGTTGACCGGGATCTCGCCGCCGCCGAGCACCACCGCCAGGGCGCCGTAGACGGCGGCGACGGTCGAGGCCAGCGGCGAGTTGATGATGCCCTTGGTCTGCTCGGCGCTGCCGGCGAGGTCGACCGCGACCTCGTCGCCGTCGATCGTCACGGCGACGCGCACCTTCAGGGGTTCCGAGCCGAAGCCGTTGTCGTCGACGAAGTCCTCGGCCTCGTAGCGGCCGTCGGGGATCGAGCGGATCGCCTCGCGGGTCAGCCGCTCGGCGTAGTCCTGCAGCTCGCTCGCCGCCGCCATCACCGTGTCCTCGCCGAAGCGCTCGAGCATCTCCAGGAAGCGCTGGGCGCCGGTCCGATTGGCGGCGAGCTGGGCGTGCAGGTCGCCGAGCACCTGGCCGGGCGCGCGCACGTTGAAGCGCACGAACTGCTCCAGCATGCCCTGGCCCATGTCGCGGCGCGTGTCGAAGCGCAGCGGCGGGATGCGCAGGCCCTCGGCGTAGACGTCGCCGGCCCCGGCGTTCGGCCCGGCGGCGCCGCCGCCGACGTCGATGTGGTGGCCGAGCGAGGCGCTGAAGGCGACCAGCCGCTCGTCGCGGAACACCGGCGAGAAGATCAGGATGTCGTTCAGGTGCTGCGCACCGCTGTAGGGATCGTTGGTGATCAGCGCCTCGCCCGGGCGCAGGGTCGAGAGGTCGTAGCGCCGGGCGAACTCCTGGAAGACCATGCCGAAGGAGTTCATGTGGATCGGGCAGAACTGCGCCTGCGCGATGATCCGGCCCTGGCGGTCGAGGAACGAGGTCGAGCAGTCGCGCGCCTCGCGGATGATCGTCGAGTGCGCCGAGCGCACCAGCATCTCGCCCATCTCCTGCGCGACCGCGTGCAGGCCGTGGCTGACGATGTTGAAGGTCGCGCTGTCGAGGCTCATGCCTGGCTCCCGTCGTCAGATCCGTCGGCGCTCAGCTCGATGGCGCCGAGCCCGCCGATGCGCGCCGTCCAGCCCGGCGGCACGAAGGTCGTCGAGGTCGGCTCCTCGATCACCGCGCAGCCGGCGATCTCGAAGCCTTCCGGCAGGCTGGCGCGGCGCAGGAAGGCGCAGTCGCGCGGCGCGCCCCGATAGCGGACGACGCCCCGAACGATCTCCGGCCGAACGATTTCCGGCCCGGCGTCCGCGGCCGCCGCGAAGCGGTCCAGCACACTGCTCTCGCGCGGCTTGCCGGCCACCAGCCGGAAGGTGACGATCTCCAGGGCCTCGCCGGCCGGCGCCTCGCCGTAGACCGCCTCGTGGACCGCACGGAAGGCCTGCTCCAGATAGCCGCGCCCGCCGGCGTCCAGCCGCGCCGGGTCGATCTCGACCTGCAGCTCGAAGCCCTGGCCGACGTAGCGCATCTCCAGGATCCACTGAAACTGCAGACTGTCGGCCGCGATGCCGTAGTCGGCGAACTCGGCGGCTGCCGCGTTCTGCATCCGCTCGAAGGTCGCCTCGACTCCGGCGACGGCGGCCTCGTCGAGAGCCGCGAAAGCAGTCTCCCGGTAGACCCGTTTGAGCTCGGAGACCAGCAGCCCGGTCGCCGAGAACAGGCCCGGATTGGGCGGCACGACGATCCGGCCGATCTTCAGGTCGTCGGCGACCAGCGCGGCGATCATTGGGCCCATGCCGCCGTAGGCGTAGAGCGCGTGGCGCTTCGGATCGTGGCCGCGCTGCACCGAGACGAGGCGCACGCCGCGGCTGACGTTGGCCGTGGCGATCGCGACGATTGCCTCCGCCGTCTCCTCGGGGCCGCTGCCGAGCGGCTCGGCGAGGCTGGCGAGCGCACGCCCGGCGGCCTCGGAGTCGAGGGTCATGCGTCCGCCGAGGAACTGGTCGGGCCGGATCCAGCCGAGCGCGACCAGGGCGTCCGTCACGGTCGGCGCCTCGCCGCCGCGGCCGTAGCAGGCCGGGCCAGGCTGCGCCCCGGCGGACTGCGGGCCGACCTGCAGCATGCCGCCGCGGTCGATCCAGGCGATGCTGCCGCCGCCGGCGCCGACGTTGGAGATGTCGACGGTCGGCATGCCGACCGGCAGGCCGTCGATCTCGCTCTCGGCGCGCACCTTCGGCTCGCCGCCGACGACCAGGCAGACGTCGGCGCTGGTGCCGCCGATGTCGAGGGTCAGCAGGTCGGCATCGCCCAGTCGCGCCGCCGTGCGCGTCGCGGCGATGACGCCGGCCGCCGGACCGGAATTGAGCATCTCGACGCCGCGCTCGCTGAGTCCGGCGGCCGGCAGGATGCCGCCGGAGGACTGCATGACGAAGAGCCGCGAGCCGGCACTCTCGAGTCGGCTCTCGATCTGCCCGAGGTAGCGGCCGACGAGCGGCGCCAGGTAGGCCGCCATCGCCGTCGTCGAGGCTCGCTCGTACTCCCGGAAGGTCGGCAGCACCGCCGAGGAGAGGATCACCGGCAGCGCCGGGTGGCGCGCCCGGATCAGCGTCGCCAGCCGCTGCTCGTGCTCGGGGTTGCGGTAGGCGTGGAGCAGGCAGACGGCGATCGCCTGCGGCTGCTGGGTCTCGACCAGGCGGTCGATCGCCTCGGCCGCCGCCGCCTCGTCCAGCGGCTCGACGATCCGGCCGTCCGCGCCGATGCGCTCCGGCACCTCGGCGATGCGCTCGAGCGGGATCAGCGGCTCCGGCTTCAGGCAAGCGATCGCGTAGACGTTCGGTCGCAGCTGGCGCTGAATCGCCAGCAGGTCGCGGAAGCCGCGGGTGGTCAGCAGAGCGGCGCGGCAGCCGCGGCGCTCGATCACCGCGTTGGTCGCCACCGTCGAGCCGTGGAACAGGCTGGCCACCGCCTCGACCCGGCCGCCCAGCGCCTCCTCCAGGCCGGCGATCACGCCGCGCGCCGGATCGTCGGGCGTCGAGGGCACCTTGTGGGTACGCACGCCGCCCTCGCCGTCGGTCCAGATCAGGTCGGTGAAGGTGCCGCCCACCTCGATCGCCATCTCGACCAAAGGCCCGCTCTCCTCGTTGCCGGCTTCGCGCCGCGGCCGGGACCGGCCGCAGAAATGAAATTCCTGAAGCAAAATTTTAGGGCTCGTCGCGACGCGGCGTCAATCGGCGGCGTCGGCGTCCGGCCGCAGGGCTCGCGCGAGAGCGTAGAACACCAGGATCAGCGCCGCGCTCGCCAGCAGCAGGGCGACCGCCAGCCAGAGCGGCGCGGCGGCGCTGCCGGTGGCGTCGACCAGCCAGCCGCCCATGGCCGGGAAGGCGAAGAAGCCGGCGTAGAACAGCGTGAAGTAGATGCCGTAGCCGGTCCCCAGATCGGCCTCCGGCAGCGTGCGCTGCAGCAGGCCGCTGAACGGCGCCGCCGGCGCGCCCCAGGCGATGCCCAGGAGCAGCGTCAGCACGGTCGGGGCGAGGTCGAGCAGCACGCCGGCGACGAGCAGGGCCGAGGCGAGCGAGCCGCCCAGGATGACCCCGCGCGCGCTGCCCAGGCGGTCCGCCGCCCAGCCGCCGAGCGGCGTGCCGACGAGGCCGAGCCAGACGATCAGGCTGGTCGCCGCGCTGGCGCCGGCCAGCGTCATGCCGCGCTCGATCAGCAACGGCGGCGCGAAGCTGAGGAACAGGATGCCGCCGGCGGTGAAGCAGGCGAAGGCCGCGCCGAGGGTGAAGGACAGCCAGCGGCTCCTGGCATCGAGGCGGAACAGGCTGGAGGGCCGCGGAACGGCCGCCGTCGCCGGGCGCGCCGGCTCGCGCACGAAGGCGAGCCCGAGAACGGCAGCGCCGACGGTGACCGCGGTCAGGATCCACAGCGGCTGGCGCCAGCCGGCGGTCTCGGCCAGCAGCGGGTAGCTGACCGCCGCAAGGCCGAGGCCGACCGGCCAGGCGCTCATCACGATCGAGATCGCGCTGTTCATCGCCTTGCCTTCGAACAGCCGGGCGACGAGCCGCAGGAAGGCGATGTTCATCAGGATCGCGCCGGTGCCCGAGACCAGCCGCGCCGCCATCGCGCCGGCGAAGCCGTCGGCCAGGGCCAGCCACAGGCTGCCGGCCGCCATCAGGACGACACCGGTGACGCCGATGCCGAGATGGCCGAAGCGCGCGATCAGCACCGAGCCGGGCAGCGCCAGCAGCACGCCGGGCGCCAGGAACAGCCCGATCAGCAGGCCGATCTGGCTGTAGCTGAAGCCGAGGTCGGCCATCAGGAAGGGCGTCAGCGAGGCGATGGTCTGCAGCTGCAGGCCCATGCAGAAGCGCCCCGACGAGAGCGCCAGCAGCACCCGCGCCGGGCGCGGCGGCGCCGTCCCGCGGCCGGTCACGGCGGCGATCCGGACACGCCTGGCCGACCGGGGCCGCGCCTACTCCACGGTCGCCTGGAGGTGGGTCTCGGCGTCCCGCGGGCTGAGCACCGCCTTGAGGGCGCGCAGCAGCGCGGCGACCGCCAGCAGGCCGAAGGAAACCGGCAGGAAGTAGCGGCTCGGCCAGATCTCGATCAGCGCGGCGCCCATGACCATCTCGCGCGACGCCATGGCGCGCAGCGAGTCGAACCAGGACTGGTAGGCGAACAGCCCGAAGAACAGCGCGGTCACGAGCGTCGAGAAGACGAACACCGCCCGGCGCAGCAGCAGCGGCATGTTCAGGTAGATGAGGTCGACGGTGATGTGCTCGTCGCGCAGCTCCATGTAGGCCAGCGGCAGGCAGACGGCGGCGACCATGTAGTAGAAGGAGACGATCTCGGTGGTGCCGTAGACCGGATGGGTGAAGGCCAGGCGCCCGACCACGTCGGCGATGACGTGCAGCGCCATCAGCACCAGCGCCACCGTGCCGAGCACCAGCAGCAGGCGGGTCAGCCCGGCGAGCGCCCGTTCGATGGCGTGCAGGAGCCTCGAAGCCCCGCCGCTGCCGTCCCTGCTGCTGTCGCTCACCTCGGCGTCTCCCGGCTGAAGGTCCCGAACCCCGGAGCGCCCCGCGCCCCGTCGGGTGACGGGGGCTGAGGGCTTTCCGGGCGTCCGTTTGCAAACTCTGTCGGCTGATAGTTTGAAATATCGCACGCGATGTTTCAATATCGCTTCCATGATCTCCGCCCGCAACGCCCCCGCGACCCGGGGCTCGCGGCCCGAGGCGGAGGCGGTCTGAACATCTCGGAGGAAAGCCGACTTGAGCGCAGCCCTGCTGGAACCCTTGACGCTGAAGGGCGTCACCCTGCCGAACCGAATCGTGATCTCGCCGATGCAGCAGTACATGGCCGGGCGCGACGGCCTCGCCCGCGACTGGCACTTCGTGCACCTGGCCAAGATGGCGGTCGGCGGCGCCGGTCTGGTCTTCACCGAGGCCCTGGCGATCGAGCCCGACGCGCGCGTCACCTACCACGACCTCGGGATCTGGAGCGACGACCACCTGGAGGGCCTGAAGCGCTTGGCCGGCGGCATCGCCGACCACGGCGCGGTGCCCGCCACCCAGCTGATCCATGCCGGCCGCAAGGCCAGCGTCGCGCCGCCCTACCACGGCTTCGAGCCGCTGTCGGAGAAGGACGAGGCCGAGCGCGGCGAGAAGCCCTGGCCGGTGGTCGCGGCCTCGGCGCTGGAGGCCAACCCGGGCTGGCCGGTGCCGCGCGCGCTGAGCCGCGACGAGATCAAGCGGCTGCTCGAGCGCTTCGCCGAGTGCACGAAGCGCGCCCGCAAGGCCGGTTTCCGCGTGCTCGACATGCACGGCGCCCACGGCTACCTGATCCACAGCTTCCTGTCGCCGCTGTCGAACACGCGCGACGACGAGTACGGCGGGGACCTGGCCGGGCGCATGCGCTTCGCGCTGGAGGTCGCCGACGCGGTGCGCTCGGAGTGGCCGGCGGAGCTGCCGTTCTTCTATCGCCTGTCGTGCATCGACGACGCCGAGGGCGGGTGGACGCTGGACGACAGCGTCGCCCTGTCGCGCGAGCTCGCCGCGCACGGCGTCGACGTCATCGACTGCTCCTCCGGCGGCCTCGGGCGGCGCACCACGCCGCTGATCATCCCGCGCGAGCCGGGCTACCAGGTGCCCTTCGCGGCGCGCATCCGGGCGGAGGCGAAGGTCCCGACGATGGCGGTCGGCCTGATCATGGACCCGCACCACGCCAACGAGATCGTCGAGTCGGGCCAGGCCGACCTCATCGCCATCGGCCGGGAGGCGCTGAACAACCCGAACTGGGGCGTCCAGGCGCAGGTCGCCCTGAAGGGCACCGACGCCTACGAGACCGAATGGCCGAAGTCCTACGCCTGGTGGCTGCACCGGCGGGCCAAGGCCCTGGAGGCTTCGGCCGCCAAGCGCCAGTAACCGAACGGACGGCCGCCGGCGGGGAGCCCGCGGCCCGATCCAGGCCGGTCCCGGTCCGTCGGGACCCGGCCGCAACGAGGATCCTCGGATCCATTGTGCAGGGAGAACAGGGAACATGATCAAGAAATTGCTCAGCTCGGCCACGGTGGTCGCGCTCTGCGCGACCGCCGGGACGGCCGGGGCCGAGACCTTCTCGGCGAACAACTTCCTCGACGCCAGCCATCCCTTCTCGGTCGAGAACTACACCAACTGGGCCAAGGACGTCGGCGAGCGCACCAACGGCGAGGTCGAGTTCGACGTCTTCCTCGGCGGCGTGCTGCTCGGCGGCCGCGCCTCGATGAGCGGCACGGCCGACGGCGTCGCCCAGGTCGCCTACCACGCCGGCACCTACACGCCCGCGGAGCTGCCGCTGACCAACATCATCTCCGAGCTGGCCTTCCTCACCGACAACTTCTACGCCCTCGCCGCCGCCTCGACGGTGATGTCCTTCACCCACCCGGCGCTGCTGCAGGAGTACAAGCAGAACGGCGTGGTCTTCGGCGGCGGCTACGGCACGCCGATCTACTACCTGATCTGCAACCAGCCGATCCGCTCCGCGGCCGACCTGGAAGGCAAGCGCGTGCGCATGCCCGGAGGCATCTGGGACCGCTGGGCCACCGCCATGGGCGCGGTCTCGGTCAACGTGCCCTCGAGCGAGATCTACACCGGCCTCGACCGCGGCACCCTCGACTGCGGCGTCAACCCGCTCGATTCGCTGCTCTCGCGCAGCTACTGGGACGTCGCCAAGTACGTGCCGATGGTGCCGCTCGGCTCCTACTACTCGGGTCCGATGTGGGCCTACGACATCGAGTTCTGGCAGTCGCGCACGCCCGAGCAGCGCGCCGCAATGCTCGAGGAGTCGGCCAAGGCCTTCATCCGCTCCGCGCTGCTCTACCTGGAGAACACCGACAAGGCGGTGACCCAGGGCGAGGCCGAGCACGGCATGGAGTTCATCGAGGTCGACCCGGCCCTGATGGCCAAGCACCAGGAGTTCGTCGAGACCGACGCCCAGAATCTGGTCGAGCTGGCGCAGAGCCAGTACGGCGTCAGCGAGGAGCTGGCCAACGACCTGGTCGACACCTTCAAGGCGCTGGTCGCCGAGTGGGAGACCAAGCTGGAGGGCGTCGACTACCAGGACAAGGAGGCCCTGACGAAGCTGTTCCTCGAGGACATCTACCAGAAGGTCGACCCGGCGACCTACGGCATGAACTGAGGCGCCGCCGGGCGCAGCCGCGCCCGGCCCCCTCGCGAAGGCGCCCGGCCTCCCTGCAGGGAGGCCGGGCGTCGCGTTTCCGGCGTCCGCGATCAGTAGAAGGGCGGCGAGGTCACCCAGATCAGCCGGGCGACGCTCTTGCCCGGATTGTAGGAGCGGTGCGGCAGCTCGCTCTTGAATCGGAAGGAGTCGCCGCGCCGCAGGTGGAAGTGCCGCTCGCCGACCCAGAGGTCGAGCTTGCCCTCCAGCATGAGGCCGCACTCCTCCCCCGGATGGGAATAGCTCTCGCCGCCGGTCGAGCCGCCGGGCTCGATGTTGACGAGCAGCATCTGCAACGCGCCCGAGAGGTCGGGCGTCAGCAGCTCCTTCTTCAGCTTCTTGTGCGGCAGGTCGAGCTTGCGACCGGCGCCGCGCCGCACGATGACGTCGCGCTCCTCGCGCGGCGGCACCGTGCCGTCGTTGAAGAACCACAGAGGCGAGACGCCGACCGCCCCGGAGATCGCCTGCAGCGAGCGCAGCGAGGGCGACGAGGTGCCGCGCTCGATCTGGCTCAGCAGCCCGATCGACAGGCCGGCGGCTTCCGAGAGCTGCTTGAGCGACATGTGCTTGGCCCGGCGCAGGTCGCGGACCTGCTGGCCGACCCAGCGCTCTGAGTCCTCGCCGGCCTCGGCGACAAACTGCTGCCGGACGCTCTTGAGATCCGGCTCGTCCGCGGATTGCTTGTCAGACATGGTCCCCCGAGAATGAAATATCCATTTGCAAAGTTCAATTTTGTTTCTTACGATTCTAATCGTGTGATGGTGAAAATCCAAAGAGTTTTTGGAACCTATGGTTGTATCCGGCGACCGTCTCGCTCGCCGGGTAGCGCGGTTCCGTCCCCCCTTTCCTGGCGCCGCGTCGTTCGCGGCGCCGCGAACGAAGGTTGATCGGTATGGACCGCGTTGAGGTCGGCCTGGCCGGAATCGCTGTGCTGCTGCTGCTGCTGGCGCTGCGCGTGCCGATCGGCGTGGGGCTGGCTGTCGTCGCCTTCTTCGGCGTCGTCATCGTCTTCAACGAGAACGTGGCCTTCGGGCTGCTCAGCAACGTCCCCTACGAGTTCATCGGCGACTGGTCGCTGTCGGCGGTGCCGATGTTCATGTTCATGGGCTTCCTGGCGACCGAGATGAAGCTGACCAGCGCGCTGTTCGCCGCCATGCGCGTGCTGCTCGCCGGCCTGCCCGGCAGCCTGGCTGTCTCCAGCGTCTCGGCCTGCGCCCTGTTCGCCGCTGCCTCCGGCTCGTCGGTCGCGACCTCGGCCTCGATGAGCCGGATCGCCGTGCCGGAGATGCTCAAGCTCGGCTACAACCCGGGACTGGCCTCGGGCGCCGTGGCCTCGGCCGGCACCCTCGGCTCGCTGATCCCGCCGTCGATCCTGATGGTGCTGTTCGGCATCTTCGCCGAGGTCTCGATCGGCAAGCTGTTCGCCGCCGGCATCCTGCCCGGCCTGCTGTCGGCCGTGATGTTCTGCATCATGATCATCATCCGCGCCAAGCTGACGCCCAGCCTGGCGCCCGACATGAGCGAGCGGCCAGGCTGGCACGACCGGCTCTGGGCGATCCGCCAGATCTGGCCGCTGCCGGTGCTGGTGGTCGGCGTGCTCGGCGGCATCTATGCCGGCATCTTCACCCCGACCGAGGCCGGCGCCGTCGGCTGCGGCCTGACCGCCCTGATCGCGCTGCTGCAGGGCCGCTTCTCGCTGGCCGCCGCCTGGACCGCGGCGAAGCAGGCCGTCGAGGGCACCGCCTCGATCTTCATCATCGCCGTCGGCGCCGGTCTGTTCGCGCGCTTCATGGCGCTGACCGGGGTGCCGGAGTACCTGGCCGACATCTTCGTCTCGACCGGCGGCTCGCCGCTGCTGCTGATCCTGCAGCTCTCGCTGCTGTTCCTGCTGCTCGGCTGCTTCATCGATTCGATCGGCATCATGCTGCTGACGCTGCCGATCATCCTGCCGCTGCTGCACGAGGCCAACGTCGACCTGATCTGGTTCGGCGTCCTGGTCATCAAGCTGCTGGAGATCGGCCTGGTGACCCCGCCGGTCGGCCTCAACGTCTTCGTCATGAAATCGTCGCTCGGCAACCTGGTCACGCTGCCCCAGATCTTCAAAGGCGTGCTGTGGTTCATCGTCGTCGACATCGTCACGCTCGGCATCCTGATCGCCTTTCCGTCGATCTCGCTCTGGCTGCCGTCGCTGATGCAGTAGGTCCGGCTGGCGCACGCCGCCGGGAGCGGCCGTGCGAGCGCCGGGCCTTCGTCCTGGTCAATTCTGGAAGGAGTCCTCGATGCGGGTAGGTGTTGAAGTCGGTGGCACATTCACGGACCTGGTGGCGGTCGACGGCGACCGCATCGTCGTGACCAAGGTCCGCAGCACGCCGAAGAGCCCCGACATCGGTGCCCTGAACGCGGTCGAGCAGGCCGGCCTCGACCTCGGTTCGGTCGTCGACCTGGCGCACGGCTCGACCGTCGCCACCAACGCCGTGCTGGAGCGCAAGGGCGCGCGCATCGCCTTCGTCACCACCGAGGGCTTCCGCGACGTCCTGTTCCTGCAGCGCCACGACCGCCGCTCGATCTACGACATCCGCTATCACAAGCCGGACCCGGTGATGGCGCGGCGCGACTGCTTCGAGGTCGACGAGCGCATGCTCGCCGACGGCAGCGTCGCGCGGCCGCTCGACGAGGCGGCCGTTCGCGACGACCTGGTGCCTCGCCTCAAGGCGGGCAACTACGAGGCGGTCGCGATCTGCCTGCTCAACACCTACGCCAACCCGGCCCACGAGGAGCGCCTCGCCGAAATCCTGCAGGCGGCGCTGCCCGACCTGCTGGTCACCCGCTCCAGCGAGATCGTCCGCGTGTTCCGCGAGTTCGAGCGCGCATCGACGACCAGCCTCTCGGCCTACGTGCAGCCGGTCATCGACCGCTACCTCGGCCGCTTCGAGAGCAGCCTCGCCGACCAGGGCTTCAAGGGCCACCTGACGGTGATGCAGTCGAACGGCGGCCGCCTGCCGGCCTCGGCGATGCGGCGCAGCGCCATCACGGCGCTGTTCTCCGGCCCCGCAGCCGGCGTCGTCGGGGCGGCGCGCCAGGCCGGCAAGTCCGGCTTCGAGAACCTCATCACCTTCGACATGGGCGGCACCTCGACCGACGTCTGCCTGGTCGAGAAGGGCGTGCCGGCGCTGACCATGGAGACCGAGATCGGCGGCCTGCCGGTGCTGACCCCGGTGCTCGACATCGTCACGGTCGGCGGCGGCGGCGGCTCGATCGCCTGGATCGACGACGGCGGCATGCTGCGCGTCGGCCCGCAGAGCGCGGGCGCCGACCCGGGCCCGGCCTGCTACGGCTTCGGCGGCGAGCTGCCGACCGTGACCGACGCCCAGGTGGTGCGCGGCGCGGTCCGGCCCGAGGCCTTCCTGGGCGGCAAGATGCAGATCGACGTCGAGGCCGCGCGCAGGGCCTTCGAGGGCATCGCCAAGCACTTCGGCATGTCGATCGACGAGGCCGCCGAGAGCGTCGTCAAGCTGGTCAACTCCAACATCGTGCGCGCCATCCAGCTGGTCTCGACCGAGCGCGGCCGCGACCCGCGCGACTACGCGCTGATGCCGTTCGGCGGCGGCGGCCCGCTGCACGCCGCCTCGATCGCCGAGGAGCTCGGCATCGGCACGATCTGCGTGCCGCCGAACCCCGGCGTCATCTCGGCCTACGGCCTGCTCGCCTCGGACTTCGTGAAGTTCGCCAGCCAGACCCAGAAAATGCCGATGGAGGCCGGCCCGAGCGAGGCCGCGACGATCTTCCGCAAGCTGCGCGACGAGCTGACCGGCGAGTTCCGCGAGATGGGGCTCGACCCAGCGAAGCTGCAGTTTACCTTCACCGCCGACATGCGCTTCGTCGGACAGGCCTTCGAGCTCGGCGTCGAGCTGCCGGCCGACCGCCTCGACGGCCTCGAGATCGAGGACTTCCGCAAGGGCTTCGAGGAGGCGCACTACCGCATGTTCTACCACGGCATCGGCGCCAACCGGCCGATCGAGATCGTCTCGCTGCGCGCCGGCGCGACCTATCCCGCCGAGTACGTGCCGGAGATGCGGGCCAGCGGCGAGGCCGAGGGCAGCGCCGCCGAGCACCCGGTGTTCGACGGCGGCCGCTGGACCGACTACAGCCACCTGACGAGCGGCGCGCTGGTCCCGGGGCTGAAGATCGGCGAACCGACGATCATCGAGGGCGCCACCGCGACCACGCTGGTCCCCGAAGGCTGGCAGGCCGAGCTCGACGCCGCCAGCAATCTCGTCATGAGGAGGAACTAAGCCATGAAGATCAACGCGCTCGACTACGCCGTGATCAGTCAGGGCATCCAGGCGGCCGCCCGCGAGATGGGCGTCAAGCTGATCCGCTCGGCCTACTCGACCATCCTGCGCGAGGCCCGCGACGGCTCGGCCGCCCTGCTCGACGCACAGGGCCGGACCATCGCCCAGGCCGAGCTGATCCCGATGCAGCTCGGCACGATCGACGCGATCGTGCAGCCCTGCCTGGAGCTCTATCCGCCGGAGACCCTGGTCGAGGGCGACTTCCTGATCAACAACCACCCCTATCACGGCGGCCAGCACCTGCAGGACGTCTTCATCTTCAACCCGATCTTCTACGAGGGCGAGCTGATCGGCTTCGGCGCCAGCGTCGCACACCATCTCGACCTCGGCGGCGGCAGCGCCGGCCTCAACCCGAACGCCTCCGACGTCTACCAGGAAGGCATCCTGATCCCGCCGTCGAAGTACAACATGGAGCGCGACTGGAACGGCGGCCCCTTCGAGCGCCTGATCGCCGCCAACATCCGCGTGCCGAGCCAGACGATCGGCGACTTCAACGCCCAGTTCGCCGCCAACTTCATGGGCGGCGGCCGGCTCAAGGAGCTCTGCGCCAAGCACGGCCTCGCGGCGGTTCGCGAGACCATGGAGGAGATGCTCAACTACACGGAGCGGCGCGTGCGCGCCGCCATCCAGGAGGTGCCGGACGGCGTCTACACCGGCGAGGACTGCATCGACGACGCCGGCTTCGACGGCGACGACCCGATCTGGATCCGCGCCAAGGTGACGATCGAGGGCGACAGCGTCGACATCGACTTCGAGGGCACCGACGGCCAGGTCTCCTCCAACATCAACTGCCCCTTCGCCTCGACCCAGTCGGTCGCGCTGTCCGCCATCAAGGTCGTGCTGACCGGCTCCGACGTGCCCTTCAACTCCGGCCTGCGCCGGCCGATCACCTTCCGCGCGCCCTACGGCTCGGTGCTCAACCCGAAGCCGCCGGCCCCGGTGCGCGCGCGCATGGTCCCGGCCTACCGCGCCTACGACGCGATCATGAAGGCCCTGGCCAAGGCGGTGCCCGAGAAGGTCACGGCGATGGGCTTCGACTGCACGACCATCGCCTGCCTGGCGCACTTCGGCGAGAACGGCTACGCCGTGCACATCGAGCCTTACGGCGGCGGCTTCGGCGGCAGCCTGGAGAGCGACGGCTGCGACGCCATCGACAACCAGCTGTCGAACTGCGCCAACACGCCGGTCGAGGCCCTGGACGGCGGCTACGACTTCTTCCGCATCAAGTCCTACGGCATGGTCGCCGACTCCTTCGGCCACGGCCGGCATCGCGGCGGCGCGGGCTTCCTGAGGACCTACGAGATCCTCAAGGACGGCGCCAAGTTCGCGATCTACTCCGACCACCACAAGTTCGCCCCCGGCGGCCTGTTCGGCGGCGGCGAGGGCACGATGGGCTACTGCCACGTCAAGCGCGGCAACGAGGTCATCGTGGTCGGCTCGAAGAACCTCGTGCCGCTCAAGAAGGGCGACGTCGTCGAGGTCT
Source organism: Alphaproteobacteria bacterium (assembly GCA_030433005.1). Classification (GTDB taxonomy): domain Bacteria; phylum Pseudomonadota; class Alphaproteobacteria; order Kiloniellales; family DSM-21159; genus Tistlia. Next base: position 86,243 of record JAUILQ010000021.1, read on the forward strand.
TCTGCGGCGGCGGCGGGGGCTACGGCGACCCGGCCGAGCGGTCGCGCGACGACGTCGAGCGCGACGTCGCCGAGGGCCTGCTGAGCCGCGAGCAGGCGGCGCGTCACTACGGCCTGTCGACCGCCGCCGAATAGCGGCATGGAGACGGTCCTCTGGGACGACACGGCGGCCGAGCCGCCGCCGGTCGCCCCGGCCCTCGCCGAGAGCGCGCGCTGCGCCGTCGCCGTGATCGGCGGCGGCATCGCCGGCCTGTCGGCCGCGTTGCACCTCGCCGAGGACGGCGTCGACTGCCGGCTGCTCGAGGCCGGGCGGATCGGCGCCGGCGCCTCCGGGCGCAACAACGGCCAGGTGATCCCCGGCCTCAAGCCCGGGCCCGACGACCTGGAGCGGCGCTACGGCGACGACGGCGCCCAGGTCGTCGAGACCGCCGCGGGCGCCGCCGACCTGGTCTTCGACCTGATCGAGCGCCACGCCATCGCCTGCGAGCCCGACCGGCGCGGCTGGCTGCGCGCCGCGCACAGCTCGGCCGCGCTCGGCTCGGTCGAGAAGCTGGCCCGCCAGTGGCAGGGCCGCGGCGCGCCGGTCGAGCTGCTCGACCGCGCCGGCACCGCCGCGGCGCTCGGCTCCGACTTCTACATCGGCGGCCTGATCGATCGTCGGGCCGGACGGCTGCAGCCGCTGTCCTACTGCCGCGGCCTGGCCCGCGCCGCGCTCGCCGCCGGCGCCCGGCTGCACGAGCAGAGCCCGGTGCGCGCGCTCGAGCGGCACGAGGGCCGCTGGATCCTGACCACCGACGGCGGCCGCCTGGAGGCCGAGGCGGTGATCCTGGCCGTCGGCGCCTATGGTGAGGCCCTGCGCCCCGACTGGGCGCGCCGCTTCATGACCGTGCAGTCGATGCAGATCGCCTCGGCGCCGCTCTCCGAGAACCTGCGCGGCGCGGTGCTGCCCGAGGTCTCGGCAATGTCGGACAGCCGCAAGCTGGCCAACGCGATCCGCCTGGACGCGGCCGGCCGCATTGCGATCTCCGGCCGCGGACCGCTCAACGGCCGCATCGACGAGGCGATGCGGCGCCAGCTGCGCGGCGCCATCGCCCGGCTGTTTCCGGCGCTCGACGGCCAGGTCTGGACCCATGCCTGGCCCGGGCGCATCGCGATCACGCTCGACGAGCTGCCGCGGCTTTCCGAAGCCGCGCCCGGACTCTACGGCATTGTCGGCTTCAACGGCCGGGGCGTGGCCATGGCGACCGCCTTCGGCCGCGCCGCGGCGCGCCATGCCCAGGGCCGCCCGGCCGGCTTTCCGCTGGTCGCGGCGCCGGCGGTGCCGTTGCACCGCCTGCGCCACCTGCTGGTCGCCGCGGCGGTCGCCTACTACCGGATGCGCGACGCGGCGGGCCTGGCCAGCCGCTGAGCCGCAGGAAGAAACGCCAGGGAGGAAGCCGCCATGTCAGCCCGCGCGATGATCAGCACGCCGCAGCCGGAGGCCACCGAGACCGGGCTCGAGATCCTGCGGCGCGGCGGCAACGCCGTCGACGCGGCAATCGCCACGGCCCTGGTCCAGGGCGTCGTCGACCCGCAGATGTGCGGCATCGCCGGCTTCGGCAGCCTGCAGATCTTCCTGCCCAAGACCGGCTTCCACGGCTTCATCGACTTCCACGGCAAGACGCCCGCGGCCGCCACGCCGGAGATGTGGCAGGACCTGATCGAGGGCGAGACCCGCGACGGCTTCGGCTTCATCCTCAAGGGCCGGGTCAACGACGCCGGCTACCAGTCGATTACCGTGCCCGGCAGCCTCAAGGCCTATTACGAGGCGCAGACGACCCACGGAGTCATGGACTGGCCGGATGTCGTGCAGCCGGCGATCGAGCACGCCGAGGCCGGCGTCGTGATTCGGCCGCACATGCACTTCTTCTGGACCGCCGACGACGGCATGGGCCGGGTGCTGACCGCCGAGCGGCTGGCCATGACGCCCTCGGGCCGGCGCATCTACTTCCATCCCGACGGCCGGCTCAAGGGGCCGGGCGAGCGCCTCGACAACCCCGACCTGGCCCGCACCCTGCAGCGCATCGCCGAGGACGGCGCCGAGGTCTTCTACACGGGCGAGATCGCGCGGCAGATCGACGCCGACATGAAGGCCAACGGCGGCCTGCTCTCGCTCGACGACCTGACGGCCTACCGCACGCGCCACTGCGAGCCGCTGTGGGGCCGCTTCCACGGTCTCGACGTCGCGACCAACCGGCCGCCCGGAGGCGGCGTCATGCTGGTCGAGATGCTGCAGATCCTGGAGCACTTCGACCTGCCGGCGCTGGGCCACAACAGCGCCGACTACCTGCAGGTCGTCGCCGAGGCGATGAAGCGCGCGACCAGCGACAAGGACCGCTCGGTCGGCGACCCGGACTTCTTCGAGGTGCCGCTCGAGCGCCTCACCGACCCGGCCTACGCGCGCCAGCTCGCGGATTCGATCAAGGCCGGCGAGGTCGCGCACGTCGAGCGCCTGCAGGCCGGGCTCGAGGAATCGAAGAACACCACGCAGATCTCGGTGGTCGACGCCGAGGGCGGCATCGTCTCGATGACCCACTCGCTCGGCATGCCCTCCGGCATCATCACCGAGGGCCTCGGCTTCATGTACAACGGCTGCATGGGCGTGTTCGACCCGCGTCCCGGGCGGGCCGGCTCGATCGCGCCCGGCAAGGCCCGCTTCAGCTCGATCTGCCCGACCATCGTCTTCGACAGGGGCGATCCCCGCCTGGTCATCGGCGCGCCCGGCGGCACCCAGATCGCCATGGGCGTGCTGCAGGCGACGCTCAACGCCCTGGCCTTCGACATGCCGATCACCGAGGCCATCGTGGCCCCGCGCTTCTCGGCGACCAGCGACGCCATCGACGTCAGCAACCGCATCCCGCGCCGCGTCACCGACGAGCTGGAGAGCCGCGGCTACCGGGTGCTGCGCAGCCACCTCAGCTACGGCTTCGCCGCGGTCCACGGCCTCAAGCGGACTGCCGACGGCGGCTGGGACGGCGCCGCCGACCCCGGCCACGACGGCATGGCCCTGGGCCTCTGACCCGAAGGCGGCCGGCCGGATCCGCGGAGGGATCCGGCCGGTCGGCGAACCGGCCGCGCGGCCCGCTCAGTCCTTCGAGCGGCCGCTCCAGCCCTGGCCTTCCGCCAGGATCACCACCGGCACCATCTGGTCGCCCCAGCGGCCGTCGCCGCCGTGATAGCGCGAGCCGCGCACCAGCTCGACCGTCGCCCCGGCGTCGACCGCGCCGGCGATCGCCAGGTTGAGCCGGTGCAGCTGGTCGGCGACCCGGCGCACCGCGGTCTCGAGGTCGGCGGGACGGGAGAAGTCCGGCGCCTCGGCCTTCTGGTTGACTGTCGACATGACGCTTCCTCCTACTCCGCGGCGGTCTCGAACTGGTTCATGGTGTTCTTGGCGCCGCCCGCCTTCAGGGCGCGGTCGCCGGAGACCATCTCCTTGAAGCTGTCGCCGAGGTCGCTGCCGACCTCGTGCTGGTGCTTCACGGCGCTGACGCCGCGGCGGATCTCCTCGCGCTGGATCGTGCCGACGTAGGCGAGCATGCGGTCGTCGCCGAAGTAGCCGTTCGACAGCTCGTCCATGCCCTTGGCGGTCAGGTGGAAGGTCGGCAGCGTGATCAGGTTGTGGAACACCCCGGCGCGGGTCGCGATGTCGTGCTGGAAGCGGCGCAGGCGGTCGTCGGCCTCGCGGCCCAGCTCGGTCTCGTCGTACGCCGCGGCCATCAGCGACGGCCCGTCGGGATAGTCGCTCTCGGCGATGCGGCCCTCGGCCAGCCAGTCGCGCCGGACCTGCTTGCGCAGGTTGAGCGTCCAGTTGAACGAGGGCGAGTTGTTGTAGGCCAGCTTGGCGTTGGGCACGACCTCGCGGACCTCGGCGACCATGCCGGCGATCTCGGCGACGTCGGGCGTCGCGGTCTCGATCCACAGCAGGTCGGCGCCGCCCAGCGTCAGGGCCGCGATGCAGTCCTCGACGACGCGCGCGCGGCCGCTGCCGTCCTGGAACTCGAAGAGGCCGTTGGCGAGGCGCAGCGGGCGCCTGAGGCGGCCGCCCTGGAAGATCGCCAGCTCGCCCTCGCGCAACGGGTTGGTGTCGCCGACCGGCTCGGTCTTCAGCCACTTCAGGTAGTCGGCGGCGACGTCGTCGGGCTGCTGCGAGACCGGCAGGATCTGGGTCAGGCCGGCGCCCAGGCTGTCGGTGCGGGCGACGATGACGCCGTCGTCGACGCCGAGCTCCTCGAAGGCCAGCCGGCAGGCCTTGAGCTTGCCGATGAACTCTTCGCGCGGCACCGTCACCTTGCCGTCCTGGTGGCCGCACTGCTTGACCTCGGAGACCTGGTTCTCGATCTGCAGGCAGCAGGCGCCGGCGCGGATCAGCTCCTTGGCCAGCAGGTAGGTCGCGTGCTCGTTGCCGTAGCCGGCGTCGATGTCGGCGATGATCGGCACGACGTGGCTCTCGAAGCCGTCGATGCGCGCGACGATCGCCTCGATCTCGGCCTTGGCGGCGCCCTTGGCGCGGGCCTCGGCGAGCTCCCGGAACAGGTCGTTGAGCGCGACCTCGTCGGCCTGGCGCAGCGAGGTGTAGATCTCCTGGATCAGGTCGGCGACCGCGGTCTTCTCGTGCATGCTCTGGTCGGGCAGGTGGCCGAAGCGGTTGCGCAGGCCCGCGACCATCCAGCCCGAGAGATAGACGTAGGCGCCGCGCGCGCTGCCGCGCCGGCGCTTGACCGCCTTGATCATCTGCTGGGCGTGGAAGCCCGACCAGCAGCCCAGCGACTGCGTGAAGCGCGAGGAGTCGGCGTCGTAGGCCGCCATGTCGGCACGCATCACGCCGGCCATGGCGCGCGCGATGTCGAGGTGCGTCGAGTAGGTGTTCTGGATCTTCAGCTGGACGATGTGGTCGACGTCGACGCCGCCCGGGCCGTGGCCACCGGGGTAGCGGCGCAGCACCTCCGCGCGGATCTGGTCGTAGCTCTGCCTGCTCTGCTGGGTCATCGGTCGGCCTCCTCCTGCCGTGCTCGCCGCCGCCCCCCGGCGCGGCCAAGTCCTCGACAACCTTTACATTGCAGGTGCGTATCGCAACTGCTAAAAGAAGGAAAAACGTTTATATGTCAACGTCTTGACTTATCGGACGCGGGTTTTGTCAATTCTGTAAGCACGAGATCATGACGAGCAGCAAGGTCTTTGCCGGCCCCCGGGTCCGGCGACTGCGCCAGGATCGGGGTCTGACCCAGGCCGCCATGGCCGGTGATCTCGGCATCTCGCCGAGCTACCTGAACCTGGTCGAGCGCAACCAGCGGCCGCTGACCGCCCAGCTGATCCTCAAGCTGGCCGAGACCTACAGCGTCGACCTGCGCGATCTCAGCGGCGAGAGCGAGGCCCGCGTCGCCGCCGAGATCGCCGAGGCCCTGGCCGATCCGGTGTTCGCCGCCAAGGGGCCGGGCGCCGCCGAGATCATGGAGGCGGCGGGCTCGACGCCGGCCCTGGCCCAGGCCTTCCTGTCGCTCTACCGGGCCTACCTGCGCGACGCCCGCGGCGAGCTGGACCCGAGCCGGCGCGACGCGGTCGGCAACGGCCGCCAGGCACCGCAGGACGACCGCTTCCCGATCGAGGAAGTCCGGGACTACTTCCACGCCCACGAGAACTTCTTCGACGAGCTCGACGCCGAGGCCGAGGCCCTGCACGGCCCGCTGACCCGGCCCGACGATCTGGCCAGCGGCCTGCGCGCCTACCTGCGCGAGCGCCACGGCATCCGCGTCAGCGTGCTGCCGGTCCACGCCCTGCCCGACGCGCAGCGCCGCTTCGACCGGCACAGCCGGCGGCTGTTCCTCTCGGAGCTGCTGCCGGAGCCCAGCCGTCTCTTCCAGATGGCCGTGCAGCTGGCCATGGAGGAACAGGCCGGGCGCCTCGACCGCATGACCGCCGAGGCGGATCTCTCGACCGACGACGCCCGCCGCCTGTGCCGCATCGGCCTGGCCAACTACTTCGCCGGCGCCCTGATGATGCCCTACGAGGCCTTCCTCTCCTCGGCCGAGCGGCTGCGCTACGACATCGCCGTGCTGGCCGGGCGCTTCGGCGCGAGCATCGAACAGGTCGCGCACCGCCTGACGACGCTGCGCCGGCCGGAGCGGCGCGGCGTGCCCTTCTTCCTGCTGCGCCTGGACAACGCCGGCAACATCTCCAAGCGCTTCGCCGCCGGCGGCTTCCACTTCGCGCGCTTCAGCGGCACCTGCCCGCGCTGGCGCGTCCACGACGCCTTCGCGACGCCGGGCCAGACCATCGTCCAGCCGGTCGAGCTGCCCGACGGCACGGCCTACCTGACGGTCTCGCGCACCGTCGACACCGTGCCGGCGCCGCACCCCGAGGCGCCGCGCAAGCTGGCGATCAGCCTGGGCTGCGAGATCGCCCACGCCGGGCGCGTCGTCTACGGCGACGGCCTGGAGCTGGGCAACCCCTCGGCGGTGACGCCGATCGGGGTGACCTGCCGGATGTGCGAGCGCCACAACTGCACGGCGCGCGCCTTCCCGCCGATGACCCGGCCGCTGGTCATCGACACGGCGCGCAAGAACCTCTCGCCCTTCGAGTTCCGCTGAGGCGCGATTTCCGCTTGCGCGGAACCGGCACCGGCCCTCACCCCCACCCGGCCACCC
>JAUILQ010000112.1 GCA_030433005.1 Alphaproteobacteria bacterium
GCTGCTGCCGATCACCGACGACGAGGAGCCGATGGCCGTCCTCGAGTCCGGTGGCGTGCCCCAGCTCCACGAGCTGCGGCTGCACAACGGCACGATCTACCGCTGGAACCGGCCGGTCTACGACATCGCCAGCGGCGTCCCGCACCTGCGCGTCGAGAACCGTCTGCTGGCCGCCGGGCCCACCGTCGCCGACCTGATGGCCAACGCCGCGTTCTACTTCGGCCTGGTGCGCGCCCTGGCCGAGAACGAGCGGCCGCTCTGGACGCAGATGTCCTTCAGCGCCGCCGAGGAGAACTTCCACGTCGCGGCCCAGCGCGGCATCGACGCCCAGATCTACTGGCCCGGCATCGGCCAGGTGCGCGCGACCGAGCTGGTGCTGCGTCGGCTGCTGCCGCTGGCGCACGAGGGGCTGGAGGCCTGGGGGGTCGAGGCCGACGAGCGCGACCGGCTGCTCGGCATCATCGAGCAGCGCTGCCTGACCGGGGTCAACGGCGCGGAGTGGTTCGTCTCGAAGATGGCGGCCCGCCGCGACCAGGACCGCTTCGACGCCCTGCGCGCCGTCCTGGGGGACTACCGCACCAGGATGCACAGCAACGAGCCGGTGCACACCTGGGACTAGGCGCGCGGCCCGCCCCGGTGCCGCAGCCGGCGCCACTCCCGCGTCAGCCCGCTGCGCGGGTCGTACCACCCGGTCCGGGTCACGACCACCGCGGTCAGCGGCACCGCCGCCTCGGCGTACGCCGCCGCGAACGCCGGCCACCACGCCGCGTCGAGGTCGTGCCACACCAGCGGACCGGGCCGAGCGAGCCACGCCACCGGCCGCTGCTCCTCGGCCAGGGCGCGGGCCAGCAGCGCCGCCACCAGCTCGCAGCGCAGCGTGTGGTCGAGCGGGTCGGCGTCGAGCTCGACCACGGTGTCGCGCAGCGCGCGCGGCAGGCCCAGCCCCCCGACCGAGACCTCCGGCGGGAAGCGGCGGGTGCGCCGGCGGTCGCGGAGCTCCAGGGCGGCCGCGCGGAGGGCGCGCGACAGCCCGGGGTCGACGGGTTCGGCGAGTCCGGGCACGGTCACGAGGGTGCCCTGCCCGCGGCCGCCGCGCCGGAGCCCTCCACAGGCTGCCGACGGGCCGGGGCCATTCGATACGGTGCGCATAGGGGCCGTCGCGGCCCGCCGAGCGAGGAGGATGGTCAATGGGGACCGTGGTGGTGGGTTTTGTCGACAAGCCCGAGGGCGAGGCCGCGCTGCAGCGGGGGATCGAGGAGGCGCGGCTGCGCGACAGCAGGCTGGTCGTCGTGAGCTCGCACCGTGGCGGCGACGAGTTCGACGGTGAGGCGTCGATCCACGCCGAGGAGGCGCTGGCCAAGGTCGAGGGCATACTCGCCGACAGCGGCGTCGAGCACGACGTGCGTCACCTGGTGCGCGGCTTCGAGCCGGCCGAGGACCTGATCAGCATCGCCGAGGCCAACGGCGCCGACCTGATCGTGATCGGGCTGCGCCGCCGGTCGCCGGTCGGCAAGCTGATCCTGGGCAGCAACGCCCAGCGGGTGCTGCTCGACTCGCACTGCCCGGTCCTCGCGGTCAAGGCCGCCCAGGACTGACCCTCGTCCATGGCGATCCAGATCACCGGCGACCCGGCCGCCGACCGGGTGCTGTCCGACGACCCGTTCGCGCTGCTCGTCGGCATGATGCTCGACCAGCAGTACCCCATGGAGCACGCGTTCCGGGGCCCGGCCAAGGTCCTCGACCGGTTCGGCACGCTCGACCCCCGGCGCATCGCCGAGGCCGACCCCGAGGAGTTCGCCGCCCTGTGCGCGACCCCGCCGGCCATCCACCGCTTCCCGGGCTCGATGGCCGCGCGCCTGCAGGCGCTGGCAGCGCTGGTCGTCGACGACTACGACGGCGACGCCGCGGCGCTGTGGCAGGAGGCCGACTCGGGCCGCGAGCTGATGCGCCGCCTCACTGCCCTGCCCGGCTTCGGCAAGCAGAAGGCGCAGATCTTCGTGGCGCTGCTCGCCAAGCAGCTCGACGTCCGTCCGGAGGGGTGGGAGCAGGCCGCCGGCGGCTACGCCGAGCCGGGCTTCCGCTCGGTGGCGGACGTGGTCGACGAGGCGTCGCTGCAGAAGGTGCGCGACCACAAGAAGCAGATGAAGGCGGCCGCCCGAAGCGCCGCCGCGCAGGCCTGAGGCCGGCTCCGGCGGCGGTCGGACCGGCGGCCCGAGGGTGGATTCCAGGACCTCACCGGGGCCATGGCACAATGGGCGCGCGGCCTTGACACCACCGGGCTTCGCCGCGCCCCCGTGCCGTTTGACGAGAGGTGTTCGTGTCCTCGAAGCCACGTACGTCGCTTCCCGCTGATGTGCTCGCACATCCCGCCCTGGAGGCCCTGATCGGGGCCGGACGCACCCGGGGCACCCTCGACCCGGAGCAGCTGCGCCGCGCCGCCGACGAGGCCGGTCTCACCGCGCGCCAGCTCAAGCCGCTGGTCGCCCACCTGGCGGCCGAGGGCGTCGTGGTGGAGGTGACGCGCGACTCCGACCGCGCGGCCGCCGCGACCACCAAGAAGGCCACCGCGACCAAGACGGCCGCCAAGAAGGCACCGGCCAAGAAGGCCGCGAGCGCGCCCGCCAAGAAGGCGCCCGCCAAGACTGCGACCAAGGCAGCCGCCAAGAGCGCGCCGGCCAAGGCCGCCAAGGCGCCGGCCAAGAAGGCCGCCGCGAAGAAGGCGGCCGCCGACGCCGAGAAG
>JAUILQ010000083.1 GCA_030433005.1 Alphaproteobacteria bacterium
GACGCGGGCCAGCTCCTCCAGGCCGACGCTGCGGTCGGTGCCGACCACGGTGAAGCGGCCGGCCGCGTACTCGAGGTCCTGTGCGGCCGCTTCCAGGGTCTCGGACGCGATCTCGCGGGCGGCCTCGACCAGGCGCTCGACGCCGCGCAGCACCGCCGTGCCCGCCGTGGTCGTCGCCGAGGAGCCGCCCATGCCCTTGCCCTGCGGCACCGCGTCGGTGTCGCCCTGGCGGTAGCGCAGGCGCGCGGCGGGGATGCCGAGCGCCTCGGCCGCGATGCCGGTCATCGCCGTCTCCAGGCCCTGGCCGGCCGACATCGCCCCGCAGGTCAGGGTCAGCGTGCCGTCGTCGTGCAGGGTCAGGCCGGCGAAGTCCTTGCCCGGCTTGCCGAAGGGGCCGCCGGCGACCTCGATGGGATTGGCGATGCCGATGCCGCGCAGCCGGCCGCGCCGCTCGGACTCGGCCCGGCGCGCCGGAAAGCCGGCGTAGTCGGCGCGCTCGGCGGCGAGCTCGAGGGTGCGCAGGAAGTCGCCGCTGTCGTAGGTGAAGACGAAGGGCGTGCGGTAGGGCATCGCCTCGGCCGGCACCAGGTTGCGCCGGCGCAGCTCCAGCGGGTCGATGCCGCTCTCGCGCGCCGCCCGGTCCACGGCACGCTCGATGGCGAAGGTCGCGTCCGGCCGGCCGGCGCCGCGGTAGGGGCCGGTCGGCACGCTGTTGGTGAAGACGCCGAGCATCTCGCCGGCGATCCGCGGCGTGCGGTAGACGCCGGCGATGCCGCCGATGTTCATCAGCGGGACGCTGGAGCGCGCCGAGGCGTAGGCGCCGACGTTGACCTTGAGGCTGGCGCGCAGCGCCGTGAAGAGCCCCTGCCCGTCGAGCCCGAGCTCGACCGAGACGGCGACGTCGCGGCCGGCCTCGTCGGTCAGGAAGGATTCGGCGCGGTCGGCGACCCAGCGCAGCGGCCGGCCGAGCCGGCGCGCCGCCCAGAACACCAGCAGCTCCTCGCGCAAGGGGCCGGCCTTCATGCCGAAGGTGCCGCCGACGTCGGGAGCGACGACCCGGATCTCGTCGGCCGCGAGGCCGAAGACCGCGGCGACAGCGTTGCGCAGGCCCTGCGGCGCCTGGTGGCTGGTGTGCAGCGTGCAGCGCCCGCCGGGTTCGGGGACCGCCAGCGCGGCGCGCGGCTCCATCGCCGAGACGGCGACCCGCGAGACCGCGCTGTCGAGGCGGACGACGCGCTCGGAGCCGGCCAGCGCCTCGCCGACGGCGTCCCACTCGCCCTTGCGCCAGTGGAAGGCCAGGTTGTCCGGGCGCTCGTCCCAGACCCGCGGCGCGTCGGCGGACAAGGCGTCGGCGAGGCTGGCCACGGCCGGCAGGGGCTCCAGGTCGGGGACCACCGCCTCGGCGCCGTCGAGCGCCGCGAAGGGCGTCTCGGCGACGACCAGGGCGAGCGGCTCGCCGACGAAGCGCACGCGCTCGCCGACCAGCAGCGGCCGCGGCGTCTGACGGTATTCCCGGCCGTCGGGGCCGGTCATCTCGAGCGGCGGCGAGAAGGCCGCGACGCCGTCCGCCGCCAGCTCCGCCGCGGTCAGGACCGCGACGACGCCGGGCAGCCGGCGTGCCGCCTCGACGTCCAGGCCGCGCAGCCGGGCGCTGGCCAGCGGCGCGCGCGCGAAGGCGACGTGCAGCTGGCCGGGCGCGGTCAGGTCGGCGGTGTAGCGGCCCGCGCCGGAGAGGAAGCGCAGATCCTCGATACGGCCGTCGTAGGCTGGAGCGATGGCCCGGCCTCCTGCTCTATGGCGTTCGCTGGCTTGCCGCCGGCGCTCAGCCGCGGCCGACGAAGGGCATCTTGGTGGCCATCACGGTCATGAACAGCACGTTGGCCTCGAGCGGCAGGCTGGCCATGTGGACGACGGCGTCGGCGACATGCTGCACGTCCATGCGCGGCTCCGGCTTCATCGAGCCGTCGGCCTGCGGCACGCCGTCGGTCATGCGCGCGGTCATGTCGGTGGCGGCGTTGCCGATGTCGATCTGGCCGCAGGCGATGTCGTAAGCGCGGCCGTCCAGCGAGGTCGACTTGGTCAGGCCGGTGATCGCATGCTTGGTCGCCGTGTAGGGCGCCGAGAAGGGCCGCGGCGCATAGGCCGAGATCGAGCCGTTGTTGACGATGCGGCCGCCGCGCGGGCTCTGGTCCTTCATGATCCGGAAGGCCTCCTGGGTGCACAGGAAGGCGCCGGTCAGGTTGGCGTCGACCGTGCTCTGCCACTGCTCCAGGGTCAGCTCCTCGAGCGGCACCGGCGGGGTGCCCTTGCCGGCGTTGTTGAACAGCAGGTCGAGCCGGCCGAACTCCTGCTTCGTGCGCTCGAACAGCGCCTTGACCGAGTCCGCCCTGCCGATGTCCGTCGGCACCGCCAGGCAGCGCCCGCCGGCCGCCTCGCCGGCCTTCGCGGTCTCCTCCAGCGCGTCGGCCCGGCGCCCGGCCAGGACCACCGCGTAGCCGGCCTTGACCAGCGCCAGGGCCACCGCGCGGCCGATGCCGCTGCCGGCGCCCGTGACCAGCGCCACCTTCTGCTGTTCCGCCATGTCGTCTCGCCTCCCCTGATGGTGTTCTCGGGCCTTGGTCCTGGCCCGGTATAGCCCATCGGGGCCGGCCCCGCGCAAGCGGTCGGTTCAAGGCTGCCCTGCGGCGGCGGCGAGACCGCGGGCCCGCGCCCCGTCAGGAACCATGACCGGGCCAGCCGATTGGTCATGGAAGAGACCGCGCGCCGGAGGGCGGGCGGATACGCACGAGGATCCGGAACGGACGGTTTCGAGATGAACCTGCTGATCGTCGTCGCAGTCGCCGTGATCGCCGGCGTGGCACTGACGCTGGCGGCGCACGGCGGCGCGCGGCCGGCACCGCCGGGGACGGCGCCGCAGGCGCTGCCCTTCCTCGGCGGCGGCACGCCCGACACCCACGCCTGGCAGCGCTTCCACTTCCGGGCCTACTCGATGACGCTTCTCTTCGTCGCCTTCGAGATGGAGATGATGTTCATGTACCCCTGGGCGGTGGTCTTCGTGGCCGAGGGGCTCAAGGCGCTGGCCGAGATGGGGATGTTCCTGGCGATCCTGTCGATCGGCATCCTCTACGGCTGGCGCGAGGGGGTCTTCCGGTGGCAATAGGCTGGCTGTCCCGCCTCGCCGCCGCGACGCCGCCGCCCGTCTTCGCGGCGGTCGGCCCGGGGCTGCTGCCGGCTACCGAGCGGCTGCTCGCGCGGCCGACGCTGCGCCGCTGCGGCTCGCCGCGCGAGGCGGCGATCCTGCTGGTCGCCGGGACGATCCCCGAGCCGGCCGGCGCTGCGCTCGACCGCGTGCACGACCAGCTGCCGCACCCGCGGGCCAGCTTCGACTGGGACGGCGGCGGCGACGCCGAGGCGGCGATCGGCGCGCTCTGGCGCGGCCTCCTCGGCGGCGGCGCGAGCGAGCCCGACCGGCTGCCCGACGAGCCGCCGAATTCCTGGCGCGGCGAGGGCGACCACGGCCAGGGCGGCGAGGGCATGATGGGCGGCGTGCCCTACGGCCGGCCGATGGCGATGACCGGCGACGACCTGCGCGACGGCCTGTCGCTCGACCTCTACACCGCCCGGATCGGCCCCTTCGCGCCGATGCTGCCGCCCGGCCTGCAGCTGTCGGCGACCCTGCAGGGCGACCTCGTCGTCACCGCCGCGGTTGCGCGCCCGCCGTTCGAGCAGCCGGCCGAAGCCGACGCGCCCGAGGCCTGCGCGGCCCGGCTGCTCCGGCTGCTCGGCCTCGGCGGCGATGCCGACCGGCTGCTGCGCGGCGGCCGGCCGCGCGGCCTCGGCGCGCTCGCCGCGATCCCCACGGGCCTGGCCGCCGACGCGCAGGGCGGCGACGCGCGGGCGCGGCTCCGGGCCTGGCTCGGCGGCGAGATGGTGGACGTTGTCTGCCCGGACCCCGGCGACCTGCTGGTCGGCCTGGAATGGCACGAGGCCACGCTGGCGCTCGCCTCCTTCCCGCCCTCCGCGCTGCGCCGCGCCACCCAGGCGGCGGAGGCGGCATGAGCGCGACCCTGCCCCTACTGGTCCTGCTGACCCTCGCCGCCGGGGCCTGGCTGGCGGCCTGGCTCGACCGGCTGATCGCGACCGGCCGGATCGAACCGCTCGCGCCGCTGCGCGTCGGCGCCGCGCTGCTGCTGCGCCAGCGCGTGACGACCGAGGCGCCGGACGCGATGAACTGGCGCCTGGCGCCGGCCTGGTACCTGGCGCTCGCCGCCGTCGGTCTGTCGGTCGTGCCCTTCGCGCCCGGCGCCGCGCTGATCGACAGCCCGGTCGGCATCGTCGTCTGGGGCAGCTGCGAGGCGCTGACCGTCGTCACGGTGTTCCTGCACGGCTGGTCGCCGAACGCGCCCTTCCCGCTGATCGGCGCCTACCGCTACGCGGCGATCGGCTTGCCGGTCATGCTGCCCTCGATGTTCGTGCTGATCGCCGCCGCCCTGCCGGCGGAATCGCTGTCGCTCGTCGCCGTGGTCGAGAGCCAGCGAGAGGCCTGGAACCTCGTCCGGCAGCCGCTCGGCCTGCCGCTGTTCCTGCTCGTCGGGCTGACGCTGACGCTGCGCGGACCCTTCGACTACGCCGACGGCGAGGACCTCGCCGGCGGCACCTCGGCCGAGGACAGCGGGCCGGGACGCGCGCTGTGGCAGCTGGCGCGCCTCGCCATGCTCGTCGCCTTCTCGGCGATGGCGGCGGCGGTGTTCCTGGGCGGCCCGCTCGGCCCGTGGCTGCCCGGGCCGGTCTGGCTCTGGCTCAAGACCGCCGGGATCATGGCGCTCACCGTGGCGGCCGGGCACTGGCTGGCGCGCACCACGCCGGGACGGATGCTGACGCTGCTCTGGGTCGGGCTGCTGCCGCTGTCGTTCCTGCACCTCGCGATCGCGGGGGCGCTGGCGCTGTGAGGGACGCGTTCGTCATAGCGCTCGTGCTGTTCGCGGTCTGGACCGGCTGGCGCGTGTTCCGCGTCGATTCGATGGTCCGCGCCTCCTTCTCCCTGATGCTCTCGTTCTTCGCGGTCGGCGCGATCGGCGTGCTGCTGTCGGCGCCCTACATCGGCGTCGCGACGGTCTTCATGATGGCCGTTGAGATGATGGTCATGGCCATCTTCATGGTCATGTTCATGATGAATCCGGCCGGCCTCAACCCGATGTCGATGGTGCACCAGCACCGGCTCTCGATCGGCGCCGGCGCGGCCGCCTTCGCCGCGCTGGCCGCCGCGGCGCTGCTCTCGGAGCTGCCCGACGCCCCGGTGCCGACGGACAAGGCGGTCGTCGCCGATCTCGGCCACGAGCTGCTCGGCCCCTCCATGCTGATCTTCGAGACCGCCGGGGTCACGCTGCTCGCCACCATGGTCGGCGCGGTCATCCTGTCGTCGCGCCAGGGCCGCTACGGCATGGCCGACCAGGGCTCGCGCCCGCCGGGCCTCGAGCCCGGCGGCGAGCCGGCCGGCCGCCAGCCCGACGAAAGCGGCGGCGGCCACCATCACGATCACGGGGGCCACGGATGACGCTGACCATCGTGCTCCTCGGCGCCGCCGCGCTGATCGGCATCGGTCTCTACGGCGCTCTCAGCCAGCAGAGCTTCGTGATGCTGATGATGGGGCTCGAGCTGATGCTCAACGGCGCGCTGCTCGCGGTCGTCGGGTTCTGGAGCCAGGGGCTGGCGGGCATGCCCGAGGGCCAGCTGCTGGCGATCATCGTCATGGCGGTGATGGCGGTCGAGATGGCGCTCGGCTTCGCGCTTGTCGTCGCCGTCTACCGCCGCCGCCAGGCCGACATGACCAAATCGATAGGGACGCTGAAGGAATGACCGGGGAAGGAACGATCTGGCTCCTGCCCCTCGTGCCGGCGCTCGCCGGGCTCGCGCTCTGGGCGCACGACCTCTTGGGCCTGCGTGGCTCGCGGCTGCGCCTCGGCCTGCTCGGGGCCGGGGCGGCCACGGCGACGCTGGCCCTGGCGCTGGCCGCCGGCGAGTGGAGCGGCCGGATCGCCTGGTCGGAGACGATCGTGCTGCAGGCCGGCCTTGTGCCGCTCTCGCACCCGGTCGCCGTCACGGTCCCGGCGGTGGCGGCCGCCGTGCTCGTCTTCGCGGCGGCGCACGAGGCGGAACGCGGGCTGGCGCGGCTGATCGGGCTGCTGCTCGTCTTCGTCGGCGGCATGGAGCTCGTGGTCGTCGCCGGCGACCTGGTCACCCTGCTGATCGGCTGGGAGCTGGTCGGCGCCTGCTCCTGGGCGCTGATCGGCCACCGCTGGCGCGACGAGGCGCCGATGGCCTCGGCGAGCTACGCCTTCGTCATGACCCGCGCCGGCGACCTCGGCCTGTTCCTCGCGCTCTTCGCCACCTTCGCGGCAAGCGGCGGGACGAGCTACGACGCGCTCGGCGATCTTCAGGGCGTGCCGCTCGCCCTCGCCGCCTTCGGCATCCTCGTCGCCGCGGCCGCGAAGGCCGGGCAGCTGCCGTTCTCGCCCTGGCTGTTCCGCGCCATGGACGGCCCGACCTCGGTCTCCGCGCTGCTGCACTCGGCGGCGATGGTGGCCGCCGGCGCCTTCCTGCTGGCGCGCCTCCACCCGCAGCTCTCTCAGGCCCCGGGGTTCGGGACCGCGGCCCTGGCGGTCGGGCTCGCGACCGCGCTGCTCGGCGGCGCCGTCGCCGTGCGCCAGCTGCACGCCAAGAAGCTGCTCGCCGGCTCGACCTCCGCCCAGCTCGGCCTGATGATCGCGGCAGTCGGCGCCGGCTACCCAGGCATCGCCGTCCTGCACCTCGTGGTTCACGCGGCCATGAAGGCGCCGCTGTTCTTCGCCGCCGGCATCGCGCACGGCGAGACCGGGAGCTTCGACCTCAGGCGCATGCGCCTGGGCCGGGCCATGCCCTGGGCCGCGGCGCTGACCGCGGTCGCCGCGCTGTCGCTCGCCGGCGCGCCGGCCTTCGCCGGCGGCTGGAGCAAGGAGCAGGTCGTCAAGGCGCTCGAGACCGCGGGGCCCTGGTGGGCGCTCGCCGGCATCGCCGCCGGCGGACTCTCGGCTGCCTACGCCGCCCGTTTCGCGCTGTTCGCCTTCGGAGCCGGCGCCCGGACCGAGGCGCGACCGGAGCGCGGCAGCGTCGCGGCGCTGGCGCTCCTGTCAGGCGCCACGCTGCTGCTCTCCACGCTCTGGCTCGCGCCGGTACACGACGCGGCAGCCGGGCTCCTCGGCGCCCCGCTGCCGGAGGGCACGCCGCTCGGGCTCGCCCTCTCGCTCACGGCGGTGGCGCTCGGCCTGCTCGCCGGTTTGCGCCTGGCGCGACGCCCGGGCGAGCCGCCCGCCGCGGACTGGCTGGGCCTTCCGGCCGTCGTCGACAGAGTCTTGGTCCGGCCCTTCGAGGCAGCGGCGCGGGCGGCGGCGCGCGCCGACGACCTGGCGCTCGGCGTGTCCTTCGGCACCGTGGCGCGCCGGGCGGCCCGCATCGACGACGAGATCCTCGACGGGATGCCGCCCGGTACCGCGGACCGGGCCTGGTCGGGCGCGGCCCGGACCTGGCAGGGCGCCGTCGGCGGCGTGGTGCGGGCCACCTGCAGGCTCGCCGCCGCCGCGAGCCGGCGCGGCGAGGCCGCCAGCGACCTGATCCCCGACGGCGCCGGCCGTCTCGCCGGAATGGCCGGCGCCGACCTGCGCCGCCTGCAGACTGGCCTCGCGCACCACTACTACCTCCTTCTCGTCGCCGGCTTCGCGCTCGGCGCCGCCTACCTGTTCCTCGGAGCCTGAATTGCTATCGCTTGCCGTCCTGCTGCCGATCGCCGTCTCGCTCGTCCTCGCCGTCGTGCCGCGCCCGGCCGAGACCACGGCCCGGTTCGCCGCCGTCGCCACGGCCGCGGTCTCTCTGGCGCTGCTGCTCGGGGTCTGGGCGGGCTTCGAGAGCGGCCCGGGCTTCGCCGCCGTGACGGAGGTGCCGTGGATCCCGAGCCTCGGCGTCGCCTGGCGGGTCGGCGTCGACGGCCTGTCGCTGGCGCTGCTGCTGATGAGCGCGCTGGTCTTCCTGGGCGCCATCGCCTGGCCGATGGAGGGTGGGAGCCGGACGGGCGGTGGCGAGGACAACGAAGGGCCGAATGCGCGCGGCTACTACGCCTGGATGCTGTTCCTGATGGGCGTCTCGCTCGGCCTCTTCGCCGCGCTCGACCTGATCGTCTTCTACCTCTTCTTCGACCTCAGCCTGGTCGGCATGTACTTCCTGATCGGCCGCTGGGGGCACGGCGAGTCGCAGCGCGCCGCGCTGAAGTTCTTCCTCTACACGCTGGCCGGCTCGCTGCTGATCCTGATCGGGATCATCGCGCTCGCGCTGGCGATGCCGGAGCTGACCTTCGACATGCGCGCGCTGATCGCCGAGCCGCCGCTGGCCGGCGCCGGCACGCTGCCGGCGCTGGTGCTGCTCGCCTTCGTCGTCGGCTTCGGCATCAAGACCCCGGTGTTCCCGCTGCACAGCTGGCTGCCGCCCGCGCACGTCGACGCGCCCGGCCCGGCTTCGGCGATCCTCGCCGGCGTGCTGCTGAAGATGGGCACCTACGGGCTGGTGCGGATCCCGCTGCAGATGATGCCGGAGACCTTCGCGCGCTGGGCGCTGGCGATCGCCGTGGTCGGGGTGCTCTCGATCCTCTGGGGCGCCATCGTCGCCTTCGCGCAGGACAACCTGAAGCGGCGGATCGCCTACACCTCGGTCAACCACATGGGCTATGCCGTGCTCGGCATCGCCGCCGCCGGATCCGCGCTCGGCTCCGAGACGGCGCGCGAGCTCGCGCTGACCGGGGCCATCGTCGAGATGGTGGCGCACGGCTTCATCACCGGGGCGCTGTTCCTGATCGCCGGCGCGTTCTGGCAGCGCACGCAGGACTACGAGCTGGCGCACTACGGCGGGCTGGCCGGCGAGGCGCCGCGCCTGACCGTCGCGGCGACGCTCGCGGCCTTCGCCTCGCTGGGGCTGCCGGGCCTGGCCGGCTTCGTCGCCGAGCTCCACGTCTTCCTCGGCGCCTTCGCGGTCTGGCCCTGGCTCGCCGCAGTGGGGCTGCTCGGCATCCTGATCACCGCCGCGCTGTTCCTGCGGCTGCTGCGCCAGGTCTTCTTCGGGGCCCGCCCGGCCCGGCTCGCCGGCTTCGCCGACCTGGGCGCCGCCGAGGCCGCGGTGCTCGCCGGGCTGCTTGCGCTGGTCGTGCTGATCGGGCTGTGGCCGGCCTGGCTGCTGTCGCTGGTCGACGCCGCCGGCCTGCTCGCCCGCCCGGCCGGCTGAGCCATGCCGATCGGCGACCTCGCCCCCGAGATCGCGGTCCTGCTGACCGCCGTGCTGACGCTGCTCGCCGCGATGGCGCTGCCGCAGCGGCGGCACGGCCTGTGCGCCGGGCTCGCGCTCGCCGGCCTGGCGCTGGCCGCGGCCCTTGCCGTCGGACAGTTCGACACCAGCCGGCTGACCTTCTCCGGCACCTTCGCGCTCGACCGGGCGACGGCCTGGGCGCGCCTGCTGATCCTGGGCGCGACGGCGCTCTCGGCGGGGCTCGCACCGCGCTGGTTCGCCGACGACCGGCGCCATGGCGAGTTCTACGCGATGCTGCTGTTCTCGGCGCTCGGCGCGCTGGCGATGGCCGGGGCGGCCGACCTGATGCAGCTCGTCATGGGCGTGCTGCTGTCCTCGGTCACCGGCTACGTCCTGGCCGCCTACCACCGCGACTGGCCGGTCTCGGTCGAGGCCGGCATGAAGTACTTCCTGGTCGGCGCGCTCGCCAACGCGCTGCTGGTGATCGGCGTGGTGCTGATCCTGGGCATGGCCGGCAGCACCGACTACCGGACGCTCGCGGGCGCCGTCCCCGGCGAGCCGCTCGCCGTCGCCGGAGGCGCTCTGGTCCTGCTCGGCCTGCTGTTCAAGCTCGGCGCGGTGCCGGCGCACACCTGGGTCCCCGACGTCGCCGAGGGCGCGCCGGTGCCGGCCGCCGCCTTCCTTACCGTCGTGCCGAAGATCGCCGGCGCGGTGGCGCTGGCGCGCTTCGCCGGCCTGGTGCCCGGCGAGACCATGCCGCTGCAGGGGCTCGTCGCGATCGTCGCGGCGGCGACCATGACGCTCGGCAACCTCGCCGCGCTCTGGCAGGACGACCTGCGGCGCCTGCTCGGCTGGTCGTCGGTCAGCCAGAGCGGCTACGCGCTGATGGCGGTCGCCGTGCTCGGCAGCGCGCCCGGCGCGGCGGCGGCCCTGATCGCCTTCGTCGGCGTCTACGGCGCGGCGAACCTCGCCGCCTTCGGCGTCGTCGCCCACCTGCGCGGCCGCACCGCGCGCGCGGACTACGCCGGCCTCTTCCGGACCCACCCCTTCGTCGCCGGCGCGCTGACGCTGGCCTTCCTGTCGCTCGTCGGCATCCCGCCGCTGGCCGGCTTCCTCGGCAAGTTCGCGCTGTTCCTGGCGGCCCTGGAGGGCGGCCTGGCGTGGCTCGCGGTCGTCGCCGTCGCCAACACGGTGCTGTCGCTGGTCTACTACCTGCGCGTGGTCGCCCCGATGGCCTTCGGCACGCCCGCCGGCAGGCCGGCGACGCTCGGCGTCTCGACCGCCGCGGCGACCGCGCTCGCGACGGCCCTGCTGCTCGCCCTGCCGCTGCTCTCCGGCTCGCTGGCGCCGCTGCTGCCGGACGGCCTGCTGCCCTGACCGGCAGGCCCGGGCCGGCGGGCCCGGGCCGGTCGCCCGATTCTTCGGCACAAAGCTTCGGCACTCCGCCCAATCCGTGAGCATCGGCAGGGGCGCGGGCCTGTTAGATGTAAGCCATATAGTTCGTGTTACTAATAAATGCGCCGTTCCGGCCGATTGGCACGAGGCTTGCGGCAGAGTCGAGACCGTCGGAACGCAGCGGAGGTCGAGCGATGACGAACACCCACACCCCGTCCGGAACGCCTTGCGGCCGCCGCCGCCTGTCGCGGCGCGCCGGTTTCTCCGCCGTCCTGGCGCTGGCGCTCGCGGCGGCGCTGCCGGCCGGCACGGCGGCCTCCCAGGAGAGCGTGCGCATCGGCGCGCCGCTGGCGCTGACCGGCGGCCTCGCCGCCGAGGGCGGCAAGCAGAAGCTCGCCTACGACCTCTGGCTGGAGCGCGTCAACGCGGCCGGCGGCATCCAGGTCGGCGACCGCAAGCTGCCGGTCGAGCTGATCACCTACGACTACCAGACCGACGGCAAGCGCGCCGGCCAGCTGGCCGAGAAGCTGATCACCGACGACGAGGTCGACTTCCTGACCGCGCCCTTCGGCTCGGGCCACACCAAGATCACCGCCGCGGTCGCCGAGCGCTACGGCGTGCCGATCATCGCCGTCGCCTCCTCGGAGCCGGTGCACGACCAGGGCTTCAAGTACCTGTTCGGCACGCTGGCGCCGTCGAGCGGCCTGATCGACGGCATGCTCGACCTCTTCGCCAAGGCCAACCCGGATCTCTCGACGATCGCCATCCTGGGGCGCGACGACGTCTTCCCGAAGATCATGGCCAGCCTGATGGCCAAGGGTGCCGAGGCGCGCGGCCTGGAGGTCGTCTACGACGAGCTCTACCCGGTCGGCACGATGGACCACGCGACGGCGATCATCGGCATGAAGTCGGCCGAGCCCGACTGGGTCTACGTCACCGGCTACACCGAGGACCTGGTGCTGGTGCGCAAGCAGATGGACGAGCTGGGCCTCGACGTGCCGATCGTCACCATGATCACGGGCCCGGCCTACCGCGAGTTCGTCGACTCCCTCGGCCCGCTGGCCGAGAAGGTCACCAGCGCCTCCTGGTGGCACTATTCCGCGGCCTACCAGGGCGACGACGTCTTCGGCACGACCCAGGCCTTCTACGACGCGGTACTCGAGGCCTCGGGCGAGGAGCCCGACTACGTCCACGCCTCTTCCGCGGCGGCGCTGATCGCGCTGCAGAAGGCCATCGAGACGGCCGGCAGCCTGGATCGCGAGGCGGTGCGCCAGGCTCTGACCGAGCTCGACATCATGACCTTCTACGGCCCGATCGACTTCCGCGAGGACGGCCTCAACGACAACCGCGACCTGCCGATCATCCAGATCCAGGACGGCAAGCCGGCGGTGCTGGCGCCGGCCTCGATCGCGACCGCCGACGTCCAGCTGTTCTGAGCGAGCACGGGCAAGGAGGGCGCGCATGAGCACCAGGCTGTCGGACGAGGAGGTCGCCCGTTTCCAGGCCGAGGGCTACTTCCTCAAGCGGCGCGCCCTCTCGGCGGCCCAGGCCGCCGAGTGCCGGGCGCGCATCGAGGCGATGGAGGAGCGGCTGGGCGAGGAGTGCAACGTGCGCATGAAGATCAAGGCGCACGTCGTCTCGCCCTGGATGACCGACCTCGCCCGCCACCCGGCGATCCTCGACGCCGTCGAATCGCTGCTCGGGCCGGACATCCTGCTGTTCGGCTCCTCGATGTTCGCCAAGGCGGCGAACAGCCCGAAGTTCGTCTCCTGGCACCAGGATTCGGCCTACTACGGGCTGACGCCGAACGAGTCGGTCACGGTCTGGCTGGCCTTCACGCCGAGCAACCGGGCCAACGGCTGCCTGCGCGTCATGCCGGGCTCGCACCTGGAGGCCGACTACGAGCACGACGAGACCTACGACCCGCAGAACCTGCTGGCGCGCGGCCAGACGATCCGCGGGCTCGACGACGCGCGCGCGGTCTACCTCGAGCTCGAGCCCGGCGAGTTCTCGATGCACCACGTGCGCACGGCCCACGGCAGCCTGGGCAACGAGACCGGCGACCGGCGCATCGGCCTCGCGTTCTTCTACATGGCCGCCCACGTCGCCTCGACCCTTGGCCGGCGCAGCGCCCTGCCGGTGCGCGGCGAGGATCGCCACGGCCACTGGGACGCCGACCCGCTGCCGCGCCTCGACCTCGATCCCGAGACCCTGCAGTACCTGACCGACATGTGGTCGAAGTACCAGAGCAAGGAGGTCCGCCAGGCGGCCCTCGCCGGCAAGATCTAGCCCGGCCGATGGAGATCAACCATCCGGCAACGCTGGCCGAGGTGACGGCGGCCTTCCTGGCCTACGAGAAGGCCCTGGTGACCAACGACCTGGCCGCGCTCGACGGCTTCTTCTGGGACAGCGGCTTCGTGCTGCGCTACGGCGTCGGCGAGAACCTCTACGGCATCGAGGCGATCCGCGCCTTCCGCTCCGACCGACCGGCCGGCGACCTGGACCGCGACCTGGTCCGCCAGGTCGTGACCACATTCGGCCGCGACTTCGGCACGGCGAACGCCGAGTACCGGCGCCGCGGGTCCGGGGCCGAGGGCCGCGTCAGCCAGACCTGGGTGCGGCTGCCCGAAGGCTGGCGCATCGTCGCCGCCCACGTCAGCGGCATGAAGCGCTGAGCGAGGCCTGCCTATTCCCCTGCGCTGCACGCCGAAATTCTAGGCAGGCTGCTCCGCCCGCTGCCCCGCCGTTAGGCAGCGAAGCGACCGGACGGGTGCCCAGACGATAAAGTTGTAGCTGCAACTATTAGCGTTACGGCCTTTGGCACGGCCCTTGCGATTCCGCTGCCAAGGGCGAGCTGTGCCTGCCGGCGCGGGGCTGCCTGTCGCCGCGGCGGCAAGCGTCGCGGCGCCGCAACCAACGACAACGAGCAACAGGGTGGCGTCATGTTCATGCACAACAAGCAATCCGCGGCGGCCTCGAGGGCCGTCCTCGGCGGTGCGTCCGCGCTCGCGCTGGCCATCGCCGTCTCGACCGCGCCCGGGGTCGCGCCCGGAGTCGCGCACGCGGCCGACGGCGTGCTCAGGATCGGTGCGCCGCTGGCGCTGACCGGCGGGCTGGCCGACGAGGGCAAGAAGCAGCAGCAGGTCTGGGAGCTCTGGCTCGACAAGGTCAACGCCGGCGGCGGCATCGAGGTCGGCGGCGAGAAGATGACCGTCGAGTTCGTGCAGTACGACTATCAGACCGACGGCAAGCGCGCCGGGCAGCTGGCCGAGAAGCTGGTCACCGACGACGAGGTCGACGTGCTGATGGCGCCCTTCGGGTCCGGCCACACGAAGATCGTCGCCGCCGTAGCCGAACGCTACCAGGTGCCGATGCTGGCCTGCGTCGCCTCCTCCGTCTCGGTCTACGACCAGGGCTTCAAGTACCTGTTCGGCACCCTGGCGCCGAACACCGGCATCACCGAGTCGATGGTCACCTTCTTCAAGGACAAGGTGCCCGACCTCAGCAAGGTCGCGATCTACGGCCGCGACGACGTCTTCCCCAAGGCGATGGCCTCGGCGCTGGCCGAGTCGGCGAGCGCCGGCGGCCTGGAGGTCGTCTACAACGAGCTCTACGCGGTCGGCACCATGGACCACTCGGCGGCGATCTCGGCGATCACCGCAGCCGAGCCCGACTGGGTCTACATGACCGGCTACACGCAGGACCTCATCCTCGGCCGCAAGCAGATGGCCGACCTGGGCGTCGAGGCGCCGGTCATCACCATGGTCACCGGCCCGGCCTACCGCGAGTTCACCGAGGGCCTGGGCGAGCTGGCCGACGGCGTGACCAGCGCG
>JAUILQ010000084.1 GCA_030433005.1 Alphaproteobacteria bacterium
TGCGGCTCGACCTGATCACCGAGAACATCAACTTCCTCGGCGACATGGACAACGCGCGGGCCAGCGTCATCGCGGCCAACACCTGGCGCGGCATCCCCTTCGTGGCGATCACCCTGCTCGCCGGGCTGCAGACCATCTCGCCCTCCGTCCAGGAGGCCGCGACGATCGACGGCGCCAACTTTAGGCAACGGTTCCGCTACGTCACGCCGCCGTTGCTGAGTAGCCGACCGGTTCAGGCCGCCTTGCGGCATTGACAGCTGATTCTGTGGGGTGGGCAAGTGGTTTGCGGCGTTTCTAGCAGCGAGGACAGTCACGTGACTTCGGGAGTGGTGGAACTTCTGAGCGGCGATCTGCGGCGCCGCCGCTGGTCGTCCGAACTCAAGGAGCGGATTGTTTCCGAGACGCTGGAGCCGGGCGTGACGGTGACCGATGTGGCGCGACGGCACGGGGTCGACCGCAGCCTGGTGTATCGCTGGCGCCGCCAGCTCAAGGTCGAGCGCGTGCCGGAACCGGGAGGTTTTCTGCCAGTGACGGTACGGGAGAAGCCCGGCGAGGCCGCTCCGGCGTCCTGCTCCTGCCCGGCCAGGCCTGCGGAAACGATCGAGATCCTGCTGCCGGACGGGGTCTGCATCCGGACGGGGCCGTCGGTGGCGGGCGAGGCACTGTCGCGTGTCCTTCGGGCGCTGGGGCGGTGATCCCGGTTCCGCAGGGCGTGCGGGTCTGGCTGTCGGCCGGGCGGACCGACATGCGCAAGGGGTTCGACGGCCTGGCGCGGCAGGTCCAGGAGACGCTGCGGCAGGATCCCTTCTCGGGGCACCTGTTCGTCTTTCGCGGCCGGCGCGGCGATCTGCTCAAGATCCTCTGGTGGGACGGTCAGGGGCTCTGCCTGTTCGCCAAGCGGCTCGAGAAGGGCCGCTTCGTCTGGCCCTCGCCGGCGGACGGCAAGGTGGCGGTGACGCCGGCGCAGCTGTCGATGCTGCTGGAGGGCATCGACTGGCGGATGCCGCGGCGCACCTGGCGGCCCGAACTGGCCGGTTGATCGCGACCGATTGACTCATTGGCCGCCGGGATCGGCGCAGCGGCTCTCGCACAGAGGCGCCGGCTGGTAGACTGCAGCCATGTCGCTGGATGCCGCTGCCCTGCCCGACGACGTCGAGACGCTGCGCCGGATGCTGCTGGCGGAGCGGCAGGCCACAGCGGCGGCCCGGGCCGAGGTCGACAGCCTTTCGGAGCAGCTGCAGCAGGCGCGCGCCGGGCTGGTCGAGAAGGTCCTGGAGATCGAGAAGCTCAAGGCGCAGCTGGCCCGGCTGCGGCGACTGACGTTCGGCCGCTCGTCGGAGAAGCTCGACCGGCAGATCGAGCAGCTGGAGCTGCTGCTCGGCGACCTCGAGGAGGAGCTCGGCGAGGCGGAGCAGCAGATGTCTGCGCCTGTCGCTCCCGAACCCGAGGCTCGCGACAAGCCGGTCCGACGGCCGTTGCCGGACCACCTGCCGCGCCAGGAGATCGTGCACGCAACCGACTGCGCCTGCCCTGCGTGCGGCGGTGAACTGCGGCGGCTGGGTGAGGACGTCAGCGAGGTTCTGGAGTACCAGCCAGGGCGGTTTCACGTGGTCCGGCACGTCCGGCCGAAGTTCTCCTGCCGACGCTGCGAGACGATCGCCCAGGCGCCGATGCCGGACCTGCCGATCGAGCGCGGGCGGCCGGGTCCGGGCCTGCTGGCGCAGGTGCTGGTCTCGAAGTACCGGGATCATCTGCCGCTGCATCGCCAGGCGGAGATCTATGCCCGCGAGGGCGTCGAGCTCAGTCGCTCGACGCTGGCCGACTGGGTCGGCCGCTCGGCGCAGATCCTCGACCCGCTGGTCGCGCTGCTCCGCGAGGAGGTGCTGACGGCGTCCCGGCTGCACGCCGACGACACGCCGGTGCCGGTGCTGGCGCCGGGCACCGGCAAGACCCGGACGGGGCGGCTGTGGGTCTACGTCCGCGACGAGCGCCCGCATGGCGGCGAGGCGCCGCCGGCGGCCGCCTACTTCTACAGCCCCGATCGCAAGGGCGAGCATCCCCGGAGCCACCTGGCGGGGTTCTCCGGCCATCTCCATGCCGACGCTTATGCCGAGTTCAATGCCCTCTACGAGCCGGAGCGGCGGCCCGGCCCGGTCGTCCCGGTCGGCTGCTGGGCCCACGTGCGCCGCAAGTTCCATGACGTCTGGACCGCCCAGCAGAGCCCGGTCGCCCAGGAGGCCCTGGAGCGTATCGCCGGGCTCTATGCGGTCGAGCAGGCGATTCGGGGGCGGCCGCCGGACGAACGGCGCCGGATCCGACAAGCGCGCGCCGCCCCTGCCGCGCAGGAGCTCGGCGACTGGATGCGCAACACCCTGCCGAAGCTCTCGGGGCGCTCGGATCTCGCCGCCGCTATGCGCTACGCCCTGGCACGCTGGGACAGCCTCGCGCGCTACCTCGATGACGGCCATCTGGCGATCGACAACAACGCCGCCGAGCGGGCGCTGCGCGGCGTGGCGCTCGGCCGCAAGAACTACCTGTTCGCCGGCTCCGACCGCGGCGGCGAGCGCGCAGCGGCTGCCTACTCGCTGATCGAGAGTGCAGCCCTCAACGACCTGAACCCACAGGCTTACCTCGCCGACGTCATCGCCCGCATCGCCGGCCATCCCGCCCGGCGCCTCGCCGAGCTGCTGCCCTGGAACTGGACGCCATGACCGCCGTCGCTCGCGTGCACATCAGCCTGCTGGAGATCCGGCCCGCAATCTGGCGGCGGGTCGAGGTGCCGACCTCTATCACGCTCAAGCAGCTGCACGACGTCATTCAGGCGGTGTTCGGCTGGCAGGACTACCACCTGTTCGAGTTCGAGGCGGCGGGGCAGCGCTACGGCATCCCCGACGAGGAGTTCGACCTGGGCGAGCCGGTTCGCGAAGCCCGCAACATCCGTCTCGCCACCTTGATCGCTCGCGGGGTGACGAGGCTCGACTACACCTACGATTTCGGCGACGGCTGGCAGCACCGCCTCAAGATCGAAGCCGTCGAGGAGCGGCCCGGAGACTCTGCGCTGCCAAAGCTGCTCGGCGGCGCCCGCCACGGCCCTCCCGAAGATGTCGGTGGGCCGCCCGGGTACGAGGCGTTCCTCAAGGCGGTCGCGGACCCCGACCACGAAGAGCACGACGACGTCCTCACATGGTGCGGCGGCGCCTTTGAGCCTGAGGACATGGATGCCGAGGCCATCGAACGGCGCCTCGCCGTCATCGCCCGACGGCTCTCTGCCGCCAACAAGCGGCGACGCGCCAAGGCCTGATCCTCGCCATCGAGTGCGGCCAACACCGGACGCTTACCTTCTAGACGTTGTCCACTGCTAAGATGCGGATCCTGTTACATAGGAATCTTCCCTCAACGACCCATGCTATCTTCGACAACCTGCGCTACGCCGAGTCGAGGAGAGAGTGCCCGACCCCAATCAAGTGCCCGACGTACTTCCGATCGCTTCCCTCGCGCTGCTAGCAGGCATCTCGATCTGGATATGCTACACGGACCTAGCGTCGCTTTACGTCAACGACTGGGCCTCTTTGGCCTTGCTCCTTACGGGAGCGGCCTACCAAGTGGGCGCTTCGAGCTCGAGCAGTGCGGCAGCGGACGCGATGATCGGCCTGTTGCTGTTTCCCACAGGGATGATTGCCTTACGATGGCTATTCCTCAAGTTTCGAGGTGTCGAGGCGCTCGGATTGGGAGACATCAAGCTCTCGGCCGGTATCGGCCTCTGGATCGGCGCAAGCGGCATCCCTGTGCTGCTCCTCGTCGCCTCACTGGCGACGCTCGTCGCAGGGTTAAGCATTCGGTTGCTGTCTGCGCCGTCGCTTGATCTTTGGCGTGTCCGCATGCCCTTCGCGCCGGGACTCCTGATTGCGCTCTGGATCGTTCTTCTCTGCTGCTCGGCTTAGGGGCGCTCACTCCGGGGCTTCGTTGTCGGCTGCATGCTGTCGGCCCAGTGGTAGATGAGAAACGGATCCTCCGCGCGATCGGTCAATCGAAGGACAGCCTCGCGCGCAATTGGAAAGCGCGCGCCCTCACAACAGTAGGCGACGATACGGATGAGCGCGCCTCGCGCGCTGGCGGCGTTGCGCATCGCCGCGGCCGAGTTCGCGCCCTCTGGAACCGGCGTGGCGCCGAGCTCAGCCAGCGCCGCATGTACGAGTGCCGGTGCGAAGCGCTCGTCGAGACGCCCTTCGACCGGATAGACCGTCACCGAATCGCGGATCTGCTCCAACAGGGCCGGCGTCATGCCGAGGACCTGAGCGAGTTCCTCCGGGGCACCGAAGTCGCCGTTGCGCGGCGTGTACGCCAAACCTGCCGAACGGTAGCCGGATGCCTCGGCGCCGTTGAGGCGCGCAAGGTCGTCGGCGTCGCGCCAGTCGAGAATTGCCGCAGCCAGCCGCCGCGCCGCCAGCGTCTGCTCGCCCGCAGCCTCCAGCAGGGCGATGAGTTGCTCTTCCGAGGCCTGGTTGAGGGCCAAACGGCCGCGTTCGAGGGAGAGTGTCACCGAGACCTGCCGGCCGTCCAGCACGAGGGGCGCGTACAGCGCCCCAGGTCTCGCCGCGTCGGGCGCAAAGCGCTCGAGATCTGCGTTTGCGGCCTTGGCGGCTGCCCAGTGCAGGCCTGCGTCGGCCGTCTCGCGCAGTAGCCAGCCCGTTGCCACGTTGCGCGCGATATGAGCCTGCTCGCGGACCATCCACAGCACGGCGAGCGACAAGGCTGCGAGGATCATCGCGGCCCACAGCGCCGAGATCAGAACGAATCCGCGGTCACGATCGTCGTTGCCACGTGTCATCGAAGGGCCGGCAGCGTCTCGCTGAACCGCGCCTTGAGCTCGTCGGTGACCAGGCGGATTTCCTCGAGGCTTCTCACCACGCGCGGCGTGATCAGGACGACGATCTCCGTCCGTGTCCCGACCTCGGACGTCGTCGAGAAGAGAGAGCCGAGAACCGGCACATCCATCAGCAGGGGTATGCCGGATTGGCCGTCGGAGCGCCGGTCCCGGATCAGCCCGCCGAGCGCAATCGTCTCTCCGTTGCTGACGCTGACCGAAGAGGTGAACTTGCGCTGCTGGATGGTCGGCGAGTCGATGTCGGAGGTCGTCGTCTCCGTGACGTCGCTGATCTCCTGAGTGATGTCCAGGCGCACCGTCCCGCTCTCGTTCACGCGGGGCGTCACCTCCAGGATCACCCCGGTATCGCGGAACTGGATCGTGTTCACGACAGGCGCGTCCGCGGCCAGCGTGCTGACGGAGGATTGCGTCGCGATCGGCACTTCGTCGCCGACCTGTAGCGTTGCCGTCTCGTTGTTCACCACCATCATGCGCGGCGAGGAGATCACCTTGACCTCGGTGACCTGTTCCAGCGCGTTCAGCGTCGCCCGGATATCGGAGCCCGCGAAGAGCGACGAAAAGCCGGGAAACTGCGATACGACCTCACCGCTGGACTGAGAACTGAAGGCGGTGCTGAAGTTTCCGCTGCGCAGGAACCACTGGACTCCGTAGCGCAGATCGTCGGTCAAGGTGACCTCGGCGACCACCGCCTCGATCAGGACCTGAAGCGGCGCCACGTCGAGCTTCTCGATGACCGCTTCGAGCTCCTCGTACTGCTGGGGGGAGGCCAGGACGATCAGGGCGTTGTTGCGGTCGTCGGCGGTGATCTGCGGTGCCGGTTCATCCTCGCTCCATCTCGGGTTCGCCATCACCACACCGACCGACTCCGGCTCCTCGTCCGGACGCGGGTCAGCGCGCAAGGCCACGCTCGACAGTCCCGACGAAGCGTCGCTCCCGCCGTTCGATCTCCGTGACGTCGGCGCCGACACGGTCGGCCCGGCGCTGGAGCGCCCCAGTCCCCCCGAACCGCTGGCGTAGAGGTTGTTCAGAACGGCCGCGAGATCCGTGGCTCGGCCGTGCTGTACCGAATAGACGAAGACGCGTCGTGCCACGCCCGGTCCCGGGCGATCGAGGCGCGCTACCCAGCGAGAGGCCTCGCGCAGCGGGGCCAACCCCGGCGCTATGGCCAGCACAGCGTTGAGGCGCTGCAGCGGCGTGAAGCGTACCGGCGAGGCACCGACTTCGCCCGCCGACTCGAAGACCAGCGAGAGCTCCTCTGCGAGGGCGTCGGCGCTACTGTGCCGCGGATTGAACAGTGCGAAGTGCTGGCCGGCCATCGCACTCACGTCGAACAGCGCGATCAGATCCAGCGCCGAGGCTATCTCCCGATCGTTGCCGCCAACGATGAGCATCGGCCTGCCGGGAATCGCACGCGCCGACAGTCGGCGATTCGAAAGCGATCTGAGAAGCTCCACCATGCGTTCGGGGCCGATGTAGCTGAGCGAGACGACCTGGAGACCGTCGCCGGGAAGCAGCGAGAGGCTCGGCTCGCCGGGCGCCACCCCGGAGCCGCCGATCGGCGCCACGGTGATCACGCTGCCGCTGCGTGACAGTTCGACCCCCTGGGTGCGCAACACGTCCTGGAGCACGTCGAGGACTGCTTCGCGAGCGATGGGACGGTTGGTCTCGAGCGTTATCTGGCCCTGGACACTGGGATCGAGGGCGTAGTTGAGGCCGAGCAGGTCGCCGAGCACGGCCTGGACCACGCTCCGGATTTCTGCATTGGCGTAGTTGAGCGTAATTCCGCCCTCTGCGGCACTGCCTGCATCGAAGACCGGCGTCGTCACACGATCCCGGGCGCGTCCGGCCGGGCTGTAGAATTCAGCGAGTGGCGGCTGCGTGGCCGGCGGCACGAAAAGCCGGTCGGGACCGCGGCGCGCAGAAGCGCCGGGAGGCTCCGGCGAGACCGGGCCCGGACGCGTGGTCACCTCCGTCATCGGCTGGCGATTCAGCCTCTCGGCGCGTTCGCAGCCTGTTGCCAGGAGCACGAGGGCGAGCCCCGCCAGAAGCGCGAGCCGCCATCCCATCATCATCGTCGCAGTCCCCCCGCCTGGCCTCTCGCGTCGCCGGCTGCCCGTGGCGGCAGCGTCTTGTCCTATCTGTTCGCCGGACCGACGATCAGCCCCGTCCCCCCGGGCGGAGAGGCTCGCTCGCCGGGGACCGCTGGGCCCGCCTGCTCCGCCGAGAAGAGGGGCAGCCGAACGCGCCCGCCGGCGGCCTCGACGAGCAGGCTGCGCGGCTCGATCGCCAGGATCCTCCAGCTTCCGACCTTTTCCCCTTGCGCGTAGTACCCCGCCTCTTCATCGCCTAGCAGCTTCACAAGCGCAAGTCGAACGCTCCCGTCGATGACCACGCCCAGGAAGAGCGGTGGACTGGGCGGCGGCAAGGCCGCCGGCACCGGGGCCGGCGCCGCAGGCGGTGGCGCAGGGGGGCGCCGGTCAGGCCGAAAGAGCGGGCGGCGAAGCAGTTCCTCGAGTCCCGGAGAGGCGCGCGGAACCGGCCCTGCGTCGACCGGCAGCGCCGCCGAGTTGGACTCGGCGGGCAGAGCCGCCTCGATACCCGGACCCGGCCAGGGCCTGGTCAGTCTCTCGACGGCCTGCCACGCGACGAGCGCCGACAGGCAGAGCGACCCGAAGAGCGCAAGCCAGGAAACCGAGGACCGGGCGACCATGGGTCAGCGCTCCGGCCCGAGGAAGCGGCTCGCCACCTCGAGTCGCAGGGTCAGCTCGCGGCGCGCGTCATCCTGGCCGCCGCCTCCGCCGCTGTCCGGCGCGCGCAGCTCGAGCGCCCGGATCCGCAGGCGGGGGCTCTGTACGCTCTCCAGCGCCCTCAGGACCGCCGGCAACTGCTCGGCCGGCAACAGTGCCTCGACGCGCAGCCCGACGGACGCGGCCTCCGCC
Source organism: Alphaproteobacteria bacterium (assembly GCA_030433005.1). Lineage (GTDB taxonomy): Bacteria > Pseudomonadota > Alphaproteobacteria > Kiloniellales > DSM-21159 > Tistlia. The sequence continues at coordinate 7,825 of JAUILQ010000084.1, forward strand.
GCTTCCTCGTCCGGCACGCCCTGAAGCGACCGCAGGCGCGCGCCGCCGCCATCGAGCACCCGCTTGACCGCCTGCTGCAGCTCGGCCAGAGCCTGAGCGGCCGTGGCCGCCCTGATCATGCCCGGCGCGTTTGCCGCCTCTGCTTCCACCGCCTGCAACTCGGCTTCGAGCCGGACGCGCTGGCCGATCGTCCGCTCGGAGCGAAACGCGACTTCGGCGAGCTGACGGTGGCGGCTGCGGGCTTCCGCCCAGTCGTCGAGCAGCGGCGCGACGAGCAGGCTCCAGACCGGCAGCAGCGGCACCAGCAGCAGCAGGACGGCGGCGAATCGCCGTGCGAGGCGGGCGCCGCTCTCGCTCACGGGCGGCCTCCGCTCGGCACGGTCATGGCGATCTCGAACCGCTGGCGACCGCCCTCGGCCGCCAGGATCGGCGCGGCGAAGCGCACCTGCTCGAACAGCCTGGACTGCTCGAGGGCCGCGATCAGCGACGAGGCGTTCGCCGCATAGCCGGCAACGCGCAGCTCCTGCTCCTCCAGACGCAGCTGCACCAGCCAGGCGCTGTCGGGCAGGACGCGCGCCAGCTCCTCCAGGATGGCCGTCCTCGGCAGCCGTTCCTCCTGAGCGCGCACCGCGAGGGCCAGGGCCCGGCGATCCTCGAGGCGCTGGCGCAGCTCGGCCACGGCCGCGACCTCGCCGCGCAGGCCCGCGACCCGGGCGGCGAGCCGCTCGAGCCCGTCGCGACGCTCGGCGAGTTCGAGATGGGCGAAGGCCAGAAGAGCGAGCAGCGTCGCCACCGGGACCAGGGCGGCCAGGCGCAGCGGCAGCGAGAGGCGCTCCGACGGCCGGGTTCGGCGCAGCAGATCCAGGGTCTCCTGCGAGTCCGGCTCGGCGACCTCGATGGCCGTCGGCGCCATCCCCCACTGCTCGGCGAGCGCGCGGTGCGGATCGACGCGGTCGCGGTGCGCCAGCGCCAGCGTCACCTCGACCTCGCGCGGGCCGGCCGGCGCGACACGGAAATCGTAGAGCGCGTCGGACGGATCGAAGGGAACGATCCGCTCGAGCTCGAGAGGCACGACCTGGCCCAGGTAGACCGCGGTGGCCTTCGGAAAGCGCAGCCGGCGCCAGAGCACGTCGCGAGCCGGCAGGCGCAGCACGACGCTGACCCCGCCCTCGCGGCTCCGGCGCGCCAGCTCCTCGAGACGCTCCGGAGCCTGCGTGCGGGTCACCCGCCCGAGCGGGCGCGTACGGCCGCGGCGGTCGGCGAGCGTCGCCTCCAGGCCGCCCTCCGCCGGATCGAGATAGAGCCTCCTGCCGGTCCGACCGTAAGCTCCGGGCGGCACCAGGCCGCGCAGCTCGGCGCCCCACCAGGCGAGGAAGCGGCGCACCGTGGCGGTCAGGCGATCGGTCGGGCTGATCCTCGCTGCGTTCATCGACGATCAGCGTCCTCGGCAGCGGCCGGTCAGGAGGTCGAATCGGCAAGCGGCATCGGCCTCGACGGGCAGGGCGACGATCAGGGGCGTCCAGTTGCCGGAGTCCTCGGACCGCTCGACCTCCAACGCCACCAGCCTCGGCAGCCGCACGGCCTCGCTCCAGCTCTCCTGCCAGACGGCTTCTCCCCGCTCCATGCGGTCAAGATAGCGGATCCGCAGCGCGTCGACAGCCGGCAGGATGGGCCGGCTCAGGGCCCCCTCCCCCTCCCCGGCCCCGGCCCCGGCCCCGGCCGAGGAGGCCTCGCCGCGCTCGAGGCTCCAGTCCAGATAGAGGGCGCCGTCCCGCGGTTCGATGGCGACGCGGTGCAGCCCAGGGGGCACGCCCGGCAGCGCCGCCGTCGTGGTGAAGGCCAGGCGGTCGCGCCCTCCCTGGAAGCTGACGCGGTAGCCGCCGTCCGGGGAATCGAGGACGGCCGGGTAGCTCCCCTCCAGCAGGCGCCGAAGCAGCTGCCGAGCCGCCAGCGTCTCATCCTGCTGCGTGGAGCGCTCGGCCAGCCGGCCGAAGATCTCGCCGGCCCCGCGCAGGCCCTGGAACAGGAAGACGGAGATCAGGCCCAGCAGGGCGAGAGCGACCAGCACTTCGACGAGGGTGAAGCCGGCTTGCCCGGGCCGCAGAGGCACGCGCCTCATGGCTGCGCGGCCCCGGGATCGGCCGGAAGGGCGCGAAGAGTCACGACCCGAAGCAGCGGGCGCCGGGCCGCCGGCTCCGTCACCACCAGGTCGAACTGCAGCAGGCGAGCGCGGGGGGCCGGCTCGGCCGAGGAGCTCGAGGCGGCCGGCCCCGGCGCTTCGGTGATCTCCAGGCTGTAGGCCAGTCCGTCGCTGCTGCGTCCGGAGAGACGCCCCGCCTGCAGCGCGGAGTCGGCAGATGCTTCGGCGAGCAGCGAGCGGGCGAGATCCTGCGCGCGCAGCTCCAGCTCGGAGGAGCGGAAGCGCTGGCTCTGGCCGGCGAGGATCGAAAAGCCGGCATGCAGCGCCACCGCCACAATCACGAAGGCGATCAGCGCCTCGACCAGCGTGAAGCCGGCATCGCGGGGACCCGTCACCGCTCGCCAGCCTCCGCGACGCGCGCGACCCGCCCGGTCAGCCAGTCGACCTGCACGGCGGCGAAACGATCGTCGAGCCGGAGCTGAAGCATGCCGACAGGCGATCCGGCATCCGGCGATCCGTCCGTGCCGAAGCGAAAGGCGACAGCCCCCTCGGCGCGCGGCCGGCCGGCCGCGCTCAGCCAGGACAAGGCGACGCCCTCGGGCAGCGCGCGCGGCCCGGCCATCCAGGGCGCCCGGTAGCGGCCGGCCTCCAGCTCGAAGCGCACCTCGGTCGCGTGCACGCCGGAGATGGCGAGGCTGCGGGCACGCCTCAGCGTGGCGGCGACCTCCTCGGCCGCCGCCGCCAGCACCGCCTGGTCGCGCTGCTGCGGCAGCAAGAAGGGCGCGAGGGTCAGCGCCAGCCCCAGGATCGCCAGCACGACGAGCAGCTCGACCAGGGTGAAGCCGTCGCGGGCCCCTCGGGGAAGCCGCCGCCTACCAGTTGCCGACATCCCGGTTCTCGTCCTCGCCGCCGGCGGCCTGGTCGGCACCCAGCGTATAGAGATCGAAGGCGCCCTCCTGGCCGGGAAAGCGGTAGAGATAGGCCTGCCCCCAGGGGTCGGTCAGGCTCTGCTCGCGGGTGACGTAGGGACCGTCCCAGCGCTCGGCACCGCTCGGGCGCTCGACCAGCGCGCGCAGGCCCTCCTGCTGGCTGGGATAGCGACCGACGTCGAGGTGGAAGAGATCGACGGCGACCGCCAGGTTCTGGACCTGGATCTCGGCGGTATCGCTCTTCGCGCGCGACAGGTAGCGCATCACCGGCGGCACGGCGACGGCGGCCAGCAGCCCGATGATGGTCAGCACGACGAGCAGCTCGAGCAGCGTGAAGCCGGCCTCCCGCTCGCGCCGCCGACCGGCGTTCGGCCCGCTTGCCTCGTCCTTCTCCCTCGACACCTCGCACGCCCTCCCGAGACGTCCCCTACAGCGCCAGCTCGTTGACGCTGAGCAGCGCCGCGAAGACCGAGGCTATCAAACCGCCGATGACCAAGCCGAGCAGGATCGTCAGCGCCGGCGTCAGAATCGTCACCAGGCGGTCGAGCTTGCGGCGCAGGTCGCGTTCCAGGATCTCGGCGGCGTGGCCGAGCAGCGCCGCCAGCTTGCCGCTCTCCTCGCCGATCCGGGCGAGCTCGACCAGCAGCGCCGGGAAGGCGCCCGCCGCGCCGAGCGCGGCGGCGAGCCCCACTCCCTGGCGCACGCGCTCGCCGACGGCTTCGACCGCCGCGGCGTTGACCGGCGACTGCTGGGTCTGCTGCGCGACCGCCAACGCCTGGGTCATCGGCAGGCCACTGCCGAGCAGCAGCGACAGGGCCCGGGCGAAGCGCGCGCCTTCGGCCTCGCGCAGCAGCGCACCCAGCAGCGGCAGGCGGCCCGCGGCCCTGTAGCCGGCCGCCCGGGCCGCCGGCCGCCGCCAGGCCAGGACGCCGAGCAGCGCGAGGAGCAGCAGCGCCAGCAGGCCTTCCAGCCAGAAGGCGTCCAGCAGGCCGCTGGCAGCGAACAGCAGCTCGCTCGTCCAGGGCAGCTCTGCGCCCGAGCCTTCGAGCAGGGGACGGAACTGCGGCAGCACGCCGAGCAGGATGAAGACCAGCGAGGCCAGCGCCAGCACCGACAGCAGCGCCGGATAGAGCAGGGCGGAGCGCAGCGACTCGCGCAGCGCCTGGGCCCGCTCCAGGTGCTCGGCTAGGCGCAGCAGCACCGCCGGCAGGGCGCCGGCCGCCTCGCCGGCGCGCGCCGCGCCGACGACGAGGCGCGGGAACAGCCGCGGGTGCTGCTGCAGCGCCTCGGCCAGGCCGGCGCCCTCGCGCACCGCCTCGCGCACCGCCGGCAGCGCGCGTTTAAGCGGCGAGGGCGGCAGCGTCTCCGCGGTCAGCGCCAGGGCCCGGTCGACCGCCAGCCCGGCCTCCAGCAAGGTGCCGAGCTCGCGCGCGAAGCGGGCCAGCAGCCCGGCCGGGACGCCGCCGCCCAGCGTGATCTCGCGCCGCCACCAGGGCACCGCTGCCCCCGGCGCCGCCGGCTCGACCTCGATCGGGAAGTGCCCCTCCGCCTGCAGGCGGCGCGTCGCCTCCTGGCGATCGGCCGCCGCCAGCTCCCCGCGCAGCAGCTGCCCGCGGCCCGAGATCGCGCGGTAGCGGAAGGACCGCCGGCCCGCCGCGCCCCTCATGCCGGCGGCTTCGTGCCGCTCGGTTCGTGTCCCCGGCTCATTGTGCGCCGGCCACCCGCAGCACCTCCTCGATCGAGGTCTCGCCGGCCTGCGCCTTGCCGAGCCCGGCCTGGAACAGCGTCGTCATGTCCTCCTCGACCGCGGCGGCGCGCAGGGCCTCGGCGCCGGCCTGCCGCATGACCAGCTGGCGCAGGCGCTCGCTCATCGCCAGCACCTCCATGATCGCCGAGCGCCCCTTGTAGCCGGTGCCGTTGCAGGCCGTGCAGCCGACCGCGCGCCAGAGCCGCCCCGTGGCGCGCTCGAGGCCGAGGCGGGCCAGCAGCTCCGGCCCCGGCGCATAGGGCTCGCGGCAGGCGCCGCAGAGCCGCCGGACCAGGCGCTGCGCCGCGATGCCGTTGATCGTCGCGGTCAGCAGGTAGTCCTCGAGCCCCATGTCGACGAGCCGCGTGATCGCGCCGGCGGCGTCGTTGGTGTGCAGCGTCGAGAGCACCAGGTGGCCGGTCAGCGCCGCCTGCGCGGCGATGCGCGCGGTCTCCAGGTCGCGGATCTCGCCGACCAGGATGACGTCGGGGTCGTGGCGCAGGAAGGAGCGCAGCAGGTTGGCGAAGCCGAGGCCGATCTGCGGCTTGACCTGGGTCTGGATCACGCCCTCGAGGCGATACTCGACCGGATCCTCGGCGGTCAGGATCTTGTAGTCGGGCCGCCGCAGGCGCGCCAGGGCGGTATAGAGCGTCGTCGTCTTGCCGCTGCCGGTCGGCCCGGTGACCAGCAGGATGCCGTGCGGCCGCTCGACGACCTTCAGGAAGCGCTCGCGCGTGCGCGCGTCGAAGCCGAGCGCCTCGAAGTCGAAGACGACGCCGCCGCGGTCGAGCAGGCGCAGCACCACGCTCTCGCCGCGCACCGCCGGCAGGATCGAGACGCGCACGTCGATGCGGCGGCCGCGCGCCGTCAGGTCCAGGCGCCCGTCCTGGGGCAGCCGCCGCTCGCCGATGTCGAGCCGCGCCATGATCTTGAGCCGCGAGACCACCGCGGCATGCAGCGCCGCCGGCTGGCTGTCGAGCTCGACCAGCACGCCGTCGACGCGCAGCCGCACAAGCAGCGCCGACTCGCTCGGCTCCAGGTGGATGTCCGAGGCCTCGGCCTCGACCGCCTCGGCGAGCCAGCGGTTGACCAGCCGCACGACCGGCGCGTCGGAGGCGAGGTCGCGGAGGCGCTCTGCGTCCTCGGCATGCGACGCCGCTTCGGCCACTGCGCCCTCGCCCCCCTCCCCATTCACACTCGTCTCGCGCGAAGACCCTACGTAGAGCCGATCCAACGCGCGATCGATGTCACTCGCGACCGCGACTCGCCGCAGAACTGGTCTGCCGATCGCATAGGCCACCGCCTCTGCCGCCACATCATCGAGCGGGTCGGCCATTGCCAGCGAGAGGCCCTCGACCTCCTCAACTAGCGGGAGCACCCGCGCCTTCCTCAGGAAGCGCACGCTGAGGCGCTCCTCATGCAGCGCCCGAACGGGAAAGGCCGCGGCCGCAACCTGCGGCAGGCCCAGCATCGCAGCAAGACGTGTTGCCACTTCCGCCTCGGTGACCAACCCGAGCCGTGTCAGCACGCGGTCCAATTGCTCGCTGGTTTCCGCCTGCAGGTGCCGCACCCGCGTCGCCGCCGAGGGGGCGATCACCCCATCATCGACGAGACCGTCGAGCAGATCTGCACCCGACACCAAAGGCGGCTCGCTTTCTTCGCTCACCGCACCACCCTTGCTTCTTTGAGAAAGCGAAAACTCAAACGTTCTGGATACAAGGACGCAGTGGGAAATTGGTCAGCGGAAATCAAATCAAGTGAGAGATGGTTTGCAAGTATAGCTGTGAGACCTCTCTCCGAAAGGGGACCGAGACGGGTCAAGACCCGATCCAAGCTATCACCAGTTTCGTCACACAAACTGCATGCACCCG
>JAUILQ010000085.1 GCA_030433005.1 Alphaproteobacteria bacterium
GCCGACGTAGCGGGTCAGCGAGGCGACACCGGCCTCGATCGAGCCGGAGCCGACCGCCGCCGGCACCTCCTTGTCCTTGTAGAGCTGCGCGCTGTCGTAGATCTCGACGGCGATCTCGCCGTTCGAGTTCTTCTCGACCTCTTCCTTGAACAGCAGCAGGTTCTGGCCGAGGTGGCTCTTGAGCGGCAGCTGCAGCGAGATGCGCAGCGTCACGTCGGCCGCCCAGGACTGCGCCGCCCCGAAGGTCAGCGAGGCCGCCAGCGCCAGGCCGGTCGCCGAGAGAAATGCCTTCATACCCCAAATCCTCCCCATGACGTTTTTCTTGGTGTCTTCCGGTTTGGCACAGGAAGGCCGGGGATTCCAGCCTCTGCGGTCGCCGGTCGCGCGGCCGGCCCGGCACGCCACCGTTGCGGGAGCCTCCGGGGGCCGGTAGGTAGAAGGCCATGCAGGCGAGTTCCCAAGGCCTCGGCGCCCTTCTGTTCGTCGTCCTCGCCTGGGGCACGCCGGTGCCCTTCATCTCGCTGCTGCTCGAGCGCTGGGACCCGCTGCAGGTGGCGCTGGCCCGCTACCTGCCGGCTCTGCCGCTTCTGTTCGCCCTGCTCTATTGGCGCGAAGGCCGGGGCCCGGCCCTGCCGCGCTCGCCCGGCGCCAACTGGCGCAGCCTCGCCGAGCTCGGCCTGGCGATGGCCGGCTTCTCGCTGTTCTTCACCCTCGGCCTCTCGGCGACCCATCCGGTGACCGCGGCGATCCTCGCCGCCGCCTCGCCGATCTTCGGCGGCCTGCTCGACCGCCTGCTCTACGGCCAGCGGCTGGCCCCCGGCCTGGGCCTGGCGATCCTGCTGTCGGTCGCCGGCGCGGCGCTGGTCGGGCTCGACTTCGACCGCCTGGACCAGGGCCTGGCCTTCGGCGGCGGCGAGCCGCTGCTGCTGATGGCGCTGCTCTGCTGGTCCTGGTACTCGATCGCCGTGGCCCGGCGCCTCGCCGGCGTCTCGCGCCTGCAGGCGACGACCCTGACCCTGGTGCCGGCGACGCTCTGGCTGTTCGCCGGCTACCTGCTCGCCGATCTCGCCGGCCTGGTCTCGCCGCTGCCGATGCCGCCGCCGGCGCTCGACCTGGCGCTGCTCGGCTGGATCGCGGTCAGCGGCGTCACCCTGGGCGTCGTCGCCTGGCACGTCGGCGTGCAGCACTACGGCATCGTCGTCGCCTCGCTCTACCTCAACCTGATCCCGATCGTCGCGACCGCCACCGCGGCGCTGCTCGGCCTGCCGCCGCGCTGGGAGCAGGTGGCCGGCGGCCTGCTGGTCGTCGCCGGCGTGCTCCAGGCCCAGCTGCGCCGCCTGCGCGCCGCGCGCGCCGCCGCCGCGGAGACCTGACGGCGGGGCCCGTTGACAGCGTCGCCCCCGGGGGCGACAAGAGGCGCCCCGACGCACCGCTTTAGAGATCCTGCCCGCATGATTCCGCGCTATTCCCGCCCGGAGATGGCCGCGCTCTGGGAGCCGGCGAGCCGTTTTCGCATCTGGTTCGAGATCGAGGCCCACGCGACCGACGCCCTGGCCGAGCTCGGCGTCGTGCCGAAGGCCGCGGCCGCGGCGGTCTGGGCGCGCGGCGACAGGCCCTACACGCCCGAGCGCATCGCGCGCATCGACGAGATCGAGCGCGAGACCAAGCACGACGTCATCGCCTTCCTGACCGAGCTCGCCGAGCAGGTCGGCGAGGAGGCGCGCTTCGTGCATCAGGGCATGACCTCCTCGGACGTGCTCGACACCTGCCTGGCCGTGCAGATGAGCCGCGCCGCCGACATCCTGCTGGCCGACCTCGACCGCCTGCTGGCGGCGCTGGAGACACGCGCGCGCGAGCACAAGGACACGGTCACCATCGGGCGCAGCCACGGCATCCACGCCGAGCCGACCAGCTTCGGGCTCAAGCTGGCCGGCCACTGGGCCGCCTTCGCGCGCTGCCGCAGCCGCCTGGAGACCGCACGCGCCGAGATCGCGACCTGCGCGATCTCCGGCGCGGTCGGCACCTTCGCCAACATCGACCCCAGGGTCGAGGCGCACGTCGCCGCGAAGCTGGGCCTCAAGCCCGAGCCGGTCTCGACCCAGGTGATTCCGCGCGACCGCCACGCCGCCTTCTTCGCCACCCTCGGCGTCGTCGCCAGCTGCGTCGAGAACCTGGCGACCGAGATCCGCCACCTGCAGCGCACCGAGGTGCGCGAGGCCGAGGAGTTCTTCTCCAAGGGCCAGAAGGGCAGCTCGGCGATGCCGCACAAGCGCAACCCGGTGCTGACCGAGAACCTGACCGGCCTCGCCCGCGTCGTGCGCTCGGCGGTGGTGCCGGCGCTGGAGAACGTGGCGCTGTGGCACGAGCGCGACATCTCGCACTCCTCGGTCGAGCGCATGATCGGCCCCGACGCGACGGTCACCCTCGACTTCGCGCTGGCGCGCCTGGCCGGCGTGATCGAGAACCTGCTGGTCTATCCCGAGGCCATGCAGCGCAACCTCGACCGCCTCGGCGGCCTGGTGCACTCGCAGCGCGTGCTGCTGGCGCTGACCCAGGCCGGGATCAGCCGCGAGGAGGCCTACCGCCTGGTCCAGCGCAACGCCATGAAGGTCTGGGAGCAGGGCGCCGACTTCCTCACCGAGCTCAAGGCCGACCCCGAGGTGACGCTCGACGACGCAGCCCTGGAGGCCGTCTTCGACCTCGGCTACCACACCCGGCGGGTCGACGAGATCCTGGCGCGCGTCTTCGGCCGCTAGCGTCCGACTGCCGGCACGCCCCCCCCCTGCCAAGCGCGGGGCGGGCCGCTATACTCGCCATAAGAGTGCGCGGCGAAGGTCGCGAGCAAGGGGGAAGCGGCATGGCTCTCGAGCAGAGGCGTTGGGAACCGACCTGGCTCGATCGCTGGGAGGCGCTGGCGGCGGTCCTGAAGCGCGTGCGTTTCGTGCTGCTGCTGGTGGTCGTCGGGGCCATCGCTCTCTTCACGGCGCAGGGCGAGGACGTGCTGCGCGCGCTCGGCGAGCAGAGCTTCTCGCGCCAGCTGGTCGCGCTCTACGGCGGCGGCCTCCTGTGGGCGCTGAGCGCCTGGTTCTGGGCCCGCGTCGCCCTGGGCTACGAGTTCGAGCGCGACCCCGAGCGCCGTTTTCCGGAGGTCGACGCCGCCGCGCGCGAGTGGCTGCCGCGCCTGATCGGCGCCGCGGCGATCGCCCTGCTCGGCCTCGCCGTCGCCCTGACCGGCGCGCCCTTCGCCTGGCGCCAGGCGATCCTCGCCTGGGCGCTCGGGCTGATCTTCCTCGGCTTCGTGGTCTACCGTCGGCGACTGTTCGCCGGCCTGATGCACGGCGAGCGGGCCGACGACATCGACGCCTGGCCGGGCTTCCGGGCGCTGTTCCTCGCCGACCACTCGGCCGGCACGCGCGGCTTCCTGCTGGTTTCGCTCGCGCTGCTGCTCGCCATGTTCCTGGCGCTGACCTTCTCGCCGGTCACCGTCGGCCAGGGCCTGGGCACCGCCGGCCTGTTCCTGATCTGGGCGGCGACCATGATCCCGCTCGCGGCGCTCGCCGACCTGTTCCAGCGCCAGACCCGCTTTCCGCTGCTGACCGTCGTGGTCGCCTGGGCGGTGCTGCTGAGCTTCTTCGTCGAGAACCACGACCTCCAGCGCGTCGACGAGCCGGTCGCCGAGCGGCCGATGGCCGCCGAGGCCTACAGCGACTGGTGGATCGACCTGGCCGGCAGCGACGGCCGGCCGCAGGACGCGCGGCGGCCCGTGTTCCTGGTCGCCTCCGAGGGCGGCGGCATCCGCAGCGCCTACTGGACCGCGGCGATCCTGGGCGAGCTGCAGGACAGCGACGAGCGCTTCGGCCGCCAGGTCTTCGCGATGAGCGGCGTCTCCGGCGGCTCCTTCGGCCTCGCGCTCTTCGCCGCCCAGGTCGCCAGCGGGGCTGCGGCCGGCGCGGACGACCCGGAGGCGCCGGCCTGCCGCACCATCTCGCCGCGCAGCGGCGGCTACCGCCAGGTCGCCCGGGCGATGACCGGGCGCGACCACCTGGCGCCGATCGTCGGCGGCCTGCTCTATCCGGACCTGCTGCAGCGCGTCTGGCCGGACTCGGTCGAGTCCTTCGACCGGGCGCGCGCCTTTGAGGCCTCCTGGGCGGCGGCCTGGCACGACGCCTGCGGGCTCGGCGAGCCGCGCGAGGAACAGGACAGCGGCAACGCCTTCTCCGGCCGCTTCGCCTTCCAGGAGCTCTGGGCCGGCGAACGAGCCCTGGAGGTGCCGCACCTGCTGCTCAACGCGACGCGGGTCGGCAGCGGCCAGCGCGCGCTGGTCTCCAGCCTCGCCTGGCCGGACGACGGCGTCGCCTTCGCCGACGTGCTCGACCTGCTGGCGGTGATCGAGGACAACCCCGAGGACAGCAACGACAGCCTGCCGCTGGTCACCGCGGCCAGCCTCTCGGCGCGCTTCCCGATCGTCAGCCCGGCCGGCAGCCTGGAGGTCGCGCGCGGCGAGCGCAGCGGCCTCTACCGCTTCGGCGACGGCGGCTACTACGAGAACTCCGGCGCCATGGCGCTCGCCGACCTGATCGCGGCGGTCGGCGGCGCGCTGGAGTTCCTGAGCGGGCCCGAGAGCGGGCCGCGGCCCGTGATCGTGCAGATCAGCAACGACGTCGACGCCGTGCTGCCCGGCGACGCCGCCGGCGACCCGCTGCTCGGCGAATCGCCGCGCTATCTCGGCGAGCTGCTGTCGCCGCTGCGCAGCCTGCTCAACACGCGCGGCGCCCGCGGCACCGAGGAGCGGCTGCGGCTGCGCGCGCTGGCGCGCGAGCGCGGCTGGCCCTACCTGCACTTCCGGCTGTGCGACGGCGGCGGCGGCGCAGAGCCGGCAGCCGATCCGCAGGACGCGGTCTCGCCGCCGCTCGGCTGGGTGCTCTCGTCGGCGGCGCAGGCCACCATCGACGACCACCTGACCGACCCGCAGCTCTGCGCCGCCTACGGCGTCGACAACGTCGCCTACCTGGAGGCGATCCTGCAGGGGCTCGACGGCGAGTTCGCGGCGCTGGAGCGCTTCGTGCCGCGATGACGCGACGGTCCCGGTACCGCGCATGACCGCCGCCCCCGGGCCGATCACCGCGCACACGCCGCCGCGCTTCAGCGACCCGCTGCCGGACGCCGCCGACGTCGTGGTCGTCGGCGGCGGCGTCGCCGGCGTCTCGACGGCCTGGTTCCTGGCCCGCGCCGGAGTCTCGGTCGCGCTCTGCGAGAAGGGCCGGATCGCCGGCGAGCAGTCGAGCCGCAACTGGGGCTGGGTGCGCCAGCTCGGCCGCGACGCCGACGAGCTGCCGATCATGATGGAGGCCAGCCGGCTGTGGCCCGAGCTGGAGCGCGACACCGGGGAGGACCTCGGCTTCCGCCGCAGCGGCGTCGTCTACCTGCACGAGGACGAGGCCGCGGCCGCCGCCGACGAGCCGCTGCTCGAGCTCGCGCGCGCCCATCAGCTCGAGGTCGAGCGGCTCGACCGCCGCGGCGTCGAGGCCCTGGTCGACGGCGCCCCGGGCCGCTGGCACGGCGCGCTGCGCTGCCCGAGCGACGGCCGCGCCGAGCCCTGGCAGGCGGTACCAGGGATCGCCCGGGCGCTGCAGCGCGCCGGCGCCAGCGTCACCGAGGGCTGCGCCGTGCGCAGCCTCGAGCTGCAGGCCGGGCGCGTCGCGGGCGTGGTGACCGAGCGGGGCCCGATCCGCTGCGAGCGGGTGCTGCTCGCCGGCGGCGCCTGGTCGTCGCTGTTCCTCGGCAACGCCGGCATCCGCCTGCCGCAGCTGACGGTGCGCGCGACCGCGGCGCGCACGGCGCCGGGGCCGGAGGTCTTCGCCGGCTGCGCCGCCGACAGCGGGCTCGCCTTCCGGCGCCGCCAGGACGGCGGCTACAGCCTGGCGCTCTGCGACCGCCACGACCATTTCCTCGGCCCGGACTCGCTGCGCTTCGCCCGGCTCTTCCGACAGTGCCTGCGCGACTCCTGGAGCTCGACGCACCTCAGGCCGGCGGCGCCGCGCGGCTTTCCCGACGCCTGGACGACCCCGCGACGCTGGGCGGCCGACGATACCTCGCCCTTCGAGCGGCTGCGCGTGCTCGAGCCGGCGCCCTCGCCCGGCGTCGCCGCGACGATCCGCCGGCGCCTCGCCGAGCGCCTGCCTGCGCTCGCCGGGCTGGCCCTGACCGACGTCTGGGCCGGCATGATCGACGCGACGCCCGACGTCGTTCCGGTGCTGGATGCGGTGCCCGGCCGGGAGGGCCTGTTCGTCGCCACCGGCTTCAGCGGCCACGGCTTCGGCATCGGGCCCGGCGCCGGCCGGGTCATGGCCGACCTGATGCGCGGCCGCCCGACCGGCCACGACCTCACGCGCTTCCGCTTCGCGCGCTTCTCCGACGGCTCGCCGATCCGCCCGGGACCGGCGCTGTGATGTGACGAGTGCTGGCTCCGCCAGCACCGGCACCAGCCCTCTCCCCCACCCGGCCACCCATTCCAGGATACTGACGTGGGTGGTCGGGTGGGGGAGAGGGCTGGTGCCGGCGGCGGCGGAGCCGGCGCCCGCGAGAGTCCCTCCCCCTACTCCGTCATCACCTGCTTCTTGGCGGTCTCGAAGAGGTCGTCCATCTTCTTGCGCAGGCGGTGCTCCGACAGCTCGACGTTCTTGGCCTCGATGTCGGCCATGACCTTGCGCACCACGTCCTGGTCGCCGACCTCCTCGAAGTCCGAGCTGATGACCTCGCGGGCATAGGCGTCGGCCTCCTCGCCCTTCAGGCCGAGCAGCTCCGCGACCCACAGGCCCAGCAGCTTGTTCCGGCGCACCTCGACTTTGAACTGCAGCTCGGAATCGTGCTTGAACTTGTCCTCGAAGGCCTTCTCGCGGTCCTGGAAGCTCATCCTCGGGTCCTTCCTGCTGCTGCCCGTCGGCAGCCTGGTCTATGGTCTTTGCGGTCGCACGGCGGGTCGCCCCGGCGCGCGGCCTCGGCCCTGGGCAGCGCCCCTGGGCGCGGCGCCCGCGCGCGGCTAGGTTATAGCGGCTTGTCCGGGCGGCGTGAACCACGCGCACGGCCCCACCCCGACACGAAGACACGACAAAGACACGAAAGCGCGCGACCCTTATGTGCACCCTCGTCCTGCTGCGCCGCCCCGGCGCCGACTGGCCGGTCATCGTCGGCGCCAACCGCGACGAGATGGCCGCCCGCCCGAGCCGCGCCCCGGGTCGCCACTGGCCCGACCGCCCGGAGCTGCTGGGCGGCCTCGACGCGCTGTCCGGCGGCTCCTGGCTCGGCCTCAACGACCATGGCCTGCTGGCCGCCGTGCTCAACCGCCGCGGCAGCCTGGGCCCGGCGCCCGACAAGCGCAGCCGCGGCGAGCTGGTGCTGGAGGCGCTCGACCACGCCGACGCCGCCGACGCCGCCTGGTCGCTCGGCGACCTCGACCCCGCCGCCTACCGCAGCTTCAACCTGGTGGTCGCCGACGAGCGCGACGCCTTCTGGCTGCGCAACCGCGGCCACGACGCCGAGGGCATCGAGGTGATGCCGCTGCCGCCGGGCCTGTCGATGCTCACCGCCTACGACCGCAACGACCCGGTCAGCCCGCGCATCCAGCGTTTCCTGCCGCGTTTCGAGGCGGCGCCGGCGCCCGACCCGACGGCCGGCGACTGGTCGGCCTGGCAGGAACTGCTGGCGGCGCGCGCCGACGGCGGCGACACCGAGGAGGCGGCCATGGCCGTGGTCACGCCCGGCGGCTTCGGCACGGTCTCCTCCTCGCTGGTCGCGCTGCCCAGCGTCGAGGCGCGCCACGCCAGCCCGCCGGTCAAGCCGGTCTGGCTGTTCGCAGACGGCCGCCCGGGCGAGGCGCCCTACCGGCCGGTCGGCGACGAGGCGACCCGGCACTAGCCGCCGGTATCAGAACAGGCTCTGCTGCGTCGGCCCCGGCGCAGGCGTCGCGGCGCTCTCCTCTGCCAAAGGCTCGAGCAAGGAGAGTTCGTCGTTGGCGACCTTGTTGACCCGGGTCGAGACCGGATAGGCGGTCCAGCCGTCCGGCGGCAGCGGGCGCAGCAGTGCCTGCAGCGCCTCGGTCCCGCCGTCGCCGGCCAGCCAGTCGGCATGGGTCTCGGCCGGCAGGATCACCGGCATGCGGTGGTGGATCGGGCGCAGCAGGTCGTTGGCGTCGGTGGTCAGGATCGTGCAGCTCTCGACGGCGGGCGCGTCCTTCGGTTCGGCGGGATCGTGCCAGCGCTCCCAGAGGCCGGCGAAGGCGAAGGGCGCGCCGTCCTCTCGGCAGATGCGGAACGGCTGCTTGGCGGGCTGCTTGGCCCCGGCGTCGCGCTTCTGCCACTCGTAGAAGCCGTCGGCGGCGATCAGGCAGCGCCGCGCCGCGAAGGCCTTGCGGAAGGCCGGGCTGGTCGCCACCGTCTCGGCCCGCGCGTTGATCATGCGCGCGCCCTCGCGGCGGTCCTTGGCCCAGGGCGGCAGCAGGCCCCAGCGCAGCGCCGCGGCGTGGCGCGCGCCGTCCTCGCCGAGCCGCACCGCCAGCACGTCCTGGGTCGGCGCGATGTTGGCGCGCGGCTCCAGGTTCGGGCGCTCGACGAAGCCGAAGAGCGCGCGCAGGGCCTCGAGCGGGCTGGTCAGGGTGTAGCGTCCGCACATGGCTGCCATCCTCCGCCTGCGGCCTTTGCCGTCAAGGGCCGCGCCCGAGCGGCGGCGGCGCCTTGCCCGACCCGGCGGCTCGCCTAATCCATCTGTTCCTGGTATGTTCCTGCTGACACGAAGCGGTAACCTCCTGCATATTGTGTCGGCTCGACGATAGGGCCCCATATATGGGCTCGCTGTGGATAACGCGACGCCCGAAAAGGGTGGATAACGGGGGCAAGAATGGACGGATCCGGCTTTTTCGGCGCGACCGGCGAGACCGCGACGGCGGCGGGCGCGGCCCGGACGGTGGAAAAGTCCGGGACGGAAGCGTCGGTCGACGTGCGGCCGGCTGCGGCGCCGGCGGGCGAGCCCAGCCTGTTCAACGGCCAGGTCGCCGACCACTTCCAGAACGAGCGCGGCATCTCGGTCTACATGGACCGCTCGCGCGACGCCCTGCTGACCGACTTCGGCAAGCAGACGCTGGACGACCGCTACCTGATGCCCGGCGAGTCCTACCAGGACCTCTTCGCGCGCGTCGCCGCCGGCTTCGCCGACGATTCCGCCCACGCCCAGCGGCTCTACGACTACATCTCGCGGCTGTGGTTCATGCCGGCGACGCCGGTGCTCTCGAACGGCGGCCTGGACGAGGACAAGCAGCGCGGCCTGCCGATCTCCTGCTTCCTCAACGAGGCCAACGACAACCTGGAATCGATCGTCGGCCTGTGGACCGAGAACGTCTGGCTGGCGGCGCGCGGCGGCGGCATCGGCAGCTACTGGGGCAACCTGCGCTCGATCGGCGAGAAGGTCGGCCAGAACGGCAAGACCAGCGGCATCGTGCCCTTCGTGCGGGTCATGGACTCGCTGACCCTGGCGATCAGCCAGGGCTCGCTGCGCCGCGGCTCGGCCGCCGTCTACCTGCCGGTCGACCACCCGGAGATCGAGGAGTTCGTCGAGATCCGCCGGCCGACCGGCGGCGACCCGAACCGCAAGGCGCAGAACCTGCACCACGGCATCACCGTGCCCGACGACTTCATGCGCGCCGTGGTCGAGGACCGCGAGTGGGCGCTGCGCAGCCCCAAGGACCGGGCGATCGTCAAGACGGTCTCGGCGCGCGCGCTGTGGATCCGCATCCTGACCGCGCGCATCGAGACCGGCGAGCCCTACCTGATCTATTCCGACCACGTGAACAACGCGATGCCGGAGCACCACCGGCTGTCCGGCCTCGAGGTCAAGATGTCGAACCTCTGCAGCGAGATCACGCTGCCGACCGGGCTCGACCACCGCGGCCAGCAGCGCACCGCGGTCTGCTGCCTGTCCTCGCTCAACCTCGAGACCTACGAGGAGTGGCAGGACGCCGAGGGCTTCGTCGAGGATGTCATGCGCTTCCTCGACAACGTGCTGGCCGACTTCATCCGGCGCACCGAGGGCATCCCCGGCTTCGAGCGCGCGCGCTACTCGGCGATGCGCGAGCGCTCGGTCGGGCTCGGCGTCATGGGCTTCCACTCCTACCTGCAGAAGAACGGCATCCCCTGGGAGTCGGCGCTCGCCAAGTCGTTCAACCTGCGCGTCTTCAAGAAGAT
This sequence comes from Alphaproteobacteria bacterium, assembly GCA_030433005.1. Lineage (GTDB taxonomy): Bacteria > Pseudomonadota > Alphaproteobacteria > Kiloniellales > DSM-21159 > Tistlia. The sequence goes on from JAUILQ010000085.1 coordinate 10,233, forward strand.
CCGCGGCGAGGCCGACGCCGCCAGCCGCAAGCTGGCCGGGGAGCGCGGCGCCTGCCCCGACGCCGCCGAGCACGGCTTCCAGGAGCGCTTCTCGAACAAGATGGCGATCGCGCCGACCGCCTCGATCTCGATCATCTGCGGCGGCACCTCGGCCGGCATCGAGCCGATCGCCGGCAACGCCTACACCCACAAGACGCTGTCCGGCTCCTTCGCGGTGCGCAACCCGCACCTCGAGCGGCTGCTCGAGTCCAAGGGCCGCAACGACGCCCAGACCTGGACCTCGATCACCACCAACGAGGGCTCGGTCCAGCACCTCGACTTCCTGAGCGACGACGAGAAGGACGTCTTCAAGACCGCCTTCGAGCTCGACCAGCGCTGGCTGATCGAGCACGCCGGCGACCGCGCGCCCTACGTCTGCCAGGCCCAGTCGCTGAACCTCTTCCTGCCGGCCGACGTGCACAAGCGCGACCTGCACCAGCTGCACCTGATGGCCTGGAAGAAGGGCGTGAAGTCGCTCTACTACTGCCGCTCGCGCTCGCTGCAGCGCGCCGAATCCGCCTTCAGCCACGCCGCCGGCATGGCCGCCGCTGCCGCCACGGGAGCCGCCACGGGCGCCGACGGCCTGGCGCTGCCGCTGCGCGGCCGCGTCAACGGCGCCGACCGCCCGGCCGCAGCCCCGGTCGACTACGAGGAGTGCCTCGCCTGCCAGTAGGCGGGGAGGCCGACACCGGCCCGGCGGGCCCGCTCTGCCAGGGGCAGGCACCCGCCGGGCCGGACCAACAGCGAAAGACCCAGCGCGCCATGTCCCTGCTCGACGCCGATCCGATCTACAAGCCCTTCGCCTACCCCTGGGCCTACGACGCCTGGCTGACCCAACAGCGCATCCACTGGCTGCCCGAGGAGGTGCCGCTGGCCGAGGACGTGCGCGACTGGAACCGCAAGCTGTCGGAGTCCGAGCGCAACCTGCTGACGCAGATCTTCCGCTTCTTCACGCAGTCGGACGTCGAGGTGAACAACTGCTACATGCGCCACTACTCGCGCGTGTTCAAGCCGACCGAAGTCCAGATGATGCTGGCGGCCTTCTCCAACATGGAGACGATCCACATCGCCGCCTACAGCCACCTGCTCGACACCATCGGCATGCCGGAGAGCGAGTACTCGGCCTTCCTCCACTACAAGGAGATGAAGGACAAGTACGACTACATGCAGGACTTCGGCGTCGAGACCAAGGAGGACATCGCGACCACGCTGGCGGTGTTCGGCGCCTTCACCGAGGGCCTGCAGCTGTTCGGCTCCTTCGCGATCCTGCTGAACTTCCCGCGCCACAACAAGATGAAGGGCATGGGCCAGATCGTCAGCTGGTCGGCGCGCGACGAGTCGCTGCACACCCAGTCGATCATCCGCCTGTTCCGGACCTTCTGCGAGGAGAACCCGGAGATCTGGACCGACGACCTGCGCCGCCGCCTCTACCGGGCCTGCGAGACCATCGTCACCCACGAGGACGCCTTCATCGACCTGGCCTTCGAGCTGGGCGGCGTCGAGGGCCTGACGGCGGCCGAGGTCAAGGCCTACCTGCGCTACATCGCCGACCGCCGGCTCGCCCAGCTCGGGCTGCAGCCTCTCTACGGCAACCAGGAGAACCCCCTGCCCTGGCTCGACGCCATGCTCAACGGCATGGAGCACACCAACTTCTTCGAGAACAGGGCGACCGAGTACTCGAAGGCCGCCACCCGCGGCAGCTGGGAGGAGGCCTTCGATTGAGAGACGCGTGCCGATTCACGCGAAGCCCCGGCTTTGCGATCGGCACGCCAGAGCCGCTGCCTGCCTTCCCCGCCGTCGTCGCCCGTTTACCCAGCCTTACCCTGGGCGGCGCCGGCCAAGGCAGCGGGATCTCCCTGTGGACCACTTCCGGCGGTCGCGCCCCGCGCCCAAGAACGAGACCGGCCGCCGGACTTTGTCGGGGAGACCCGCGCCGGCGGGCGATGCGGGTGTTTGAATCAGTTCTTCAGCAGTTGAAGTATGATCGCCGCATCCGCCCTGACGGGAATCATCGCGGGGTCATCGATTATTTCTTGCGGCCGCCTATTGTCGTCGACCCGGTCAAGGTTCTTCCGCAAGGACGACAGGCGGCGCACCAGTTCTCCCGGCAATTGCGGAACCCCTTTCTCCAAGGCGTCACCTAGCCCGCTGTCGCCGAACAAACGTTCGTAAGCCTCCGCGAACGAGGAAACTTCGCCGCTCAAACCGTCGGAAAGCCAAAGCCGTCTTTGGCAATCCTCGTCGCTCAGTTCCTCAAGACAGTCGAAGATCAGCTCAATGCCGAGCAAGTGCATCTGGAGTTGCCCTCAAGCCGTGAGACCTTTGGCGGGGATGCGGATGATGGCTTTCTCTGGAAACTAGATGCCTGTGCTCGGTGCCGGCAGGCTGCGGCACCACCACTACGCTTCGTGGTTCGACAAGCTCACCATGAAGCGACGGATACGCTAGCACAGGCCTTGCCCTTCGCTTCATGGTGAGCTTGTCGAACCACGAAGCGTGCGCGCCTGGGCCTGTCCCCCCGCGCCTTTGTCCCACCGCTCCCTGCCCTACCGCCGCCGCGCCCGGCGCAGCTCGCGGATCGTCGTGCCGAAGTGGGCGGAGAAGGCGCGCGACAGCGTGGCGCCGGAGGCGAAGCCGCTGCGCACCGCGATCTCGGCCGCGCCCAGCGAGGTCTCCTCGACCAGCCGGCGCGCCGCCTCGAGGCGCAGCGACTGGTAGTAGCGGCCGGGCGAGACGCCGAACTCGCGCAGGAAGGCACGGGTCAGCGAGCGCGGCGAGGCGCCGCTCGCCCGGGCCAGCGCGGCGAGCGGCAGCGGCGTCTCCAGGTTGCGGCGCATCAGGGTCACCGCCTGCACCAGCGCCGGCGCCAGCTCGACCAGGCGGCGCGCGCGGGCGCCGCGGAACGGCGCCTCGGCGGCCCGCTCGGCATCGTAGATGAAGAGGTTCATGACCTCGAAGGCCAGGGCCTGGCCGCAGCGCTCGCGGACCAGGGCGAGCGCCAGGTCGAGCACGGCGGTGGCGCCGCCGGCGGTGACCGCGCGCCCGTCCAGGACGTAGCGCTCGCCGACCGCCTCGACCGCCGGGAAGGCCTCGTCGAAGGCCTCGAGCTCCTGCCAGTGGATCGTCGCCCGGCGGCCGTCGAGCAGGCCGGCCGCGGCCAGCAGCCAGCTGCCGGTGTCGAGGCCGCCGATCCGCCCGCTGCGCGCCGCCGCGCGCGCCAGTGCGGCGAGCGTCGGCGCCGCCGCCCGTTCGCGGAAGCCGTAGCCGGCGACCACGACCAGCAGGTCGAGCGGCCCGGCCTCGGCGAGCCGGCGGTCGGCCCCGACGGCGATGCCCGAGGAGGCGGTCGCCGGGCCGCCGTCGAGGCTCAGCAGGCTGCGTCGGAAGTGGGTCTCGCCGGACAGCTGGTTGGCGGCGCGCAGCGGCTCGATGGCGTTGGCCAGCACCAGGTTGGAGAAGCCGTCGAGCAGCAGGAAGCCGTAGTGGAGCGGAGCCATGGCCTATTCTGCAATCCGATTGGCGTGATGTGCAAAATATCCGAGACGAGCCGGCGCTAGGATCGGGCGCCCCCGCAAGAGGAACCGCCATGAACTACGAGGTCTTCATCACCTGCGCGATCACCGGCGCCGGCGACACCACCGCCAAGTCGGACAAGGTGCCGGTGACGCCCAAGCAGATCGCCGAGTCCGCGATCGAGGCGGCGCGCGCCGGCGCCGCCATCGCCCACATCCACGTGCGCGATCCCGAGACCGGCAAGCCGGCGCGCCAGGTCGAATACTACCGCGAGGTCGTCGAGCGGGTGCGCGAGTCCGACCAGGACGTCGTGCTCAACCTGACCGCCGGCATGGGCGGCGACATCGTCTTCCAGTCGGCCGAACGGCC
>JAUILQ010000086.1 GCA_030433005.1 Alphaproteobacteria bacterium
AGACGCTCGCCCCAGGTCGCCTTGGCCTGGGTCGGGATGTCGTTCACCCGGGCGAAGATGTAGGAGTAGGCCGAGAACATGAAGAGGATCAGCAGGCCCGGCCCGATGCCGGCGATGAACAGCTCGCCGATCGAGGTGCCCGAGACGACGCCGTAGATGATCATGCCGATCGACGGCGGGATCAGGAAGGCGATGTCGCTGGCGTTGATGCACAGCGCCATCACGAAGGAGTCCTTGTAGCCCGCCTCCAGCATCTTAGGGCGCAGCGGGCCGCCGACCGCGACCACCGTCGCCTGGGTCGAGCCCGAGACCGCGCCGAACAGCGTGCAGGTCGCCGCGGTGGTGATCGCCAGGCCGCCGCGCACGTGGCCGACGAAGCTCATCACCAGATCGAGCAGACGGTTGGCCGAGTGCCCCTTGGTCATGATGTCGGCGGCCAGGATGAACATCGGCACGGCGATCAGCGCAGCCGGCTTCACCCCGCCGATCATCTGCTGGATCATGATCTCCGGCTTCATGCCGGCGAAGAACACGAAGAAGCCCAGCAGCGTGGCGCCGATCAGCGGCACCATCATCGGAAAGCCGAGCAGCAGCAGCACGATCATCGTGCCGACCATCGCGGCGGTCATCGTTTCGGCCCCCCGTCGCTGTCGTCGTTGCCGGCCGCGCTGCGCTCGCCCGGCCCGGAGTCCTCGCGCGGCGCCGGCGGCAGCGCGTCGTCCATCTCGTCGTAGCTGTCGACGTGCTCGAAAGAGATGTAGACGTCGGACTTCTGGAAGTTGCGCAGCACCGTGAGGAAGTACTGGATGCCGGTGATCACGAAGCCGACCGGGACCCAGAGATAGGTCAGGTAGAGCGGCACCTGCAGCGCCGGCGTCACCTTGCCCAGGCGCGCCAGGCGGTCGACGTAGTTGTAGGAGTAGTAGGCCAGCACGAACATGATGACGCCGGTGACCAGCGCGATGACGATCATCAGGATCTTGCGGCCGCGGTCCGGCAGCTGGTCGTAGAAGGCCGACATGCGGATGTGCCGGCCCTGCCGCGTCGCGTAGCCGAGGCCGACGAAGGTGACCAGCACGATCAGGAACTGGTTGAGCTCCGGCGAGAAGTAGATCGACTGGCCGATCACGAAACGGCCGATCACGTTGGCGATCGAGTTCACCGCCATCAGGATCACGCCGTAGGCGAGCACCCAGCTCTCGAATTTCGCGATGACGCGGTCGAGCAGGTAGAGCGCGCCCAGCGCCCCTCCCGGCCTTCCGCCGCCTTGCTTCGCTTCGGCCATGCCACTCCCGTCCCGAACCCTGGCGACGAGGCCGCGCTCCCGACGGACGGGCCCTGTCGCGCTGCGCTCACGGCGCAGTTCCGCTTCCGCCCCGGCCCGGTTGGCCGGTGGTGGGCGGCGCCATGACGTCGTTCCCCGCCGCTTCCTCCCGCCGCGCCCCTGTCCTCCCGGCTCGGCCGTCGCCGGACTGCGAGCGGGTCGGACTGCAGGTGGCTGGAGCCCCCGAGCGGGTCAATCCACGCTTGAATCATGCTTCAATCGGAAGCCGACCATGTCAAGTTGACAATTGAACCAGTTCAATATCGCCAGCGGCGCGGCGGCGGCTCGGCTCAGTCGTCGACCAGGATCGGCTCGGGATCCCGGCGCAGCAGGTCCGCGATCACGCTCAGCCCCTGCTCCAGCTGGGCCCGAGAGCGGGTCGCGCCGAGCGAGACGCGCACGGCGTGGGGCTCCTCGCCGCGGCCGACCATGAAGACCTCCGCCGGCGTCACCGCGATGTTGCGCTGGCGCAGACCGGCGACGAAGGTCTCGACCCGCCACTGGCTGGAAACGGTGAGCCAGGCGTGCAGGGCGTGGCGGTGATAGACGTAGTCGAAGCCGCGCAGGCTGCGCTGCAGGATCTTCTGGCGCGCCGTCAGCTCGTCGCGCTGCCAGCCGATCAGGCGCTCTGCGGTACCGTCGCTGAGCCACTGGCTGGCGATCTCCGCGGCCAGCGGCGTCGCCATCCAGGATGTCGCGCGCAGCCTGGAGACGAGGCGCGGAACCTGCTCGGCGGGGCCGACCAGATAGCCGGTGCGCACGCCCGGCATCAGGCACTTGGTGAAGGTCGTGACGTAGTAGGCGAGTTCCGGCGCGAAGCTGGCCAGCGGCGGCGGCGGGTTCTCCAGCAGCATCGAGTAGGGATCGTCCTCGATGATCGCGACGCCGTGGCGGCGCGCGATCGCGGCGAGCGCGCGGCGGCGCTCGAGCGGCAGGATCGTGCAGGTCGGGTTGTTGAGCGAGGGGATGGTGAACAGCGCGCGCACCTCGCCGGCCTGGCAGGCCGCGGCGAAGCCGTCGGGCAGGATGCCCAGCTCGTCGCAGGGCAGCGGCTTCAGGCGCAGGTGCAGCATGCTGGCCAACAGGATCACGCCGTGATCGGTCAGCTGGTCGGTCACGACGGTGTCGCCGGGATCGGCGATCGAGGACAGAGCCAGCAGGATGCCGTGGGCGGCGCCGTTGGTCAGCACGACCTGGTCGACGCCGGCGGCGACGCCCAGGCGGGCCAGCCACTCGACCGCGGCCACGCGGTGCTGGTCGAGGCCGGGCACCGGACGGCAGGCCGTCATCGAGCTGAGGTCCATCGACTCCGACAGGGCGTCGAACACCGCGTGCACCGCCTCGGCGTGCACGAAGCCGCTGGCCGGCCGGTTGATCGAGAGGTCGATCAGGTCCTCGCGGCGCCGGGCCATGATGAACTGCGATTCCTGGATGCTGCCGTTGCCGCGCACGAAGGTGCCGCGGCCGGTCTCGCCGATCACCAGCCCGCGGCGCTCCGCCTCGCGGTAGGCCGTACTCACGGTCTGCACGCTGACGCCGAGGCTGAGGGCCATCTGCCGATGGGTCGGCAGCTTGGCGCCGGCGGGCAGTTCCTTGCGCTCCACGGCGTCGCCGATCGCGTTGGCGATCGCGAGGTAGAGGGGGCCGGTCGCACCGGTCAGGTCAGGCAGCCAATTTGTCATAGTTCAATTTAGCAATTGACCTGATCATTATATCCCCTACCCTTCAAGGTTCAATGACAGGCGACACGGCCGGCGTTCCGCAATCGGCGGAATGCGCTGCCGGTTGCGGACTCGTGCCGCAGGCGGCCCCCGGCCGCGTCAGGAAGACAAGCCGCGTCATCAAGCAAGCACGACAGAGACAAGGAGGAATCACCGAATGGTTCGCACCATGACCCTCACGTCCAAGCGTCGGTTCGGCGGCAGCCTGCTGCTCGCCGGCGTGGCCGCCGTCGGTCTTTCGATCGGCAGCGCCGCGCAGGCCGCGGAGTGGAAGTTCGCGATCGAGGAGATCGACGGCAGCGTCCAGGACCGCTACGCGCAGGAGTTCAAGCGCCTGGTCGAGGAGAAGTCCGGCGGCGACATCACCGTCACGGTCTACCCCTACGGCACGCTGGGCACCTCGGCCGACCTGACCGAGCTGGTCACCCAGGGCGCCATCCAGTTCGCCAACTCTTCGCCGGGCCACCTCGGCACGCTGGTCCCCGAGATCCAGGTCTTCTCGATCCCCTATCTGCTCTCCGACAACAACGAGGCCAACAAGAAGGTGCTGACCGAGAGCCCGGTCATCTACGAGCGCCTCGGCTCGGAGTTCGAGGAGAAGGGTCTCAAGCTGCTGACCATGTATCCCGAGGGCGAGATGGTCTGGACGACCAACCGTGAGATCCGCAAGCCCGAGGACTTCGACAACTTCAAGATGCGCACCATGGTGTCGCCGATGCTGGTCGAGGCCTACGAGTCCTTCGGCGCCAACCCGACGCCGATGCCCTACGGCGAGGTCTACGGCGGCCTGCAGCTCAAGCAGATCGACGGCCAGGTGAACCCGATCTTCGCGATCGAGGAGATGAAGTTCTACGAGGTCACCGACTACATGATCTGGGCCGGCCAGCAGCAGTTCACGACGACCGTCGTGACCAACGCCGACTGGTACGCCGCCGACCTCACCGACGAGCAGCGCAAGATCGTCGACGAGACCGTCGCCGAGCTGGCCGACTACATCTTCGAGGTCCAGGACGAGTTCAACGAGACGCGCCTGGAGAAGATCAAGCAGGCCAAGCCCGACATGAAGATGATCCGCCTCAGCGACGAGGAGCGGGCCGTGTTCGAGGAGCGTGCGCAGGCCGTCCGCGAGCGCTACGTCGAGATGGTCGGCGAGGACGGCGAGGAAGTCCTCCAGGCCCTCGAGGAGGAGATCAAGCAGGCCGAGAAGGAGGCGATGTAAGCCTCCGGTCCCCGGCATTGCGTTCCAGGAGAGCGGCCTTCGGGCCGCTCTCTCTCTTTGTGGCCGCCGGCGAGGGGGCGGCAGCGGCGAACCGACGGGGCGCTTTCGCCGTTGCGACTCGGTAGCCCGGGAGGTGGCGGTGCGGCCGGCAGGCCGCCGGAAACGGAGGAATCCCCGATGCCCGCAAAGTCGAAGTCCCAGCAGAAGGCCGCCGGCGCGGCGCTCGCCGCCAAGCGCGGCGAGACCAAGGTCGGCGAGCTCCAGGGCGCCTCGAAGTCGATGTACGAGTCGATGAGCGAGAGCGAGCTCGAGGAGATGGCGTCGGCCGAGCGCAAGGGCAAGGCGGAGCACAGGTCGGACTCCTGAGAGCCGGCCGCGCCGAAACGGCGCCTTGCGGCCGCGGACGAGCCGGTTAGGCTTGCGCGCAGCAGAATCGCCGGCCGGGGGAGCCGTTCCATGAGAGTTGCCGTGATCGGCGCCGGCATCCTGGGCGCCAGCACCGCCTGGCACCTGGCGCAGGCGGGCGCCGAGGTGCTGCTGGTCGACCGCGATGATCGCGGGCGGGCGACCGCCGCCGGGGCCGGCATCGTCTCGCCCTGGGGCTCGAAGCTGGAGGACGGGCCCGCGTACCGGCTGCTCGAGGCCGGCGCGGCCTATTACGGGCCGCTGGCGGAGACCCTGCGCGATCAGGGCGAGGCCGAGCTCGGCTATGCCCGCGTCGGCTCGCTGGTCGTGCCGGACTCGACGGCCGACCTGGACGCCGCAGAGCGCGTCCTGCGCGCGCGGGCAGCCCGGGCCCCCGAGGCCGGCGCCGTCGAGCGCCTGGGGCCGGACGACGCGCGCGCCCTGTTCCCGCCGCTGCGCGAAGGCCTCGCGGCGCTGCATGTCCCGGGCGGCGCCCGCGTCAACGGTCGGCTCGTCGCCGCCGCCCTGGCGCGCGCCGCCGAGGCGCGGGGCGCCCGCCGCCTGGCCGGCTCGGCGCGCCTGCTCGCCGAGCGCGGCCGGATCCGCGGCGTCGCGCTCGGCGCCGAGGAGCTGGCGGCGGATGCCATGGTCGTCTGTGCCGGCGCCTGGGCCCCGGAGCTGCTGGCGCCGCTCGGCGTCACGCTGCCGGTGGCGCCGCAGCGCGGCCAGATCGTGCATCTGCGCCGCCCCGGCGTCGACACCAGCCGCTGGCCGACGCTGTCGCCGCTCAACAGCTACTACCTGCTGGCCTTCGACGATTCCCGCGTGGTCGTCGGCGCCACCCGCGAGACGGGATCGGGCTTCGACCATCGCCTGACCGGCGGCGGCGTCGCGGCCGTGCTGAACGCCGGCCTCGCGACCGCGCCCGGCCTCGCCGACTGGACACTGGAAGAGGTGCGCATCGGCTTCCGACCGCTCGCCGACGACGGCGCGCCGCTGCTCGGTCCGCTGCCCGGCCTGGAGGGTCTGCTGATCGGCAACGGCCTGGGCCCGAGCGGCCTCACCATGGGCCCGCTCGCCGGGCGGCTGCTCGCGCAGGCGACCCTGGGCCAGGAAACCACGCTGCCGCTCGAGCCCTTCGCCCCGCTGCGCGCGACGGTTTCGAAGCGCGCCGGCTGAGCGCCACGCCGCTGCCGACTCGCGGCCGCGGTTCGGCTAGAATGGCGCGCCCGCTCTTCCCGGCGGGGCCCTCAGGCGCAACGGGATCGTCGGTCCAGCCATGGCTGACGCCACAGGCCCTCTCCCGAGTTCGTCGCGCAGACGGGTGGCCGGCGCGCTCTGCGGCCTGCTGCTCGCGACCGGCTGTGCCGAGGCCGCGCGCAGCAGCCTCGACGCGCGGGTGGTCGGCCTCGGCGACGCGCGACCGACCAGCGACCGCTTCCACTACTGTCACGGCTACGGCTGCGACCGCCGCGTGTTGCTCGCCCTGAGCGACGAGAGCTGGGCGCGCATCACCGCGCCGCTGCGGCCGCCGCCCGCCGACGCGGCCGCCGAGCGGCGGGCCGTCGCCCGTGCGGCCGCACGCTTCGAGCGTGCCGCGTCTGCCCAGGCCGGCACCGCCGACGATCTCGGCGGGACCTTCGCCGGGCTCGGGCGCGAGGGCCAGCTCGACTGCGTCGACGAGGCGGTCAACATGACCCAGTTCCTGCGCCTGCTCGACGGCGACGGCCTGCTGCGCCGGCACCGCATCGGCAGCACGGCGCATCGCGGCAATCTCTTCGACGCCTGGCCGCATGTCGCTGCGACCCTCGTCCAGCACGACGACGGCAGGCGCTTCGCCGTCGATTCCTGGTTCTTCGACAGCGGCGTCGAGCCGGTGATCCTGCCGCTGGAGGTCTGGCTCGAGGGCGGCGAGCCGTGACCCGGCTGCGGGGGAAGGCGCGGCGCGCCCACGGGCCCGAAGCCCGGCTCGCGCTTCGCCTGGCCGCACCCGCGCTGCTGCTCGCCATCGCCCTGGCGGGCTGCAGCCTGCCGCCGCTCGACAGCGAGCGGGTCGAACTGCGCAGCGCGACCTTCGGCTTCGTCGACGAACTCGGCCGCAAGCCGGCGCGGGGCAGCCAGCCGGTAGCCGCCAGCCTGCTGCTGCCGCCTCCGGAGGCCGGGACCCTGCCGCCTCTGCCCGCGGTCGTGCTGCTGCACAGCTCGGTCGGCCAGGGCAGCCAGGACTGGCACGTCGCCGGGCGCCTGACCGAGGCCGGCTACGCGGTGCTGGCGATCGATTCCTTCGGCAGCCGCGGCGTCGAGAAGACGGTCGAGGACCAGACCCTGGTCAGCACCTCCTCGATGCTCGCCGACGCCTACGCCGGGCTGGCGCGACTGGCCGACGACCCGCGCATCGACCCGCAGCGCATCGCCGTGGTCGGCTTCTCGAAGGGGGGCATGGCTGCGCTCTACGCCGCCCTGGAGACCGTTCGCGATCACCTCGTCCCCGCGGCGCCCGGCGAAGGCGGCCCACGCTTCGCCGCCCACGTCGCCTACTACCCCTGGTGTGGCCTGCGCTTCCTCGAGCGGCGCACGACCGGAGCGCCCCTGCTGCTGCAGCTCGGCGGCCGCGACGAGATCGCGCCGGCCGCGCTCTGCCAGGCCCTGGTCGACGACCTGCGCCGGGCCGATCCTGCGGCGCGCATCGAGGTCGCGCTGCATCCGGAGGCGCGCCACGCCTTCGATCATCCCCTCCTCGAATGGTTCGGACAGCTGCCGGTCTCGGCCCCGGTGCCGGTCGACTGCCGCTTCGAGGAGCGCCGGTCCGGCCGTTTCGTCGAGACGCTGAGCGGCCGGCCGGCGACGGCCGCGACGCTGCCCGAGCTCTTCGCCGGCTGCGCGCGCGGCGGCCTCGTCGCCGGCGGCGATCCCGACGCGGCGGAGGCAGCCCTGGCGCGCACCCTGGATTTCCTCGGGCGCAGCCTCGATCACTAGGCGAAGAGCGCGAAGGCGAGGACCAGGACGACGATGCCGGCGAGCCCGGAGGCGAAGATCACGCGGCGGCGCCGGCTGCGCAGGACGATCTCGCCCTGGCGCGCCTTCCGGGCCGGATAGGGATCTTGCCGCTCGCTGTTGCTCATGGCGGACCTCCTGCCCCGGCAACGGCCGCGCCGGCCGCCCGTTCCAGGCGACGGCCGTTCAGATCATCAAGCCGCCGTCGACCAGCATCGAGGTACCGGTGACGAAGCTGGCCGAATCGCTGCCAAGGTAAACCGCCATCTCGGCGATCTCCTCGGCGCGGCCGAGCCGGCCCATCGGCTGGCGCGCGATGAAGGCCTTGCGCGCGGCGACGGGGTCGTCGAAGGCGGCGATGCGCTGCTCCAGCGACGGCGACTCCACCGTGCCCGGGCAGATGCAGTTGCAGCGCACGCCCTGGCCGACGAAGTCGGCGGCGACCGACTTGGTCAGGCCGATCACCGCCGCCTTGCTGGCGCCGTAGGCGAAGCGGAAGGGGATGCCCTTCAGCGAGGAGGCGACCGAGGCGATGTTGACGATCGAGCCGCCGCCCTGCTCCAGCATGCCCGGCAGGAAGGCCCGGATCGTGCGGTACATCGACTTGACGTTGAGGTCGAAGGCGAGGTCCCACTCCTCCTCGCGGCAGTCGAGCACCGTGCCGTGGTGCACGAAGCCGGCGCAGTTGAACAGGATGTCGAGCGCGCCGGTCTCGGCGGCCAGCGCGTCGACCGCGGCCGAATCCCGCACGTCCAGCCGGCGCGTCTCGATGCCGTCGCGGCCGGCGAGCTCCTCCAGCAGGCCCTCGTTGATGTCGGTGGCGATCACGCTCGCGCCCTCGGCGGCGAAGGCCAGGGCCGTGGCCCGGCCGATGCCCTGGCCCGCGGCGGTGCAGAGGGCGCGCTTTCCGGCAAGGCGTCCTGACATGATGGGTCTCCTCCTCTGAAGCAGTGCCGCTGCGGTCACGATCGAGCCGGAGCGGCGCCGGCCTCGACCTCTGTTCCCGGTGCGATTGACGCGCTGGCGCGCCGCGATGCAAGCCGCGGGCGCTCAGGGCAGCCACCCGCCGTCCGGGCGGCTGGCGGGATGGCCTCGCGCCCTGCGATGCGCTTGAATGACGCCCCCTTTGCGCCGGCCTCGGCCGGGCGCGCGACAAGCAGACCGCCGGACAGGAGGAGACCCCGCCCATGAACCAGATCGATCTCGCCGGCCGCCGCGCCGTCGTCACCGGCGGCGCCCAGGGCATCGGCCGCGCCGTCGTCGAGCGCCTGCTCGCCTCCGGCGCCAGCGTCGCGATCTGGGACCAGGACGGCCCGCGCGCCAAGGCGCTGGTCGAGGAGCTCGGCGCCGGCGACGCGCTGACCTCGGTGTTCTGCGACGTCACCGACTGGGCCTCGGTCGAGGCCGCCTGCGAGGCAACGCGCCGGCAGCTCGGCGGCATCGACATCCAGGTCAACAACGCCGGCATCGCCGGCGCCAACGCGCCGCTCGCCGACTATCCGCTGGACGAGTGGCGCCGCGTGCTGGCGATCGACCTCGACGGCGTCTTCCACTGCTGCCGCGCCGTGGTGCCCGGCATGGTCGAGAGCGGCTACGGACGCATCGTCAACGTCGCTTCGATCGCCGGCAAGGAGGGCAACCCCAACGCCTGCGCCTACTCGGCGGCCAAGGCCGGGGTCATCGCACTGACCAAGAGCCTGGGCAAGGAGCTCGCCGACAGGGACATCGCGGTCAACTGCATCACGCCAGCGGCGGCCAAGACGGCGATCTTCGACCAGATGAGCCAGGCCCATATCGACTACATGCTCTCCAAGATCCCGCGCGGGCGCTTCCTCCAGGTCGAGGAGGTCGCGTCCCTGGTCGCCTGGCTGGTCTCCGCCGAGAACGCCTTCACGACCGGCGCCGTCTTCGACATCTCCGGCGGCCGCGCGACCTACTGATCGCGAGTCACGTTTCGTAGAAGATCGCTCCGCGATCTTCGGCCCCGGCCCGCTCCCCCACCCGGCCACCCACGTCAGTATCCTGGAATGGGTGGCCGGGTGGGGGAGCGGGCCGGGGCCGGCGACGGCGGAGAGGGCGCTCGCAACTTCTCCTTCACCGATAGATCATCGTCGGCAGCCACAGCGAGAGCTGCGGCAGGAAGGTGACCAGCAGCAGCACGGCGACCAGCGGGATCAGGAACGGCAGGGTCGAGGAGACGCAGCGTTCGAAGGGCACGCCGGAGACCCGCGAGAGCACGTAGAGCACCATGCCGACCGGCGGGGTCAGCAGGCCGATCATCAGGTTGAGCACCATGATCACGCCGAAGTGCACGGGATCGACCCCGACCTTGGTCAGGATCGGCAGCAGCACTGGCACCAGGATGGTGATCGCGGCGATCGTCTCCATGAAGAACCCGACGATGAACAGCAGCAGGTTGATCATCAGCAGGATGATCACCGGGTTCTCGCTGATCGTGAGCAGGATGTCGGCGAACTGCTCGGTGACGCGGTTGCTGGTCAGGATCCAGGCGAAGATCGAGGCGCCGGCGACGATGAACAGCACCACCGAGGTCGTCTCGATGGTGTCGAAGCTGACCCTGAGCAGGCGCCGCCAGGTCAGCGTGCGGTAGACCACGGCGCCGAGGACGAAGGCGTAGGCGCTGGCCGCGATCGCCGCCTCGGTCGGGGTGAAGATGCCGAACAGGATGCCGCCGACGATGATCACCGGCGTCATCAGCGACAGGAAGGCCTTGGTGAAGGTCCGGCCCAGGCGGCGGATCTCGAAGGCGGCGTCGCGCGGGTAGCGCCGGCGGTGCGCGTACCAGGCGACCATCAGCATCAGCGAGACCGCCATCAGCAGGCCCGGGATGAAGCCGGCGGCGAACAGCTGGCCGATCGAGGCCGAGGCCATGACGCCGTAGATCACCATCGGCAGCGAGGGCGGCACGATCGGCCCGATCGTCGAGGAGGCCGCCGTGACGCCGACCGCGAAGCCGGGGTCGTAGCCGGCGTCGCGCATCGCCTTGATCTCGATGGTGCCGAGGCCGCCGGCATCGGCGACGGCGGCGCCCGACATGCCGGCGAAGATCACCGAGGCGCCGACGTTGACGTGGCCGAGGCCGCCGCGCATCCAGCCGATGCAGGCCTTGGCGAAGTCGAAGATCCGGTTGGTGATGCCGGCGGTGTTCATCAGGTTGCCGGCGAGGATGAAGAAGGGCACGGCGAGCAGCGGGAAGGAGTCGACGCCGTTGACCATGCGGTGGATGACCACGACGTCCGGGACCGTGCCCGAGAGCAGGATGAAGGCCGCCGAGGAGCCGGCGAGCGCGAGGGCGACCGGCACGCCGAGGATGATCATGCCGAACAGCAGGACGAAGAGCAGCACGAGCAGCATGGGCGTCAGTCGATCCCGGAGAGGGGGGCGTCGCCGGTCTTGACCCGGCCGGTCAGGCGGCGCAGGAACCAGCTCAGCGCGTAGGCGCCCATGGCGGCGAGGCTGACCGCGACGATCCAGTAGACGACCGACTTGGGCACGTCGATCGAGACCATCATCTGCCGGGTGCGCAGCGCCAGGCGGGCGCAGGTGTAGGCCAGGAAGAAGAACAGCGCCGCGCTGACGCCGTCGATGACCAGGCGCACCGCGTCGCTGCCGCGCGGCGGCAGGTAGCGGTAGACCAGCTCGACGGCGACGTGGTCGCGCTTGCGCACGCCGATGATCGCGCCGATGAAGGTCACGGCGATCAGCAGGTAGCGCGCGATCTCCTCGGTCCAGCCGAGCGAGTCGTTGAGCACGTAGCGCGTGAAGAACTGCAGGAAGACGACGCCGGCCAGAACCCAGAAGACCAGCAGCACGAGCCCGTCGTGCGGCCGGACGTCGCTGAGGTCGACCGGCCCCTCGTCCTCCAGGATGGCGGAGCCCGGCACGCCTTCCGGCGTGCCGCCGCCCGAGGAAGCGGGTGCCGGCCGGCCGGCCGGCGCCGCCTCCTCGGAGGGGCGCCGGCCGTCGTCGTCATGCGGATCCATCGCGGGGCCCGGTCGAAAGCCGGGACGCCGGGTCTACTGGATCGCCTGCAGGCGGTCGTAGATCTCCTGGCTCCAGGTCGCGTCGGGACCGTTGTGCGCGGGCATTGTCGCCTCGCGGAACGGCCCGCGGTCGACCTCGAGCACCGTCGTGGTGCCCTCGTTGCGGAACCAGTCGGCCAGCTCGTTCTCCTTGTCGATGATCGCCTGCGTGCAGTTCTCGGCCGCCTCCTGGAGCACCTCGACCAGGATCTTGCGGTCGGCCTCGTCCATCGACTCCCAGGTCGGGCCGCCGACGATGGTCAGCAGGGCGTCGGTGATGTGGCCGGTCAGGTTGATATAGTCCTGGACCTCGTAGAACTTCTTGGCCTGGATCGTCGGCAGCGGGTTCTCCTGCGCGTCGACCGTGCCCTGCTGCAGCGCCAGGTAGACCTCGGCGAAGGCGATCGGCGTCGGGTTGGCGCCGGTCGCCTTGGGGAACATCATGTAGAGCGGCGCATTCGGCACGCGGATCTTCAGGCCCTGCATGTCCTCGGGCGTCTCGATCGGCTTGTTCGAGGTGACGTGGCGCTCGCCGTAGTAGGTCAGGCTGACGATGTGGTTGCCGGTCGCGTCGAGGTAGCCCTGCGACAGCTCGCCGAACAGCTCGCTGTTGCGGTAGGCGTCCCAGTGCGCGTAGTCGCGGAACATGTAGGGCGAGCCGCCGATGGCGATCGGCCCGTAGGCGCGGCCGGCGAACAGCTGGCCGGTGTAGATGATGTCGACCGTGCCGAGGCCGAGGCCCTCGTTGATGTCGACCTCCTTGCCGAGCGACGAGGCCGGGAAGACCTCGATGTCGTAGCGGCCGTCGGTGCGCTTGGCGAGTTCCTCGCCGGCCCAGACCGCCCAGGTGTGGTAGGGCTCGCTGGCCTCGTAGACGTGGGCCCACTTGAGCGTCGCCTGGGCCTGGGCGTCCTTGGCCGCGAAGGGCACGGCGAAGGCGGCGCCGGCGAGCGCCAGCCCCACGAAGAGACGGCGTGACAGCCTGTCGAGCATTGAGTCTTCCTCCCCTAGGAGTCCTTGGTGGACCTGTGGTCTTGTCGACGCCGACCTTCGCTCCGGGGTGTCCCCTGCGGCGCGTGGCGACGCTGCGGCTTTTTCTATCGCGCGGGCGCCATGGTTCCCGTTGCCCGGAGCCGGTGTCAACGGGTTTCGGCCACCCTGGCGCGAAGCGCCGCCTCAACCCTTGCGAAAGGCCGGAGGAGAAAGGCAGGAAGAGAAGGGACCCGGCGCGGAGCTACATCACCGCGCCGATCTGCCAGGGCACGAACTCGTCGTCGCCGAAGCCGAGCCGCTCGCTCTTGGTCGGGTCGCCCGAGGCGACCTCGAGCAGGCGGGCGAAGATGCGCTCGCCCATCGCCTGCACCGTGATGCCCTCGTCGAGCACCTCGCCGCAGTTGATGTCCATGTCCTCGTCGAGCCGGAGGAAGACGTCGCTGTTGGTCGCCAGCTTCAGCGAGGGCGAGGGCTTGCAGCCGTAGACCGAGCCGCGGCCGGTGGTGAAGCAGACCAGGTTGGCGCCGCTCGCCACCTGGCCGGTGATCGAGCAGGGGTCGTAGCCCGGCGAATCCATGAACACGAAGCCCTTGGTGGTGACCGGCTCGGCGTACTTGAAGACGCCGCAGAGGTTGGTCGTGCCGCCCTTGGCCACCGCGCCCAGCGATTTCTCCAGGATCGTGGTCAGGCCGCCGGCCTTGTTGCCCGGCGAGGGGTTGTTGTTCATCTCGCCG
>JAUILQ010000022.1 GCA_030433005.1 Alphaproteobacteria bacterium
GTGCTGGAGATGGCCCCCAGGTGGTAGACGAGGTCGAGCTCGCCGCCGCGCTCCTCCAGCCAGTCGTCGAGCGCCTCGGGGCGGATCAGCACCTCGAGGTCGCGCTTGGCGAGGTTGCGCCACTTGTCGCCCCGGCCGAGCCAGTCGCTGACCGCCACGGCCTCGCCGCGCGCGTCGAGCGCCGCGACCAGGTTGGAGCCGATGAAGCCGGCGCCGCCGGTGACCAGGATCATCGCATTTCCAGGGGCTTCGGGATCATCGGGGCGCGCCTCGGCGGCCGGAGGGACGGCTGGGGAACGGCCGCGTTATAGGGACTGGCCGGTTGAAAGGGAAGGGCAGGGGCGCTTATCTCTTCGGTGAGGTACTCGCTTCAGCAAACCCGCCAGGAGGCGTCCATGCAGACCCAGAATCCCTTCTTCGACGACATGGCGCGGATGATGAGCGGCGCGATGGGCGTCGCCTCCGGCATGCGCGAGGAGATGGAGCAGCGCCTGCGCCAGATGATGGAGAACGCGACCTCGCGCATGGACCTGGTCAGCCGCGAGGAGTTCGAGGCGGTCAAGGCGATGGCCGTCAAGGCGCGCGAGGAGAACGAGGCGCTGGCCAAGCGCGTCGCCGAGCTGGAGAGCGCGCTGAAGGCGAAGCCGGCCGCGCGCTCGGCGCCGAAGAAGACGGCGGCGAAGAGCTCGACCAAGTCCGGCGCCACGAGGAGCCGCAAGGCCTCGACGGCCAAGACGGCCGGCTCGACGGGCTCGGGCTCGGGCGGCTCCGGGCCCGCCAACGAGGCCTGAGCGGCGCTCTCTCGGCCGCACGGCGGCGGCCGTTACATCCCGGTGAAATTTCCACAGCGGATTGCGCAGAGCCGTAATCCGTCGTTGCGGCGCGGCATTGCAGTATTGCACGCTAGATCTAGTGGGCACGCCGCCAGGTCGCGGCATATCTCGGCCAAGCACCCTGCGGCTCACCCGCTCCTGAGGCCCTCGGCCTCGATCGAGCATGGGAGGCAGCCAGCATGGAACTGCTGTCGCAGGAAGCAGTCCTTTCCGAGAACCCCCTCGACCTGCTGGAGGAATTGGTCACCGCCAACGACTGGATCCACGACCGCTCCAGCGACTCGGAGCTGATCGCCCAGGTCGGCGGCCAGTGGTGCGACTACCACATCTGCAGCGTCTGGCAGCCCGATCTCGGCGCCATGTACATCTCCTGCCAGCTCGACGTGCGCGTGCCGGCGGCCAAGCGCGCGGCGGTCCACGAGCTGCTGGCGCTGGCCAACGAGAAGCTCTGGCTCGGCCACTTCGACCTGGCCAGCGAGGAGGGCGCGCTGCTGTTCCGCCACACCATCCCGCTGCGCGGCGCGCGCGGGATCTCGGTCGAGCAGCTCGAGGACACGGTCGACACCGCGCTGCTGGAGTGCGACCGCGTCTACCCGGCGCTGCAGATGGTCATCTGGGGCAACCAGCCGGTCGGCGACGCCATCGCCGCCGCCATGATGGACACCGTCGGGGAAGCCTGAACGTCCCGCGATAGAAGCATCCGAGTCCGGCGGGAGGCCGGGCCGGGGAGGGCGACGCCTTCACCCGGCCCGGCCTCTCTGCTTTAGTCTCCCGGTTTCACGCAACCCGCCTTTTCCCGGAGAGACCATGTCCGACGACCAGACCACCAAGCCCAACGGCCCGCTGCTGCTGATCGGCTGCGGGCGCATGGGCGGCGCCCTGCTGGCCGGCTGGCTGGCCGAGGGCACGCCGGCCGAGCAGGTGCACATCGTCGAGCCGAACATCGAGTCGGTCGCCGGCTTCATCGGCAAGGGCGTGCACCACCACGAATCGCTCGAGCGTCTGCCCGACGACCTGGTGCCCGAGGTCGTGCTGCTCGCGGTCAAGCCGCAGATGATGGGCGACGCGCTGGCGGCGCTGCCGTCCTGGCCGGCCGAGCGCACGGTCTATCTCTCGATCGCCGCCGGCAAGACGCTCGGCTACTTCGAGCAGCGCCTGGGCGCGGGGGCCGCGGTCGTGCGCGCCATGCCGAACACCCCGGCGGCGATCGGCCGCGGCATGTCGGTGCTGGTCGCCGACGCCCGGGTCGGCGAGGCCCAGCGCGCGCTCTGCACCGGCCTGATGCAGGCGGTCGGCGTCGTCGACTGGGTCGAGGAGGAGGCGCAGATCGACGTCGTCACCGCGCTCTCGGGCGGCGGGCCGGCCTACGTCTTCCTGCTCGCCGAGACGCTGGCGAAGGCGGGGGCCGCCGCCGGCCTGCCCGAGGACCTGGCCGAGCGCCTGGCGCGGGTCACGGTCGCCGGCTCCGGCGAGCTGCTGCACCGCTCGCCGGAATCGCCCGAGACGCTGCGCCGGAACGTCACCAGCCCCGGCGGCACGACCCTGGAGGCGCTCACCGTGCTGATGGCCGAGGACGGCATCCAGCCGCTGTTCGACCGCGCCATCGAGGCCGCGACGAAGCGCAGCCGGGAGCTCGCCCAGTGAGCGTCGAAGAAACGACCCCGGCGCGCCTGAAGCCGGCCGCGCAGCGCGTGCAGGCGGCGCTCGCCGCCAAGGGCCTGGACTTCGAGGTGCGCGAGTTCCCGGCCAGCACCCGGACCTCGGCGGAGGCCGCGGCGGCGATCGGCTGCGCCGTCGCGCAGATCGCCAAGTCGCTGATCTTCCGCGCCAAGGACAGCGGCCGCCCGGTGCTGGTCATCGCCAGCGGCGCCAACCGCGTCGACGAGAAGAAGGTCTCGGCGGCGGTCGGCGAGAAGATCGGCCGCGCCGACGCCGCCTTCGTGCGCGAGCGCACCGGCTTCGCGATCGGCGGCGTACCGCCGCTCGGCCATCTCGAGGCGCCGCTCGTCGTGCTCGACGAGGACCTCCAGGCCTTCGAGGAGATCTGGGCCGCCGCCGGCACCCCCAACGCCGTGTTCCGGCTCAGCCCCGGCGACCTGCCGGCGCTCGCCGGCGGCAGCTTCGTGGGGGTGAAGCAGGAGTAGGGTGGTCTTGCGAGCGCCGGTTTCGCTTCTCGTAGAAGATCGCTCCGCGATCTCCGGCTCCAGCCCGCTCCCCCTCCCGGCCACCCATTCCAGGATACTGACGTGGGTGGCCGGGAGGGGGAGCGGGCTGGAGCCGGCGCCGTCGGAGACGGCGCTCGCGAAAAACCCCCCCCGCTGGACCGGCCGGGGCGCCGACCCTACCTTTAGGGGCGCACAGCAGGAGCGCGCCATGGCGACGCCGAAGAAGAAGCAGAAGCCCGATCCCGAGACCGCCGCGGTCGACGCCACGCTGAAGCTGGCGGCCGAGCGCCGCTGGCGCGAGATCGGCCTGGCCGAGATCGCCGAGGAAGCCGGCGTGCCGCTGGCCGAGCTGCATCCCCGGCTCGGCTCCAAGCAGGCGCTGCTCGACGCCTTCATGCGCCGGATCGACGCCGCGGTGCTGGCCGAGGAGGCGCCGGGCGCCGAGGAGTCGGCGCGCGACCGCCTGTTCGACGTGCTGATGCGCCGCTTCGACGCGCTGCAGCCGCACCGCCTGGCGATCGGCAACATCCTCGACGACCAGCTGCGCTCACCGGGCGAGTCGCTCTGCAGCCTCGCCCAGCTCGGCCGCTCGATGGGCTGGATGCTGGCCGCCGCCGGGATCCCGGCCGAGGGGCTGCGCGGCGTCCTGCGGGTCAAGGGGCTGTCGGCGATCTGGCTGTCCTGCCTGCGCGTCTTCCTGCGCGACGACAGCGCCGACCTGTCGAAGACCATGGCCGCGCTCGACGGCGCCCTGCGCCGCGTCGAGTGGCTGGTCGGGCGCCTGGAGCGCGGGCCGCGCCGGCGCGGCGGCGGCGGCGGGACCGGGGAGACCGGGGAGGCCGCGGCCGGCCCTGCCACCGAGGGGTGAGAAGGGGCGCGGTCGCCGCGCCCTTCGACCTCGGCGCCGAGACGCGTTAAACTCCAGGCCGAGGCCTGGAGGCAGGCCATGTTGCACTGCAAAATTTTCTCTTGATTCGAGAGAAGACCGGACCCATAACCGGTCTATTGTGCGGTGCAACAAAAGCGCCCTACCGCTGCGCCGGGCGGTCCCCCACCGGCGGAGACACCAAGGAGACGCAGACCATGGCCAAGACCGGCAACCCCTTCCTCGACGGCGACTTCACCCAGTATTCGGACTTCAAGAAGTGGTCCGAGCAGTTCCAGATCCCCGGCGTCGACATGCAGTCGATGATGGAGGCCCAGCGCAAGAACTTCGAGGCGATCACCCAGGCCAACCGGATCGCCATCGAGGGCGCCCAGGCGATGGCCCAGCGCCAGGCCGAGATCCTGCGCACCACCATGGAGGAAGCCTCCAAGGTGATGAGCGACCTCGCCGCCTCCGGCACCCCCGAGGAGCGCCTGGCCAAGCAGGCCGACATCGTGCGCGAGGCCTTCGAGCGCGCCGTGTCGAACATGCGCGAGCTGGCCGAGATGGGCGCCAAGTCGAACAGCGAGGCGCTCGAGCTGATCAACAAGCGCATCTCCGAGTCGCTGACCGAGATCAAGGGCACGATCTCCGAGATGCAGGCCGAGGCCAAGAAGGCCCCCGCCAAGAAGTGAGTCTTGGGCGCCGGGCGCCAGGCCCGCGCCGAGAGAGCGATCGGAAGGCCGCCGGCAGCCGCCGGCGGCCTTTTGCTTTTCGCGCGCCGCCCGGCTAGCTTCCCGGCCGTTCGTTCGCGCCGTTGAAGAGGAGGGTTCGCGCGCCATGGCCGAGACGCCAGAAGAGATCAGCTACGCCGACTTCGCCAAGGTCGACATCCGCGTCGGCACCATCGTCCAGGCCGAGCCCTTCCCCGAGGCGCGCAACCCTTCCTTCAAGATCTGGGTCGACTTCGGCGAGCCGCTCGGCGTGCGCAAGAGCTCGGCGCAGGTCACCAAGCACTACCGCCTGGAGCAGCTGACCGGTCGCCAGGTCGCCGCCGTGGTCAACTTCCCGAACAAGCAGATCGGCCCCTTCATGAGCGAGGTGCTGGTGCTCGGCTTTCCCGACGAGGACGGCGGCGTGGTGATGATCGGCCCGGACAAGCCGGTGCCCAACGGCGGCAAGCTCTACTGAGCCGAAACCCCCTCGACGGCGCCCGCGGTCACCTGCCGGTCGCGGGCTCGGGCGCCAGCACGCAGTCGGCCGGCAGCGTGACCCGGACCCGGGTGCCGACGCCGGGCGCCGTCTCGAAGGCGAGCCGGGCCCGGTGCAGCGCGGCGATGCGGTCGACGATCGACAGGCCGAGGCCGGCACCGGTCTCGCCGGCGACGTAGGAGTCCTCCAGGCCCCGCGCGAAAGGCTGGCGCAGCTGGTCGAGCCGCGCCGGATCCATGCCGACCCCGGTGTCGGAGACCAGGAACTCCGGCTCGCCCGCCTCGCTGCGCCGAAGCCGCACCTCGACCCGGCCGCCGGGCGGCGTGTAGGCCAAGGCGTTGCGCAGCAGGTTGGCGAGCAGCACGCGCAGCTTGGGGCCGTCGACGCGGGCGGTCAGGCCGCTGGCCGCCTCGCTGTGCAGGGTCAGCCCGCGCCGGCTGGCCTGCAGGCGCTGCTCCTCGACGGTCTCCAGGGTCAGGCGGTCGAGGTCGGCCGGCTCGGGATGCAGCTCCATGATGCCGAACTCCAGCGCCGAGGCGTCGAGCAGGTTCTGCACCAGCTCGAGCATGCGGTGGTTGCTGCGGCCGATCAGCTCGGCGTACTCGCGGTACTTGTCGACGCCGACCGGGCCCAGCATCTGGCGCTCGATGATCTCGGCGAAGCCGCCGATGGCGTTCAGCGGCGTGCGCAGCTCGTGGCTCATGCTGGCCAGGAACAGCGTCTTGGCGCGGTCCGAGCGGCGCGCCTGCTCGAGCAGCTCGAGGTTCTGGCGGCGCTGCTCGTCGAGCTCGGTGAGCGCCCCCTCGACCGCGGCCTCGGTCTCCTCGAGCTCGGTGAAGACGCCGGGGCTGGACGCGCGTCCGGCGCGCTCCGGCGCGCGCGACAGCACCTGCTCGGCGAGCGTGCGCAGGTTCTCGAAGCGGCGGTCGATGTAGCGCCAGAGCAGCAGCCCGGCGAGGCACCAGAAGACCGTCAGGCCGAGCGCCAGCAGAACCGCCGAGCGGGTCAGCTCCCGGAACCAGCCGAACAGGTCGGCCTCGGGGACGACCGCGCCGATCGTCCAGTCGCCGTGCTTGGTCGGCAGGCGCTGCGCCATGACCAGGTTGCTCGAGTCCGCCGGGCCGGCGACGACGACCGGCTCGGCCAGCGCGCTGTCGCCCGCGATCAGACGCCCGGCGAGTTCGGCCAGGACGGGATCGCCGAGCTGCTCCAGGCTGGCCAGCGGCACGGCGCCCTCGCGGTCGAGCGCCGGATGGCTGATCGCCCGGCCGCGCGGATCGAGCAGGAAGGCGTAGCCGCTGCGGCCGACCTGCAGGCCGGCGGCGAAGGACTGCACGTTGGCCAGCGAGACGTCGGCGCCGACCACGCCGGTCGGCCGGCCGTCGGCGCCGAGCACCTTGGTGCCGGTGCTGATCCCGGGCGTGCCGGCCGTGTGGAAGATGTAGGGCTGGGTCCAGATCACGCCCTCGGCGCGCATCGCCAGGCGGAACCAGGGCCGCTCGCGCGGGTCGAAGGGATCGGTCAGGCCCAGGTCCTGCTCCATGAACAGCCCGAAGTCCCGCTCTCGCAGGCGCACCACCGAGCGATGCGCGCCGTCGCTCCGGGCCATGGTGCGCGAGAAGAAGCCGGCGTTGCGGCCGACGCCGGGCGCCTCGCGGGTGACGAAGACGAAGTCGCCGCCGACCGTGCCGTAGTAGACGCCGGTGATCTCCGGGTTGGCGCGCAGCACCTCGAAGAAGTAGCGCTCCAGCAGCCCGAACTGTTCGGTGCGCACGATCTCGGCCTCGGCGAGGCCGCGGGTCAGCAGTGCGACACGCTCCAGGCGATCCAGGAAGCTGAGCGTATGGCCGGTGACGTTCTCGACCGTGCCGCGCATCGTCGAATCGGCGAACTCGCGCTGGTCGCCGCGCGCGAGCTCGTTGGCGACCAGCAGGAAGACCGCGGTGATCGCGACGTGGATCGCCAGCAGGCTGCCCACGATGAGGGCGCGCAGAGACCGGATCCGCATGGGTCTACCAGCAGCCTCCCGGAGGGTCGCACGCGTCGCGCGGGACGACGAGCCGGAGGGATACTAGTGAGACAGGCACCGATTAAGGAATGCTCTATGACAAGGCGCGCGACCGACGGATCGCCGGAGCGCGCAGGCCGGTGCCCGGCCGCTCAGCTCCCGGCCAGGCCCGCCAGCGCGCGCCGCTGGGTGTCGATGCCGCGCTCCCAGATGTCCTGCTTCCAGCGGTCGGTGTCGCCGTAGAAGGCGTTGCGGATGCGCGCCTTGATCTCGCGGCCGAGCGGCGTCGCCGGGTCGCCGTGGCGGTGCAGCCAGTTGTCGGCGCGCAGCGCCTCCAGGATCTCCGGCACCGGCTCGGTGCCGTACTCCAGCGCGACCATGGTCAGCGCGCGCTCGCCGAAGCGCCGCTCGATGCCGGCGCAGTTGGTGCCGGCCAGCACCGCCGAGGTCGAGGTGCCGGACAGCGGGTTGGTGAAGTCGCCGCCGTACCACTGCGCGACGCGCTGCTCGGCCGCGGAGCCGGGGGCGTGAACGGTGATGCGCTCGCCGTAGCCGTAGGGGCCGAGGCCGGTGTGATAGTCGAGGATGCCGACATGGCGGGCGCCGGCGAGCTCGCGCTCGAGAATCGAGAGCAGCGTGCGGTGCGACCAGGTCGGCCGGGCGCCGCCGTAGAACAGGCCGTCGGGGTGGCGGTACTGGCCGCCGGAGATCGCCCCCTGCAGGCCGAGGGGCCCGTGCTCGGCGGCATAGGCCTCGCTCGCCCGCTCGGCCGCGGCGATGGTTTCGGCGCTCCATTCCGCCGGACAGAGCGCGGCGTGCAGCGTCTCGTAGCCGGCATTCTCGGGCAGCGGCGCGTCGAAGTCGGGGAAGTTGCGGTTGAGGTCGACGTTGTCCTCGGTGACCCGCCGGTTCCAGGCGAAGCCGTGCGGGTTGATGGCGTGGATGTGGACCTGCGCGACGCCCTCCGGGGCCTCGCGCCAAAGGCCGCTCTCCAGCCAGCCGACCTGCACGCCCGAGCCGCAGTAGCCCTCGACGCCGTGCGTGCCGGAGATCGTCACCAGCACGCGCTCGGCGTCGGTCGGCCCGAGGCGCAGCACGTCGGTCGACAGCGTCTCGCCGGACGGCCCGGCGGCCGGGTTGGTCTCGGCCACCGGGGTCGCGCCGGTGCGGCTGGCGGCGGCGAGGAAACGCTCGCGGGCCTCGCGGTAGTCGGCAGAGAAGTAGCGGCTGGGATGCATCGGCGCGGCGGCTCCATCGGGCGGGGGTGGCCTGGCACGGTCACCAGGTCGTGAGCGGGGACGGCGGGCGCCGGGGCTTGGCGCTCCGCCGAAGGCGCTCCATACTCCCGGGCATGCGCCGGCTGGCAACCCTTTTCTTGGGACTCGCCCTGCTCTCGCCGCTGTCGCCGCCCGCTGCGGCCGATCAGACCGACGAGCGGCTCGACGCGCTGTTCGAGGAACTGCAGGAGGTGCAGGACCCGATCAATGCGCGCGGCCTGCAGAACGCCATCTGGGCGATCTGGATGGAAAGCGACGATCCGGAGGCCGAGGCCGCGATGACCGCCGGCATCGCCGCCCTCGACGACCGCAACTTCGAGAGGGCCCTGGCGATCTACGACGAGCTGGTCGAGAGCGCGCCGGACTACGCCGAGGCCTGGAACAAGCGGGCGACGGTGCACTACCTGCTGGGCAACTACGAGGCCTCGCTCGAGGATATCGAGCACACGCTCGAACTGGAGCCGCGCCACTTCGGCGCGATCACCGGGCGCGGCCTGATCCAGCACGCCCAGGGCAACGACCCGGCGGCGATCGACTCCTTCGAGCGGGCGCTGGAGATTCATCCGCACCTGCAGTCCGTGCGCCAGAACCTCCGTGCGCTGAAGGCCCGCCAGCAGCCGATCTAGGGCCGATCCAAGGTTCGCGGCGCGCGCGCCTGGCGGCGCCGGATGGCTGCCATGAGCAGGCGGTGGCTGCCACGATCGCCACTTTCGGATAGAGCCGACCGGGCGGAGCGGCTCTGCTGTCGCCGACCCGCCTCGCGCGACCGAAGGATCCGACCGCCGTGCCCGCCGACCGCCAGACCCTCGCCGGCTGCCTCTTCGCCGTCGCCGCCTACCTGTTCTGGGGAGCGGCCCCGCTCTACTTCAAGGCCGTCGCCGGCGTCGCGCCGGAGCAGATCCTGGCCCACCGCATCGTCTGGTCGCTGCTGCTGCTGGTCCTGCTGGTCACGCTGACGCGGCGCTGGCACGGGCTCGGCGGCAGTCTCGCGCAGCGCCGCACCCTGCTGCTGCTGAGCGGCTCGACGCTGCTGATCAGCGCCAACTGGTTCACCTTCATCTGGGCGATCGAAGCCGGGCGCGTCCTGGAGATCAGCCTCGGGTACTACATCAATCCCCTGGTCTCGGTGCTGCTCGGCGTGCTGTTCCTGGGCGAGCGGCTCGGCCGCTGGCAGTGGCTCGCGGTCGCCCTGGCGGCGGCGGGGGTCGCCAACTTGGCCCTGCAGACGGCGGGATTTCCGTGGGTCTCGCTGATGCTCGCCTGGACCTTCGGGTTCTACGGGCTGCTGCGCAAGCTGACGCCGCTCGGCGCCGCCGACGGCCTGCTGCTGGAGACGGCGCTGATGGCGCCGCTGGCGCTCGGCTACCTGCTGCTGCTCGAGCAGCAGGGCGGCGGCGCCTGGGGCTCGGCAGGCGCGACGCTCGACCTGCTGCTCGTCGCCTCGGGGCCGGTCACGGCCCTGCCGCTGGTGTTCTTCGCCAGCGCCGCCCGGCGGCTCAGCCTGACCGTCGTCGGCTTCTTCCAGTACCTGGCGCCGACCTGCCATTTCCTGCTCGCGGTGCTGCTGTTCGGCGAGCTGTTCACCGACGCGCACCTGGTCACCTTCCTGTGCATCTGGGGCGCGGTCGTGCTGTTCAGCGTGACCAGCTGGCTGCGCCTGAGGCGCCGGCGCCTGCTCGCCGAATCGGTCGAGGAGCCGGTCTGACCCGGCGTCGCCGCCGGCCGGACAGGGAACCTCGCCCCGCCACTCTCGTTTCTTCGGACAGCCGCTCGCGTCGGCGGGGCCTCGCCCCGGCCGCCGCGGGCAGAGATCCGGGCCGCGCCCCTGCGGGAACGCGGCGCGGACCTTCGAGCCAAGGAGGCAGACGATGGTCAAGACGACGATCCAGACCACTCTCGCGGCGCTCGCGCTGCTTGCGCTGGCGGCCTGCGGCAACACCACGGGCGAGCGCGGCCTGACCGGTGCCGGCATCGGCGCGGCCGGCGGCGCAGCGACCAGCGCGGCGACCGGCGGCGATCCGACCACCGGCGCGATCCTCGGCGGCGCCGCCGGCGCGGCCGCCGGCGCGCTGACCGACGAGGAGGACATCGACATCGGCGAGCCGGTCTGGGAGTGATCCCTTCGGGGAATCATCCCCGGCACACGCCGGTGACGCTGCCAGGAAGGCGGCCGAAGGGCCTGCGCGGCGACGTCCGCGCGGGCCCTTTCCGTTGCGCGAGTGGGCCGGCGCTCAGTCCTCGACCCAGGCGATGCGCAGGACGTTGGTCGCGCCGGGCGTGCCGAACGGCACGCCCGCGGTGACCACGATCTTGTCGCCGACCTTGGCGAAGTCCTCCTCGACCGCGATCTTGCAGGCCTTGGCGACCATCTCCTGGAAGGAGTTGACGTCGGCCGTCTCGACGCAGTGGGCGCCCCACAGCAGGGCGAGACGGCGGGCGGTCGAGACCTTGGCCGTCAGCGTCAGGATCGGCACCTCGGGCCGCTCTCGGGCGGCGCGCAGCGCGGTCGATCCGCTGGTCGTGTAGGTCACGATCGCCGCCGCCGAGACGGTATGCGCGACCTGGGCCGCGGCGTTCGAGATGGCGTCGGGCGTGGTCGCCTCGGGTTCGGGATGCAGGGCCGCGATGATCGGCCGATAGGTCGGGTCCTGTTCGGTGCGCGCGATGATCCGGCTCATGAACTCGACCGACTCGACCGGGTAGTGGCCGGCCGCCGATTCGGCCGAGAGCATGACCGCGTCGGCGCCGTCGTAGATCGCCGTGGCGACGTCGGAGGCCTCGGCGCGCGTCGGCGTCGGCGAGTTGACCATCGAATCGAGCATCTGGGTGGCCACGATCACCGGCTTGCCGGCGAGGCGGCAGGCCCGGATGATCTCCTTCTGGCGGCCCGGGACCTCTTCCGGCGCCAGCTCCACGCCGAGGTCGCCGCGCGCGACCATGATGCCGTCGCAGAGCTCGACGATGCGGTCGAGCGTCTTGAGCGCCGCCGGCTTCTCGATCTTGGCCATGACCGCGGCGCGGCGCTGCACGATGCGCTGGACCTCGGCGATGTCCTCTGGGCGCTGCACGAACGACAGCGCGACCCAGTCGACGCCCAGCTTCAGCCCGAACTCCAGGTCCGTGCGGTCCTTCTCGGTGAGCGGCGAGATCGGCATGGTGATGCCCGGCACGTTCACGCCCTTGCGGTCGCTCAGCGTGCCGCCGACGATGACCTCGGTGTCCGCCCAGTCCTTGCCGAAGTCGCGAACCTCCATGCGCAGCTTGCCGTCGTCGAGCAGGATCAGCGTCCCGGCCGACAGCGCCGCGAAGATCTCCGGATGCGGCAGCGGCGCCATGGCCTCGCCGCCTTCCTTGGCCTTCAGCTCGAAGCGGAACCGCTGGCCGCGCTCGAGCTTGAGCTCGCCGCCCTTGAGGCGGCCGATGCGGATCTTCGGGCCCTGCAGGTCCTGCAGCACTGCGATCGGCCGCGAGAATTCCTTCTCCAGCTCGCGGATCGCGTCGTAGCGCGCGCGGTGCTCGTCGTGGCTGCCGTGGCTGAAGTTGAGCCGGAAGACGTCGGCTCCGGCCAGGAACAGCGCCCTGATCCGGTCCTTGTCGCTGCTCGCCGGACCCAGCGTCGCGACGACCTTGGCGTTGCGGTGACGGCGCATGGAGGAGCTGCTCTCCCGGTCTGGTTGCCGATTCTCTTGCCGCTTCTTCTGGCGGCGTCACGTTACCAGAATGGCACGGAAGTCGTTAACGTTGGTCCGGGTCGGGCCGGTCACGATCAGGTCGTCCAGCCCGGCGAAGAAGCGGTAGGCGTCGTTGGCCGCGAGCAGCGCCTTGGCGTCGAGGCCGCGGGCCGCGGCGCGGGCCAGGCTGTCGGGCGCCAGCCGGGCGCCGGCGTTGTCTTCGCTGCCGTCGATGCCGTCGGTGTCGCAGGCCAGCGCATGCACGCCCTCGAGGCCCTCGAGCGCGACCGCGAGGGCGAGCAGGAACTCGGCGTTGCGGCCGCCGCGCCCGCCGCCGCCGTCCTTGGGCGCGCGCAGGGTCACGGTCGTCTCGCCGCCGGAGAGCAGCAGGCAGGGCGCCGGGGCCGGCTGGCCGAAGCGGCGCACCTGCTTGGCGACGCCGGCCATGACGCGGGCGACCTCGCGCGCCTCGCCCTCGATGTCGGCGCCCAGGATCACCGGCGTGACGCCGGCCCGGCGCGCCACCGCCGCGGCCGCCTCCAGCGAATCCTGGGGCCGCGCGATCAGGCGGAAGCTGTCGGCGGCGAGCCGGGGGTCGTCGGGCTTCGGCGTCTCCTCGGCCGCCGCCTCCAGGTGGCGGCGCACGGCCTCCGGCGGCTCGATGCCGTACTTCTCCAGGATCGCGCGGGCGTCGGCGAAGCTGGTCGGGTCGCCGACCGTCGGCCCCGAGGCGATGGTCGCCGGATCGTCGTCGGGCACGTCGGAGACCGCCAGCGTGACCACCCGCGCCGGATGCGCCGCGGCGGCGAGCCGGCCGCCCTTGATCGCCGAAAGGTGCTTGCGCACGCAGTTCATCTCGTCGATCGCCGCACCGCTGGCCAAGAGCGCCTTGTTGACCGCCTGCTTGTCGGCGAGCTCCAGCCCCTCGGCCGGCAGCGCCAGCAGCGCCGAGCCGCCGCCAGAGATCAGGCAGAGCAGCAGGTCGTCGGGGCCCAGGCCGCGGGCGAGCTCGAGGATGCGCTGCGCCGCCTCGCGGCCGGCCGCGTCGGGCACCGGGTGCGCGGCCTCGACGACCTCGATGCGCGGGCAGTCCAGGCCGTGCTCGTAGCGGGTCACCACCAGGCCCTCGAGTGGCGCCGGCCAGGCCTCGTCGAGGGCGCGGGCCATCGAGGCCGCGGCCTTGCCGGCGCCGACCACGACGGTGCGCCCGGCCGGCGGGGGCGGCAGCTGCGCGGCCAGCACGCGGGCCGGGTCGGCGGCGGCGAGCGCGGCGCGGAAGGTCTCGTCGAGCAGGCGTTGCGGGTCCATGCTGGCTCTCTATCACGACGGCCGGTCGCCGTCAGGGGGCGCCGCGCTCGTCTGGGCCCGAGGCCGTTTCGGGCCGGGTCTCGCGCAGCCAGAGCAGGGCGCCGAGCAGCCCGAGGGCCAGGAAGGCGGCCAGCGTGCCCAGCGCCCAGCCGTAGGCGGCGCCGTCGTAGACCCGCGCCCCGGCCTCCAGGCTGCCGTCCCAGCCGAGGTCGAGCAGCCAGCCGACCAGCGGCTGGAACAGCGCGCCGCTGCCCACGGTCGCGGTGTTGACCAGGCCGATGCCGGTGCCCGAGTCGCCGGCCGACAGCGTCTCGCGCGCCATGGCGTAGCAGATCGCCATGCTGCCCATGCCCAGGCCCGAGGCGAAGAACAGCACCGAGAGCGCCGCCACCGAGAGGCCGGGCAGGTAGAGCAGGGCGGTCAGGCAGGACAGCCCGAGCAGGGCGCCGAGCGTCAACGGCAGGCGCCGCCGGCCGAGCCGGTCGGACAGCCCGCCGGCGACCGGCGAGCCGACCGCCCAGCCGATCAGCAGCAGCGAGACCGTGGCGGCCGCCTCGGGCCGGCCGAGGCCGTGGACGTGCATCAGCCAGGGCACGCCCCAGAGCCCGCCGATGGTCAGCATCGGCGCGCTCATCGAGGCGGCGACCAGGACCAGGACCCAGAGCTGCGGCGTGCGCAGCACCCGCAGGATGCCGCCGCGCAGCGAGCCCGCCGCCCTGGGCTTCTCCGGGTGCCGCGCCGCGCCGGCCGCGCCGTCGCGCACGATCAGCCAGATGCCGAGCGCCAGCAGGGTGCCGACCAGCGCCGCCCAGAGCATCGTGCCGCGCCAGCCGAAGCCCTCGACCACGGCGGCCAGCGGGGCCTGCCCCAGGATCCCGCCGACCATGCCGAGCATCATGGTCATGCCGGCAAGCTGGGCGAAGCGCTGCGGCGGAAACCAGAGCGTCGCCAGCTTCAGGGTGCCGACGAAGCCGAAGCCCGCGCCCGCGCCGATCAGCAGCCGCCCGGCATAGGCCCACTCGACCTGCTCGGCGAGGCCGAAGGCGAGGCTGCCGCCGGCGCACAGCAGGGCGCCCAGGCCGAGCATGCGGCGCGGGCCGTAGCGGTCCATCAGCAGCCCGACCGGGATCTGCAGCGAGGCATAGGCGTAGAAGTAGAAGGCCGACAGGCCGCCGAGCAGGGCGCCGCCGACCTGGAAGTCGCGCATCAGCTGGTCGACCATCACGCTCGGCGCGACGCGCTGGAAGAAGCCGTAGCAGAAGAAGATCGCGCCCAGCGACCAGACCAGCCACGGGAAGAGGCCGACGGCGGGAGCCGGGCCGCGACCCGCCGCGCCAGCGGTCATGCGCAGCGCCCGGCGCCGGACCCGGTGCCGGCCCCGGTGCCGGCTCTGGAGCCGCTCCGGTGTCCGTCGCCCCCGCCGCCCCGGCCGCCGTTGGCTCGGCCGTCCTCGCGACGGTCCGGGCGCTCGGCCGGGCCGCCCTTGCGCCGGTGCGCCGCCTCGGCCGCGGCGCGCTCCTCGAGCCGGCGCGCTCCGATAAGCCGGGACATGCTCTCCAGATGCTCGGCCATGGCCGAGCCGGCGGCTTCCGGGTCGCGGCGCGCGATCGCCTCGTAGATCGCCCGGTGCTGCTCGAGGAAGCGGCGGTCGTCGCTCTCCGAGGTGTAGAGCTCGTTGCGGGTGTGCGCGAAGAGCTTCTCCAGGATCTCGCTGAGCGCCGACATCAGGTGCAGGTAGACGGCGCTGCCCGACGCCTTGGCGATGGCCATGTGGAAGGCGTGGTCGTCGCGCGCCCGGAAACGCGCCGGCCGCTCGGCGTCGGCCATCGTCTCCAGGACGCGGGCGATCTCGCGGACCCGGCCGCGCGTCGCCCGCTCGGCGGCGCGCTGCGCGGCCCAGATCTCCAGGTTGGCGCGGATCTCGGTCAGGTCCTTGAGGTTCTCGGCCTTGGCGCGGACCAGCTCGGTCAGGCCGGCGTCGACGGGGTCCGCCGTGGCGACGACGCGCGTGCCGCCGCCCTGGACGGCCGAGACGAAGCCCTGGGTCTTGAGCTGCTGCAGGGCGGCGCGCACAGAGACCCGGCTGACGCCCATCATCCCGGCGAGCTGCCGCTCGCCGGGCAGGCGCTCGCCGGGCGCCAGCTCGCCCGCCGCGATCAGACGCAGGATCTCCTGCGCGACCCGGTCGGAGACCCGGTTTCGCTGGATCGAATGGAAGCGCCGATCGGGCGCGCTCGCAGCGGTGCGCGGCATCTCTCTGCCTCTCGCGGCCAAGGCCGTGGGTTCTCGAACTGTCAGTGGTATGACCACTTCGAGCCTGCCCAGCCGGCCTCCGCAGCGTCAAGGTTGCGACCTGCACGGCAGCGCCGCGCCGCCGGCATGACGTCGCCGCGCGCCGGTGCGGCGAGGCGGAAAGGGCCTTGGGGCGCGGTCGGCCGCCGCGCTATACCTCGCCGCGCGCGCGGCAGCCTCTCCTGCCGCGTCCGCCGTCCGTCGCGGAGTAGTCTTGTCCTCCGATCCCGCCATCCCGCCCGCTTTCCTGCCCTGGGACCGGTCGCTCCTGGAGCAGGCGGTGGCGCTGGCGGCGCGCTGCGCGCCCTCGCAGACCGCCTACTCGGTGGGCTCGGTGATCGCCGACGCCGGCGGGACCGTGCTGGCGACCGGCTTCAGCCGCGAGCTCGGGCCGGCCTGGCACGCCGAGGAGGTGGCGCTCGCCAAGGTGCGGCGCGCCGGGCTCGACCTGCGCGCTGCCACGATCTACGCCTCGATGGAGCCCTGCGGCCTGCGCCTGTCGGGCCGCAAGCCCTGTGCCGATCACATCCTGGAGGCGGGCATCCGGCGCGTCGTGCTGGCCCTGCGCGAGCCGCCGAAGTTCGTCGAGAACGAAGCCATCGGCCGCCTGCAGCGCCTCGGCGTCGCGATCCTCGAGATCCCCGAGCTGGCCGAGGCGGCGCGCCGCCCGAACCGGCATCTGCTGGGCGGCGGGTAGGGTCGCAGCCCTCAGACCAGCTGGAAGCCGTGGGCGTAGGGGTCGCGCTCGTCGACGAAAAGCGTGTTGAGACCGGTGATTCGGGCCCAGCCCTCGATCGAGGGCACGATCGCCGGCTTGTCGCCCAGGCTCGTCTCCTCCTCGATGCGGCCGCGGAACAGGCTGCCGATGATCGACTCATGGACGAAGTCGGCGCCGGCCGCCAAGCCCATCAAGCGGGACGAACCAGCGAACGACGGGTCACCACCCTGCGGCGCCGGCCCTCACCATGGGAAGGCCGGCGCCTAAGACTTCACAGAATATCGCCGCACGTCCAAAGGACGAGGGGCGCTCCTCGGTCAGCCTAGACCGAGTTGTTGGTGAGAACCGTCACCGAGGTGGCCTCGATCTCGCGAGCGTCGAAGAAATCGGCATCGTCCATTTCGCCGGAGACGGAAACTCGGTCACCGACGTCGACGAAGGAATCGCCGGCGTCGGTCAGCAGGCCACCGGTGATGCCGCCCGTGTCGACCGCCAGGTCACGGAACCCCGTATCGAGCGTCAGTTCTTCGCCGTCGATGCTCTGGACCGTGCCGGTGAAGGCGACCCAGTCGTCGTCCTGCGTGTCGGCGCCCCAGTCGTACGACAGAACCGGGTAGGAATAGTAGCCGTCCTCTTCATCGGCGGCACTTGCGTAGTAGTACTCCTTCAGCTTCGGCAGATAGACGGTGCTCGCCTCGATCTTCTTCTTCTCAAAGAAGTCGGAATCCATCACGCCGGTCACGGTGACCTTGTCGCCGGACAGCACGAAGTTCTCATCATACCAATCATAGTCGTCCATCTCGACGACAACCTCACCGGCGCCGTAGCTCATGGTGAACTGCTCAGGAGACACCGACTTGACGCTCCCGGTGAGGCTGATCCACTCGCCCTCTCCGGCCTTCTTCATGTCGGTCTTGTCGTGGTCGTTGGCGGCCACCGCCGGGCTGCCGGCCAGTGCCAGAATCGAGAAGGCGGCAAGTGTCTGCGTGGTTCCTCGCATGGGGAAACCTCCGTTGCTTGGGTGTTCCTTCGTCCCGAAGCGCCGGCATTGCTTTGCCGGAGCCTCCCATGTGCCGTAGAACAGTCGTGCGCCCCCGCCATTCCCGGGCCACGAGTTAACTCTTGTTCATTCGTCTCTTCCGAAGCCCACGACCGGCCGACGGTCATGTCGGCAGGGCGATCCCGCGTTCTGCGCCATCTCCCCGCGAACCGTCTGCGCGAGCTGGAGCGGGACCGTCGGACGTGGGCCGCCGGGCCCGGGGCTGCAGATCGCATGAAGCCGAAGCGCGATCGCCGGCTCATCGACGGCGATCCATAGGCCTTGATCACGATTTCTTGATCGGGCCCGATGAACCTGGGAGGGCGGCGGCATTCGCCCTCCACAGGCTATCGCGCTTGATTATCAGAAATATTGACAGGAGGTTTTCCTGGAATGGTCCGGGCGCCGTCGTCACGTCGACAGGGCGATAAAGAGTCGCGGTTCACGCGACCGGGTGACCAAGTGTCAGGAGGTATCATGATTGACTGGAATAAATCTCGTCAGAGCTGGGAGCAGTTCAGGCCATCGAAGACCCTTTGGTTCTGGTCTACGGCGGGGGCCGTCGTTGTTGTCGTGCTCCTCGGCTTCACGATCGGCGGCTGGGTGACCGGGGGCACCGCCAAGGAGATGGCTCAGACCGCGCGTGAGGAAGGACGGGCAAAGCTTGCCGCTACTGTCTGCGTCGATCGCTTCGTCAGTAGTCCGAAGTTTGCGTCCAATCTCAGTACCCTGAAGAAGGAAGATTCCTGGGCGCGCGACACCTACCTCTCCGACGCCGGGTGGGTCACGTTGGCCGATATGAAGGAGCCGGTGGACGGCGCGGCCGAGATCTGCGCCGAGGCGCTCACCAAGATGGAAGCCAAGGCAGCAGGGGAGGATCCTGCTCAGGGCGTCGATACGACCAAGAGTTAGGTCGCCAGCATAGCTGACGTCTTTTTCTCGTCGCCTTCAGTGCCGCCCGCGGTGTCCGAGGCGGCCCGAGAGGCGTAGGTTGGGCCGGCCGGTCGTCCTTGTAGGCGCGCCGGCCGGCCGCACTCTCTGCTAGCGGAGGCTTCAGGCCACGATGAACGGATGGCGAGTCCTATCCCCCGGAATTCTCTGCGCGGCCGTCGCGCTTGCTGCGGATCCGGCAAGTGCGATCTGTGCGAAACCGATTCTGCCCTACTGTGCGAGCGATGGGACCCTCGGCGGAAAGTACGTCTCGAAACTGGAGTGCCGCCGGCACGTGACAGAGCATCTCGCTGAACTGTCGCGCTACCGCGAATGCCTCAAGGGAGACCTGAGGCAACTCAATGGCGAGATCGAGCGCTTGAATCACCTTCTCACACGAAGCAGCGGCTCGGGAGCGGCACAGCCCGGTGCGAGCTAGCGGGCTGCTGAGAGCGAAGCGGCTATCGGGCGCTCTCCGAGCGGGGACCGACTCCGGCCGGCCGGCCGCGGGAGAAACCTATCGGCGCGACGCTAGCGGCCCGGGTGCGCCCGGTCGAGCCGCCGGTTCGCTCACACCAGCTGGAAGCCGTGGGCGTAGGGGTCGCGCTCGTCGACGAAAAGCGTGTTGAGACCGGTGATTCGGGCCCAGCCCTCGATCGAGGGCACGATCGCCGGCTTGTCGCCCAGGCTGGTCTCCTCCTCGACGCGGCCGCGGAACAGGCTGCCGATGATCGATTCGTGGACGAAGTCGGCGCCGGCCGCCAGGCGGCCGGTGGCGTGCAGCTGGGCCATGCGCGCCGAGGTGCCGGTGCCGCAGGGGCTGCGGTCGATCGCCCGGTCGCCGTAGAACACCGCGTTGCGCGCGTCGGCGCCCTCCTGGGTCGGCTCGCCGGTCCACATGACGTGGCTGACGCCGCGGATCGTCGGGTCCTCGGGGTGCACGACCTCGACCGCTTCGTTGACCGCGCGGCGCAGCAGCGGCGACAGCCGCAGCACGTCGCCCGGCGTGATCGCCTGCAGCCCGGCGAAGGCCTCCTGGGGCTCGACGATGGCGTAGAAGTTGCCGCCGTAGGCGATGTCCAGGGTCAGCGGGCCGAGCGTCGGGCAGTCGACGGTGAGCCCCTGGACGGCGAGGTAGGAGCGCACGTTGGTGATGCGCACCGCCTCGACGAAGCCCTGCGCGTCGCGGCGGTAGCGGGCGACCACGCGGCCCGCCGGCGCGTCGAGGGTGAGCACGCCCTCCTCGGCGGGCTGCACCAGGCCGCGCTCGATCGCGAAGGTCACCGTGCCGATCGTGCCGTGGCCGCACATCGGCAGGCAGCCCGAGGTCTCGATGAACAGGATCGCGGCGTCGCAGTCGGGCCGCGTCGGCGGGTAGAGGATCGAGCCCGACATCATGTCGTGGCCGCGCGGCTCGAACATCAGCGCGGTGCGGATCCAGTCGTAGCGGGCCAGGAAGTCCTGGCGCTTCGCGCTCATCGAGGCGCCGGCGAGCGCCGGCCCGCCGCCGGCGACCAGCCGCACGGGGTTGCCGCAGGTGTGCCCGTCGATGCAGAAGAAGGTGTTGGGTCTGGTCTCCATGCCGGCGATCTAGGCCCGCCCGGCCGCTTGCGTCAACGGTCGGCAAAGAGGACGGACGCCATGGCAGAACGACCCGGAGACGACCGCCCCGCCGACTGGATGTTGCGCGAGCCGCCGCCGGGCGACGAGCGCCTCGCCGCGCCGGCCGCGGCGCGCAACGCGGCGCCGCTCGCCGCCGTGCTGGAGCGGCTGCTGCCGGATGCCGACAGCGTCCTGGAGATCGCCAGCGGCAGCGGCCAGCATGCGGTCTTCTTCGCCGAGCGACTGCCCTGGGTGACCTGGCGGCCGAGCGACACGGAGCCGACGGCCCTGGCCTCGATTGCGGCCTGGCGCAGGCTGGCCGGGCTGCACAACCTGGAGGCGCCGCGCGCCCTCGACGTCTCGGCGCCCGATTGGTGGGCGGGGCTGGACCCGGTGTCGGCGGTGCTCTGCGTCAACATGATCCACATCTCCCCCTGGCAGTCCTGCCTGGGGCTGCTGGAGGGCGCGGCGGCGCTGCTGCCGGACGAGGGCGCGCTGATCCTCTACGGCCCGTTCCGGCGCGAGGGCGTCGAAACCGCCGAGAGCAACGAGGCCTTCGACCGGAGCCTGCGCCAGCGCGACCCGCGCTGGGGCCTGCGCCGGCTCGAGGCGGTCGTCGAGGCGGCGGCGCCGCACGGCCTGGCGCTCGCCGAGGTCGTCGAGATGCCGGCGAACAACCTGACGGTGGCGCTGCGCCGGAGCGCCAGCCAGGCGGACCCCGCCGGCGGCATTTCCGGGAGCGGGCCGCAGGGCCTATAGTCGCCCCCCGCCATGTCCGAACGCGCCATGTCCGATTCCGCCGTGTCCCATTCCGGCGCCTTCGAGCCGCCGCTGAGCGCGCTGCTGCGCAGCGTGCCGCCCGAGCCCGGCCTGCTCGGCCGCGACGAGCCGCCGCCCTTCTCGTTCTGCGGCCTCGAGGGCGCCGCGCCGCTGGTGCTGACCTGCGACCATGCCTCCAACTACGTGCCCCGTGCGCTC
Organism: Alphaproteobacteria bacterium; assembly: GCA_030433005.1. GTDB lineage: Bacteria > Pseudomonadota > Alphaproteobacteria > Kiloniellales > DSM-21159 > Tistlia. The sequence goes on from JAUILQ010000022.1 coordinate 20,899, forward strand.
GGCGATCTCGGGCTGGAGCGTGCCGAGCTGGCGCGGCACATCGCCTGGGACATCGGCGCCGCCGAGGTGACGCGGCGCCTGGCGCGGCTGCTCGGCGCCCCGGCCGTGCTGTCCGGCTTCTCGCGCCTGGTCATCGACGCCAACCGCCGCCTGCAGGCCGGCAACTCGATTCCCGAGGAGAGCGACGGAACGCCGGTGCCCGGCAACCGGGCCCTCGGGCCCGAGGAGCGCCGCGGCCGGGCCGCCGCCCTGTTCGAGCCCTACCACGGCGCCGTGGCGCGGCTGATCGAGGCGAGGCTGGCGAGCGGCGTGCGGCCGGCGCTGCTGTTCGTCCATTCCTTCACGCCGGTGATGGACGGGGTCGAGCGGCCCTGGGAGGCCGGCATCCTCTGGGACCGCGACCCGCGCCTGGCGCTGCCGCTGATCCGGGCGCTCGGCGCCCGCGGGCTGACGGTCGGCGACAACGAGCCCTACTCGGGGACCTCGCCCATCGACTACTCGCTGCACGCCCACGGCGAGGCGCGCGGGCTGCCCTGCGCCCTGGTCGAGATCCGCCAGGACCTGATCGACACGGCCCGCGGCGCCGAGCGCTGGGCCGGGCTGCTCGCCGAGGCGGTGCGGCCGCTGCTCGCCGACCCGGCGGTGTTCCGGGAGCTCCAGCCCGCGGAGGCCGGCCGATGACGCGAAGCGAGCCCTCCTTCACCATCGGCATCGAGGAGGAGTACCTGCTGGTCGACCGGGCCAGCCGCGAGCTGGTCGTCGACCCGCCGGACAGCCTGATGAGCCGCTGCGAGGCCGAGCTGGAGGGCCACGTCAGCCCGGAGTTCCTGCAGTCCCAGATCGAGGTTGGCACCAGCAAGTGCGCGACCCTCGGGCAGGCCTGCGGCGAGATCCGAACCTTCCGGCGCTGCGTCGCCCGGGTCGCCGAGGAGTACGGCCTGGCGCCGATCGCCGCCTCGACCCATCCGATCGCCGCCTGGGACGTGCAGAAGCACACCGACAAGGAGCGCTACAACCTGCTGGCCCGCGACATCCAGGCGCCGGCGCGGCGGCTGGTGATCTGCGGCATGCACGTGCACGTCGGCCTCGACGACGACGACCTGCGCATCGACCTGCTGGGGCAGGTCGCCTACTTCCTGCCGCACCTGCTGGCGCTCTCGACCTCCTCGCCGTTCTGGCGCGGCCAGGACAGCGGCCTGAAGTCCTACCGCCTGGCGGTCTTCGACGAGCTGCCGCGCACCGGCCTGCCCGAGCCCTTCGATTCCTGGGGCGAGTACCAGCGCCACATCCAGATCCTGGTCGCCGCCGGGCTGTTCGAGGACGCCTCGAAGCTGTGGTGGGACGTTCGCCCCTCGGCGCGCTTTCCGACGCTCGAGCTGCGCATCCCGGACATCTGCACGACGGCGCGCGACGGATTCTCGGTGGCGGCGATCTACCTCTGCCTGCTGCGCATGCTGTGGCGGCTGAAGCGCGACAACCAGCGCTGGCGCCGCTACTCCAACCTGCTGGTCAACGAGAACCGCTGGCGCGCCCAGCGCTACGGCTTCGATTCCGGCCTCGTCGACTTCGGCCGCGGCGAGATCGTGCCCTATCCCGAGCTGCTCGAGGAGATCATCGCGCTGACCGCCGAGGACGCAGCGCACTTCGGCTGCACGGCGGAGGTCGAGTGGTCGCGCGAGATCGTCCGGCGCGGCACCAGCGCGCACCGCCAGCTCGCGGCCTACCGGGCGGCGCGCGAGGCCGGCGCGGAGCCGCGCGAGGCGCTCAGCGCAGTCGTCGACTTCCTGATCGAGGAGACGGTTGCGGGCCTCGACGGCGCCCCCGATATCTAGGGCCGGACGGCCGCCGAGGCCGCGCGCGAACACAGGACCGGAGAGACGAGATGGACAGCAAGACCGAGACCGAGCTGCAGGCCGCCGCCTTTCGGCGGCTGGTCGAGCACCTGCGCGAGCGCACCGACGTGCAGAACATTGACCTGATGAATGTGGCCGGCTTCTGCCGCAACTGCCTGTCGCGCTGGTACCAGGAGGCGGCCGCCGAGCGCGGCGAGGCCCTGGACAAGGAGCAGGCGCGCGAGATCGTCTACGGCATGCCCTACGAGGAGTGGCGTGCGAAGTACCAGACCGAGGCGACGGCCGAGCAGAAGGCCGCCTTCGCGAAGAGCGGCAGCGCCCACGGCTGAGCCCTCCGCGCAGGGCGACCCGCGCAGGGCGACCCGCGGAGCGCGACCCGCGGAGCGCGACGCCGGCCGCCGGGCCGCTGCCTTGGCGGCGGCGGCGCGGCCGGCGAGTTATCCCCTGTTATCCCCACGTTTCGCGCCGCCTTCGCGTTGCGGGGCGGGGAGGGCCGGGATAGCGTCTGGCCCCTGTTCCGGCTTCTACTACTCGGGAGTGCATTATGTCTGATATCGGCGGCGTCGCAGCCGAGCGCCTCCGCTCGTTCATCGAGCGTATCGAGCGCCTTGAGGAAGAAAAGGCGGCTTTGGCCAACGACGTCCGTGAGGTCTATTCGGAAGCAAAGTCTGCGGGCTTCGATACCAAGATCATGCGTCAGGTGATCAAGCTGCGGAAAATGGACCAGAATGACCGGCAGGAACAGGAAGCATTACTTGATCTCTACAAGCAGGCGGTCGGCCTTAACGAATAATTAACCATTACGGATTATTTACATCAGGGCCTGTTTTATTGGCTTGACGTGTGACGGCCGGCTGGCAATTCTTCCCGTAATGCGGGAGATCGAGATGGCCCTGAAGCAAGCTACCCTTCCCGAGGTCGAGGCGCTCGATGCCGGCCCCCTGCGGCTGGCCGAGATCGCCAGCCCGGCCCTGAGGGACCTCTACCTCTACTGGCAGGACAAGTGGCAGGGCCACCGGATGCCGACGCGCGCCGACATCGAGCCGCTCGAGATGCCGGCGCTGCTGCCGCTGGTCTACCTGGTCGATGTCGAGACGGGTGTCGACCCCGAGCGCGGACCGCTGCGCTTCCGCTTCCGGCTGATCGGAACCCGCATCGTCGGCTGGTTCGGTCGCGACCTGACCGGCCAGTATGTCGATGAGTCGTTCGCCCCGCGCTACCGGGAGGCGGCGACCACGGGCCTGCCGCTCTACGACGTCCTCGACAAGGGCGGCGCGGACGGCGCGCCCGGCGGCCGCCACGGCTTCTACCAGCGTCTGCTGATGCCGCTCGCCGGCGACGACGGCGAGATCGAGATGCTGCTCGGCGGCGTACATCCGACGCCGATGCTCGTCTGAGCGGACGCCCGCCGGGTCCGGCCAGCACCCGCCCGGACCCGCCCGAACCCGACGGCACCGGCCGCACCCCGCGAGCGGCGCCGGGGGCTGCCGGCCGGTGCCGGGCAGGCGCTCGCCTTGGTCTGATCAGCCTCGTTCCGCTCAGCCGGCGGCGGCGGCTTTCTGCAGGGACGGAGCCGCGCTCGCCCGGTCGGGATCGGGCAGCACGAAGGTCGGGCGCCGCGGGCGCTTGTTGAGGTCGTCTTTCAGGCGCTTGTGGGCGTGCAGGATCATGTCGCCGAAGGCGGCGGCGTTGTGCTCGATCCAGGTCTGCGCCCGCAGGCTCAGCCACTCGGGAATCTCGACCGCCGCGCCGGCGTCGGCGTTCTTCAGGGCGATCGCGAAGTACTCGGCAGCGTCCTCGATCTGATCGGCGATGGCTGTCGGTGCAGTGCTCATGGGCTATCCGGGGCTGTCGGGCCGGAAGCGACGGAAGCGAAGGCTCGAAGAGCGCCTGCATCCGCCGGGAATCCCGGGCCGGGGCTGAAGATCGATTACCTGATTGGAATGATACGAAAGTGCGAGCATTTCTCAAGACGAATTGTGCGGCGCAGGAAAAATTTAATACCTAAAAATCTGTATTGATGATCAATATGCAAATATCAGTCAAATGCTGCACAATTCCCCGCTAGGGTCCGGACTCAATTGAGCCAATAGGTGACGGCGGCGGCGATGAGGGCGGAACTGAGGAAGTTTCGCGCGAGCTTGTCGTAGCGCGTGGCGATGCGGCGCCAGTCCTTGAGCCGGCACCACAGGCGCTCGACGAGGTTTCGGGCGCGGTACGCCTCGACATCGTAAGGGATCGGCGCCTTGCGTGAGGTGGTAGAGGGGATGACGGCCTCGGCGCCCTGCTCGGCGATCAGCCGTCGCAGGTGATTGGCGTCGTAGCCGCGGTCGGCTATCAGGCGTCGGAATGGCCCCGCGGCTTCGACCAGAGCCTGGGCCATCTGGATGTCGTTGGTGTTGCCTGCGGAGAGCAGGAGCACCCGGGGGCGGCCGATCTCGTCCGTCAGTCCGTGGAGCTTGCAGGTCCTGCCGCCCCGCGAGCGGCCGAGGGCTTGGCGGAAGGCCCCCCTTTTCCGCCCGCAGCCGAGCGATGCGCCTTGATGTGGGTGCTGTCGATGGCGACCGTGCCGTAGATCCCACTGTGCCCGGTCAACGCCTCGAAGATCCCATGCCAGATGCCCTGCCGGCTCCAGCGGTTGAAGCGGTTGTAGACCGTCGTGTAGGGGCCATAGGCGGCCGGGCAGTCCCGCCAGCGCGCGCCTGAGCGCAGCATGTGGATGATGCCGCTGATCACCCGCCGGTCATCGACCCGATGTGCACCGCGGCGGCCCCGTGGCAGCAGCGGCTCGATCCGAGACCACTCCGCATCGCTCAGCCAGTAAAGACCCTTCATTCAAGCCTCCTGACGTTTGGAAGCTTGAATCACAGATCGCCCGACGCCGGAATCCCCTTATTGAGTACGGACCCTAGCCGTCCCGCGTCCTGACCGGGCCCGAAACGACAAGACCCCCGGGCCGCGCGGGGCCCGGGGGTCCTGACCGTCGTTCCTGCCGCCCTCGGCTACTCGGCCGCGGTACGCTGGGCTGCCGGGTTGGCGAGCTGCTCCTCCAGAGCGGTCCAGCGCGCCCGGGCACGCTCCAGGTTGGCCTCCTTGATGTGGCCGTAGCCGCGCACCTGGTCGGGCAGCGTCGCCAGCTCGACCGCGAGCGCGTGATTGCCCGGGCTCAGCTCGCCGGACAGGCGCTCGACCAGGGCCAGGTAGTCGTCGCGCAGCCGGCGCTCGGCCTTGCGCTCGGCCGTCCGGCCGAAGGGGTCGAAGGCCGTCCCGCGCAGGCCCTTGAGCCGGGTCAGGACACGGAAGGCCTTGAAGATCCAGGGGCCGTACTCGCGCTTCTTGAGATGCCCGGTGGCCGGGTCGCGGTCGGCGATCATCGGCGGCGCCAGGTGCAGCTTGACCTTGAAGTCGCCGGTGAACTGGTTGCGCAGCTTGGCCTCGAACTCCGGGTCGCTGTAGAGCCGCGCGACCTCGTACTCGTCCTTGTAGGCCATGACCTTGAAGGCGTAGCGGGCGACCGCCTCGGCGAAGCCGGTCAGACCGGGCGTGCGCTCGGCCTCGGCCTTGCGGGCCCGCTCGACGACGGCCCGGTAGCGATCGGCGTAGGCGGCGTCCTGGTAGCCGGTCAGGAATTCGCGGCGCCGCTCGACCAGCTCGTCGAGGCTCTGGCTCACCTTGTGGCTGGCCGGCGCCGTGTCGGGCAGCGCCAGCTTCTCGACGGCGGCCAGGTCCTCGGCCGCCCGGCGGCCCCAGAGGAAGGCCTGGCGATTGAAGGAGACCGCGACGCCGTTGAGCTCGATCGCCTGGTCGATCGACTCGGCGCTGAGCGGCACCAGGCCCTTCTGCCAGGCGAAGCCGAGCATGAAGAGGTTGCTCGCGATCGAGTCGCCGAGCAGGCCGGTCGCGATGCGGCTGGCCGAGACGAAGTCCGTGCGGCCCTTGCCGGTCGCCTCGTCGACCATGTCCATCAGCGGCTGCTTCGGGAAGCGGTAGTCGGTCGAGTGCCGCGTGAAGTCGCCGGTGATCGACTCCTGGTCGTTGATCACCGCCCGGGTGTGGCCTTCGCGCACCTTGGACAGGGCGTCCGGCGCGGCGGCGACCACCAGGTCGCAGCCGAGCAGCACGTCGGCGCCGCCGGCCGAGATGCGCACGGCGTGGAGGTCCTCGGGCTTCTCCGCCAGGCGGATGTGGCTGAGCACGGCGCCGCCCTTCTGGGCGAGGCCGGCCATGTCGAGCACCGAGCAGCCCTTGCCCTCGATGTGCGCGGCCATGCCGAGCAGCGCGCCGATGGTCACCACGCCGGTGCCGCCGACGCCGGTGACCAGGATGCCGTAGGGCTCGTCGAGCGACGGCACCTCGGGCTCGGGCAGCACCGGCCAGGGGCGCTCCCCCTTGCCGGGCGCCTGCTCGACCGCCTTGGACTTGTGCAGCTTGGCGCCCTCGACCGTGACGAACGAGGGGCAGAAGCCCTTGAGGCAGGAGAAGTCCTTGTTGCAGGACGACTGGTCGATCGCGCGCTTGGTGCCGAACTCGGTCTCGTTGGGCACCACCGAGACGCAGTTCGACTTGACCGAGCAGTCGCCGCAGCCCTCGCAGACCAGGTCGTTGATGAAGACCCGGCGGTCGGGGTCCGGGAAGGTGCCGCGCTTGCGACGGCGGCGCTTCTCGGCGGCGCAGGTCTGGTCGTAGATCAGCACCGTCGTGCCCTCGACCTCGCGCAGGTCGCGCTGGATCTGGTCGAGGTCGTCGCGGTGGCGCACCGTGCTGGCGCCGCCCCACTCGATGCCGAGCGGGTACTTCTCGGGCTCGTCGGAGACGACGACCACCTGCCTGACGCCCTCGGCCCAGACCTGGCGGCTGATCGACGCCGGGCTCAGCTCGCCGTCGTGCGGCTGACCGCCGGTCATGGCGACCGCGTCGTTGAACAGGATCTTGTAGGTGATGTTGACCTTGGCGGCGACGGCCTGGCGGATCGCCATCAGGCCGGAGTGGAAGTAGGTGCCGTCGCCCAGGTTGACGAAGACGTGCTTCGTGGTGCTGAACGGCGCTTGGCCGACCCAGGGCACGCCCTCGCCGCCCATCTGCGTGAAGGTCTCGGTGTTGCGGTCCATCCACTGGACCATGTAGTGGCAGCCGATGCCCGCCATGGCGCGGCTGCCCTCGGGCACCTTGGTCGAGGTGTTGTGCGGGCAGCCCGAGCAGAAGTGCGGCACGCGCTTGAGCGGAGCCGGGCCGCGGGCCATCGCCTGGTCCTTCTCGTCGAGGAACCTGAGGCGGGCGTCGATCGCCTCGGTCGTGCGGCCGTGGCGGTGCAGCAGCTTGCCGATGGCGCGGGCGATGGTCGAGGGCGCCAGCTCGCCGTAGGACGGCAGCATCGCCGGCGCGTCCTGGTCGGGGTAGTCGCGGTCGAACTTGCCGACGATGCGCGGGCGCTTGTCGGTGTGCCAGTTGTAGAGCTGCTCTTTCAGCTGGTTCTCGATGACCGCGCGCTTCTCCTCGACCACCAGGACCTCGTCCAGGCCCTCGCAGAAGGCGCGCACGCCGGTCGGCTCGAGCGGCCAGGGCATGGCCACCTTGTAGACCGACAGGCCCAGGCGCTGCGCCTCGGCCTCGTCGATGTGCAGGTCGTCGAGCGCCTGGCGGACGTCGAGGTAGGACTTGCCGACCGTGACGATGCCGATCTTGCGGTCGGGGCCGTCGATCACCGCCTTGTCGAGCCTGTTCGCCCGGGCGAAGGCGCGCGCGGCGTAGATCTTGTAGCGGTGGTGGCGCTCTTCCTGCTCCAGGATGTCGAGCGCGCCGTTCCAGCGCAGGTTCAGGCCGCCCTCGGGCATCTCGAAGTCCTCGGGCAGGACCATCTCGATGCGGTGCGGGTCGACATAGCACGAGGCGGTGGCGTCGACCGTCTCGGTGACCGTCTTGAAGCCGACCCAGCAGCCGGAGTAGCGGCTCATCGCCCAGCCGTAGAGGCCGAGGTCGAGGAACTCCTGGACGCCGGCCGGGCTGAGCACCGGCACCATGGCGTCCTGGAAGGCGTACTCGCACTGGTGCGCCGTGGTCGAGGACTTGGCGGCGTGGTCGTCGCCGGCGAGCAGCAGCACGCCGCCGTGCTGCGAGGCGCCGGCGAAGTTGCCGTGGCGGAAGACGTCGCCCGAGCGGTCGACGCCCGGGCCCTTGCCGTACCAGATCGAGTAGATGCCGTCGTAGCGGCAGTCGCCGAAGATCGCCGCCTGCTGGGTGCCCCAGATCGCCGTCGCCGCCAGGTCCTCGTTGACGCCCGGCTGGAAATGGATGTGGTTGTCCTTGAGATAGCGGCGCGCCTTCCAGAGCTGCTGGTCGAAGCCGCCGAGCGGCGAGCCGCGGTAGCCGGAGATGAAGCCGGCGGTGTTCAGGCCGGCGGCGAGGTCGCGCTGGCGCTGCATCATCGGCAGGCGCACCAGGGCCTGCGTGCCGGTCAGGAAGATCCGGCCGGATTCGAGCGTGTACTTGTCGTCGAGGCGAACGGCGGCGTCGGGCATGGTTTCCTTGGTCTCCCTTAACCGGAAGGCGGCGTTCTGCGGCGGCTTCCGTCGTGTCGGGCGCCTCGCCGTCGCACGACGGGCGGCGTCTTCTTGCTCTTGGGGGCTCTCGTTCGCCCCGGTCGGCCGGCGACCGGCGTCGAGCCTACACTCTACGCAGCGCCCCGGTCTTCCCCGGATCGGCCCCAGATCCACTGGGGTCGCTACCCCACGAGGTAGGCGATTCCCAGCCGGAAAAAAAGGTAACTATTGCTGACCTATTTGTCCAGTCCCGGACGACCCCCGCGGGCATCCGCACGTCGGCGCCGCGGGGCGTCGCCGGGGCGGTGGCCGGGCACGGCCGGAACCCGCCGCCGGCTCGGCCGTTAGCCCGGACCGGGGCGGCTGGCCGCCCGCCGCCGGCCGGAATCGCGTGCAGGAGTCGCGCGGTGCCGCTATAAACCGCACCCGTGCCCCGCCGCCGACTTTGCCGCCTCCGCCGACTCTGCCGCCCCCGCCGCCCCCGCCGACGAGCTAGCTGACCCATGACCGTCCTCGTAACCGGCGCCGCCGGCTTCATCGGCTCGCATGTCAGCCGTGCGCTGCTCGCGGCCGGCCGCCCGGTGATCGGCGTCGACAACCTCAACGCCTACTACGATCCGGCGCTCAAGCGCGCGCGGCTGGCCGGTCTGGAAGGCCTCGAGGGCTTCCGCTTCGTCTCCCTGGAGCTGAGCGACCCCGAGGCCGTTGCCGGCTTCTTCCGCAAGAATCCCGGCATCGAGCGGGTGCTGCACCTGGCGGCCCAGGCCGGCGTGCGCTACTCGCTGACCCATCCCTTCAGCTACGTCGACGCCAACGTCACCGGGCACCTGGCGATCCTGGAGGGCCTGCGGGCCCTGCCGGCCCCCGTGCCGCTGGTCTATGCCAGCTCCTCTTCGGTCTACGGCGCCAACGAGCACCAGCCCTTCGCAGAGAGCGACCGGGTCGATTCGCCGATCTCGGTCTACGCCGCGACCAAGCGCGCCGGCGAGCTGCTGTCCGAGACCTACGGCCGGCTGTTCGGCCTGCAGCAGACCGGCCTGCGCTTCTTCACCGTCTACGGTCCCTGGGGGCGGCCCGACATGGCTTACTGGGGCTTCGCCGAGAAGATCCTGACGGGCCAGCCGATCGAGCTGTTCAACAAGGGCGACATGGCGCGCGACTTCACCTACATCGACGACGTCGTCGGCGCGGTCGTCGCCGCTCTCGACCGGCCGCCGGCGCCGGGCCAGAGCCAGCGAATCTACAACATCGGAAACTCGCGCCCGGAGCCGCTGCGCCGCTTCCTGGAGGTCCTGGAGCGGCACTGCGGGCGGCCGGCCGAGATCGTCGAGAAGCCGATGCAGCCGGGCGAGGTCAAGGAGACCTATGCCGACATCTCGGCCGCGCGCCGCGACCTCGGCTACGATCCGGCGACGGGGATCGACGAGGGCCTGGCGCGCTTCGTCGCCTGGTTCCGCGAGTGGCGCGGGCTCTGACCGGCGGGCTCGGACGGGGTGCCGGACGTGAACCGGGCATTAATCCCTTGCGTATAGCCTTCCCGTCGGGGCCGTGGACGACGAGACCGTCGCGGCCCGGCAAGCGGTGGACGGGACGGTGAGCAAGCGGTTTCCCAGCGTGCTGGTGGTCGAGGCGAGTGCCGGTCAGGCACGGTTCGCCGCCGACCTGCTGCGCGAGATCGGCTTCGACCACATCTGGACCGGCACCGACAGCGCGACCGCCTTCGCCGACATCCACCAGCTCAGGCCGGACCTGCTGGTGCTCGCGGTCGACGTCGAGCCGCTCGACGGGCTGACGCTGGCGCAGACCATCCGCGCGGCGGCGCGCGACACCCTGAAGGACCTGCCGATCCTGTTCCTGACCCCCTTCGCCACCGAGCACCAGGTCCGCGAAGTCCGCGAGATCCGCTGCAGCGCGCTGCTGGTCAAGCCGGCCGGGCCGGACAGCCTGCGCAGCCACATCGCGCGCCTGGTCCGCGGCAGTCCGCCGCCAGCGACCCGCGGCGACCGCCCGCGCGTCGTCTCCTGAGGAGGGCGGCGCGGCGAGGGCGGCTCAGCCGTAGAGCCGGTCGAGCAGCTCGCCGTAGCTCTGCCGGACGACGTGGCGGCGCACCTTCATCGAAGGCGTCATCATCTGGTTCTCGATGGTGAAGGCCTCCGGGGCGATCGCGAAGCGGCGCACGCGCTCGAGCGCGTTGAGCTCTCGGTTGACCCGGTCGACGGCCTCCGACAGCGCCTTGCGCAGCTCGGCGTCGCCGCTCAGCGCCGCGAGATCGGCCGGCTTGCCCTGCGCCGTGGCCCAGTCGCGCAGCCAGTCCGCGTCCGGCACCAGCAGGCCGACAAGGTGCGGCCGCTTGTCGCCGACCACCATGGCCTGGGAGATCTCCGGCTGCAGGCTCAGGAAGCCCTCGATGCGCGCCGGCGAGACGTTGTCGCCGCCCGACAGCACGACGATGTCCTTCTTGCGGTCGGTGATCATCAGGTAGCCGTCCTCGTCGAGTCGGCCGATGTCGCCGGTGTAGAGCCAGCCCTCGCGCAGCACCGCCTCGGTCGCCTCCGGCTGGTTCCAGTAGCCCTTCATGACCAGTTCGCCGCGCACCAGGATCTCCCCGTCCTCGGCGATCCGGACCTCGACGCCCTTCAGCGGCGGGCCGACGGTATGCATCTTGTAGCTGTAGGGGCGGTTGCAGGAGACCACCGGTGCCGCCTCGGTCTGGCCGTAGCCCTGGAGCAGGCGCAGGCCGAGCGCGACGAAGAACAGGCCGACGTCGGGATTGAGCGGGCCGCCGCCCGAGATCATGCCCTTGAGCCGGCCGCCGAAGCGCTGTCGCACCTTGGAGCGCACCAGCTTCTCGCAGACCAGGTCGAGCAGCCGCTCGCGCGCGCTCAGGCTGCCGGCGTCGTGGTAGCGCTTGCGGCCGAGCCGCTCGGCGCTGGCGAACAGCCACCGCTTGAAGCCGGACTGCTTGGCGACGCCGCGCAGGATGCGGGCCTGCATGGTCTCGTAGAGACGCGGCACCGCGGTCATGATCGTCGGCTGCGCCTCGGTCATGTTGCGGCTCAGGTGCTCGACGCCCTCGGCGTAGTAGATCTGCGCGCCGATGGTCACCGGGAACATCATGCCGGCGGTGAACTCGTAGGAGTGCGAGAGCGGCAGGAAGCAGAGGAAGACCTCGTCGCCCAGCCCGAACTCGTAGAGCAGGTCGTAGGCGCCCAGGCAGTTGCACAGGATGTTGCCGTGGCTGAGCATCACGCCCTTGGGCGCGCCGCCGGTACCCGAGGTGTAGATGAAGCAGCAGGTCTCGCCGCGCTCGGCCCCGGCGGCGACCGTCTCGACGTCGTCGTCCAGCGCTTCGCCGCGCGCCAGCACCGCGTGCCACGGCTGCAGCTCGAGCGCCCCGGCCTCGGTCGCGGGCAGCGGCTCCAGCCCGACCACCAGCGCGCAGCTCTCGGCCGCCTCGGCCGCGGGCAGCAGGCGCTCGGCCAGCGCCTTCGAGGTGACGATCGCCGCCTTGGCGCCGCTGTCGTTCAGCACGTGGGCGTGGTCGCGCACGGTGTTGGTCGTGTAGGCCGGCACGACGACGGCGCGCGCCGCGATGATCGCGAAGGTCGCGACGAAGAACTCCGGGCGGTTCTCGGAGACCAGCAGGACGCGGTCCCCGGCCTCGACGCCGAGCGCCCTGAGGCCGCGCGACAGCGCCCGGACCTGGCGGTCGATCTCGCGCCAGCTCAGCGGCTCGTAGGCCTCGCCGCGCTTCTCCCAGAGCAGGGGCTTGTCGCCGTGGCGCCGGGCCTGCTCGAAGAACATGGCGGACAGGCTGCGCGCCTGCGCGTAGTCGATTCCCCCCAAGACCGGACCTCCCTGTCGAGTCCGCGGCCATGATGCCGGCGCGCGGCGACGCCTGCGGCGGTTGGCCGCTTGTTTGCTTTGGTGGGAAGCGACATGCGGCCTATATCGGGGAAGGTCAAGCGAAAGGAGCACCATGATCGACGCCGCCAGGAGATCCGGAGCGACCCAGCCCGAGACCGTCGCGGAAAGCGCCCCGCAGCCCGCCGGCGAGAGCCCGCTTCCAGAATGGGACCTGGGCGATCTCTATGCCGCGCCCGACGCCGCCGAGATCGACCGCGACCTGGCCGCCGCGCGCAAGGGCGCGCAGGACCTGCGCACGCGCTGCGCCGGCAGGGTGGCGGCGCTGAGCGGCGCCGAGCTCGGCCGCGCGATCGCCGACTACGAGGCGGTCGACGAGACGCTCTCGAAGCTGATGAGCTACGCCCAGCTGGTCTATGCGGCCGACATGAGCGAGCCGCGCAACGGCCGCTTCTTCCAGCAGATCCAGGAGTCGGTAAGCGCGATCTCGGCGGAGCTGATCTTCTTCACCCTGGAGCTCAACGAGATCGACGAGGCCGAGCTGGCGGCCAAGCTGGAAGACCCGCTGTTCGCCCGCTATCGGCCCTGGGTGCGCGACAGCCGCGCCTACCGGCCCTACCAGCTCGAAGAAAAGCTGGAGCGCCTGCTCCACGACAAGCAGGTCGCCGGCTCGGCCGCCTGGACGAGGCTGTTCGACGAGACCATGGCCGGCCTGCGCTTCCGGCTCGACGGCGAGAGCCTGACCTCGATGCAGGTGCTCAACCGCATGAGCGACCCGGCCCGCGACACGCGCCGGCGCGCCGGCGCCGCCTTCGCGTCCGGCCTGAAGGAGCGGCTGCCCCTGTTCTCGCTGGTCACCAACACGCTGGCCAAGGACAAGCAGATCGAGGATTCCTGGCGCGGCTTCGACCGCCCGGTCTCGTCGCGCAACCTGCACAACCGGGTCGAGGACGAGGTCGTCGACGCGCTGGTCGGTGCGGTCACCGAGTCCTTCCCGCGGCTGTCGCACCGCTACTACGGCCTCAAGGCCAGGTGGCTCGGCCTCGACAGGCTGGCCTACTGGGACCGCAACGCGCCGCTGCCGACCAGCGAGGACCGGCAGGTCTCCTGGGACGAGGCGCGGCAGACCGTGCTGACCGCCTACGCCGACTTCTCGGAGGAGCTGGCGGCGGTCGGCCGGCGCTTCTTCGACCAGCCCTGGATCGATGCGCCGGCGCGTCCCGGCAAGCAGTCCGGGGCCTTCGCCCATCCGACCGTGCCGAGCGCCCATCCCTACCTGCTGCTCAACTACCAGGGCCGGCTGCGCGACGTCATGACCCTGGCCCACGAGCTCGGCCACGGCGTCCACCAGGTGCTGGCCGGCGGCCAGGGCCACCTGCTCGCCGGCACGCCGCTGACCCTGGCCGAGACGGCCAGCGTGTTCGGCGAGATGCTGACCTTCCGCCGGCTGCTCGCGCAGACGTCGAACCCGGCGCAGCGCAAGGCGATGCTGGCCGGCAAGGTCGAGGACATGCTGAACACCGTGGTCCGGCAGATCGCCTTCCACAATTTCGAGGCGGCGGTCCACGAGCGGCGCCGCGACGGCGAGCTGCTGGCCGACGAGCTGGCCGAGATCTGGATGCGCACCCAGGTCGAGGCGCTCGGCCCGGCCTTCGAGCTGGACGAGGACTACCGCGTCTTCTGGGCCTACATCCCGCACTTCGTCCACGCGCCCTTCTACGTCTACGCCTACGCCTTCGGCGACTGCCTGGTGAACTCGCTCTACGCGGTCTACCAGGAGGCCGAGGAGGGCTTCGCCGAGAAGTACCTGGAGATGCTGCGCGCCGGCGGCACCAAGCGGCACGGCGAGCTGCTGGCGCCCTTCGGCCTCGACGCCTCGGATCCGGCCTTCTGGCACAAGGGCCTGTCGGTCATCGAAGGCCTGATCGACGAGCTGGAGGCCCTGGAGTAGCCGCGCGGTCGCCGGCGCCGAACGCGATCCGTCGCGAGAATGTCACGGCCGGCTTGAGCTGGCTCAAGCCGCCGCCGACGGCACCGGCATAGTGTTCCGCCGCTCACCAGCGGACGGAACCGACGATGACCGAGACCGAGGCGACCGAACCCGGGACCCGCGACTCCCTTGCCGGCGGCGGCCCGGCGCAGGGGGCGCCGCTGCCGGCCGCGGCCCTGGCCTGCCGGGAAGAGGCCTTCCGGCCGCCGGCGGCGGGCCTCGACTACCCCGCGGACGCCGTCGCCGAGAGCGTCGACCGCATGACCCGCGGCGCCCTCGCGCGCCTCACGGCGGCGGTTTCGCCGGTCGCCCTGGCCCAGGCCTGGGTCGACTGGGGCCTCAACCTGGCGCTGTCGCCGGGCAAGCAGGCGAGCCTGGCGCAGGCGGCCTGGGCCCAGGGCACCGCCTTTGCCGCCCACAGCCGCCAGGTGCTGGCCGGCGAGCGGCCGGCGCCGCTGATCGAGCCGCAGCCGCACGACAAGCGCTTCGGCGACCCGCGCTGGCGCGACACGCCCTTCAACCTGCTGGTGGAGGGCTTCCTGCTGACCGAGCAGTGGTGGCACAACGCGACCCACGGCGTGCGCGGCGTCTCGGCGCACCACGAGGCCATGGTCTCCTTCATGGCGCGCCAGGCGCTCGACGTCCTCGCGCCCTCCAACCATCCCGCGACCAACCCGGTGCTGCAGGAGGTGACGCGGCGCGAGGGCGGGCTCAACCTGCTGCGCGGCGCCGAGAACCTGGCCCGCGACCTGGAGCGCCAGGTCCTCGGCCAGCCGCCGCTCGAGGCCGAGGCCTTCCGGCCGGGCCGCGAGGTCGCGGCGACGCCCGGCGAGGTGGTCTATCGCAATCGCCTGATCGAGCTGATCCAGTACCGGCCGGCCGGCGAGCAGGTGCGCCCCGAGCCCGTTCTGCTCGTGCCGGCCTGGATCATGAAATACTACATCCTGGATCTCTCGCCGGAGAACTCGCTGGTCCGCTACCTGCTCGAGCGCGGCTACAGCGTCTTCGTCATCTCCTGGCGCAATCCCGACGCCGAGGACCGCGATCTCGGCATGGAGGACTACCGGCGGCTCGGCGTCATGGCCGCGCTCGACGCCGTCGAGGCGATCTGCGGGGATGCGGCGGGCACGGCGCCGCGGATCCATGCCCTCGGCTACTGTCTGGGCGGCACGCTGCTGTCGATCGCGGCCGCGGCGATGGCCCGCGACGGCGACGAGCGCCTCGCCTCGCTGACCCTGCTGGCGGCGCAGACCGACTTCGTCGAGGCCGGCGAGCTGACGCTGTTCATCGACAAGGGGCAGGTCGACTGGCTGCAGGACCTGATGTGGAGCCAGGGCTTCCTGGACACCCGGCAGATGGCCGGGGCCTTCACCATGCTGCGTTCGCGCGACCTCTTCTGGTCGCGGCTGCTGCACGAGTACTTCTGCGGCGAGCGCGGCAGGCCGAACGACCTGATGGCGTGGAACGCCGACGCCACGCGCATGCCCTACCGCATGCACAGCGAGTACCTGGAGCGGCTGTTCGAGGAGAACCGGCTGGCGCGCGGCACGTACGAGGTCGAGGGCCGCCCGGTCGCGCTGACCGACATCCGGGTGCCGATCTTCGCCGTGGCCACGGCCAAGGACCACGTCGCGCCCTGGCGCTCGGTCTACAAGCTGCGGCTGCTCACCGACACCGAGCTGACCTTCCTGCTGACCAGCGGCGGCCACAACGCCGGCATCGTCACGCCGCCCGGCCACCCGCGGCGCATCTACCAGGTCGGGCGGGTGCGCGACCACGAGCGCTACGTCGATCCCGACCGCTGGCGCCTGGCGACGCCGGTGCGCCAGGGCTCCTGGTGGCCGGAATATGTCGCCTGGCTCGACGAGCGCTCCGGCGCCCCGGTGGCGCCGCCCCCGCTCGGCCGCCCGGAAGCGGGCTACGCGCCCCTCGAGCCCGCGCCCGGGCGCTACGTGCACCAGCGTTGATGGGCGCGCCAGCGCTGACGGGCGGGACCGATCTTTTTTTGCCCGAGGGGCGCCGCCTTGATCTGGAGCAATGGCGGCAGGTCGTCGCCATGCATATATTGATTGCAGTGGGCAGGTGGTGAGCCAACGCGATGCGGGAGGCGCCGGTGCTTGCTTGTCAGAAGAGTGATTTCCTCGACGTCAGCGCCCTCCCGATCGAGATCGGCGGCCGCCACGCCGGCCTCGCCGTATCGCTGGGCAGCGCGATGCTGTTCTTCACGCCCTATCCGGAGTTGAAGGGCCTCGACGGGCGGCGTTTCGCCTCCCGCCAGGCGCTGGTCGGCGAGGTCGCCGACTGCTGGCGCCGTGCAGCCGGCCGCTTGGCACGCGCATCGCGGCTTCGGCCCCTCGAGGGCCGGCTGTGGCGCGAGCGTCGCGCCCTGGACCTGCGCCGCCGGCTACCGTCGGCCGGGACGCGCGCGGGCGCCGAGGCCGAGTTCGGTGCCTTCGCTGCCGGGTGCTTCGCCGCGCCGGCGGTGCCGGCCGGCAGCGTCCCGTTCCGGGCGGTCGGAGCCGGCGGCGAACCGGCCGCGCCGCGCGAGCCGGGCGCGAGCGACGAGCCTGCCCGTCCGAACGAGGAAGCCGCCGGTTCGCCGAGGGGGCGCGCGGTCGGCTTCTGAGGCCGGACCGTCCGCCAGCCTCCCGGCGCCGCCCTCCGCGCGCCGACCTCGCGGGGGCTTTACCTCAAAGCCGTTTCTCGAGCTTCGGCAGCCGGCGGCCGGGGATCGAGCCGGAGGCCTCCTCGCCCGCCCGCTCCATGCCCATGCGCAGGTAGAAGCCTTCGGCGCCCGGGTCGGCGACCGCGACGAGACGGCTGCAGCCGGCGTCCTTCGCCATCCGCTCCAGCGCCGCGAACAGCCGGCGCCCGATGCCGTGGCCCAGCCGGGCGGGCTCGACGAAGAGCAGCAGGATCTCCGCCTCGCCGCCGGGCGCGACGCCGAGGCGCGCGACGCCGGCGGCCCGCCCGTCGCGCTCCGCGACGAGGACGCCGCCGGCCGTGATCTCGGGCGCGCTGAGCGTCAGCTCGCCCCGGCAGGCCTGCAGGAAGGCCGCGTCGTAACCCCAGACGGCCTTGGAACGCAGGCAGAGCGCGCTCAGCGCGGCGGCTTCTTCGGGGCGCGCCGGGCGCAGGGCCGCGTGGGATTCGCGCGCTGTCATGGCAGGGGCTCCACCGTCGGATGAGGGGCAACGGTAGCGGGCGGCCGGCCGGACCGCTATATCAGGAGCGAACCGGCGGGGCGCCGCGCAGCGCGCTCGCGCCGCTGCCATGCGAGGGAAGGAAAGCCATGACCAGCTCCTGCATCGTCGGTTGGGCCCACACGCCCTTCGGCAAGCACGAGAACGACGACGTCGAATCGCTGATCGGCCAGGTCGCCCTGCAGGCGGTCACCGACGCCGGCCTCGATCCCAAGGACATCGACGAGATCGTGCTCGGCACCTACAACGAGGGCTTCTCGCCCCAGGGCTTTCCGGCCTCGCTGGTGCTGCAGACCTCCCCGGACTTCCGCTTCAAGCCGGCGACCCGGGTCGAGAACGCCTGCGCCACCGGCTCGGCGGCGATCCACCAGGGGCTCAAGACGATCGCAGCGGGCAAGGGCCGCTTCGTGCTGGTCGTCGGCGTCGAGAAGATGACCGCGCTGCCCGGGCCCGAGATCGGCAAGACCCTGCTCAAGGCCTCCTACCTGAAGGAGGAGAGCGAGATCGAGGGCGGCTTCGCCGGCGTCTTCGGGGTGATCGCCAACCAGTACTTCCAGCGCCACGGCGACCAGTCCGACGCGCTGGCGGCGATCGCCGCCAAGAATCACGCCAACGGCGTCGAGAACCCCTGGGCGCAGATGCGCAAGGACCTGGGCTACGACTTCTGCCGCACCGTCTCTGACAAGAACCCCTACGTCGCGGGTCCCCTCAAGCGCACGGACTGCTCGCTGGTCTCCGACGGCGCCGCGGCGCTGGTGCTGACCGACGAGGAGACCGCGGCCTCGATGGACAAGGCGGTCAAGTTCCGCGCCGCCGTCCAGGTCAACGACTACCTGCCGCTCTCGAAGCGCGACATCGTGCTGTTCGAGGGCTGCGAGCAGGCGTGGAAGCGGGCCCATGCCGAGGCCGGCACCGGCCTGTCGGACCTGTCCTTCGTCGAGACCCACGACTGCTTCACGATCGCCGAGCTGCTGGAGTACGAGGCGATGGGCCTGACCCCGCGCGGCCAGGGCGCGAAGGCGGCGCTCGAGGGCTGGACGAAGAAGGACGGCAAGCTGCCGATAAACCCTTCCGGCGGCCTCAAGTCGAAGGGCCACCCGATCGGCGCGACCGGCGTGTCGATGCACGTCATGACCTCGATGCAGCTGACCGGCAAGGCCGAGGGCATGCAGGTCCGCGACGCGCGCCTGGGCGGCATCTTCAACATGGGCGGGGCCGCCGTCGCCAACTACGTCTCGATCCTCGAGCCCTTGAAGTAGGGGCCCCACGCCCGCCCGCGGCGGCGGGTGCGGCGGCCACGCGAAGAGAGGTGCGGTGAGGCTTCTCAAGCATCCCGGACGGCCGCTCCAGCCGCGCCGCCTGATCGCCGAGGCGCGCGCGGGCGGCGAGTGGCGCTGCCTGCTGCCCGAAGGGGCCCTGCTCGGCGACCTGGCCGGGCGTCTGGCGGCGCGCGGCGTCGAGCAGGCGGCGATCCAGCTGCTCGGCGGCGCCTTCGCGCGCTTCGAATACCGTTGCGGCGAGCCGGCCGAGGCGGGCGCGGGGCCGCTGCTGGACGAGGGCGAGCGGCGCAGCCTGGACGGCGCCTGCCCGCTGGTCGGCGGCAGCGCGATCCTGGGGCGCGGCCTCGACGGCGGTCCGCGGCTGCACGCCCACGCCCTCGTCGTGGGGCCTGACGGCGTCCTCGCCGGCGGACGCCTGGAGCCGGCCGGCTGCAGGGTCGGGCCCGATGGCCTGGCCGTCCAGGTCGTCGCCCTCGCCGGGGCGGGCTTCGCCGCGGCGCAGGACGAGGAGACCGGCGCCACCCTGTTCGAGCCGAGAGTGGAGGGTGCATGAGCGACGAGATCCTGTTCGAGCCCGGCCGGACCGGGCGTCTGGTCGCGATCCGCCTGAAGCCGAATCAGGACCTCGTGGAGGGCGTCGAGGCGGCGGCCGAGGAGGCCGGTCTCGCCTACGCCACGGTGCGCGCCGCGGTCGGCTCGCTGGTCGATGCCGCCCTCGGCTTCGGGGCGGGGGAGGGCGCCGGCGTCACCACGGTCGAGGGGCCGGGCATCGAGATCCTGACCCTGGGCGGCGAGCTGCGGCCGGACCGGCAGGGGCGCCCGCACGCCTACCTGCAGGGCACGGTCTCCGACCCCGACGCCGGGGTCTACGGCGGCCGCTTCGTGCGCGGCGCCAACCCGATCTGCATGACTCTGGAGCTGGTGCTCCAGGAATGGATTCCCGAGGACGGCGACGAAGGGGAGGACGAGGCATGAGCTTTCGCGCCCATCTGCTGGAGGAGAGCGACGGCAAGGTCGCCGGCAAGCTGGTCGAGCTGGAGGAGTCCCGGCTGCCCGAGGGGAATGTCACGGTCGCCGTCGACTATTCGACGCTCAACTACAAGGACGGCATGATCCTCAAGGGCATCGGCCGGCTGGTGCGCAGCTACCCCCACGTGCCCGGCGTCGACTTCGCCGGCACGGTCGAGCAGAGCGACGACCCGCGCTACCGGGCCGGCGACAAGGTCGTGCTGACCGGCTGGCGCGTCGGCGAGATGCACTGGGGCGGCTACGCCGAGAAGGCCAGGGTCAAGGCCGACTGGCTGGTGCCGCTGCCCGAAGGCCTGAGCGCCAAGCGCGCCATGGCGATCGGCACCGCCGGTTTCACCGCGATGCTGGCGGTGCTCGAGCTGGAGCGCCACGGCCTGGAGGCGGGCGAGGAGCGGCCGGTGCTCGTCACCGGCGCGGCCGGCGGCGTCGGCTCGGTCGCGGTGGCCGTTCTGGCCCGGCTCGGCTACCGCGTCGCCGCCTCGACGGGGCGGGCGCAGACCCACGACTACCTGCGCGATCTCGGCGCGACGGAGATCGTCGAGCGCGGCGAGCTCGCCGAGCCGCCGAGCCGGCCGCTCGACAAGGAGCGCTGGGCGGCCTGCATCGACGCGGTCGGCGGCACGACCCTGGCCCGCGTGCTGACCCAGATGGCCTACGGCCGCTCGGTCGCGGCGGTCGGGCTGGCCGGCGGCAACGCGCTGGAGACCACGGTGCTGCCGTTCCTGCTGCGGGGGGTAAACCTGCTCGGCATCGATTCGGTGATGCGCCCCTACGACGACCGGATCGAGGCCTGGAACCGGCTGCTGAGCGACCTGCCGATGGACAAGCTCGACGCCATGACCGAGGAGGCCGGCCTCGGCGACCTGCCGGCGCTCGCCGACTCGATCCTGGCCGGCGGCGTGCGCGGCCGCACGGTGATCGACGTCCGCCGCTGACCGGACCCGCCGAGGGGCCTCGCTGACCGGCAGTGCGGCGCGCCGGCCCGGCCGGGTCGGCGCGCTCTCGCCCCCGTCTTGTCACAGAAGCGCCGCTTAGGGCATAAGGCGCTGTGGTGGGCATGGGGGTTCCAGTGCGATTCTGCGCCAGGGAACGGCGGCCGGAAGGCGCCGCTCCGCTTCTTCGCGATCATCGACGGCCTTGACCAGTCGCTGGCTGACCGGCGCGCTGGCGCTGCTGCTGCTCTGCCTGCAGGCGCAGCCGGGCATCGCCCGCGATCCGCTCTGGGAGCTGCTGCCCTGGAACGAGCGGCTCGGCGTCGACTGGTACGAGAACCGCGGCGAGCGCGGCGACGCCGAGGCCCAGGCGATCGCCGGCGCCATGCACGAGCGCGGCATCGGCACGCCGGTCGACCTCGAGGCGGCCAGGCGCTGGTACCGCCGGGCCGCCGAGAACGGCCAGCCGGCGGCGCAGTTCCGGCTCGGCGTCCTGCTCAGCGAGCGTCCCGGCGGCGACGAGGCCGAGGCGGCGCGCTGGTACCGTGCGGCGGCCGAAGCCGGCATCGCCCAGGCGGCCTACAACCTGGCGGTGCTCTACGAGGCCGGGCGCGGCATCGAGCCCGACCTCGAGGCGGCGGCCCGCTTCTACGAGGCGGCCTTCGAGGGCGGCATCGCCCGCGCCGCGCTGAATCGGGGGCTGCTCGCCCTGCGCGAGACGCCGCCGGACGGTGCCGCGGCCTACCGCTGGCTGCTGCGCGCCGAGGCGGCCGGCGTCGCCGAGGCCGCCGCCCTGGCGCCCGAGGTCGCCGGGCTGCTGAGCGCCGAGGAGCGCGCGGCCGCCGAGGCCGCGGCCCGCTGACTGGCGCTCTGGCCCCGGATCGCCGCCGCGGCCGGGAGCAAGCGGCAGTTGTCGCAGGCCGCCAGTCTTCCACAGTTCGTTTACTTTTCCCGCGAGTTATCCCCAGAAAACGACAAATCCGGTGGAACCGGATGCCTCAACGCTGCGTAGCGGTGCCCGCTCCCTCGAGCCCCGACAGGTAGTCGCGGACGGCCGCTCCGAACACCGGCAGGGACTTGTAGCCGGCGAAGTCGTCGGGCAGCTCGCCCAGCCAGCGCGCCAGGTTGCCGGCGGCTTCCGGCGCCGCCGCCAGGCTCGAGAGCGGGTGGCGGTAGGTGCGGATGCCGAACACGATGGCGCCGCTCTCCGGCAGGCGCCGCAGGGTCTGGCGCTCGGTGCGCAGCCAGACCCGCTCGCCGGCGTTCTCCGCGGTGATCGAGGGGTCGCGTTCGCGCTGCCCGTGGCCCTCGGGCAGGAACAGCGTCGGCTCGTCGACCAGCGACCAGTTGACCCGCCAGACCGGCTTTTCCGGCGTCAGCTTCTGGAAGAAGCGGTCGACCGGCCGGCCGAGCCGCTCGCCGTAGCCGGGCACCGGCTCGTGGATCGCCTGCATCGGCCGGCCGAGCTTGTCGGCGAGGCGCCAGCGCGAGGGAAAGGCCAGGGTCGCGGCGGTCAGAGCGTAGGGCGCCCCGGCTTCCGGCGATTCCATGATGCAGAAGTCCTCCTGGACCCACAGCCCGGCCTGGGCCAGCGGGTGCTCGCCGTCCTCGTCGAGCTCCCAGGTCGCACGGTCGCTCAGCCGGTGCAGCCGCCGCCCTTCCAGGGCGAAGCGCTCCGGGAAGCGCTCGGCGAGGAAGCCGGCGAGGCTGTCGCGCAGCTCGCGCGAGGCGGCCTCCGAGCCGGGCAGGGCGGCGAAGACCTCGTCACGGCGCTCGTCGAGCAGCCGGCGCTTCTCGGCGAGGTAGGCCTCGTACTCGGCATCGATCTCGATCCAGTCGCGCGGCTTCAGGGCCAGCAGGCCCATGGTCATGCGATAGGGGCCGGCGGTGAAGGGCAGGTAGGGCGGTGGCGTCGTCATGGCGCGCATTCTGGCGAGGCGGCCGCGCCTTGTCAGCCGGCCGGCTCGTCGCGGCCCCCTGGCTTCGCGGCGAGCAGCTCGGGCAGCAGGCAGGAGAGGCCGCGCGGCCGGATCCCGACCGCTTCGAAGCCGGGCCACGCACCGCCCGGCAGGTTGTCCCGGCGCAGCAGCGCGACCTGGTGGCGCGTCAGCGGCGCGCCGGGCAGCCGCTCGGCGCCGCGCGCCAGCAGCTCCCAGAGCGCGAAGGGCACGGGCAGCAGCCGTGGATGGCGGCCGAGCCGATCCGCGACCGCCTCGACCAGCTCCCGGTAGCGCCAGACCTCGGCGCCGCCGAGTTCCAGGCTGGGGGTCGGCTGGCGCGCCGCCCGGACGGCGGCGCCGGCGACGTCGTCGACCCATGCCGGCTGCAGGCGCGTCTCGCCGCGACCGAACAGCGGGACGACCGGCAGGCGGCGAACCAGGGACGCCAGGCCGCCGATCAGCGCGTCGCCCTCGCCGACCAATGCGGAGGGGCGCAGGAGCGTCGCCGTCGGAAAGCCCGCGCGCACCGCCGCCTCGCCCCGGCCGCGGCTGCGCAGGTAGGCGTCGTCGGCCGCCGGGTCGGCGCCGATGCCGGACAGCTGCACGAGGCGGCTGAGCCCGCCGTCGCGCGCCAGCTCGGCGAGGCGGCCCGCGGCCTCGACGTGGAGCGATTCGAAGTCGAGGCCGCGGCGCTCCCGATAGAGGCTGACGGCGTTGATCGCAGCCCCGGCGCCCGCAAGGGCTCGGCGCACCGGCTCGGGATCCCGGATGTCGACGGCCAGCGTCTCGAGGTTCGGATCGGCGTCGAACAGCCGCACCGCGACCTCGGGGCGGCGCACCGCGACGCGCGTCCGGCACCCCTGCTGCAGCAGCCGGCGGACGATGCGGCGGCCGAGGAAGCCGGTGCCGCCGAAGACGGTGACGGGCGGCTCAGCCATGCCCGGCAGGTGGGGACGGACGGGACGGGCGGCCAGGCCTCCGGGAGCCCTGGCGCCGACCGTTAGCCGGCGGCGGCCGCGACCGGCTCGCCGCGGCGGGTCTGGGCGCGCTCGTCGACGACGCAGTTCCGGCCGGCGCCCTTGGCCTTGTAGAGCGCCGTGTCGGCGCGCGCGATCAGCTCGTCGAGCGACTCGCCGGGGCGGTACTTGGCGACGCCGACCGAGATCGTGATGGTGCCGTAGTCGGCGCCGGTCGAGCGATTGGTCAGGCGCTTGCCGGCGAGCGCGTGACGCAGCCGGTCGGCGATCAGCATGGCGGCGTCGAGGTCGGTTTCCGGCAACACCACCGCGAACTCCTCGCCGCCGTAGCGCGCCGGGGTGTGGCCCTCGCGCACGCCGGTCTTGAGGATGTGCGCCAGGGTCTTCAGCACCTGGTCGCCGATGCGGTGGCCGAAGCTGTCGTTGAAACGCTTGAAGTGGTCGACGTCGGTCAGCAGCAGGCTGAGCGGCTGGCCGCTCTCCTCCGCGGCCCTGGCGCCGAGCTTCAGGCTGAGATCGAACTGCTTGCGGTTGGCGAGGCCGGTCAGGCCGTCGGTCGTCGCCTCGATGCGCACTTCCTGCAGGGTGCTGCGCAGCTCGTCGAGCTGCTCGGAGCTCTCGGCGAGCTGGGCCTCGAGGGCGCGCGAGCGGCTCAGCATGCCCTGGGTCTGCTCGACGATGCCGCGGACCAGCTCGGCCAGCTCCCGGTTGGCCGCGCTGTCGCGCTTGGCGCTCTCGCGGTCGACCCGCTCGCCAACCTTCTCGATCGCGCCGCTGAAGGTCTCGAGCTGCTCGCCGTAGCGCTCGGCGTTGCCGCTGGCGTCGCTGACCAGCTCGAGGATGCGCTGCATCGCGCTCTCCAGCTTGATGCCGGCGTCGCCGAACACGGCGCCCTGGGCATCGGCGCTGAAGAAGGTCGAGAACAGCTCCTCGCTGCGCGCCGGGGTGAAGCGTTCGCCCTTCTCGATCAGGCTGTCGATGGCTCGGGTCAGCTCGGGCCGGCGGCCGGCGTGGTAGGCGTACCAGACGGCGTAGTTCGTCGGATCGGCCGGCAGGCCCGCCTGCTCCAGCGAGTCCAGCGCCAGCCGAGACACGCGGTTGGCCTCCTCGAGCCTGCGGCTCCCGGACGGATTGCCGGAGGGATTGCCGGACGGATTCCTGGCGGAGACGCCTTTGGCCATGCTCAACCCTTCGCAGCTGCTGGCCCCGACGGACGGGAGGACGCCGCGCCTCGCCGGGCGCGGCACGGGCAGCCTAGCCGAGAGGTGTTAGCCATTGGTTATCCGGGCGCCGCCGGCAGAGGGGCCGGCGCTCTTAGGCTTTCGGCAAGGAAAGACCGGGTAGGGTGCGAGCCTGCAGCCCCGGCCGCTTGCCAAAGCCTGCCACCGACCCAGCTCTAGCGAAGCGCGCCGCGATCGGGCCCGGCGCGCGGCGGCCCGACGGAACAATGATCTTGGACGACCAGCAGAGCGACGCCCAGCAGCCGGCGCAGGGCCTGATTCCCGCGCTCAATCTCAGCGATCCGAGCCAGGCCACGGATCCTGCGCAGCGGGCGCTGTACGACTATTGGCTGAGCAACCGCGACGCCGCCGGGCGTTTCCACTACGCCGCTTTCGACGTGACCGAGCTGCCGCCCTCGCTGGTGCCGCTCATCTATCTGGTGCGCGTGCATGGCGAGGCGCGGCGCTTCGAGGTCCGGATCGTCGGCCAGCAGGTGATCGAGCTGGCCGGGGTCAACCATATGGGCCGCTTCATCGACGAGCTGCCCGGCAGCGCCCCCACCCAGGCACGCATGGAGTTCTGCCTGGACAGGAACCTGCCCTACACCTCGAGCGGGCCGCTCGACTGGGGGCTCTATCCCTACAAGAGCTACTCCGTCTGCGCCGTGCCGCTCCACGACCAGGGCGGTCGCGTCGCCTACATCCTGTCGGTCGTCCGCGTGCACGGCCTGCCCGCCGGCGACGAGGCCCAGGCGCATCGCTTCCTGACCGCCAGCAACCTGCCGAAGGCGCCCTCGCCGATCCTCGACGAGGCCTTCGCCTACTGGCTCGGCAAGCGCGAAAGCACCGAGATTCCGCGGCGCACGGCGATCGACCCGATCGAGATTCCCCGGCTGCTGCCGCACCTGATGCTGATCGACGTGCTGCGCGATCCGCTGGACTTCCGCTACCGCCTGATCGGCGAGGGAATCCGCGAGAACATGCACCGCGGCCGGCGCGGCCGCAGCTTCCGCGAGCTCGAGGGCAAGGGGCCGGGCTCGCACCTCTGGAAGGGCTTGCAGAAGGTCGTGGAGACCGGCATCCCGCGCTTCGGACGGGCGCCCTACGCGGGCCCGGAGCGGCGGGTGAAGCAGTTCTTCGACCTGCTGCTGCCGCTCTCGGAAGACGGCGAGACCGTCTCCCAGATCCTGGTCGCCACCGAGTTCCGCCAGTAGGCCGTCGGGCGTCGCGACCGCATCGCTACAGCTTCAGGAAGCCGGCGCGGAACTCCGCCTCGCAGGACTCCATGTAGCGCTCGGCGGCGCACATGTGCTCGTACATGATGGCGCTGGCCTCTTCGGCGCGCCCCGCCTTGAGGGCGCGCAGCAGGCGGATCTGATAGCTGAGGCCGGCGTCGCGCAGCTCCGGGTTGGGGATGTCGTAGATGCGCCGGCAGATCGTCAGGTTGCGCAGCAGCGTCTGCAGGAAGCGGCAGATGAAGCCGAGCGCCGGGTTCGGGCAGAGCTCGGCCAGGATCGAGTGGAACTCCAGCTCGGCCAGGCGCTGCTCGTACTCCTCGCCGGTCGTCGCCGGCGGGTGGTCGTAGAGCCGCATGGTCTCTTCCAGCCGGCGGAAGTCGGCCGCGCCGAGGCGCCCGGCCAGCGAGGCCGCGAGGTCGGGTTCCAGGCGCTTGCGCAGGGCGTAGATGTCGCGGATCGAGGGCTGGCGGAAGAAGAAGTAGTTGGCCAGCAGCTCCATCGCCCGCTCGCCGCTCAGCTCGGCGACGAAGGCGCCGCCGCCCGGCCCGGTGCGGCTGCGGATCAGGCCCTGGGTCTCCAGCGCCTTGAGCGCCTCGCGGATCGTGCCCTTGGAGGCCTTGAACTGCTCGATCAGCGCCTTTTCCTGAGGCAGGCGGTCGCCCGGCTGCAGCTGGTTGAGCACGATCCAGTCCTTGATCGCCTCGGCGATGGCGTCGGTGCGCTTGAGCCGGCGCGCCGGGGCGGCGGGCGCCTCGCCTGCCGGCCGGGCCGCGGCGCCGGAGACCGGGCCCTGGGATCCCTCCGCTTGCTCTTCCTGCAGGCCCATGGGGCGGTCGCTCCTCGTCATCCCGGCCCCGTCATGCCCGCGCTGCCGCCTCGGCGCCGGCCAGGGGCCCGCTCGCCGGATGCAGGCAGGCCGCCTGGTGGCCGCTGCCCGGCACCGCGCCGTCCTGCGGCTGCGGCACCCGCTGGCGGCAGTCCTCCTGCGCGCGCGGGCAGCGCGGCGCGAAGGCGCAGCCGGGTGGAGGATTCAGCGGATCGGGCAGCTCGGCAAGCTCTTCCTCGGCGCTCACGCTGCGCCGGCCGGGCACCGGCGCCGAGCCGAGCAGCAGCCGGGTGTAGGGGTGGCGCGGCTCGGCGAACAGCGCCTCGCGCCCGGCGAACTCGGCGAGACGGCCGAAGTAGAGTACGGCGATGCGGTCGCTGACGCTCTCGATCACCGAGAGGTCGTGGCTGATGAACAGGTAGGTCAGGCCGAAGCGTTGCTTCAGGTCGTCGAGCAGGTTGAGCACCTGCGCCTGCACCGAGACGTCGAGCGCCGAGACCGGCTCGTCGA
Source organism: Alphaproteobacteria bacterium (assembly GCA_030433005.1). GTDB lineage: Bacteria > Pseudomonadota > Alphaproteobacteria > Kiloniellales > DSM-21159 > Tistlia. The sequence continues at coordinate 48,297 of JAUILQ010000022.1, forward strand.
GCACGATGACGCGCGCATCGGCGGCGAGCGCGCGGGCGATGCCGATGCGCTGCGCCTGGCCGCCGGAGAACTCGTGGGGATAGCGTTCCAGGAACTCGCTGCGCAGGCGCACCGCGTCCATCAGCTCGTCGAGCCGCTGCCGCCGGGCGGCCTGGTCGAGGCCGAGCAGGTGGACCATCGGTGCCTCCAGGATCGCCCGGATCGTCTTGCGCGGATTGAGCGAGGAGACGGGATCCTGGAAGACGTACTGCACGACGCGCGCCAGGGCGCGCGGGTCGCGGCCGGCGAGGGCGGTGACGTCGCGGCCCTCCAGGCGGATGGTGCCGGCGCTCGGCCGGTCGAGGCCGACCAGCAGGCGCGCCAGGGTCGACTTGCCGCAGCCCGACTCGCCGACGATGCCCAGGGTCTCGCCCTTCAGCAGGTCGAAGCTCAGGCCCTGCACGGCGTGGACCGCCGGCTTCGGCCGGCCCAGCAGGTCGCGGCCGCCGCCGAAGCGGCGCTCCAGGTCGCGCACCTCGATGATCGGCTCGGCTGCGGCGCTCACTCGGCCGGCTCCTTCTTCTCGTCTTCGACGATCGGGTGCAGGCAGCGCACCGCGCGGCCGTCGGCCACGCCTGCGGCGAGGGGCTCGAGCGGCACCTCGCCGGCCCGGCAGTCGTCCTGGGCGCGCGGGCAGCGCTCGGCGAAGGCGCAGCCCTCGGGCAGGCGGTTGACCGGCGGCGGCAGGCCGGGGATGGCGTCGAGCCGGCGGCCGGGCTGGCCGAGCACCGGCACGCAGTCGATCAGCATGCGCGTGTAGGGATGCGCGGGTGCCGCCATGACCGCCTGGGTCTCGCCGGTCTCGACGATGCGCCCGGCGTACATCACGGCGATGCGGTCGCACAGCTCCGAGACCACGCCGAAGTCGTGGGTGATGAACAGCACCGCGGTGTCGCGCTCGGCGCGCAGGCCGTCGAGCAGCTTCAGCACCTGGGCCTGCACCGTGACGTCGAGTGCGGTGGTCGGCTCGTCGGCGATCAGCAGGCTGGCGTCGTTGGCCAGCGCCATGGCGATCGAAACGCGCTGGCGCATGCCGCCCGACAGCTCGTGCGGGTAGGCCTCGGCGCGCGCCGCCGGGTTGGGGATGCGCACCTGGCCGAGCAGCGCGTGGGCGCGCTCTCGGGCCTCGGCGCGGCTCAGCGGCTGGTGCGCGCGGATCGCCTCGACCAGCTGGTCGCCGACGGTGAACAGCGGGTGCAGGGTCGCCAGCGGGTCCTGGAAGACGTGGGCCAGCTTGCCGCCGCGCAAGGAGCGGATCTCGGCGTCGGAGGCGGCGAGCAGGTCGCGGCCCTCGAAGTCGACGCGCCCGCCGACGATGCGCCCCGGCGGGCTCGGCACCAGGCCGGCCAGCGACAGCGCGGTCACCGACTTGCCGGAGCCGGACTCGCCGACCAGGCCGAGGCACTCGCCCGAGGCGAGGCGGAAGTCGACGCCGCCGACCGCGCGATAGACCTCGCGGCCGATGCGGAACTGCGTCTCCAGCCCGGCGACCGAGACGACCCGGCCGGGATCGGCCTCGGGCTCGGGCGGCACGCGCTCGCGGCGCACCTCGGTGCGCGCCGAGGGGCGGGCCAGGGCGCCGGACTTCAGCCGCGGGTCGAGCACGTCGCGGATGCCGTCGCCCAGGAGATTGATCGACATCACCACCAGGAAGATCATCAGGCCCGGGATCACCGAGACGTGGGGCGCGGTGAACAGCAGCTTGCGGCCCTCGCCGAGCATCGAGCCGAGGTCGGCCTGCGGCGGCTGGGCGCCGAGGCCGAGGAAGGACAGGCCCGCGGTTTCCAGGATCATCCAGCCGAGCGTCGTCGACATGGTGATGACGATGACCGGCAGCACGTTGGGCAGGATCTCGGTGACCACGATCAGCAGGTGGCTCTTGCCCGAGAGGCGCGCGGCGTCGACGAACTCGCGGCGCGCCAGGCCCAGGGTCACGCCGCGGATGTTGCGCGCGAAGAAGGGGATGTTGACCACCGCGATGGCGTAGAGCGCGTTGAGCAGCCCGGGGCCGAGCACCGCCACGATGGCCAGCGCCAGCAGGATGTAGGGAAAGGCCATGACCAGGTCGATGCCGCGCATCAGCAGCGAGTCGGTGCGCCCGCCGGCGTAGCCCGCGACCAGGCCGATCAGCGAACCGAAGAAGGCGGCGATCAGCGTCGCCGAGAGGCCGACCGCGAGGCTGACCCGGGTGCCCCAGAGCAGCCGCGACAGCAGGTCCCGGCCCAGGTCGTCGGTGCCCAGCAGGTGGCCCTCCGCGAGCGGCCGCTTGAGGCGCTCGGCCGGCTCGGTGACGTCTGGCGGCTGCAGCGGCAGCAGCGGCGCCGCCAGGGCCAGCAGCACGACCGCCGACAGGATCACCAGCCCGGCCGCCGCCAGGCGGTTGTTGAGCAGCAGGGCCCAGGGGCTGGGGCGGCCCTGGTCCGGCCGGTCGCGGCGGGCGGCGCGGGCGCTCATCCCTTGAGCCTCGGGTCGAGCGCCGACTGCAGCAGGTCGGCGGCGAGGTTGAACAGCACGTAGCTGGCCGCGACCACCAGGACGCCGCCCTGGACCAGCAGCAGGTCGCGGGTCGAGATCGCCTTGACCAGCATGGCGCCGATGCCGGGCCACTGGAACACCGTCTCGATGTAGACCGCGCCGCCGAGCACGAAGCCGGCCTGGATGCCGATCACCGGGATCACCGTGACCAGCGCGGCGGTGAAGGCGTGGCGGTAGATCACGCGGCGCTCCGACAGGCCCTTGGCGCGCGCCGTGCGGATGTAGTCCTGGCGCAGCACCTCGAGCATCGAGGCGCGGGTCAGGCGCGCGATCACGCCGGTCGCGACCACCGCCAGGGTGCAGGCCGGCAGGATCAGGTGGGTCAGGATGTCGAGCGGCCCGCCGCCGCCGTAGATCGCCACCATGCCGCTGGCCGGCAGCCACTGCAGCTCGACGGCGAACAGCAGGATCAGCAGCAGGCCGAGCCAGAAGGAGGGCAGGGAGATGCCGATCAGCACCAGGAAGGTGATCGTGCGGTCGGCCCAGCCGAACTGCCGCACCGCCGAGACGGCGCCGGCGAGCAGGCCGAGCACCGAGCAGAGCAGCAGCGCCGCGCCGGCCAGCAGAAGCGTCGCGGAGAAGCGCTCCAGCACCTCGTCGATGACCGGCCGGTTGAGCGAGTAGGAGCGGCCGAAGTCGCCCTCCAGGATGTTGCCCAGCCAGACCAGGTACTGCTCCCAGAGCGGCCGGTCCAGGCCGAGCTGGCGGTTCAGCCGCTCGACGTTCTCCGGCGTCGCGTAGGAGCCGAGGATCGCGGTCGCCGGGTCGCCGGGGATCAGCGCCATCATGCCGAACACGACGACCGTCAGCCCGAGCAGGATCGGGATCATCGCGAGCAGGCGCTTGGCGACGTAGAGCATGGCCGGGTCAGTCCGCCGCGGCGGGCGCGTCGGCGCACATTCCCTCTCCGCCCCCGGGGGCGGAGAGGGCAGGGAGAGGTGGGGGATCCCCGCCCTCGCGGCGGCCCTGGCGTTCGCCGTTCGGTCGCAACCCCCACCTCTCCCTGACCCTCTCCCCCCCAGAGGGGCGGAGAGGGAAAGCACCGGCGGAGCGGGAAAGCGCCACGTCGGTCATAGCGGCCGGAAGCCCCGCCTCTCCCCGGCCCTCTGCCCCCCGGAGGAGCGCAGAGGGGGCAGGGGAGCGGCCCGCCTCACGACTTGCCGACCTCGTGCAGCAGCAGGAAGAAGGAGGGCTGCAGGGTGAAGCCCTCGACGCGCTCGCTGGTCACGGCGTTCTGCTTCCAGTTGGCGACGAAGACCCAGGGCGCGTCCTCGCGGACGATTTCCTGCATCTGCTTGTAGAGCCGCGCCCGCTCGGCCTGGTCGGTGGCGCGGCGCGCCTGCTCGAGCAGCTGGTCGACCTCGGGGTTCGAGTAGTAGCCCGAGTTGAAGCCGCCCTGGTCGGGCATGGCGTCGCTGCGCAGCGCCAGGTAGGGCAGGGTGTCGGGGTCGTTGGTCATCCAGGCCATCTCGGCCATGTCGGCCTTGCCTTCGAGGCCCGGGTTCACCTTGCCGAGGAAGGTGTTCCACTCGTAGGTCTCGATCGCGACCTCGAGCCCGACCTCGGCGAGGTCGGCCTGGATCGCGGCCCCCATCGGCACGGGGTCGAGCATGCCCGAGCCGCCCTGGGTGACGTAGAAGGTCAGCTCGGCGCCCTCGGCCCCGGCCTCCTTCAGCAGCGCGCGCGCCTTCTCCGGGTCGTGCGGGTAGGGCTCCAGCGCTTCGTTGTAGGCCCAGGAGAAGGCCGGCGGCGTCGGGCCGGCGGCGACCTCGGCGGTGCCCTGCAGGACGTTCTCGACCAGCGCCTGCTTGTCGATCGCGTAGTTTGCCGCCTGGCGCACCCGCTTGTCGGCGAAGGGCCCCTCCTTGGCGTTGAGGATCAGGAACCAGAGGTGCGGCCCGGCCTGCTCGTGGACCGTGAAGCCGGCGTCCTCGGCGAAGGTCGCGACGTTGTCCGGCGGTACCTCGACCATGACGTCGATGCCGCCCGAGAGCATCTCGGCGACCCGCGTGTTGGCGTCGGTGATCGGCCGGAACACCACGGCCTTCAGGTCCGGCGCGCCGCCCCAGTAGTCGGCGTTGGCGCTGGCCACGACCTTGGTGTTGCTGTCCCACTCCTCGAACTTGAAGGCGCCGGTGCCGACCGGGTTGCGCCCGAAGTCCTCGCCCTGCTCCTTGATCGCCGTCGGCGAGGGGATCAGGCCGGTCGGGTAGGCCAGGTTCGACAGGAAGGGCGCGTAGGGCTCCTTGAGCTGGAACACCACGGTCTGCGCGTCCTGGGCGGTCACGCTCTCGACCGCGGAGAAGAAGAACGACAGCGGGAAGGGCCCGGTGTCGTAATAGGGGTGGTCCTCGTTGAGCATGCGCTCGAAGGCGAAGACCACGGCCTCGGCGTCGAAGGGCGTGCCGTCGTGGAACGCGACGCCCTCGCGCAGCTGGAAGGTGTAGGTCTTGCCGTCGTCGCTGATCGTCCAGGATTCCGCGAGCGCCGGCTCGACCTGCAGCGTGCCGTCCTTGTAGCGGACCAGCCCGTCGTAGAGGTTCATCAGGATCCGGAAGTCGTTGACCGCGGTCACCGCCTGCGGGTCGAGCGACTTCGGCTCGGCGATCTGACCGACGATCAGCACGCCCGGCGGCGTCTGTGCCGCCGCCTCGCCGACCAGGCCGCTCGCCGGCGCCCCGGCGGCCAGAAGGGCCGTGGCCAGCGCGCCACCCGTCAACGCGCCCTTGAGGGCGCCTGCCATGCGCTTCATCGAGCTGCTCCCTGTCTGCTTCCCGGATTGGGTTTGCTTTCCCGGATTGGGTTTGCGTTCCCGGTCTCGCGGTGCCGGCCCGGTCTTCCGGTTGCCGTCACCGGCCGTGGCTCTCCCGAAGCCACCCGGGAAGCTTAATACGCATCAATAAATGCTGTACACCTATTTATCCCTATAAATTTACCGACTAGGCTATGCGGGGTGCCGGCGCCGCTCACGCAGGAATGGCGCTGCGGCAGGGACGAGGCCCGAACGACAGGGCGGGGAGGACGACGTTGCGCATCGACCTGGAACGTCTGCGCGGGGATCTGGAGACGCTGGCGGACATCGGCCGATCGGCGCGGCCGGGCATCAACCGCACCAGCTTCTCGCCCGCCGACATGGCCGGGCGCGCGTGGTTCCTCGAGCGCCTCGCGGAGGCCGGGCTCGCCGCCCGGATCGACGGCGCCGGCAACGTCTGCGGCCTGTGGGAGGCCGGTGACGGCGCCCGGGTGATGAGCGGCTCGCACCTCGACACCGTGCCCGAGGGCGGCCTGTTCGACGGCGCGCTCGGCGCCTGCGCCGCGCTCGAATGCGTGCGGGCGCTGAAGGAGGCCGGCTTCGAGCCGGCGCGGCCGATCGAGGTCGTCGGCACGGCCGAGGAGGAGGGCCGCTTCGGCGGCATGCTCGGCTCCCAGGCCCTGGCGGGACAGCTGACCGCAGGTTGGCTGGAGGCCGCGGTCAGCGACGCCGGCGAGCGGCTGCTCGACTGCCTCAGGACCAACGGCCTGACCCTGGAGGGGGCGCTCGCGGCGGCGCGGCCCGCCGGCTCGATCGCCGCCTTCCTGGAGCTGCACGTCGAGCAGGGCCCGCTGCTCGAGGCGCGCGGCCTGCCGCTCGGCATCGTCGAAGGCATCTCCGGCGTCTTCAACTGGACGGTCCGCCTGGTCGGCCGGGCCAACCACTCCGGCACCACGCCGATGGCGCTGCGCGCCGACGCCTTCGCCGGGCTGGCGCACTTCGCCGCCGGCATCCCGGAGCTGATCGCGCGCGTCGGCGGGCCCGAGAGCCGGATCACCGTCGGCCGCGTCGAGCTGCAGCCCGGCTATCCCCACACCATCCCGGGCGCCGCCGAGTTCTCGCTGGTCGTGCGCGATCTGGACGGCGCGGTGATGGACCGCCTCGCCGAGGCCTGCCGGACGGCGCTGGAGGAGTCGGCGGCGGCTCACGGCCTGGCCCTCGAGGTCGCCGACAACGGCCGCCTGGCGCCGACCGCCTGCGATCCCGGGCTGATCGCCGTGCTCGAGGAGGAGGCCGCGGCGCTGGGCCGGCCGGCGCTGAGGATGCCGAGCGGGGCCGGCCACGATGCCCAGACCCTGGCCGCCGTCTGCCCGGCGGCACTGATCTTCGTGCCCTCGCGCGGCGGCGTCAGCCACGCCCCCGAGGAGTGGACCGACTGGGCCGACGTCGCCACGGGGACCGAGCTGCTCGGCCATGCGATCCGGCGGCTGGCCGGCTGATCCGGAAAGGTCGGCCGCCCCCCTCCCCCTTCAGGGCAGCATGGCGACCGCGGCGACCAGAAAGGCCAAGTCGTTCGTCCGGTTGACCAGCGTGTCGCCCGACTGCCGCCGCTGCGGATTCTCGATCACCGCGCGGGCGTTCTTCTCCACGAACGCCCGGATCGCCGGGTTCTGCAGATCCGCCTCGAGGCTGGCATTCTCGCGATAGGCGTTGAGCAGGTAGCGCAGGTAGACGGCCGGCCCGGTCCAGTAGTCGTCGTCGTCGCCGCCCGGCGCGGGCTCCGGCGTCCAGGGCTTCAGGAGGCCGCTGTCGGCCTCGACCAGATAGTCCTGGGTGCCGGCGATCAGACGCCTGGCGAGCCGCAGCATCGCCGCATACTCCGGCGAGGCTTCGCCGAGGTTGCGCATGCGCGCCACGAGAGCGCCCAGGACCAGACCCTGGTCGCCGGCCCAGGCCAGGTCCGGCCGGTAGGCGGCGTCGGTGACCTTGCCGGCGGCCGGGCCGAAGGTGCCGACACGCTCGCGCACCACGGCGCGCTCGACCGGCGGTCCGCCATAGGCGTAGAGCAGGGCGAGCCGGGCATCGGGGAGACCGAACCAGCTCGTGAGGAAGCCGTACTCCTTCTCGGCCAGGGACCAGATGGCGGGGTCGCGGAACGCCGGGTCGAGGTGGAGGCGCTGACCGAGCGTCAGGAAGAGCGCGTTGGTGACGGTGTTCTGCCGGCCGCACAGGCCGTCGCGCGCCGTCGGGCCGGGATTGCAGGCTTCGTCGATCCAATGGTTCCAGACGCCGCCGTCGAACAGCGGGCGATAGTCGGCGAAGCGCTTCTGGTCGGCCTTGGCCCAGCCGAAGGGCGCATAGCCCGCCATCTTGTCCCAGCACTCGCGGGCGATCTCGCGGAAGGTGGCGTCGTGGCCGTCGAAGAGGTTCGACAATGCGGCGCGCTCGCCGGCGATGCCCCACCAGCCGAAATCGTCGTACCAGGCGCCGCCGCCCTCCCGGTACTTCGCGACGGCGCGCTCGGCGAAGGCCTGGGCGTCGCCGGCGTCGACCTCGAGGAAGTAGTCGAGCGCGCTGTCGAAGGCGTGGCCAGAGCGCCAGAAGAACACCTTCGGCTCGTCCAGGAAGGCGGCCTTCCACTCGGCGTAGGTCGCCTTGGCCGCGGCCCGGTAGTCGTCCCTCGACGCCGTCATCGCTGCTCTCCCTCCTGCCGACCGCTCGGCAGACCGGCCTGGGCCGAGCATGCAGGCGATCGGCCGGCGGGGCAATTTTAGAGCGACTAAAGGAACAGGTTTTTGCCCCCTATGGGCGTGCGAGGCGACTTGCCCGCGCGTCTCGCGGGGGCCGGCTTGACGCAGGTCATTTCCCGCCGCGGCGGCGCCCGGCAGGCTCGTGATCCTGGAGGAGACGGGGAGCGGGCGATGGCGTTCCCGAGCATCGAGAAGGACAGGCGCGGGCCCGGACCGCGGCCGAACCTGACCAACTACCGGGCGACCTGCCGGGCCTTTTCCTACGACGCGGTGCGCCGGGAGCTCGGGCGCTCGCCCGGCGGCGGCTTCAACATCGGCTACCTCGCGCTCGACCGCCAGCTCGCGCGGGGGCTGGGCGGGCATCTGGCGCTGCGCTGGCTCGGCCGCGACGGCAGCGTGCGGGACTTCAGCTACGCCGGGCTCGCCGCCGAAGCCAACCGCTTCGCCAACCTGCTGCGCCGGCTCGGGGTCGAGCCCGGCCAGCGCGTCTTCGCCCTGGCCCACCGCACGCCGGCGCTCTATGCCGCGGCCCTGGGCACGCTCAAGGCCGGCGCGGTCTTCTGCCCGCTGTTCTCGCAGTTCGGGCCGGAGCCGGTGCGCACGCACATGGAGATCGGCGACGCCAGCGTGCTGCTGACCAGCGCCACGCTCTACCGCCGCAAGGTCGCCGACTGGCGCCACGAACTGCCGTCGCTGCGCCAGGTGCTGCTGATCGACGCCGCCGAGGACGCGCCCGAAGGCACCCTGGCGCTGACGCCCGCCCTGGCGGCCCAGTCGGACAGCTTCGAGGCGGTCGAGAGCGCGCCCGAGGACATGGCGCTGCTGCACTTCACCAGCGGCACCACCGGCCGCCCCAAGGGCGTCGTCCATGTCCACGACGCCGCGACCCATCACTACGCGACCGGCCGCTTCGCCCTCGATCTGCACGAGGGGGACGTCTACTGGTGCACCGCCGACCCGGGCTGGGTCACCGGCACCAGCTACGGCATCCTGGCGCCGCTGCTGCACGGCGTGACGATGATCGTCGACGAGGCCGAGTTCGACGCCGAGCGCTGGTACGCCATCCTGCAGGACCAGAAGGTCAGCGTCTGGTACACGGCGCCGACCGCGATCCGCATGCTGATGCGCGCCGGCGCCGAGCTTGCCGCAGGCTACGACCTCGGGGCCCTGCGCTTCGCCGCCAGCGTCGGCGAGCCGCTCAACCCCGAGGCCGTGGTCTGGGGCCGCGAGGCCCTGGGCCGGCCGTTCCACGACAACTGGTGGCAGACCGAGACCGGCGGCATCATGATCGCCAACTACGCGGCGCTGCCGGTCAAGCCGGGCTCGATGGGCCTGCCGCTGCCGGGCGTGCGGGCCGGCATCGTCGAGCGCGCGCCGGACGGCGGCGTCGTCGAGATCGTCGAGCCCGACCGCGTCGGCGAGCTGGCGCTCCGGCCCGGCTGGCCCTCGATGATGCGCGGCTACCTGCACGAGGAGGCGCGCTACCGAAAGGCCTTCGCCGGCGGCTGGTACCTGAGCGGCGACCTCGCGCGCCGCGATGCCGAGGGCTACTACTGGTTCGTCGGCCGTGCCGACGACATGATCAAGACCTCCGGCCACCTGATCGGCCCCTTCGAGGTCGAGAGCGTGCTGATGGAGCACCCGGCGGTCGCCGAGGCCGGCGTGATCGGCGTGCCCGACCCGGTCGCCGGCGAGCTGGTCAAGGCCTTCGTCGCGCTGAAGCCGGGCGCCCTCGAACCGGGCCATGAGGCTGGAGAGGCCGCGGAGGCGCTGGCGCGCGCGCTGCTCGGCCACGCCCGCAAGCGCCTGGGGCCGGCCGTCGCGCCGCGCGAGATCGTCTTCCGCAAGTCGCTGCCCAAGACCCGCAGCGGCAAGATCCTGCGCCGCCTGCTCAAGGCCCGCGAGCTCGGCCAGGAGCCCGGCGACCTCTCGACCCTGGAGAGCGACGAGTCATGACCGCAGACCCGCCTGCCGCGTCCCCGCCATCGTCATCGCCGCGGCCGGCCGAGGATCCGCGGGCGCCGCGCCCGCACCTCAGCCGCGCGCACCTGCTGGCGCTGCTCGAGCAGATGCTGCGAATCCGGCGCTTCGAGGACCGCTGCGCCGAGCTCTACAGCTACGAGAAGATCCGCGGCTTCCTGCATCTCTACGACGGCGAGGAGGCGGTGGCGGTCGGCGCGATGCGGGCGCTCGCGCCGGAGGACGCCGTGGTCGCGACCTACCGCGAGCACGGCCACGCGCTGGCGCGCGGCGTGCCGATGACGACGGTCATGGCCGAGCTGTTCGGCAAGCAGGAGGGCTGCAGCCGCGGCCGCGGCGGCTCGATGCACCTCTTCGACAAGGCGACGCGCTTCTACGGCGGCAATGCCATCGTCGGCGGCGGCCTGCCGCTCGCCGCCGGCCTCGCCCTGGCCCACAAGCTGCGCGGCGAACCGGCCGTGGTCGCATGCTTCTTCGGCGAGGGCGCCTCGGCCGAGGGCGCCTTCCACGAGACGCTGAACCTGGCGGCGCTCTGGACGCTGCCGGTGCTGTTCGTCTGCGAGAACAACCGCTACGCCATGGGCACGGCGCTGCGCTACGAGGAGTCCGAGCAGCAGATCGCGCGCAAGGCCGCGAGCTACAACCTGGCCGCGGTCACGGTCGACGGCATGGACGTCGTCGCCATGGAGGCGGCGACGCGCGAGGCGGCGACGGCGATCCGCCGCGGCGGCGGCCCGCGCTTCATCGAGGCCGAGACCTACCGCTTCCGCGCCCACTCGATGTTCGACGCCCAGCTCTACCGCGACAAGGAGGAGGTCGAGGCGTGGCGCGCCAAGGGCCCGATCCGGCGCTTCCGGAGCTGGCTGGAGCAGGCCGGCCTGCTGCACCCGCGGGACCTGGAGGAGATCGAGGCGCGCATCGCGGCCGAGATCGAGGAGGCGGTGCGCTTCGCCGAGGCCGGCAGCTGGGAGCCGCTCGAGGACCTGGAGCGCTTCGTGACCAGCGCGCCGGCAGCGGAGACGGCGCCATGAGCACGGCCCTGGAAACGACCTATCGCGAGTGCGTGCGCGAGGCCATCCGCGACGCCCTGCAGCGCGACCCGCGGGTCTTCCTGATGGGCGAGGACGTCGGCCACTACGGCGGCTGCTACGCCGTCTCCAAGGGCCTGCTCGCCGAGTTCGGCGAGGAGCGGATCCGCGACACGCCGCTGTCGGAGAACGGCTTCACCGGCATCGGCATCGGCGCCGCCCTGGGCGGCCTCCGGCCGATCGTCGAGATCATGACGGTCAACTTCAGCTTCCTGGCGCTCGACCAGATCATCAACAACGCCGCGACCCTGCTGCACATGTCGGGCGGCGCCTTCAACGTGCCGCTGGTGATTCGCATGGCGACCGGCGCCGGGCGCCAGCTCGCCGCGCAGCATTCGCACTCGATGGAGGGCTGGTACGCCCACATCCCAGGCCTGAGGGTGCTGACGCCGGCGACCCTGGAGGATGCCCGCGGCATGCTCTGGACGGCGCTCGAGGATCCCGACCCGGTGCTGATCTTCGAGCATGTCATGCTCTACAACCGTGCCGGCAGCCTGGCCGCCGATGCCGGCCCGGTCGATATCGAGCGGGCGGCGGTGCGCCGGGAGGGCGGCGACGTCACGCTGCTGACCTACGGCGGCGCCCTCCACAAGACCCTGGAGGCCGCCGAGGCGCTGGCCGCCGAGGGCATCTCGGCCGAGGTCGTCGACCTGCGCGTGCTGCGGCCGCTCGACGAGGCGACGATCGTCGCCAGCGTCGCCAGGACCCGCCGGGCCGTGGTCGTCGACGAGGGCTGGCGCTCGGGCGGCGTCTCGGCCGAGATCGCGACGCGGATCATGGAGCGGGCCTTCTGGGAGCTCGACGCGCCGGTCGAGCGGGTCTGCGGGGCCGAGGTGCCGATTCCCTATCCCGCCCACCTGGAGCAGGCGGCCTTGCCGCAGGTTGCGGGTATCGTCGCCGCGGCCAGGCGCACGCTGGGCCGTTGAGGAGCCGGGGCCGATGGCTGACATCGTCATGCCCTCGCTCGGCGCCGACATGGAGAGCGGCCGCCTCGCCCAGTGGCTGATCAAGCCGGGCGACCGCATCGCGCGCGGCGACGTCATCGCCGTCGTCGAGACCCAGAAGGGCGCGATCGAGATCGAGGCCTTCGAAGCCGGCACGGTCGCCGGCCTGGCGATCGGCGAGGGCGAGGAGGTACCGGTCGGCGCGGTGATCGCGCGCCTCGAGGCACCGGGCGAAGAGGCCGCCGGCGCCGAACCGGCGGCGGCCGAACCCGCGAGCGCCGCCTCGCCGGCTCCGGTCGAGCCTGCCGGGCCGCCGCTCCGGGAGCCGGCTGCCGCACCCGCGCCGCGTCCCGACGGGGCACGGCGGCGCGTCTCCCCGGCGGCCCGCACGCTGGCGGCCAGGCTCGGCCTCGACCTCGCCGGGCTCGGGCCGGGCAGTGGTCCCGGGGGTGCGGTGGTCAGCGGCGACGTGCGCCGTGCCGCGGAGGCGGTGCGCGCAGCCGGGCCGCCGGCTGCGCCGCCGCAGGGGGCGCGTGCGGCCGGCCTCGACCTCGAGGAGATGCGCAAGGCGATCGCCGCCGCCATGGCGCGCTCGAAACGCGAGATCCCGCACTACTACCTCGTGCAGGTCGTGGACCTGCAGGCGGCCTCCGACTGGCTGGCGGCGCGCAACGCCGAGCGGTCGCCCGAAGCGCGGCTGCTGATCGCCGTGCTGCTGCTGAAGGCGAGCGCCCTGGCGCTGCGCGAGCACGGCGCCTTCAACGGCACCTGGGAGGACGGCGCCTTCCGGCCCGGCGCCGGCATCCACATCGGCAACGCCGTCGCGATCCGCGGCGGCGGCCTCGTCGCGCCGGCGATTCACGACGTCGACCGGCTCGACCTCGAGACGCTGATGGCGAAGCTGCGCGACCTGGTAACGCGCGCCCGGCGCGGCGGCCTGCGCTCCTCGGAGCTCAGCGATCCGACGGTCACGGTCTCGAGCCTCGGCGAGCGCGGCGTCGACCGCCTGCTTGGGGTCATCTATCCGCCGCAGGTCGCGCTGCTCGGCTTCGGCCGCGTCGGCGAGCGCGTCCTGGCGCGCGACGGCGTCGCGGTCGTGCGCCAGAGCGTCGAGCTCTCGCTCGCCGCCGACCACCGGGTCAGCGACGGACACAGCGGCGGCCTGTTCCTGCGCCGCATCGCCGATCTGCTTCAGGAGCCCGACAGACTATTAGCCTGACCGACGCGCAGCTGCGCACCGCCGTGCTGGAGGAACTGGCCCGGATCGCCCCCGAAGCCGACCTGGAGAGCCTGGCGCCCGCCGGCGACCTCCGGGACGAGCTCGACATCGACTCGATGGACCACCTGAACCTGATGATCGCGCTGCACCGGCGGCTCGGCGTGGAGATCCCCGAGCGCGACTATCCCAGGCTGCTGAGCCTCGATGCGGCGGTCGCCTACCTCCGCACGCGGGGCGCGTGACGCCGGCGGGGCCGCGCTACTCTGTCGGCAGCGCGCCGCTCGTCCGGCCGGCCTGGCGCTTGTCGATCTTCTCGGCGATTTCGCGGTGCTTGCGCAGGATCGGCCGCTGGTCGGCGGCATAGACCTGAACCGGCGTCTCGGGTGCCTGGGCGTGCTCCGCATAGCGGGTCAGCAGGCGGTCGTGGCTCTCGACCATCCGGTCGACGTAGGCCTCGGCCGGGCTGCGCTCGGTCTGTTCGGCCGCGCGCTCCCGAGCCGCGACCGCGTCCCGGCCGGCCGCCGCGTCGGCGGCGGTCTCGGACAGCGCCAGGTCCTGAGCGCCGGCAGCCTCCCGCAGCTGCCGCAGAGCCTCCTCGTGATCGGAGATCATGCGTTCGGCGAAGTTCCGGACCTTGCTGTCCTCGACGTCGTCGACGACCTCGCGGGCCAGCGCGATCTGCCGGCGGTTCGCGTCCGCCGCCCAGTCGACGAAGGCCTGGTCGGTCATCGCCTTGGACGCCTCGGCGGCGCTCGCGGCGGGGGCGAGCGGCGCCAGCAGCAGGGCCGCCGTCGCCGCGGTCAGGAATGCCTGTCTCATCTGGCCTCGCTCCTGGATCTCGCTGCCGCCGCGCGGCGCCTGGGCGCCGCACGGCTCTCACGGGCGAGAACAGGTGAACGGCGGCCGCGTTCCAGGAGCGCCTGCGCGGCGCGCCCTACTCCTTGACCGCGCCGGTCATGCTCGAGACGTAGTACTCGACGAAGAAGGAGTAGAGGATCGCCACCGGCAGCGAGCCCATCAGCGCGCCGGCCATCAGCGAGCCCCAGTGGTAGACGTCGCCCTCGACCAGCTCGGTGATGACGCCGACCGGCACGGTCTTGTGCTCCGACGAAGAGATGAAGGTGAGCGCGTAGATGAACTCGTTCCACGACAGCGTGAAGGCGAAGATGCCGGCCGAGATCAGGCCGGGCACCGCCAGCGGCAGGATGATCTTGACCAGGATCTGCAGGCGCGTCGCGCCGTCGATCAGCGCGCACTCCTCCAGCTCGTAGGGGATCGAGCGGAAGTAGCCCATCAGCAGCCAGGTGCAGAAGGGGATCAGGATCGTCGGGTAGGTCAGGATCAGCGCCAGCGTGCTGTCGAACAGGCCGTAGGCGAAGACGATCGTGGCCAGCGGGATGAACAGGATCGAGGGCGGCACCAGGTAGGCCAGGAAGATCAGCATGCCGGTGACGCGCGAGCCGCGGAAGCGCAGCCGCTCGATCGCGTAGGCGGCGCAGACCGCGCAGAACAGCGAGATGAAGGTCGCCACGACCGAGACCAGCATCGTGTTCCACAGCCAGGTCGGGTAGCTGGTCTCGAAGAACAGCTTGTTGACGTTGTCGAGCGTCGGCTGGACCACCCAGAAGGGACTGAAGTCCTGGAAGTTGTAGAGCTCCTCGTTCGATTTGAAGGTCGTGATCGCCATCCAGTAGAAGGGGAACAGCAGCACGAACAGGAAGACCAGCAGCGGCAGGTAGACCGTCACCAGCTTGCGCGGCAGCGAGACCAGGTAGTCCATGCCCTCGCCGCCGTCGCCGCCGCGGCCCTTGCGCTTCGGCCCGTCGCGCGCGACCCCGGTCTCGGTCGCCCGCTGCGGGCTCGGGGTGGTGGTCGTCGTGTCGGACATCGTCGCTCCTCGTCGTCGGCCGTCGCGGCCTTGTCCTTACGCCCGCGTCCTTGCGCCCGCGGGGGCGTCGCTCAGTCCTGGCCGCCCTGCTGCCAGCGTCGGCGCTGCAGGCCGAAGTAGCTGAACAGGATCGCCGCCAGCAGGAACGGGATCATGGCGACCGCGATCGCCGCGCCCTCGCCGAGCTGGCCGCCCGGGATCGCGCGCTGGAAGCTCAGCGTCGCCATCAGGTGCGTGGCGTTGAGCGGTCCGCCGCGGGTCAGCACGTAGATCAGCTGGAAGTCGGTGAAGGTGAACAGCACCGAGAAGGTCATGACCACCGCGATGATCGGCGTCAGCAGCGGCAGCGTGACGTAGCGGAAGCGCTGCCAGGAGTTGGCGCCGTCGATCGTCGCCGCCTCGTGGAGCGAGGGCGAGATGGTCTGCAGCCCGGCGAGCAGCGTGATCGCCACGAAGGGGATGCCGCGCCAGGTGTTGGCCGCGATGACGCTGGCCCGCGCGTTGTCCATGTCGCCGAGGAAGTTGATGTTCTCGGTGATCAGGTCGAGCCGCAGCAGGACCCAGGAGATGATCGAGAACCGGCTTTCGTGGATCCACCATAAGGCGATGCCCGAGAGCACCGTCGGCACGATGCAGGGCGCCTTGAAGGGCAGATGCTCGTTGAGCAGCAGCGCCAGCCTGAGGCCGAGCCGTTGTCAGCCATGATGCGTTCGGCGGCGAAGCCGTATCGGGCGAACCAGGTCAGGGTGCGCTGGAAGAACGCGACGGCGGTGGCCTTGCGCGCGTCGTGCAGCAGCTCTGCATAGGGGAGCCGGCTCGTGTCATCGACGAAGACGTGCAGATGGTCCCAGCCGATGCCGCGGTTGCGGAGCATGCCGACATGGAGGCAGGCGATGCGGTGGCCCAGGTCGCCGATGCGGCCGCGCTTCTTGGTGTCGATGTGGATCAGCTCGCCGGGCCCCACGCGCTGGTAGCGCATGACCGCGACCTTGGACTCGACGGCCTCACGGCGCCCCAGGCCGAGCCGGGGCTAAATCATGCCGACAGTCGAGACCGGCCGGCCCAGGCGGCTGGCGATCACCGGCTCGCTCAGCCGCTATCGCCGCAAGGCATCGATCTCTTGCTCGGCTGCCGCCGCCAGCCGCCGTCGGCTGCGCGATGCGGCCGCGCGGAGCGATCGAGCAAGCCGACCGCGCCCTTGCCGGCAACGCGGTCGCGCCACTTGCGCACCTAACGGATCGACACCCCTGCGCCGCGGAAACCGCCGAAAGGCTCCAAACGGCCGGCAAGTGTTCGATCATTAGCATCCGACCATGCGGGGTCGTGCGCCCTTTCTCATGGACGTTCATCCGGGGCTGCGGAAGCTCGCTGTTTGGTCTTGCAGCCCCAGATTGCCGCCCAAACCTCGGGGAAACAACCTCAATAGCCCGGACATCTAGGCCAGGGTGTTTTCCGGTTTCGGCACAACCGGAGTCGCATCCGCGGGGCGAGGGCCTCGCCACGTTGCGCACCGTGGTCATTGGGTTACGGGCGAGGCTCGCACGTGCTGCTCCGCTGCCACTACTCGGCCCGCTTGATCGCCATCGAAGAAGAGACCTCTAAACGGCTTTCCGAATACAGTCGAACTATGCCGCAGCTACCACTGCCCGTACGAGCCGGTCCCGGATGTCCATCGAAAGATGACACGTCATGCTGGCCGGCTTGTCTCGGTAGCCTCCATCTTGAAACAAACTCCCCAGCACACTTAAAATTACTCCCCATATCGGTTCATAAATTATCACTATTATCTACGATTTTTCTGCGTCACTCATTTTATCATTATCTTTAGGTCTCCGCTCTCGAATACCCCGAGAGAGCAGCGGGACCTGCCCCAACCTGGCAGCCGTCACCTTCTTCCCTCAGGCTGCCGGGTGTTGCCCCGGGAGAGACGCATTTTTCGTCGCTCCCGGGGCGTTTCGATACAAGTATCACTTTAAACACCCTAGAAAATCGCCTTTTAGGCTTCTGATTTTTCGTTTCTTGTCGAGTTCTGCGGAATGTTTTGTCGTTTCGTTTTTCCTCCATGGACAAGAGTGGTGATGACGCTTTCAAATGTGCATAGGACACGAGAGCATGAGTCCCAAAATATTGCACCCCCGCGCCCATATTTTCTAGCTGTATTCAATCAAAAAGGTGGTATATCGAAAACTACCACCGTCGTCAGCATGTCAATTGCTCTCTCTAGCCTAGGATATAAAGTTCTTGTTATCGATCTCGATTCGCAGGGGGATGCAACTAGAAATCTTTATGGAAGTCGCGCATCTACCAAATGTGCTAGCGAATTGCTAGAATCAAAATCTAGTGTCCGAAATGTTATTTGTCCGACATTTTTCCCAAATATTGATATCGTTCCATCGACATCGAAAATGATTGGAATAGAATTTTCTTTGTCAGGGCGCCTCAATTCTCAGCGATCTCTTCATTATTCTTTCGATTCTTCTCAACTAAATTATAATTTTATTCTAATGGACTGTCCGCCAGCACTTGGTATTGTGCCAATCAATGCGCTAGCTATCGCAGATGGCGTACTCGTTCCGATAACGCCGTCAATTTATGCAACAGATGCCTTGATTCGCACCTTCCAATCAATTGATTATGTAAAGAATGGAATAAATAATAGACTTTCTATTGATGGAATTCTATTATGTATTTATCAGCGATCTGTTATTTCAAGAAAAATCGAGAGAGATGTCCGGGAGAAGTTGGGTGATGCTGTGTATCAGAAAACTATACCTCACGATGAAAACGCAATCGATTCTTCAACATTTGGAATACCTTTATTATTATACAGACCTAGTTCTCCTGCGGCAAACGCATACTTTGATTTTACGTGCGAATTTTTAAATCGCTATGAAAAGAGGGCCGCGAGGTTAGGATACTTTAATTTTCAGAGGCCTAGTATCTCTATCAGTGGGGCGCGAAAGAACTTGATGGATTTGAGTAATAAAGGTCTATTTAGGTTGCCCCATGACAAAATCACCAGAAAGAATATTAGCAAAGTAAATCCAATAAATCAGAGAACGGGCGAGAATTCTGCTACTATCGCGCGCTTGCGTGATAAGCTAACAATACTATTTATAGAGTTTCCATTTTTACTAAGATGCTGTACAATTGCGATAATATTGATAGCGTTTTTCTGTGTTATTGCTCTTGCCGGTTACGAGTTCAGCTTTATATCGTCTCAAATCGACGAAATATGGAAGAGTGTAAAATTATTTTAGTTGTTGCATTGTTTGCACTGCCTGATGATCGCTTTTCTGCGCATGACGGGCTAGGGTTCGTACTCAATAAGGGGATTCCGGCGTCGGGCGATCTGTGCTTCAAGCTTCCAAACGTCAGGAGGCTTGAATGAAGGGTCTTTACTGGCTGAGCGATGCGGAGTGGGCTCGGATCGAGCCGCTGCTGCCACGGGGCCGCCGCGGTGCACATCGGGTCGACGACCGGCGGGTGATCAGCGGCATCATTCACATGCTGCGCTCGGGCGCGCGCTGGCGCGACTGCCCGGGCGCCTATGGCCCGTACACGACGGTCTACAACCGCTTCAACCGCTGGAGCCGGCAGGGCATCTGGCATGGGATCTTCGAGGCACTGACCGGGCATAGCGGGATCTACGGCACGGTCGCCATCGACAGCACCCACATCAAGGCGCATCGCTCGGCTGCGGGCGGAAAAGGGGGGCCTTCCGCCAGGCCCTCGGCCGCTCACGGGGCGGCAGGACCTGCAAGCTCCACGGACTGACCGACGAGCTCGGCCGCCCCCGGGTGCTCCTGCTCTCCGCAGGCAACACCAACGACATCCAGATGGCCCAGGCTCTGGTCGAAGCCGCGGGGCCATTCCGACGCTTGATCGCCGACCGCGGCTACGACGCCAATCACCTGCGACGGCTGATCGCCGAGCAGGGCGCCGAGGCCGTCATCCCCTCCACCACCTCACGCAAGGCGCCGATCCCCTACGATGTCGAGGCGTACCGCGCCCGAAACCTCGTCGAGCGCCTGTGGTGCCGGCTCAAGGACTGGCGCCGCATCGCCACGCGCTACGACAAGCTCGCGCGAAACTTCCTCAGCTCCGCCCTCATCGCCGCGGCCGTAACCTATTGGCTCAATTGAGTCCAGACCCTAGGGGACGCCATTCTTTCTACGGCGTTGATTTTTCCGAGAGATTCGGTATCCGCGCGAGTGGCCTGGGTGGAGGCTTCACTCTGACGCGTCGCGGTCCCAGTTTATCTGTACACCTCCGGTGAGGGCCGCCTTGCGGGATAGCGGCATCGTGGGAAGGTCCTAGGGGTAATCCTAGGAGTAGCCCTATGACGATACCGCGGGTCGAGGTGATCACGTCCGTTGAGCGGCGGCGGCGCTGGTCGCGTGCGGAGAAGGAGCGGCTGGTCGCGGCGAGCCTGGAGCCGGGCGTGACGGTGTCGGAGGTGGCGCGCTCGGCGGGCCTGCACGTCAGCCAGCTGTTCCGCTGGTGCAAGCAGCTCTGCACGCGGATCGACGCTGCGCCGGGGCCTGAATCCCAGGCGCTGGTGCCAGTGCAGATCGTGCCGGACGAGGGACGCCCCGAGCCGAAGCCGCAACGGCGCAGGCGGCGGAGCCGGTCGAGCGTGATCGAGATCGAGGTGCCCGGCGGCCGCCGGGTGCGAATCAGCGGCGAGGTCGACGCCGAGGCGTTGCGCCGTGTGCTCGACGTGCTGGAGCGGCGATGATCCCGGTGCCGAGCGGGGTCCGGGTGTGGCTGGCGACCGGGCACACGGACATGCGGAAGGGCTTTCCGGGGCTGGCGCTGCTGGTGCAGGAGACGCTGAGGCGCGATCCGCACTGCGGCCATCTGTTCGTCTTTCGCGGCCGGCGCGGCGACCTGATCAAGGTGCTGTGGCACGACGGCCAGGGCGCCTGCCTGTTCTCGAAGCGGCTGGAGCGGGGCCGGTTCCTGTGGCCGTCGCCGGCGGACGGCGTGGTGGCGATCACCTCCGCGCAGCTCGGCTACCTGCTCGAAGGCATCGACTGGCGCAATCCGCAGCAGACCTGGCGGCCGCGCTCGGCGGGGTAGCTGCGGCAAGATGAATCAGGGCGCCCTCGGGGCCAGGAAGGGCGAGGCCTGCTGCGGATCGTGGGGTAGACTCCCCGTGCCATGGCCGCCCTGCCTGACGACCTCGACGCGCTCCGCGCCGCGCTCGCCGCGGCCCAGGCGGACGCCGTTGCCGCGCAGGCCAAGGCGGCCGAGGCGGAAGCCGCCCTGGCCCAGGCCCGGGCCGAGCGTTCCGACGACCAGGCGCTGATCGCCAGCCTCAAGCTGCAGATCGAGAAGCTCCGGCGCGAGCTCTACGGCCAGCGCTCCGAGCGCAAGGCGCAGCTGCTCGACCAGCTGGAGCTCCAGCTGGAGGAGCTGGAGGCCGGTGCCAGCGAGGACGAGCTGCTGGCCGAGCTGGCGGCGCAGCGCACGCAGGTCGCGCCGTTCGTCCGCAAGCGCCCGGCGCGCCAGCCGTTCCCACCGGACCTGCCGCGCGAGCGCGTGGTCATCCCGGCGCCGGTCAGCTGCCCCTGCTGCGGCTCGGCCCGGCTGTGCAGGCTGGGCGAGAGCGTCACCGAGACGGTCGAGCGCGTGCCGGCCTCCTGGAAGGTGATCCAGACCGTGCGCGAGAAGGGGTCAGCTGCCGGGACTGCGAGACGATCGCGCAGGCGCCGGCGCCGTTCCACGCGACGCCGCGCGGTTGGGCCGGGCCGAACCTGCTGGCCAGCATCCTGGTCGACAAGTTCGCCCAGCACCTGCCGCTGAACCGGCAGTGCGAGCGGTTCGCCCGGGAGGGCATGCCGGTCAGCCTGTCGACCGCGGCCGACCAGATCGGCCATGCCTGCGCGGTCCTGAAGCCGCTGCTGGACCTGATGGCCCGGCACGTGATGGCGGCCGAGCGCCTGCACGGCGACGACACGACGGTGCCGGTCCTGGCCCGGGGCAAGACCGACACCGGACGGCTCTGGGTCTATGTCCGCGACGATCGCCCCTTTGGTGGCCCGGCGCCGCCGGCGGCGCTGTTCCACTACTCGCGCGACCGCGGCGGCGAGCATCCCGAAGCGCACCTGGCAGGCTATTGCGGCATCCTGCAAGCCGATGCCTATGCCGGCTATGGCCGGGTCTATGCCGGCGACCGCCAGCCTGGGCCGGTGACGGAGGCGCTCTGCTGGGCGCACGGGCGGCGCAAGTTCTACGAGCTCGCCGACATCGCGGCCAAGGCCCGCCGGGGCCGGAACGCTGCGCCGATCTCGCCGCTGGCTCTCGAGGCGGTGACGCGCATCGACCGGCTGTTCGACCTGGAGCGCGGGATCAACGGCCTGACGGCGGAGCAGCGCTACATCGTCGGCCAGGAGCAGGCCAGGCCTCTCGTCGACGAGCTGGAAGCCTGGATGCGCGAGGCCCGGGCGGCGATGTCGAAGCACGCGCCGGTGGCCAAGGCGATGGACTACATGCTGACCCGCTGGGACGGGGTCGCCCGGTTCCTCGACGATGGGCGCATCTGCATCACCAACAACGCCGCCGAGCGCGCGCTCAGGGGTGTCGCTCTCGGACGCAAGGCCTGGCTGTTCGCCGGCAGCGACCGCGGCGGCCGGCGGGCGGCGGCGATGTACAGCCTGGTCGTCACCGCGAAGTTGAACGACGTCGATCCCCAGGCCTGGCTGGCCGACGTCCTGGCCCGGATCAACGCCCTGCCGCAGACCCGGCTGCACGAGCTGCTGCCGTGGGAGTGGAAGACCTTGCGGGACTCCGCCAAGGCAGCCTGACGATGGCGGCACCCGGCCTGGTTCTGACAGTCGAGCGCGTGGCCGAGCTCCTGGGCGAAGACCTCGACTTGCTGTGGGACGTGGCCGGCGAGATGGAGCCTGAGGACGGTTGCCTCTGGGTCCACGGCGCCGGCGACCAGCAGACCATCGCGTTCACGCCGGATGGCCTGGACCGGCTCAGGGAACTGGTCGAGCACTACAAGGCCGCCCCGCACCAGCTCCGCCGCTACGAGAACCCCTGACCCGCGGTCCTCACCGGATGGGTACGTTTATCTTCCAGAAACGCGTTCCGAACGACCTTGCCGAGCGATTCGGCAGTTCCCCGATTCGCCTCCCGCTCCCGTCCCGCGGCGCGCGCGAGGCGCAGCGGCTCGCGGTCCTGCGCGGGGGCCAGCTGGAGGTGGGGTTCTTAGAGGCGAGGCTGGGCCGCGCCCCGGAGGACGAGGATCCGCGCGAGGCCGTCATCCGCAAGCTGATGGAGATGCTGGACGGGCGAACGCCGGACGCTTACAGCAGCTGCGGCATCGTTGTCGCGCTCGCCGCCAGCTATCGGAAGCGGGCGAGCCCGCCCGCCTTCATGAGCTTGCCCGGCAGCGGCTGCCCGACGGCCGCCTCGATTTCGCGGGCGCACTCGATCAGCGCGTCGAGCGCGACGCCAGTCGACACACCCGACTCCTCGCAGAGAAAGACGAAGTCCTCGGTGCAGATGTTGCCCGCCGCCCCCTCGCCCGCGAAGGGGCAGCCCCCGAGGCCAGCGCAGGAGGCATCGAAGCGCCGCACTCCGAGCTTCAGGCCCGCGAAGGCGTTGGCCAGCCCGGAACCCCTCGTGTCGTGGAGGTGCAGCGCGAGCGGCTGCTCCGGCCAGCGGTCACGGATCGCTCCGACCGTCCGCTCGATCTGCAGCGGCGTCGCCCAACCGACGGTGTCGCACAGATAGAGCGCCTCCGCTGGATCCCCGTAGTCAGCGAAAATCTCCAGGAGACCCGCCGCCGCCCGCTCGACCTGCCGGACCTGGATCTCGCCCTCGAAGGCGCAGCCGAAGGCGGTGAAGACGTAGGCCGAGCCGAGCGGCACGCCGGCTTCGCGGTAGCGCTCTGCCATGCGGCGCTGCTGGGCGAGCAGCTCCTCCGGGCCGCGGTTGTTGTTGCGCCGCCCGAACGCCTCCGAGGCGCTTGCCACGAGGTTGCCGAC
The DNA here is from genome assembly GCA_030433005.1 of Alphaproteobacteria bacterium. Taxonomy (GTDB): domain Bacteria; phylum Pseudomonadota; class Alphaproteobacteria; order Kiloniellales; family DSM-21159; genus Tistlia. The sequence goes on from JAUILQ010000022.1 coordinate 71,495, forward strand.
GAGATCGAGCTGCGTGCGCCGGGCCCTCTCGAACCCCCGCTCGTTGAGCCAGAGGCCGGTGTAGCGGACCCCCGGCCGTCGCAGTATCGCCGCCGCCACCTCCTCCGCGTCCGCCATCTGTGGCACCCGCTTGGGATCGACGAAGGAACAGCAGTTGATCTCGCCGAGACCGGCGGCGGCGAGCCCCTCGATCAAACGGATCTTGGCATCCAGAGGGATGCCGGCGGGCTCCGACTGGGCGCCTTCGCGCGGCCCCTCCTCCACGAGCACGATGCTGTCCGGCAGATCCGACATGCGCCTTGTCCCGGCCCCCCTCAGCCCGTCAGCTCGCCTAACGCCCGTCGAGCAGGTAGGCCGGCAGCCAGAGCGTGATCTGCGGCAGCAGGATCAGGATGGCGAGGGTGACGATGTCCATCATGAGGAACCAGGTGATGCCCTTGAAGATCACGTCGAGCGGCACGCTGCGGCCGACGACGCCCTTCAGGATGTAGACGTTCAGGCCGACCGGCGGCGTGATCAGGCCGATCTCCAGGAACTTCACCATGATGATGCCGAACCAGACGAGGTCGTACCCGAGGTGTTCGATCACGGGTGTCACCAGCGGCAGCGTAAGCAGCATGATTCCCAGGGGGTCCATGAAGGTCCCGAGAAAGATGAAGACCAGCGAGACTGCGAGCAGGACGACGAGCGGATGAAGGTCGAGCCCGGTGGCCCACCCCGTCAGGTCGCCGGCGAAGCCGGTCAGCGAGATGAAGCCGACGAAGATCTTGGCACCGAGGATGATGGCGAAGATGTTGGCGGTCTGCCGCGCCGTCTCGGTGATCGCCTCCGAGCTGGTGCTGCGGTCGAGGCGCTTCGCCAGGAACCCGAGGATCCAGGCGCCGAGCGCGCCGATCGCCGCCGCCTCGGTCGGCGTGACGATGCCGAGCATGATCCCGCCCATCACCAGGGTGAAGAGCAGGATTATCGACCAGGTGCCCTTGAGCGAGACTACGCGCGTGCGCCAGGTGGCGGCTTCGCTCGGCGGCCCGAGCTCGGGATTGAGCGCGCAGCGAACCCAGATCATCGCCATGTAGATGAGGGCGGAGAGGACGCCGGGAATCATCGCCGCGATCAGCAGACGGCCGATCGACTGCTCGGTGAAGACCCCGTATAGAATCAGGAGGACGCTCGGTGGAATGAGGGCGCCGAGCGTGCCGCTGGCAGCGACGACGCCGGTCGCCAGCCCGGGGTGGTACTTGCGGCGGAGCATCTCCGGCACGGCCAGCTTCCCCATCGCCGCCGAGGTTGCGAGGCTCGAGCCGCTGACCGCCGCGAAGGCTGCGCACCCGACCACCGAGGCGATCGCCAGGCCGCCCTTCATCCGGCCGAACCAGACCCGGACAGTGTTGTAGACATCACCGGTGAAGCCGGCGTGATAGGCGACGTAGCCCATCATCAGGAACATCGGCAGCGTCACCAGCGAGAAGTTCGCGACGAAGGCGAAAGGCTCGAAGGAGAGATAGGCGAAGGCGGCGCGGAAGCCGCGCGCCAGGTCGAACGCCCGCCCCTCCGGCCAGCCAACCCGCAGGATCATGCCGACGAAGCCGACGGCCGCCATGCAGAAGGCAATCGGCACCCTGAACATGAGGAGCACGAGCATCGCACCGACGCCGAGCGCTCCGAGCAGTGTCGGATCCACGGGCTACCTCTCGCGCCTGCTGCCGGCACGGCCACCGCCCTCGGCGCCTTCCCGCTCCGGCGCGGAATGTTCGAAGGAGGCGTCCCAGGGAACCTCGACGTCGGGGCCGAGAAGTTCAGGCCGGTCGGCGGCGAGGCCTACGAGGTTGCGCAGGCAATTGACGATCAGCCGCAGCGTGAAGATGCCGATCCCGACGGCGAGCGCGAGGCGCGCCGGGCTCTCCGGCAGGTTGAGCAGGCCCTCGATATAGGCGCCGCTCTCCGCTGCGCGCAGGAAGCTCTCGACGCTGGCCCAGGCGACGAAGCTGAAGATCGCCGCGCCGACGAACAGCCCGAAGGTGTCCAGCGTCGCCTTCGCGCGGCGCGACATCCACTCCGTGAAGACGTTGACCATGATGTGCTCCCGGCGTGCCTGAACCAGGCCGAGCGGCAGAAAGGCGACCACCACCAGCAACAGCTCGTTGGCGGTGACGTCGTCGGGGATCGGCATCAGGAAGAAGTATCGGCCGAGGACGGACACGGCGGTGATCAGCATCATCACGATGAGCGTCACCGACGCGACGAGCATCAGCCCGCGATCGATCCGGTTCAAAGCCTTGATCATTTCGTCACGCTTTCCGCGCTCGCCGCTGTCGCACGCCGTCGCCCGACGCTATCGCCGGGGCGCAGGCCGTCGCGGCCCATCGCGCCCGGCCAGCCTCATCGTTCCCAGGGGTAGCCCTTGCTGTCCCGCTCCTGCTCGTACTTGTCGCGCAGGCGGTAGAACTCCTGGAAGATCGCATCGCCGTCGTGGCCGCGCTCGTCCATCTCGGCGACGAACTCCTCGATCAGCAGCTTGGCCGGCGCGCTCCATGCGGCCTTCTGATCATCGGTCAGGTCGTGGAACACGACCTTGTGGCCGTCGGCCCCGCTCTGCATCGCCTCGCGCGCCTGCCTCTCGTCCTCCATGTAGAGCATCGCGAAGTGGTCCATGTAGTCGAGGCTGGTCTGGGACAGGATCTCCTGGAGTTCCGGGGACATCTCGTTCCAGAGGTCGAGGTTGATGCCGATGCCATAGGCCAGCGACTGCCCGAGGTCGGCGATCGTCACGTGACCGGCGACCTCGTGGAGCTTGTAGGAATGGATCAGCGGTACCGAGTAGATGCTCGCGTCGATCGTGCCGCGGTCGAGGGCCTGGTAGGCTTCGGCGCCGCTGACGTTGACCGAGACCGCCCCAAGCTGCTCGAACAGCTCGGACCAGCCGCCGGTGGCGCGGATCTTCTTCCCCCTGAGGTCTTCCACCTCTACCAGCGGCATCTTGCTGACGAGCTGGATCGGCCCGGTCGAGTTGTTGGCGAGGATCTTGACGTTGGCGTCGAGAGTCTCGGCATCGAAGGCGGGGATCGTCTGGCGTGCCTCATACGCGGCACGCAGGCCGACCCAGGTGTCGTCGAACACGAAGGGCGTGCCGGTCAACGCCCAGATCGGCGTCTGAGCGGGCGTGTACGAGCCGACCACGGTGCCGGCGTCGGCAAGACCGGTGCCGACAGCCTGCAGGACCTCCTTGGCGCTGACCAGCGCTCCGCCCCAGAAGATCTCGACCTTGATCTGACCGTTGCTGCGCGCCGCCAGCTCGTCGGCCCACCACTGCAGGGCCTCCGCCCGCGGTCCGCGCGGCGAGCCGATCTCGGCGAAGCGGAGGTCGTAGCTTTCCGACCTGGCGGGCCCCGACGCTGCGGCGGTGCCGAGCACCAACGCCGCGGTGAGCGCACCCAGGAGACTCCTGCGCATAGCCATGCTGCCTTTCCTCCCTTTCGTTCGATGGACGCAGCCGCCGAGCGGCCGGCGGCCGCGCCCGATCCCGCGTCTGCCGCCCTCGGTGCGCGGGGACGCCGCAACTCCGCTCAGCGCTTCCAGGGATAGCCCTTCGCCGCCAGTTCCTCGTTGTACTTCTCGCGGACGGCGCGGAACTTCTCGAGTATCGGGCCCCCCTCGATGCCCCGGGTGCCGACCTCCTCGACCCACTGATCGAGCAGCAGCTGCGCCGGCGCGGCCCAGGCGGCCTTCTGCTCCTCCGTGAGGTCGTGGAAGACCACCTTGTGGCCGTCGGCTCCAGCCTCCATGGCCTCGCGCGCCTGCTTCTCGTCCTCGAGGTACAGCATCGCGAAATGGTCCATGTATTCGATACTGGTCTGCGAAAGGACCTTCTGCAGCTCCGGGGACATGCTTTCCCAGAGATCGAGGTTGACGCCGATTCCGTAGGCCAGCGACTGGCCCATGTCCGCCACCGTCAGGTGGCCGGCGACCTCGTGGAGCTTGTAGGACTTGACCAGCGGGATCGAGTACATGCTGCCGTCGATCGTGCCGCGGTCGAGGGCCTGGTAAGCCTCCGCGCCGCTGACGTTGACGGAGACGGCGCCTAGCTCGTTGAACAGATGGGCCCAGCCGCCGGCCCCGCGCAGCTTCTTGCCCTTGAGGTCGGCGACCTCGACCAGGGGCATCTTGCTGACGAGCTGCATCGAGCCGGTCGTGTTGTTGGCCACGATCTTGACGTTGGCCTTGCTCGTCTCGGCCTCGAGTTCCGGGATCGTCTCGCGCGCCTCGAAGACGGCGCGCATGCCGACCCAGGGATCCTCGAAGAGGAACGGCGTGCTCGCCACGGCCCAGACCGGAGTCTCGGCCGGCGTGTAAGCGGCGACGATGGTGCCGGCGTCGGCGAGGCCGCTGCCGACCGCCTGCAAGACCTCTTTCGCGCTGACCAGCGACCCGCTCCAGAAGATCTCGACCTTGATCTGACCGTCGCTGCGTGCCGCCAGCTCGTCAGCCCACCACTGCAGGGCTTCCGCCCGCGGCCCGCGCGGCGAGCCGATCTCGGCAAAGCGGATATCGTAGCTTTCCGCCCGGGCCTGCCCGCCCAGCGCGCCGGCGCCGAGCAGCAGCGCCGCCGCGAGCACTCCCACGGTAAATCTGCGCAATGCCATCTTGATGTCCTCCCTAGCGCTTGCCGGCTTGTCTGTCGGCGCCTCCACGTTCCGGAGGACGCGCTGCCGGCGGTTCGTTCGCTCCCGTCGCCATCGGCCGATCGATTGACTGACTGAGCGTTCGCTCGGTCGATGGTACTTGACTGCCTCGACCGAAGTCAAGTCGAGGCCCTCGGCCGTGCGGCTCAGCGGCCGGTCCAGCTCGGCGGCCGCTTCTCGAGGAAGGCCTTCATCCCTTCGCGCGCGTCCTCGGTCATCACCATCGTGCCGATCTGGGATTCCGCGTAGGCGAGCGCCTGCTCCCGGTTCATCTCGGCCATCTGCCGCAAGGCGTACTTGCCGAGGCGGATGGCGGTCGGCGACTTGTCGAGCGTGTGGGCGAGCAGCCATTCGACTTTGGCGTCCAGTTCCTCTGGCTCGACGACGTGGTTCACCAGTCCGAAGGCGAGCGCCTCTTCGGCGCCGATCGTCTCGCCGGTGATGCACAGCTCCGCGAACTTGCGCGGCGGCATCAGGTGCTGCAGCAGGGCCGCGACCTGCATCGGGAACAGGCCGATGCGCACTTCCGGCAGCCCGAACTTGGCGCGGCTCGAGGTCACCGCCATGTCGCACATCGCGAGCAACCCCATGCCGCCGGCGACGCAGTGGCCGTTGATCCGCGCGATCAGCGGCAGGGTGCAGCGCGCGGCGGTCCGCAGCAGATCGGCGAAGGCGACGTTGGGCATCGAGTAGTCGAAGCCGAAGGTCCCGGAGTCCGGCTTCAGGTCGCCGCCGGCGCAGAATGCCCTGTCGCCGGCGCCGGTCAGGACGACAGCGCCCAGACCCCGGTCGCCGCAGGCGCCGGCCAACGCATCGGTCAGCGCCAGGATGACCTGCTCGCTGAGCGCGTTGCGCGCGTCGGGCCGGTTGATCGTCAGGCGCAGGACGGCATCCTGCCGCTCGGCCAAAAGCACCTTGTCGCCGCCTGTCATTCTGGACTCCTCAGGGTTTTCTCGCGCTCGCCGCGCGCTCGGCGGCCGCCACCACCTGCCGTGCCCGCCGCAGTATCGGCCCGTCGACCATCTCGCCCTCGAAGGCGAAGGCACCGCCGTCGAGGTCGGCCGCGAGCATCCGGCGGCACCGCTCGACCTCTGCCGGGTCGGGCCGGAAGGCCGAACGGATCGCGCCCGCCTGGCGCGGGTGGACCGCGAACTTGCCGACCATTCCCAACGCGACCGCCTCGTGCAGGTCACGCTCCAGCAGGGTCGCGTCGCGATACTCGGTGGTCACCGAATCGTAGACTGCGACGCCCGCGGCGGCGGCGACGCAGAGCATGCGGTCGCGCAGGTGCCGGATCGGACTGAGGAAGGCGCCGCTCTCTTCGCGCACGGCCAGCAATCCAAGGTCGGCAGCGAGGTCATAGGGACCCCAGCCGAGGCCGAGGATGCCCGGGCGGTCGAGACAGCTTTCCAGGGCCAGCGCCCCCTTCACGCTTTCCACGGAAGGGATGACCGAAACCGGCCGGTCGGCCGGCGCCGCCGCGAGTACGGCGTCGAGTTCAGCCACCGACTCGGTCTTCGGCAGCAGCAGCGTCGACGCTCCGGCCGCGAGCACGGCGGCGAGGTCCGCCCGGCCCCGCTCCGACAGCGGCGGATTGATGCGCACGATCACGCGCTCCCGGGTATGGGCCAGGAAGGCGGTCACCGCGCTCAGGGCCTCCGCCTTGCGGCTCTCGCCGACGCCGTCCTCCAGGTCCAGCACGGCGGCATCCGCTGCCTCGACCGCCTTGCCGAAGCGGTCCGGACGGTCTCCCGGGCAGAACAGCAGCGCCGGTCCCGGGCGGGGTGCTGTCCAGTCCATGCGCTCAGCGGCCGGTGAACTTCGGCGCGCGGCCGTCCAGGAAGGCGGAGAAGCCCTCCTTGGCGTCCTCGCTCTGGAAGCTGCGCTGCATGACCTCAGCACCGAGCGCGAACGAGTCCGCCCAGTCCATCGCCAGGGCGCGGTAGGCGAGCTGCTTCGTCTCCCGGACCGCGGTCGGGCTGAACCGCGCGATGGTCTCCGCCCACTCGCGCGCAGCGGGAACGACCTCCTCGGGCTCGACCACCCGCTGCACGAGGCCGATCCGGAGCGCCTCCTCGGCGTCGAGCAACCGCGACAGCAGGAGGATTTCCAGCGCCTTGCCGAAGGGCACCAGCTTTACCAGCCGCTCCGTCTGCTGGGCCGCCGGCACGACGCCGCGCTTGAGCCCACTGGGGCCGATCCGGGCGTCGCTGCCGAGAATCCTGAGGTCGCAGGAGAGCGCCAAGCCGAAGGCCCCCGCGACGCAGTAGCCGCGGATTGCCGCGATCAGCGGCTTCGAGATGTCTGCCTTCGGGATGCCCGAAGGCTGCCCGCTGCCGTCCTGGCCGACGACGCCGCCGGCGACGTAGGAGCCCATCTCGCCGCCGGTGCTGAAGGCCTTCTCGCCCGCGCCGGTGATCACGCCGACCCGGATCTCCGGATCCCGCTCGATCTCGTCCAGGGCCTCGCGCAGCTGCCCAGACATCTTCGAGTCGACGGCGTTGAGCTTCTCCTGGTTGTCCAGCACGACCCAGGCGACCGCGCCTTCGCGCCGGAAGTGGACCTCTCCCATCGGCTAGCTTCTCCTTGTCGCAGGCCGGCTCTTCATGACAGGTGCTCCGCCGCAGCGAGCAGCGCGTCCCGGTCGCCGGGGTGCGCGATCTGGGCCAGCGCGCGTGCGCGCTCGCGCACCGTCCGGTCCCGCAGGTCGGCGACGCCCTGTTCCGTGACGACGAACTGGATCAGGGTGCGCGGCACCGTCACCGGCCCGGGCTTGAGGTTCGGCACGATGCGCGGCACGCCCTTCTTGGTGCGCGAGCGCATGGCGATGATCGAGCGGTTGCCGGCGACCTGGGCGCCGATCGTGAAGTCGACGCTGCCGCCGATGCCGCCGACCTGCATGCCGTCGAGGAAGTCAGCGTTGAGCTGACCGTAGAGATCGATTTCCAGCGCCGAGTTTATCGAGACGAAGTTGTGGCGAGAGGCGAAGGCCTCCACGCTGTGCGTCGTCAGGCCGTCGGTCATGTGAACCTGGTCGTTCTCCCGCATCCAGTCGTAGAGCCCGCGGGTGCCGAGCACGTCGCCGACCAGCGCCTTCGGGTTCCTCTCGATGCAGACGCCGGCCTCTATGAGCTTGCGCGCCGGGTCGGTCAGCTGGGAGATGACGCTGATGCCGCTCCGCCCCTGTTCGATCAGACCGTCGAGCGCGGCCCCGGGAATCGTGCCGATGCCGAACTGCAGCGTCGCGCCGTCCGGGATGAGCTCCGCCGCGAGATGGCCGATCTCACGATCGACTGCGTCGCCCTCGCGGTGCGGGAACTCCGGCAGCGCGTGGTCTTCGCGGACCAGGATGTCCAGCTCCGATTCGTGCACCAGGCTGTCGCCGCAGGTCCGTGGCATCGCCTCGTTCACTTCGGCGATCACCAGCCTGGCGCCGCGCAGCATCGCGCGGGCCTGGCTCGTGTTGACCCCGAGGGAGTGATAGCCGCGCGCGTCGGCGGGGCTGACCTGGACGAGGACCACGTCGAAGGCCTGGTCGGCGAGATAGCGCACGGTCTGCGCCCAGGTGAGCGGCAGGAAGTCGGCCTCGATGCTCTTCGCGGCGCCGCCCAGCAGGGTTCCCGGCATGAACCAGGTGCGCAGCCGGAAGGCTGCCTTCTTGTCCTGCGCCAGGAAGGGATAGCCGGTCAGCATCATCCCGGAGACGACGGTGACGTCGCGCAGCCGGTCGGCCCTGTCCCAGAGGGCACCGGTCAGGGAGAGCGGCTCGCTGCTCAGGCTGCCGGTCGCCACCACCATCCCGGAGCCGATGGCATCGACGGCGTCGGCCGCAGAACGCGTCTTGGAAGCGGCAACTGCCGTCATGTGCTGGTTCCCCTCAACTCGTCCTGCACCGGCGACAGGCGGCCCGGTCCTCACCGGAGGGCCGCCGCCGGAAGTGCATGCCTCGCTCTGCGACTGAGCGCTCGGTCAGTTTGGTGCCGCTGCGGCAGCTTGTCAACTTGGAGAAGCCCGTGGCCGTCCGCGCGCCTGCGACGGTGCACGCGCCCCGACAAGGCGCCGTCACAGCGGCGCCGCCTCGCGGTCGCGGTACTTGCGATGCTCGAGCCGGGCGATCTGCCGCTGGTGCACCTCGTCGGGGCCGTCGGCGATGCGCAGCACGCGGTAGTGGGCGAAGAGCCGCGCCAGGCCGTAGTCGGGCGTGACACCCGCCCCGCCGTAGGCCTGGATGGCGTCGTCGATGATCCGCAGCACCGTCCGCGGCACCACGGCCTTGATCAGGGCGATCTCGGTGCGCGCCGCCTTGGCGCCGAGCGAATCGATCATCGCCGCCGCCTTCAGCACCAGCAGTCGGCACATCTCGATGTCCGCTCGCGCGTCGGCGATCCGCCCATCCCAGACCGACTGCTCGGCGAGCGGCTTGCCCCAGGCGACCCGCTCCTGCAGCCGGCGCACCATCTTCTGGAGCACCTCCTCGGCAGCGCCGATGGCACGCATGCAGTGGTGGATGCGACCCGGCCCAAGGCGGCCCTGGGCGATCTCGAAGCCTCGCCCTTCGCCGTAGATCAGGTTCTCCGCTGGCACCCGGACGTTCTCCAGAAGCAGCTCCGGGTGCGGGTGGTTGTCCTCGAAGCCGAAGACCAGGAGGTTGCGCACGACCGTGATGCCCGGTGCGTCGGCCGGCACCAGAATCATCGACTGCTGCTTGTGCGGCGGAGCCGAGGGGTCGGTCTTGCCCATGACGATGGCGAGAGCCGCCTGCGAGCCCCCGAAGCCCGAAGAGAACCACTTGCGGCCGTTGATCACGTAGTGGTCGCCGTCGCGCTCGATGCGCGTTTCGATGTTGGTGGCGTCGGAGGAGGCGACCTGCGGCTCCGTCATCAGGAAGGCCGAGCGGATTTCGCCGTCGAGCAACGGCCGCAGCCAGCGCAGCTTCTGTGCCTCGGACCCGAAGCGATGCAGCAGTTCCATGTTGCCGGTATCGGGAGAGTTGCAGTTGAAGACCTGCGGCGCCCAGAGCAGCCGGCCCATTTCCTCAGCGGCCGGCGCGTAGTCGAGAGTGCTCAGGCCGGCGCCGCAGAACGCCTCCGTGTCGTGCTCCGGCGATGGCGGCAGGAAGAGGTTCCACAGCCCTGCCGCCTTGGCCTTGGCGCGCAGCTCCTGAACCAGCGGCACCGGAGTCCAGCCGTTGCGCCGCGCGTGCTCGGCCTGCTCCTCGTAGAGCGCCTGGTTCGGCATGACGTGCTCGTCCATGAAGGCGCGGACCCGGTCCCGCCAATGGAGCTGCTTCTCGGAATACTCGAAATCCACCCCTCCCTCCTTCCAAGATCCGCTTCAGTGCCGACTGCGCCCGGTGACGATGGCCCAGGCCCGGCGCGCCTGGTCCGCGCAGCTGTTGCCCGGCGGCGGCAGGCGGTGCGTCAGGCCCTCGGCCCTCCGCTTCTCTCGTCCCTGCGCGATGGCGGCGAGCCGGAACTGGGCGAAGGCCAGGTAGAAGCGCAGGTCGGCGATCGGCTCGAAGCCCATGCGCCTGCAGTAGGCCTCCACGTACTGCCGCATCGCCGGAATGCCGCTCGCCTCGAAGTCGACCCCGAGAAGCGAGCCGAAGGCCTCCGAGTCGGTGTGGTACATCAGGCAGTTGTATGCGAGGTCGGCGATGGGGTGGCCGATCGTCGAGAGTTCCCAGTCGAGGATCGCGATGACGCGCGGCTCGGAAGGGTGGAAGATCACGTTCTCCAGCCGATAGTCGCCATGGGCAATCGAGGTGCGCGGGTCGTCTGGCAGGTTGGCCGGCAGCCACTCGATCAGCCGTTCCATGTCCGGCACCTGCTCGGTCTCGGCAGCGCGGTACTGTCGGATCCAGCGGGCGATCTGACGCTCGAAATAGTTGCCGGGTCGCCCGAAGTCGGCGAGCCCGGCCGCCGCGTAGTCGACCTTGTGCAGCTGAGCGAGCGCCTCGTTCAGGCCGTCGTAGATCGCCGCCCGCTCGCCGCTGGAGAGACCCGGCAGCCTGGCGTCGCGGAAGATCCGCCCGGCGACGTAGTCCATGACGTAGAAGCTGGTGCCGACGACCGAGGCGTCCTCGCACAACGCCCGCACCCTCGGCACCGGCACCCCCGTCGTCCGCAACGCGGCCATCACGCGGTACTCGCGCTCGACTTGGTGCGCGGTGGGCAGCACCTCGCACCAAG
>JAUILQ010000087.1 GCA_030433005.1 Alphaproteobacteria bacterium
AGGAGCTGCCCTGGTACTGGCACGGCTTCGACCAGTTCTGGTTCGCCGCGCTGATGGTGCTGCTGGTGCCCGGCCTGCTGGCCTTCGTGTTCGGCTGGTTCGCCTTCCGCTCGCGGGTCACCGGCGTCTACCTCTCGATCATCACCCAGGCGATGACCTTCGCCCTGCTGCTCGCCTTCTTCCGCAACGACATGGGCTTCGGCGGCAACAACGGCCTGACCGACTTCAAGGACATCCTGGGCTTCCCGATCCAGACCGACGCGACGCGCGCCGGGCTGTTCGTCGCCAGCTGCCTCGCGCTGGGGCTCGGCTACCTGGTCGCCTCCTGCGTCGTGCGCTCGCGGCTCGGGCGGGTGCTGGTCGCGGTGCGCGACGCCGAGAGCCGGACCCGCTTCCTCGGCTACCGCGTGGAGATGGTCAAGCTCTTCGTCTTCACGCTCTCGGCCTGCATGGCCGGCGTCGCCGGCGCGCTCTACGTGCCGCAGGTCGGCATCATCAATCCCAGCGAGTTCGCGCCGGCCAACTCCATCGAGATCGTCGTCTGGGTCGCGGTCGGCGGGCGCGGCACCCTGGTCGGCGCGGTGCTCGGCGCGGTGCTGGTCAACTTCGGCAAGACCTGGTTCACCGGCGTGCTGCCAGACCTCTGGCTGTTCGCCCTGGGCGGCCTCTTCGTGGCGGTCACCGTGCTGCTGCCCAAGGGCATCGTCGGCACGGCGCTGGCAATGAAGCGTGGTCGGGACTGGCGCGGGCCCGCGGCGACCGGGCAGGCGAGCGCCGCCGAGGCCGGCGAGGACGCCGGCAGCCCCGCCGCCCCCGGCACGCCGCAAGCGGGCAGCTCGGCGTCTGGCCCGCTGCCGGAGCGCGGCGCGTGATCCGCCAGCTGCCCCTGGCCTCCAGCGTCGACGCCGTGGTCGGCCGCGTCGCGCGCAGCGCGACCGTGCCGGCGCCGGCGCGCGACACGCTGCTCTACCTCGACGGGGTCTCGGTGTCCTTCGACGGCTTCAGGGCGCTCAACAACCTGTCTTTCATCGTCGCCGAAGGAGAGATGCGCGCGATCATCGGGCCCAACGGCGCCGGCAAGACGACGATGATGGACGTCATCACCGGCAAGACCCGGCCTGACTCGGGCGAGGTCTTCTTCGGCGGCACCATCGACCTGACGCGCCGCGACGAGGCGGCCATCGCCTCGCTCGGCATCGGCCGCAAGTTCCAGAAGCCGACGGTCTTCGAGAGCCACACGGTCTGGGACAACCTCGACCTGGCGCTGGCCGGGCGGCGCGGCGTCTTCCCGGTGCTGTTCGGGCGCACCGGGGCCGAGGGCCGCCGGCGCATCGAGGAGATCCTGGAGACGATCCGCCTGACCCACCGCCGCGACGTGCTGGCCGCCGAGCTCAGCCACGGCCAGAAGCAGTGGCTGGAGATCGGCATGCTGCTGGCCCAGGACCCGAAGCTGCTGCTGGTCGACGAGCCGGTCGCCGGCATGACCGATTCCGAGACCGAGGAGACGGCGCGCCTGCTGCGCGAGATCGCCCGCGACCACTCGGTCGTCGTCGTGGAGCACGACATGACCTTCGTGCGCGCGCTCGGCGTGCAGGTGACCGTGCTGCACGAGGGCTCGGTGCTGGCCGAGGGCTCGCTCGACCACGTCAGCGCCGACCGCCGCGTCGTCGAAGTCTATCTGGGTCGGTAAGGGGGGCGGTGAACGCGATGCTGCAGGCCGAGAACGTCGACCTCCACTACGGCGCCGCGCAGGCGCTGCGCCGGGTTTCGCTCGGCGCCGAGGTCGGCCGGGTGACCTGCCTGATGGGCCGCAACGGCGTCGGCAAGACCAGCCTGCTGCGCGCCGTCGTCGGCCAGCATCCGATCAGCGCGGGCCGCATCGTCTGGGAGGGCCGCGACCTCGCCGGCCTGCCGCCCTTCGAGCGGGCGCGCCGCGGCATCGCCTACGTGCCGCAGGGCCGCGAGATCTTCCCGCTGCTCAGCGTGCGCGAGAACCTTGAGACCGGCTTCGCCGCGGCGCCGCGCGGCGAGCGCAGCGTGCCCGACGAGATCTTCGAGCTGTTCCCCGTGCTCGGCCAGATGCTCGGCCGGCGCGGCGGCGACCTCTCGGGCGGCCAGCAGCAGCAGCTCGCCATCGCCCGCGCCCTGGTCACCCGGCCGCGCCTGCTGGTGCTCGACGAGCCGACCGAGGGCATCCAGCCCTCGATCATCAAGGACATCGGCCGGGTCATCGCGCTCTTGCGCGAACGCGGGACCATGGCGATCCTGCTGGTCGAACAGTACTTCGACTTCGCCCGCGACCTGGCCGACGTCTTCGCCGTCATGGACCGGGGCGAGATCCTGCTCGCCGGCCCCCGCGACCAGCTCGACGAGGACGATGTCCGCCGCCACCTTACGGTCTGATCCGACGCCCCAGAGAGCTGCCGACAGCCGCGCCCCGAGCCGGGACGGCGACCTGCAGCGTGCCGCCGGGGCCGCCCGCGTCGGCCTGCGGCCGGGGCCGCGCGGCGCCGCGCTGGCGGTGCTGGAGCAGAGCAGCCCCTGCCGCGCCCTGCTGCCGCGGGTCGAGGGCCGGGAGGCCGCCGAGGTCGTCTTCGTCAACACCGCCGGCGGCATCGCCGGCGGCGACCGCCTGGCCTGGGGCTTCGAGGCCACGGGGCCGATCACCGCGCGCGCGACCAGCCAGGCCGCCGAGAAGCTCTATCGGGCGCTCGACCGGCCGGCGCGGGTCGAGACCCGCCTCGTCGCCAGCCAGGGCGCGCTGCTCGAGTGGCTGCCGCAGGAGACCATCGCCTTCGACGGCGCGCGCCTCGACCGCCGGACCGAGCTGGCGCTCAGCGGCGGCGCACGGGCGACCGCGCTGGAGTGGCTGGTGCTCGGCCGTGCCGGCCACGGCGAGACGCTGCGCCGCGCGAGCCTGCGCGACTCCTGGCGGGTGCGCCGCGACGGCCGCCTGCTGTGGGCCGACGGCCTGCGCCTGGAGGGGGCGGTCGGCGCGCTCGCCGGCCGGCGCGCGCTGCTCGGCGGCGCCGGCGCGCTGGCGACCCTGATCCACGTGGCGGAGAGCGGCCTCGAGCCGCTGGTCGAGGCGCTGCGCGAGCGGCTCTACGGTTCCGCCGGGGTCACGGCCGGCGAGGTGACGGTGGGCGTCGGCGCGCTGCCGGGGCTGCTGCTCTGCCGGCTGCTGGCCCGCGAGGCGGCGCCGCTGCGCGCCGCGGTCGCCGAGGCCCTGGCGGCGCTGCGCGCCGGCGTGCCCGGGGCCGCGCCCGGGCTGCCGCGGGTCTGGTCGACGTGAGCCAAGAGGGGGAGGAAGGATGAACCTGACGCCGAGAGAGCGCGACAAGCTGCTGGTGTCGATGGCCGCGATGGTCGCGCGCCGACGGCTCGAGCGCGGGGTCAAGCTGAACTACCCGGAGGCGGTGGCGCTGATCACCGACTTCGTCGTCGAGGGCGCGCGCGACGGCCGCGCCGTCTCCGACCTGATGGCCGCCGGCGCCACGGTGCTGACCCGCGACCAGGTCATGGAGGGCATCGCCGAGATGGTCGACGAGGTCCAGGTCGAGGCGACCTTCCCCGACGGCACCAAGCTGGTCACCGTCCACCAGCCGATCCGGTGAGGGGGACGGGGATGACGACGGTCCGCGCCCTTCGCGCTTCGTGGTTCGACAGGCTCACCATGAAGCGCGACCCGATAGGCGCGCGGACCGATCCGTCGCTTCATGGTGAGCCTGTCGAACCATGCAAGCGCAATGGCCGCGACACGAGCGATGGAGCCGCAGCATGATTCCGGGCGAAGTGATTCCGGCGGAGGGCGAGATCGTCCTCAACGAGGGCCGCGCGGCCGTGACCCTGACGGTCACCAACGGCGGCGACCGGCCGGTCCAGGTCGGCAGCCACTACCACTTCTTCGAGACCAATTCGGCGCTCGCCTTCGAGCGCGACAAGGCGCGCGGCATGCGGCTCGACATCCCGGCCGGCACGGCGGTGCGCTTCGAGCCGGGCCAGAGCCGCGAGGTGCGTCTGGTCGCCTTCGTCGGGGCGCGCCGGGTCTACGGCTTCAACCAGGCGGTGATGGGGGAGCTCTGAGCATGGCGACCAGGATCGGACGCGCCGCCTATGCGGACATGTACGGGCCGACGGTCGGCGACCGGGTGCGCCTCGCCGATACCGAGCTCTTCATCGAGGTCGAGGCCGACCGCACGACCTATGGCGAGGAGGTCAAGTTCGGCGGCGGCAAGGTGATCCGCGACGGCATGGGCCAGTCGCAGGCGACGAGGAGCCAGGGCGCGGTCGACACGGTGATCACCAACGCCCTGATCCTCGACCACTGGGGCGTCGTCAAGGCCGACATCGGCATCCGCGACGGCCGCATCGCGGCGATCGGCAAGGCCGGCAATCCCGACGTCCAGCCCGGCGTCGACATCGTCGTCGGCCCCTCGACCGAGGCGATCGCCGGCGAGGGCAAGATCGTCACGGCCGGCGGCCTGGACGTGCACATCCACTTCATCTGCCCGCAGCAGATCGAGGAGGCGCTCTACTCGGGCGTGACCACCATGATGGGCGGCGGCACCGGGCCGGCGACCGGCACCAACGCCACGACCTGCACGCCGGGGCCCTGGCACCTGGCGCGCATGCTGCAGGCCGCCGAGGCCTTCCCGATGAACCTGGGCTTCTTCGGCAAGGGCAACGCCAGCCTGCCGGGCGGCCTGGTCGAGCAGGTCGAGGCCGGGGCCTGCGGCCTGAAGCTGCACGAGGACTGGGGCACCACGCCCGGCGCCATCGACTGCTGCCTCTCGGTCGCCGACGAGCTCGACGTCCAGGTGCTGATCCACACCGACACGCTGAACGAGAGCGGCTTCGTCGAGAACACCGTCAGGGCCTTCAAGGGCCGCACGATCCACGCCTTCCACACCGAAGGCGCCGGCGGCGGCCACGCGCCCGACATCATCAAGGTCTGCGGCGAGGCCAACGTCATCCCCTCCTCGACCAACCCGACGCGGCCCTACACGGTCAACACGCTCGACGAGCACCTCGACATGCTGATGGTCTGCCATCACCTGGACCAGCGCATCCCCGAGGACGTCGCCTTCGCCGAGAGCCGCATCCGCAAGGAGACGATCGCCGCCGAGGACATCCTGCACGACCTCGGCGCCTTCTCGATCGTCGCCTCCGACAGCCAGGCCATGGGCCGGGTCGGCGAGGTCGTGATCCGCACCTGGCAGACCGCCGACAAGATGAAGCGGCAGTTCGGGCGGCTGGCCGGCGAGACCGGCGAGAACGACAACCTGCGCGCCCGCCGCTACGTCGCCAAGTACACGATCAACCCGGCGATCGCCCAGGGCGTGGCCGAGCACGTCGGCTCGGTCGAGGTCGGCAAGCTCGCCGACCTGGTGCTCTGGTCGCCGGCCTTCTTCGGCGTCAAGCCGGACCTGGTGCTGAAGTGCGGCACCATCGCGGCCGCCGTGATGGGCGATCCCAACGCCTCGATCCCGACGCCGCAGCCGGAGTACTTCCGGCCGATGTTCGGCGCCTTCGGCCGCTCGCTCACCGAGAGCAGCGTCACCTTCGTCAGCCAGGCCGGCCTCTCGCGCGACCTCGCCGGCAGCCTCGGCCTCGCCAAGACCCTGCTGCCGGTCAGCAACACGCGCGGCGGCATCGGCAAGGCGGCGATGAAGCTCAACGACCTCTGCCCGGCGATCGAGGTCGACCCAGAGACCTACGAGGTGCGCGCCGACGGCCGGCTGCTGACCTGCGCGCCGGCCGAGGTCGTGCCGATGGCCCAGCGCTACTTCCTGTTCTGAAGGGGAGAGGGCAATGGAGGCGCCACCGCTTTCCCTCTCCGCCCCCGGGGGCGGAGAGGGCAGGGAGAGGTGGGGGGCACTAGGGCCCCTCGGCCGGCGCCGAGCGCAGAGTCGGAAGCCCCACCTCTCCCCGGCCCTCTCCCCCCCAAAGGGGCGGAGAGGGGGAAACAGGCGATGACCGGGGGGCTTCAGCGCTTGGTCGAGTACGCGCCCGCCGGGTCCTGGCCGGCGGGCGAGGCGGTGGACAGCGTGACGCTGGACTTCGACGCCCGGCACCGGCGGCGCATCCGCTTGGCCGGCGACGGCGGCACGGCCTGGCTGCTCGACCTGCCGCGGGCGGTGGCGCTGGCCGAAGGCGACGGCCTGCGGAGCGAGCGGGGAGGGTGGGTCGCGGTCAGGGCCGCGGCCGAACCGGTGATGGAGGTGCGCGCCGGCGACCCGCTGACCCTGGCGCGCCTCGCCTGGCATCTGGGCAACCGCCATCTGCCGACCGAGCTGGCGGCGCAAGGGGCGGGGGCGTTGCTGCGGCTGCGGCCCGACCCGGTGATCGCGGCGATGCTGCGCGGCCTCGGCGCCGAGGTCGTGGAGACCAGGGCGCCCTTCCAGCCGGAAGGCGGCGCCTACGGCGGACAGGGCGGCCACCATCACCACCGCCATGACGATGACCACGGGCACGACGATGGCCACGGGCACGACCATGACGGCTGAGCCGGAAACGTCCGCGCTGCTGCGCCTGCAGAGCTGGTTCTCGCCGGCCTTTCCGATCGGCGGCTTCAGCTACTCCCACGGCCTGGAGGCAGCGCTCGAGGCCGGCTGGGTCGAGGGGCTCGACGACCTGGTCGACTGGCTGGCGGCCGATCTCGCCGAGGGCACGCTGCGCGGCGAGGCGGTGCTGTTCCTGCGAGCCCATCGCGAGACGGTGGCCGCCGACTGGCCCGCGCTGGCGGAGACCGCCGAGCTGGCGGCGGCGCTGCGCGGCTCGGCCGAGCTGGCGCTGGAATCGAGCCAGCAGGGCAGTGCCTTCCTGGCGACGCTGCGCGCGGTCTGGCCGGCGCCGGCGCTGGAGCGTCTCGCGGCCCTGCAGCGCGAGGCCGGGCTGCCGGCCAGCCTCGCGGTCGCCGCCGGCACCGCCACGGCGGCCCACGGCATCGCCGAGGCGGCCGCGCTCGCCTGCTTCCTGCAGGGCACGCTGGCCAACCTGGTCAGCGCCGCCCTGCGCCTCGGTCTGCTCGGCCAGACCGACGGTCAGCGCGCGCTCGCCGCCCTGGAGCCGGCGGTCGGCGCCGCCGTCGCTGCGGCGCTCGCCGCCGACCGCGAGGACCTCGGCTCGGCCGGCCTCGCGGTCGAGATCGCGACCCTGGTCCACGAGACCCAGTACAGCCGGCTGTTCCGCTCGTGAGCGGCCGCTCTTCTCCTCGTCATCCCCGCGCAGGCGGGGATCCAGGGCCAAGGGCTCCGAGCGGGCCGCCCTGGATCCCCGCCTGCGCGGGGATGACGAGGGAAGCCGATCGTCCCAGACCCCTCAAGCAAAGAGGCATCCCATGTCCCCTCATCACGGGCCCCACAATCACGGTCCTCTGCGGGTCGGCATCGGCGGGCCGGTCGGCTCGGGCAAGACGGCGCTGGTCGAGGCGCTGTGCAAGCGGCTGCGCGAGCGCCACGACCTCTTCGTCATCACCAACGACATCTTCACCAAGGAGGACCAGCAGATCCTGACCCGCGCCGGCGCCCTGCCGGCCGAGCGGATCCTGGGGGTCGAGACCGGCGGCTGCCCGCACACCGCGATCCGCGAGGACGCCTCGATCAACCTGGTGGCGCTGGAGCAGATGGTCGCGCTGTTCCCGAAGGCCGAGCTCTGCTTCATCGAGTCCGGCGGCGACAACCTCGCCGCCACCTTCAGCCCGGAGCTGGCGGACATCACGCTCTACGTCATCGACGTCTCGGCCGGCGAGAAGATCCCGCGCAAGGGCGGGCCGGGCATCACCCGCTCCGACCTGCTGATCATCAACAAGACCGACCTGGCGCCTCTGGTCGGCGCCGACCTCGGCGTCATGGAGGCCGACAGCCGGCGGATGCGCGGCGAACGGCCGTTCCTCTTCACCAACCTCAAGGCCGGCGAGGGCGTGGCCGAGGTGGCCGAGTTCGTGCTGAGGCAGGGCGGGCTGGCGTAGCGGCGGGCGGGCTGCGCGGCGGTCTGCCACCGGCCTTGTTCGCCAAATGGTGGCTCCCTCGTCAGGCTCGATCCGGAAGCATTCGGCGACAGTTATTTGATCTAGATCAAATTGCCAGTGGCTTCTCGTTCCCGCTGCGTCTTGGAGCGGTTCTGATATTTAGGGGATTTTAGGGATTCGGGTCGAAGCTGCATCTACCGCAGCGCGAGGCAGGGGCCGGCGCAGCAGGAGAGGTTTCCCGATGCACCCCCCGTTCAGCTTCCCGCTTCGTCCGCCCGGCCGCCGTCGGTCGGGCGGTTCGGCGAGCCGGTTCGAGCCGGCCTCCGCGCCGCTCGCGCCCGGCCGCCTGCGCTCCTGACTAGCGCCGCCCGACCCGGGCGGCCAGCAAACGCGAAGCCACGCGCTCTCCTGTGCCGGGAGGGCGCGCCGGCAGCGTGATCCCAGACAAGAGGACTCGGATCTCATGTCCAACCTGCTCAGTGCCATCAGCGTCAAGGCCCGCATCTTCCTGGGCTTCGGACTGCTTCTCCTGTCCATCGCGGTGCTCGGCGCCGTCAGCTTCCTCGGCGCCGAAAGGCTGGTCGGCTCGAGCGTCGAGCTCGACCGGGTCGCCTCGCAGGCGCTGATGGTCCGCGAGATCGATCGCGACCTCGTGGCCCTGCGCCGCAACGTCCTGATCTACACGACCTCGCGCAGCGAGCAGGCCCGGGCCCGCATCGACGAGATCAACGAGGAGATGAAGGCGGACTTCGCCTGGCTGATCGGCGACATCCGCTCGCCGGAGCGCAAGGCCATGGCCGAGCGGTTGAATGAGCTGGAGGAGGGCTACGTCGCCGGCTTCGGTCAGGCGGCCGCGCTGACCGCCGAGCGCGAGAACATCCTGACGAGCGTCATGAACCCCAACGGCCTGAAGGCGCGCGAGCTGCTGACCCAGCTGATCGAGAACGCGCGCGCCGCCGGCGACCTGGAGGTCGCGGCGCTGGCCGGGCTGCTGCAGCAGGAGCTGCTGCTGACCCGGCTCGAGGCGATCCGCTTCGTCGCCAACCCCTCCGACGAGGTGCTGGCGCGCATGACGGCGAACTTCGCGAGCTTCAACCAGCGCAAGCAGGAGCTCGAGAGCCGGATCGTCGACGGCGGCCGGCGCGCCCTCCTGGCCGAGACCAGCCAGCTGATGGCCGCCTACGAGGCCGGCTTCGGCAAGCTGGCCGCCGCGGTTCAGGGGATCGACGGCCTGGTCAACGGCAGCATGCGCGAGTCTGCCGAGACCATGAGCGCGATCAGCAAGGAGCTGGTCGCCAGCCTGACCGGCGAGGTCGAGGCCACCAAGGCCTCGGCGACGTCGGTCGGCCGGTCGACGACGACGACGGTGATCGCGGTCGCCGCCGTGGCCCTGGTGCTCGGCGCTCTGGCCGCCTTCCTGATCGCCGGCAGCATCGTCGGTCCGGTCACGGCGATGACCCGGGCGATGCAGACCCTGGCCGGCGGCAACACGGCCGTCGAGATCCCGGCCCGCGAGAACCGCGACGAGATCGGCGCCATGGCGAAGTCGGTGCAGGTCTTCAAGGAGAACATGATCGAGACGGAGCGGCTGCGCGCGGAGCAGGAGGAGGAGCGCAAGGCCGCTGCGGCGGAGCGTCGGAAGTCGCTGCACGCCATGGCGGACGACCTGGAGCGCTCGGTCAAGGGCGTGGTCTCGACGGTGTCCAGCGCCTCGACCGAGCTGAATTCGGCGGCGACCTCGATGTCGTCGATCGCCGAGCAGACCTCGACCCAGGCGCGCAACGCGGCCGGTGCGGCCGAGCAGGCGAGCGGCAACGTGCAGACCGTGGCCTCGGCGACCGAGGAGCTGTCGAGCTCGATCTCGGAGATCGCCCGCGAGGTGCAGCGCCAGGCCGAGCAGGCCGGCATCGCCTCGAAGGCGGCCGGCGAGGCCGACGCCCGGGTGCTCTCGCTGGCCGAGGACGCCCAGAAGATCGGCGACGTCGTCAACCTGATCTCGGAGATCGCCGAGCAGACCAACCTGCTGGCGCTCAACGCGACGATCGAGGCGGCGCGCGCCGGCGAGGCCGGCAAGGGCTTTGCCGTCGTGGCCTCCGAGGTCAAGAACCTGGCGACCCAGACCGCCAAGGCGACCGACGAGATCAGCCAGCAGATCCGCTCGGTGCAGGACCGCACGCAGTCGACGGTCGAGGCGATCAAGCAGATCCTGGAGCGCATCGCCTCGATGAACGAGATCGCGGCGACGGTGGCCAGCTCGGTCGAGGAGCAGAACGCCGCGACCCGGGAGATCGGGCGCAGCGCGACCGAGGCGGCGCAGCAGACCGAGGTCGTCAACAGCAACATCGGCGCGGTCGAGAAGGCGGCCGGCGAGGCCGGCTCGGCGGCGACCCAGGTGCTGGGTGCGGCGAGCGAGCTGTCGCAGCAGTCCGAGAACCTCAGCCGCGTCATCGACGACTTCCTGTCGAGCGTGCGCGCGGCCTGAGCCCGCGTCCGAGGGCGGCCCGCAAGGACCGCCCTCGGACGTCTCGCCAAGGTCGATCCAAGACGTCTCGGCGACGTGAACGAACGAGCGTCCTTTGCGCGCCCTGGGCTCTCGGCCGCCGTCGAGAGGGACAGGCTCAGAGCTTGTCGGCCTGCGGCTGACCTGATGCTACGCACTGCCCGGACACCGCCCCGGTTGTCGACAGCGAGAAGGCGCGCCGGGCTGACGTCCGTCGTTCAGCGATTCTTAAAGGCGATCGGAGATCCTCTCTCCGCTGTCTCGCGCGGCAAGAGCGGTCCCCGGTCTTCCCCGGGTCGGTGCCTGGGATCGGCTTAGCCGCAGCAGTGCCGGAACGGCTGCCGCCAGGCGGCAGCGCCCCTATCCAAAAGATACCCGGAGTAATCCAAGGTCTGGCTGGTTCGGGTGGCCGAGCCTCGCCGAGTATGCACGACGAGGCTGTCTTCGCCCGGCGCATTGCACACTTGGCCGTCGCCCCAGCCGAAGGCGATCTCCCGAACGAGACGCCCTCGACCCGACGCTTCCGAAGAGTTGGAAGCCGATCATTCATTGAGGAGAGACGACGTGGACGTGAAACGTGAGAAGCCTGCCGTCCCTGCGACGGCTCCGGCGGGCACCGGCGCACGAAAGTCTGGCGGGCTGAAGTTC
Source organism: Alphaproteobacteria bacterium (assembly GCA_030433005.1). GTDB lineage: Bacteria > Pseudomonadota > Alphaproteobacteria > Kiloniellales > DSM-21159 > Tistlia. The sequence goes on from JAUILQ010000087.1 coordinate 11,121, forward strand.
TCGAACCTCCGAACCCAGCCGAAGATCCTGCTGGCGGTTTGCGGGCCCCTGCTGATTCTGGTCGCCGTCGGCGCGATCGCCCTCACGAACATCGACAAGGTCGTGGAGACCCAGCGCTGGGTCAATCACACCCATGAAGTGCTGAAGAAGGCGGACGGCGTCCTCGAGGCCGCTCTGAACATGGAAACCGGCTATCGCGGCTTCCTGATCACCGGCGAGGAAGGCTTTCTCGAGCCCTACCGCGCCGGCGAGGAGAGTCTGTATACCGCGATCGCGGACCTCCAGCAGACCGTGAGCGACAACCCGGGGCAGGTCCGGCGCCTCACTGAAATCGAGGAGACGCTGCGCGACTGGCAGTCTGAGGTCGTCGAGGAGGAACTGGCTCAGCGCCGCCGCGTCGGCTCGGAGCCGGCCGAAACGATGGACGCCTTGATCGCCCGTGTCTCTCAGGCCGCCGGCAAGGAGTACTTCGATCGCTTCCGCGCACTGCTCGGCGAGTTCACCGCCGAGGAGGCGGGCCTGATGAAGAGCCGGCAGGAGGCCAACGCCGCCACGGTCTCGACGACCTTCACCCTCGTCATCGGCGGCATCGGCGCCGGCATCGCGCTCGGCCTCGCCTGCGCCTGGCTCATCGGACGCCTGATCGCCGGTCCGATCGTCTCGCTCACCTCCGCCATGAAGCGGCTCGCCGGCGGTCAGACGTCGGTCGAGGTTCCGGCCGCCGGCAACGGCGACGAGGTCGGCGAGATGGCGCGCGCGACTCTTGTCTTCAAGGAGAACATGATCGAGACGGAGCGGCTGCGCGCGGAGCAGGAGGAGGAGCGCAAGGCCGCTGCGGCGGAGCGTCGCAAGTCGCTGCACGCCATGGCGGACGACCTGGAGCGCTCGGTCAAGGGCGTGGTCTCGACGGTGTCCAGCGCCTCGACCGAGCTGAACTCGGCGGCGACCTCGATGTCGTCGATCGCCGAGCAGACCTCGACCCAGGCGCGCAACGCGGCCGGGGCGGCCGAGCAGGCGAGCGGCAACGTGCAGACCGTGGCCTCGGCGACCGAGGAGCTGTCGAGCTCGATCTCGGAGATCGCCCGCGAGGTGCAGCGCCAGGCCGAGCAGGCGGGCATCGCCTCGAAGGCGGCCGGCGAGGCCGACGCGCGGGTGCTCTCGCTGGCCGAGGACGCCCAGAAGATCGGCGACGTCGTCAACCTGATCTCGGAGATCGCCGAGCAGACCAACCTGCTGGCCCTGAACGCGACGATCGAGGCGGCGCGCGCCGGCGAGGCCGGCAAGGGCTTCGCGGTCGTGGCCTCGGAGGTCAAGAACCTGGCGACCCAGACCGCCAAGGCGACCGACGAGATCAGCCAGCAGATCCGCTCGGTGCAGGACCGCACGCAGTCGACGGTCGAGGCGATCAAGCAGA
>JAUILQ010000023.1 GCA_030433005.1 Alphaproteobacteria bacterium
CCCCTCCGGCCAGCCCGGCCTGCTGCGCGGCCCCGACGGCGGCGGCGGCGCGGCCGGCGGCCAGGGCGGCACCGCCGTCGCCCGCCAGACCGGCGTGCTGCCGAGCAGCGGCGACGACGACGAGCTGGAGCAGATGATCGACATCAGCAAGGTCGACGGCCGGGTGCGCGCCTCGTCGCTGCGCAAGATCAGCGAGATCGTCGAGAAGCACCCCGAGGAAGCCGCCGGCATCGTACGCAACTGGCTCTACCAGGAGACCTGAGCGCTCCCAATGCCGACGACGACCGCGACCCGATAGCGATCAGACCAACCAGACCCGAGGACGACCGATCCCATGCCTCCCGCCATGCGCCTCCGCGAGGACTACCGCTCCCTCTCCGGCCCGGAGAAGGCCGCCGTGCTGATGATGGCCGTCGGCGAGGAGAACGCCGCGCGCCTGTTCGGCCTGATGGAGGACGAGGAGATCAAGGAGCTGTCCCAGACGATGGCCAACCTGGGCACCGTCTCCTCCTCGATCGTCGAGCGGCTGTTCGTCGAGTTCGCCGAGCAGATCTCCTCGACCGGCTCGCTGGTCGGCAACTTCGACTCGACCGAGCGCCTGCTGATGAAGGTCCTCGACAAGGACAAGGTCGAGGCGATCATGGAGGACATCCGCGGCCCGGCCGGCCGCACGATGTGGGACAAGCTGGGCAACGTCAACGAGACGGTCCTGGCCAACTACCTGAAGAACGAGTACCCGCAGACCGTCGCGGTCGTGCTGTCCAAGATCAAGGCCGAGCACGCCTCGCGCGTGCTCGCCATCCTGCCCGAGCCCTTCGCGCTCGAGGTCGTCATGCGCATGCTGCGCATGGAGGCGGTGCAGAAGGAGGTGCTCGACGACGTCGAGCGCACGCTGCGCAACGAGTTCATGAGCAACCTGGCGCGCACCAACCGGCGCGACAGCCACGAGATGATGGCCGAGATCTTCAACTGTCTCGACCGCAACATGGAGAGCCGCTTCCTGACCGCCCTCGAGGAGCGCAACCGCGAGTCGGCCGAGCGCATCCGCGCGCTGATGTTCACCTTCGAGGACCTCAACAAGCTCGACTCCGGCGGCATCCAGACGCTGCTCCGCTCGGTCGAGAAGGACAAGCTGGGCATCGCCCTCAAGGGCGCCTCCGAGGGCCTGCGCGAGACCTTCTTCTCCAACATGTCCGAGCGCGCCGCGAAGATCATGAAGGAGGACATGGCCTCGCTCGGCCCGGTGCGCCTGCGCGACGTCGACGAGGCTCAGCTGGTCATCGTCCAGCTCGCCAAGGACCTCGCCGCCAAGGGCGAGATCGTCATCTCCGACAACAAGGGGGACGACGAGCTGGTCTATTGACCGGCCTGTCGTGCAGCCGCGCCGCATCGCCATGAGCAGCACCCGCAAGTTCCTCTTCGACACCTCCTTCGACCCGGACGTCCGGCCGCCAGAGCCGAAGCAGCCGGAGCCGGAGGTCGTCGCCGAGCCGGAGCCCGAGCTGCCCAGCTTCTCCGAGGAGGAGCTGGAGGCGGCACGCGAGGCGGCCTTCCGGGAGGGCCTCGAGCAGGGCCACGCCCAGGGCCTGGCCGAGGCGCGGCAGGCCGCCGAGGCGGCCAGCGCCCAGGCGCTGACCTTGCTGGCCGAGCGGGTCAAGCTGTCGCTGCAGAAGCTCGACGCCCAGCGCGACGCCGCCATGGTCGAGGTGCTGGAGAGCGCCATGGCGGTCGTGCGCAAGCTGTTCCCGGCGCTCAGCGCGCGCGACGGCCTGACCGAGATCGAGGGCCTGGTGCGCAGCTGCCTGGAGCGCCTTCACGAGGAGCCGCGGGTCGTCCTGCGCGCGCCCGACGAGCTGCTCGACACGCTGCGCGGCCGCCTGGACGAGCTGAAGCTGGAGGCGGCCTTCGAGGGCCGCATGGTGCTGCTGGCCGACGACACGCTCGGTCCCGGCGACGCCCGCATCGAGTGGGCCGACGGCGGGGCGGAGCGCAACGGCCGGCGCCTGTGGGCCGAGATCGACGAGATCCTGGCCCACGCCGTCGCCGCCTCCGGCGCCGCCGCCGCGACGGCGGCGCCCGCGACCCCTAGCGAGTCGGCCGAGCGGCCGACCCAACCGGTTTCCTGAGGAGACAACCCATGGCCGGAAACGAGAACCTCGACCTGACCGACCTCGAGGAGATGGACACGCCCCCGCCCGACCAGGCCCCCGAGGAAGACCGCCTGCCGCCGCCGAGCAACGCCAAGGAGCTGGAGGCGGTCTACGACATTCCCGTGCAGGTCTCGGCCGTGCTCGGCAAGTCGACCATGCAGGTCAGCCAGCTGCTCAAGCTGGGCCGCGGCGCCGTCGTCGAGCTCGACCGCAAGGTCGGCGAGGCGATCGACATCTACGTCAACAACCGTCTGGTCGCCCGCGGCGAGGTCGTGGTCGTCGAGGACCGCCTCGGCGTGACCATGACGGAAATCATCAAGATGGACCGCAGCAGCTGAGCGGCCGCGAGGCCGCCGGCCGCCGCCGGATCACAGGAAAGCAGGACGCCCCATGGCCGACCTAGCCAGCCAGAGGCCCGCCGCGGCCGCCGCCCGCCCGCCGATCGCGGCGGTGCGCCCGGCCGCGCGCCTGGACTTCGCCACCCTGGGCGGCGTGGTCGGCGCGTTCGCGCTGATCGGCGCGGCGATCCTGCTGGGCGGGCGGCCCGGCGCCTTCGTCGACGTGCCGGCCGTGCTGATCGTGCTCGGCGGCACCGCGATGGTCACCGCGATCTCCTACTCCTTCGGCGAGATGCTGCGCTCGGCCGGCATCGTCATGCGCGCCCTGGTCTACCAGCGCGAGGATCCCTCGCAGACCGCCCTGAACATGATCGCCCTGGCCGACCGGGCGCGCCAGCGCGGCTCGCTCGACCTGCAGAACGTCCTGGAGCAGCTGCGCGGCGACCGCTTTCTCTACAAGGCCGTGCAGCTGATCGTCGACGGCACGCCGGGCGAGGAGATCGAGCGGATCCTGCACCGCGAGGTCGAGTCGACCCAGCAGCGCCATCAGCGCTCGGCCGGCATCCTGCGCCGAGCCGGAGAGGTCGCCCCGGCGATGGGCCTGATCGGCACGCTGGTCGGCCTGGTGCAGATGCTCGGCAACCTGCAGGACCCCTCGGCGATCGGGCCGGCCATGGCGGTGGCGCTGCTGACCACCTTCTACGGCGCGATCCTGGCGAACATGGTCTTCCTACCGCTGGCCAACAAGCTGGACCGCAACTCCGGCCTGGAGACCCAGGTCAAGCAGCTGGTCTCGCTCGGCGCCGCCTCGATCGGCCGCCAGGAGAACCCACGCCGGCTGGAGACGCTGCTGAACACCATCTTGGCCCCGGAACACCGGGTCCGCTACTTCGACTGACCGGCCAGCCGACAGCCCAGCTGCCGGCAGCCCAACCGAACGTGACGCGTTTAAGGAAATGGAGCTAGTTCGATGCGCCTGCTGATCGTCGGATCGCTGGACGGACACATCACCACCGCCGGCAAGATCGCGCTGGAGCGCGGCGCCAAGGTCGCGCACGTCGACGACCTGACCGGCGCGCTCAACGCGCTGCGCTCGGGCCAGGGCGCGGACCTGCTGATGGTCGACGTCATGCTCGACGTCGGCCGCCTGATCGAGGCCCTGAAGCGCGAGCGCATCTCGGTGCCGGTCGTCGCCTGCGGCGTCAAGGCCGACCCGGCGCGCGCCGAGGCGGCGATCCGCGCCGGCGCCAAGGAGTACGTGCCGCTGCCGCCGGACCCCGAGCTGATCGCAGCGGTCCTGGCCGCGGTCACCGAGGAGACCAACGCCTTCATCTTCGCCGATCCGGCGATGGAGCGCTCGATCCGCCTGGCCGACCAGATCGCCGGCTCGGACGCCTCGGTGCTGATCACCGGCGAGTCGGGCACCGGCAAGGAGGTCATGGCCCGCTACATCCACTCCAAGTCGAAGCGCGCCTCCAAGACCTTCGTCTCGGTCAACTGCGCCGCGATCCCGGAGAACCTGCTGGAGAGCGAGCTGTTCGGCCACGAGAAGGGCGCCTTCACCGGCGCGCTGGCGCGGCGCGTCGGCAAGTTCGAGGAGGCCAACGGCGGCACGCTGCTGCTCGACGAGGTCACCGAGATGGACCCGCGCCTGCAGGCCAAGCTGCTGCGCGCGATCCAGGAGCGCGAGATCGACCGGGTCGGCGGCACCCAGCCGGTCAAGGTCGACATCCGCCTGCTCGCGACCTCGAACCGCGACCTCGAGGAGGCGGTGCGCGAGGGCAAGTTCCGCGAGGACCTCTACTTCCGCCTCAACGTCGTCAACATCGAGCTGCCGCCGCTGCGCGAGCGGCCGCGCGACGTCGAGATCCTGTCGGAGCACTTCGTGCAGAAGTACGCCGACGCCAACGGCGTGGCCAAGCCGTCCGTGACCCCGGAGGCGCGCGAGCTGCTGCGCCACCACCAGTGGCGCGGCAACGTGCGCGAGCTCGAGAACACCATGCACCGCGCGGTGCTGCTGGCCGAGGAAGGCAAGATCGTGCCCGGCTCGATCCTGCTGAGCGGCGTGCGCCGCCCGGCCGAAGAGCCCGCGCCGGCGGCCGCGGCGTCCCGGCCCGCCACCCCGGCCGCGGCCCCCGCCGCCCCGGCGCCGGCGGTCGACGACGAGTTCGTCGCCTTCGGAAGCGGGGAGCCCGCGGACAACACCCGCGGCCTGGTCGGGCGCACGGTCGCCGAGGTCGAGCGCGACCTGATCATCGACACGCTGAGCCACTGCCTGGGCAACCGCACCCATGCGGCGAACATCCTGGGCATCTCGATCCGCACCCTGCGCAACAAGCTGCGGCAGTACGCCGACGAGGGCGTCCCGGTGCCGATGCCCGGCGAGGCCGAGCGCTCGATGGCCTGATCCGGCCGCCTCCAGGACCCCCCGGGCCGCTGCCGCGGCCCCCTTGCACGGCCCTCTCGGGTAGAAAGCGAAAGCAGGAATGTCGGATCAGGCAGGCGACGGCGGGCGCTCGAACCAGGTGAGCCTGCCGTTCGGCAGCGGCTCCCTGGCCGGCGGCACGGCCTTCGCCCAGAAGCTCGGCCGGACGCTGCGCAACGGCGACGTCGCGCTGGCGCTCGGCGTCGTCATGATCCTGGTCGTGCTGATCCTGCCGATGCCGAGCTGGCTGCTCGACATCTCGCTGGCGATCTCGATGACCCTGTCGGTGCTGGTGCTGATGACCGTGCTGTTCATCAGCCGCGCGCTCGACTTCTCGTCGTTCCCGACGGTGCTGCTGATCGCGACGATGCTGCGGCTGTCGCTCAACCTGGCCTCGACCCGCCTGATCCTGGCCAACGGCCACGAGGGCCCGGCCGCCGCCGGCCACGTCATCGAGGCCTTCGGCAACTTCGTGATGGGCGGCAACTTCGTCATCGGCATCATCGTCTTCGCGATCCTGGTGCTGGTGAACTTCATCGTCATCACCAAGGGCTCGGGCCGCATCGCCGAGGTCTCGGCGCGCTTCAGCCTGGACGCCATGCCCGGCAAGCAGATGGCGATCGACGCCGACCTGTCCTCGGGGCTGATCAACGAGGACCAGGCCCGCCAGCGCCGCAAGGAGCTGGAGGAGGAGAGCAACTTCTACGGCGCCATGGACGGTGCCGCGAAGTTCGTGCGCGGCGACGCCATCGCCGGCCTGCTGATCACCTTCATCAACGTCATCGGCGGCATGATCATCGGCGTCGCGCAGATGGGCATGGCCTTCTCCGAGGCGGCGCAGACCTACACCCTGCTGACCGTCGGCGACGGCCTGGTCTCGCAGATCCCGGCGCTGATCGTCTCGACCGGCGCCGGCCTTCTTGTGTCCAAGGCGGCGACCACCGGATCGGCCGACAAGGCGCTGTTCGGCCAGCTCGGCGCCTACCCCAAGGCGCTCGGCCTGTCGTCCTTCCTGATGCTGGCGCTGGCGCTGCTGCCGGGCATCCCTTTCCTGCCCTTCGTGCTGCTCTCGGCGGTGTCCGGCGTCGCCGCCTTCTTCATCGACAGGAAGCGCACCGCCGCGGCCGCCTTCGAGGCCGACGCCGCGGCCCAGGCCGAGGCCGACGCGCCGGTCGCCGAGGAGCCGATCTCGACCCACCTGCAGATCGACTACATCCGCCTGGAGCTCGGCTACGGCCTGCTCTCGCTGCTCGGCGAGCAGACCGGCCCGAAGCTGACCGAGCAGATCAAGTCGCTGCGCCGCCAGCTGGCCCAGGAGATGGGCTTCGTGCTGCCCAGCGTGCGCATCCAGGACAACCTGCAGCTGGCGCCCAACGCCTACGTCATCCGGGTCAAGGAGATCGCCGCCGGCGAGGGCGAGCTCCGGCCCAACATGCTGCTGGTCATGGACCCGCGCGGCGAGCCGATGACCCTGCCGGGCGAGGAGACCACCGAGCCGACCTTCGGCCTGCCGGCGCTCTGGGTCGACTCGGGCGCCAAGGAAGAGGCGCTGTTCCGCGGCTACACCGTGGTCGACCCGCAGACCGTGATCACCACCCACCTGACCGAGGTGGTCAAGGAGAACACCGCCGAGCTGCTGTCCTACGCCGAGACCCAGAAGCTGCTCGACGAGCTCGACGCCGAGCACCAGAAGCTGATCGGCGACATGATCCCCAACCAGATCGCCGTCGGCGGCATCCAGCGCGTGCTGCAGAACCTGCTGGCCGAGCGCATCTCGATCCGCGACCTGCCGACCGTGCTCGAGGGCATCTCCGAGGCCTGCGGCTACACCCGCAACCTGACCGCGATCACCGAGCACGTGCGCGCGCGCCTCGCCCGCCAGATCTCCAATGCCGTGGTCGACCACGAGGGCGTGATCCCGCTGGTCACGCTGTCGCCGGCCTGGGAGCAGACCTTCGCCGACTCGCTGGTCGGCGAGGGCGAGGAGCGCCAGGTCTCGATGGCGCCGACCAAGCTGCAGGAGTTCATCGGCCAGATCCGCCAGGTCTTCGAGCGCCAGGCCATGATGGGCGTCGCCCCGGCGCTGCTGACCAGCCCGCGCATCCGGCCCTATGTCCGCTCGATCGTCGAGCGCTTCCGCCCGGCGACGCCGGTGCTCTCGCAGAACGAGATCCACCCCAAGGCGCGCATCCGCACGGTGGGGCAGATCTGATGAGCGCCCGCCCGATCACCCGGTCTGGTAACGTGGAGGCGCCGCCATGCGGCTGAGATCCTTCACCGCTTCCAGCCTGCCCGACGCCATGGAGCTGGTGCGCCGCCAGCTCGGCGACGACGCGGTGATCCTCTCGACCCAGGACCTGGGCGAGCGCGGCGTGCGGGTCACCGCCGGCCTCGACGACGATCCCGACGACGATTTCGGCCAGGACGAGGGCGCGGCGCTGGCCGCGGTCGAGGAGCTCAGCGAGGTCTTCGACTATCACCGCGTGCCGCCGGGCCTGGTCGACCGCCTGCTGACCGCCGCCTCCGGCCTGACCGCCCAGGGCCCGCAGCTGATGCTCGCCGGCGCGCTCGACAGCGTCGTGCAGTTCGCGCCGCCGCCGCTGCCGAGCGGCACCGGCGACCTGCGCGCCCCGATCCTGCTGGTCGGTCCCTCGGGCGCCGGCAAGACGACGACGGCGGCCAAGCTCTGCGCCCGCGCCCGCCTCGCCAACCGGCCGGCGACGCTGATCACCATGGACACGGTCAGCGCCGGCGCGCGCGAGCAGGCCCAGGCCTTCGCCAAGGCGCTCGGCGTGCCGCTGCGCGAGGCCCCGGACGCCGAGCGGCTCGGCCAGGTGCTCGGCGACTGCCCGAGCGACCATCTGATCGTCATCGACACCGTCGGGGTCAATCCCTACGACGCCGAGGACTGCCGGCCGCTGCGCCTGGCCGCCAGGGTCGCGCGCGCCGAGCCGCTGCTGGTGCTGCCGGCCGGCGGCGACGCCTTCGAGTCGGCCGAGGTCGCCCTCGCCTTCCAGGAGCTCGGCGCGCGCGGCCTGATCGCCACCCGCCTCGACGCCGCGCGGCGCATCGGCGGCCTGCTCGCCGCCGCGCACGCCACCGGACTGCCGCTGGTCGGCGCGGGCCTCGGCCCCTCGATCGGCAGCGGCCTCGCAAATCTCAACCCGATCGCCCTGGCCCGGCTGCTGATGCCGGAAAGCGCCGCGGGCGACCTTCTTGCCACGGGAACCCGTTCATGACCCAGGCGTCGATGACCCGGCCAGGCCTCGCAGAGCTGGCGCGCGGCCCCAGCCAGAAGCCCGGCCCGTTGCCCTCGGCGCCGCAGCTCCTGGCCGTCGCCTCGGGCAAGGGCGGCGTCGGCAAGACCTGGCTGTCGATCACCCTGAGCCACGCCATGGCGCGCGCCGGCCGCCGGGTCCTGCTGTTCGACGGCGACCTCGGTCTCGCCAACGTCGACGTCCAGCTCGGCCTGGCCGCGGAGCGCGACATCGCCGGCGTGCTGTCCGGCCGCTACAGCCTCGCCGAGGCGGCGGTCGACTTCCCCGAGGGCGGCTTCCAGATCGTCGCCGGCCGCTCCGGCACCGGCAGCCTCGCCGCGATCCCCTCGGAGCGGCTGCGCGGCGTCGCCGGCCAGCTGCTCAGGCTCGCGCCGAGCTACGACCGCGTGCTGCTCGACCTCGGCGCCGGCATCGAGAAGACCGTGCGCCAGATCGCCGGCCTCGCCGGCACCTGCCTGGTCGTGACCAACGACGAGCCGACGGCGCTGACCGACGCCTACGCCTTCATCAAGCTGTCGGTGCTGCAGAACCGCGAAGCCGACCTGCGCGTCGTGGTCAACCAGGCGGCCAGCGCCGGCGAAGGCGAGCGCACCTACAACACCCTGCGCAAGGCCTGCGAGACCTTCCTCAAGGTGACGCCGCCGCTGGCCGGCGTGATCCGGCGCGACCCGCGGGTCAAGGAGTCGATCCGCAGCCAGACCCCGCTGCTGCTGCGCCACCCGACCACGCAGGCCGCGGTCGACGTCGAGCGGCTGGCCCAGGGACTGCTGCGGAGCGACTGATGAGCGACGTCGGCGCCCCGCAGCGGCTGTTCGCCGGCGCCCAGGGCGCCGCGGCGACCGGCGGCAGCGGCCGCGTCGTCAATCCGCCCTCGGCGCTGCTCCAGCTCGGCGGCGAGGCGGTCGCCGGCACGGTCGCCGGCCGCAATGCCCAGGGCCAGCTGCTGATCCGCGCCGACCTCGGCCAGGGACCGCAGCTGCTGGCGGTCGCGACCGCCGCACGCCTGGCGACCGGCACCGCCGTCACGATGACCTTCCGGCCGCACGTCTCGGGGCTGTTCGTCACCGTCGTGCCGCGCCACGCCCTCGACGGCGGCAAGGCCGCCCCGGCCGCGTCCGGCCGACCGGCGGCCGGTCCGGCCGGTCCCGCTGCGCCGGGGGCCCAGGGACCGGCGCCGCCGCCCGCCGCCGGGGGCGCCCAGACGCCCTCCGCGGGCGGTGCGTCGGGAAGCGGCCGCAGCGCCCCCGCCGTGCTCGACGGCGGCCTGCCGCAGCCGGGCGTCGTTGCCGGCCAGGATGCCCGGGGCCGCCTGCTGCTGCGCGGCGGCTTCGGGCAGGCGACCCTCGACAGCCCGACGCCGCTGCCCCCCGGCACCCGCATCCTGCTGCAGGCCTCGAACGTCCCCCCCGCCGAAGGCGCCGGCGCCGGCGGCCTCACCGGCAAGCTCTACGCCGAGCCGCGCGGGCCGGCCGAGCATCTCGGTACGCTGCGCCTGCTGGCCTCCGGCCCGCTGACGCTCGCCGCGCCCGCCGCCGCCGCGCCGTCCGGCGCCGCGGGCCAGCCGGCCTCGCTGGCCCGCGTCTGGCCGACCCTGACGGCGCTCGCCGAGGCCTTCGCCGGCCCGGCGTCCGCAGACCGCCCCCCCGCCGTCCAGGCCGCCGCCGGCTTCCCGCCGACCGTCGGGCCGCGGCTCGCGCTGGGACTCTACGCCTTCGTGCAGGCGATCGAGGGCGCCGGCCTGCTTGCCTGGCTCGGCGAGCCGGCCCGCGCCGCCCTGGCCGCCCATCCGGGCCTGGCCGCCGGCCGGCTCGGCGAGGCCGACGACGAGCTGCGCTGGCTGGCCCGCGACCCGCCCGGGGACTGGCGCCTGCTGCTGGTGCCGCTGGTCGGCCAGGGACCGGTCGAGGCCCTGCGCTTCTTCATGAAGAAGCGGCCGCCGGCCGACCCGGACGGGCCCGCCGCCCCGACCCACTTCCTCTGCGACCTGGCGCTCAGCCGACTCGGCGCGCTGCAGATCGAGGGGCTGCTCCGCGAGGCGCGCTTCGACCTGGTGCTGCGCAGCCGCCGGCCGCTCGAGGGCGCCCTGCAGGACGAGCTGACCGGGATCTTCGTCGCGGCCAGCGAGGCCGGCGGCCTGTCCGGTGCCCTGCGCTTCCAGGACGGCCCCGACTGGCAGCCGCTGCCGGTGCCGCACCCGGCCGGCCGCCACGAAGGCCTCGACGTCTGAGCGCCGGTGGCGACGGCGCGCCGGCGATTGCCTCTCGAAGCGGCGGGAATACCCCTCTAGGATCGCAGGCCCAGTAGCCAAGCCTGCCGCGAGCCGCCACCATGACCGATACCGGCCTTGCCCCGAGACGGGTCCCCCAGCCCTCGACCGCCGAGTCGCCGAGGCGCTGCCCCGAGGGCCGGCTGTCGCGCTCGACGCGCCCGGCGCACGGCCGCCAGGTGCTCGATCTCGCCTGCTACGTCCCCTACTTCCTGGCGGCGGTGAACAACGCCCTGTCGCGCGGCGCCTCGCAGACCTATCTCGCGAACTTCGGCGTCGGCATCGTCGAGTGGCGCGTCGTCTCGATGCTGGCCATCGAGCCCGGCATCGCCGCGGCGCGGATCTGCGAGGTCATCGCCCTCGACAAGGCGGCGACCAGCCGTGCCCTGCAGCAGCTGCGCCAGTCCGGCTACGTCAGCTTCGAGACGCCCGGCAGCGACCCGCGGCGCAAGCTCTGGTGGCTGAACGAGCGCGGCTACGACCTGCACGACCGCATCCTGGCCCAGGCCCTGGAGCGCGAGAAGCGCCTGATCGAGGGCGTCGATCCCGAGGACCTCGAGGCTTTCCTGCGGGTCATGCGGACCATGCGGAAGAACGTGGACCGGCTGTGAGCGGCCGACCGGCGCTAGCGGGCGGCGGCGCGCGGGCGCGGGCGACGCTCGCGGCGATCTTTGCCGGCCTCTGCGTGATCGGCGCCGCCTGGACGCCGGGCCGGGCGACGGCGGACACGCACGAGGGCTGCGACTGGGTGGCCTCGCCGGCCGAGCGGCGCCTCCTGCCCGCCGAGATGGAGAAGCCCTCGCTGCCGGCCCGCCGGATCCCCGAGGCCCAGGTCCCGAAGGCCATGGCGGTGCTGGAGCGCGTCACCCACTTCGAGGTGCTCCCGAGCGAGCTGACCCGTTACGGCGTGCGGCCGCAACCCGGCAAGCGCGTCTTCGTCGTGCGCGCCGCCGCCGTCGACGCGGCCGCAGGCAGCTTCGAGGTGGCGCGCGACGGGCCGCGCCTGTGGGTCCGGCACGCCGGCCGGCCGACGCGGGAGCGCGAGACGCGTTGCCTGCCGCTGCTCGTGTTCCTGGACGACGCCCCGCAGAAGATCGTGGTCACGGTCGCGACCGGCGCGTGACCGGAGGCGAGGCCTTCCTCAGCCCGCGTCGCGGCTCCGCTTCCGCGCGTGCAGCGCCAGGCCCATCTCGTCGAGCGCGGCCTGCTCGCGGCGTTTCAGCTTGTCGCGCTGGCGCTTCTCGGCGGCCTCCAGGGCCAGCTCGTACTTCTTGACCTCCTGGAAGGCGGCCTGGACCTGCTCGCGCGCCCGCTCGGTCTCGCGCGCGACCTCGTCGATCGAGCGCTGGATCTTCTCCTTGCGCTGCTTGGCCGCCGAGGCGAAGGCGGGATAGGTGAAGGCCATCTCCGGCGCCTTGGTGGCGACCGCGCGCTCGCGCTCCAGGTCGGCGTCGATGTTCGCGAGATCCGCCTTCAGCTTGTCCTCCAGCTTCTCCAGGTCGGTCAGCGTGCGGCGCCGCTCGTCGAGGGTCCAGCGGTGCACGCGGATCAGGTTCGCGAGCGCGCCGTTCATGCGCCGGCTCCGGGTTCACTCGCACCGGGCTGGGCGGCCGCCCCCGATTCCCAGGGCATGTCGAGGATCGTCGCGAGGTCGGCATAGCCGGAGGCGAGGTCGGAGCGCTCGTGCTTGCCCTGCTTCAGGAAGGCCTCCAGCTTGGCGTTGTAGCGCAGCGCCTCGTCGACGCCGGCGTCGCTGCCCTGGCGATAGGCGCCGATGCGGATCAGTTCGGCCATGTCCTCGTAGGTCGACAGCAGGCGGCGGCCACGCATGACCAGGGCGTTCTCGGCCTCGCTGTTGCAGGCCGGCATGGTGCGCGAGACCGAGCGCAGGATGTTGATCGCCGGGTAGCGGCCGCGCTCGGCGATCGCGCGCTCCAGCACGATGTGGCCGTCGAGGATGCCGCGCACCGCGTCGGCGATCGGCTCGTTGTGGTCGTCGCCTTCGACCAGCACGGTGAACAGGCCGGTGATCGAACCCTGGCCCTCGCTGCCCGGACCGGCGCGCTCGAGCAGGCGCGGCAGCTCGGCGAAGACGCTGGGGGTGTAGCCCTTGGCCGCCGGCGGCTCGCCGGCCGACAGGCCGATCTCGCGCATCGCCATGGCGTAGCGGGTCACGGAATCCATCAGGCAGAGCACGTCGCGGCCGTGGTCGCGATAGGCCTCGGCCAGCGCCAGGGTCAGCTGGGCCGCCTGGCGGCGCATCAGCGGCGGCTCGTCGGAGGTCGCGACCACGACCACCGAGCGGGCCAGGCCCTCCTTGCCCAGGTCGTCCTCCAGCCACTCCTGGACCTCGCGGCCGCGCTCGCCGATCAGGCCGATGACGTTGACGTCGGCCGTCGTGTAGCGCGCCAGCATCGACAGCAGCACCGACTTGCCGACGCCGGAGCCCGCGAAGATGCCCATGCGCTGGCCCTGGCAGCAGGACAGGAAGGCGTTGATGGCGCGCACGCCCAGATCCATCTTGCCGCCGACCCGGCGGCGGCCGTGCGCCGGCGGCGGGTCGCGGCGCAGGCGGTAGGCGACCGGGCCCTGGGGCAGCGGCCCCTTGCCGTCGATCGGCTGGCCGAGCGCGTTGACGACGCGGCCGAGCCAGGCCTCGGTCGGCCAGATCACCGGCTCGGCGGCGGCCAGCTCCGCCTTGCAGCCGAGGCCGATCCCGTCGAGCGGGCCGAAGGGCAGCAGCAGGGCGCGGCCCTCGCGGAAGCCGACGACCTCGCAGGTGACCCGGCGGCCGCCGCGGGCCTCGACCTGGCAGCGCGCGCCGATGGCGAGCTGGCGGTCCAGGCCGGCGACCTCGACGGTCATGCCCAGCACGCCGGAGACCCGGCCGTAGAGACGATGGTCCGGAAGCTGGCCCACCTCTTCGGTGAAGGACGACAACGGGGCTGACATCGACGGACCGTATACCTCTCGCCTGGGACCGCTCTTGGTTTCGGCGGAGAGTGGCGGCCACCCGCTTAAGCATCGGTAAAGCCACCCGTCTTTTCGCGCGGCGGCCCGGAAAACCGCGGCCCGTCGCGATCCCCGGTTGTCCGGCGCAGCGGTAATCTTCCTTAACAAAATGACCCGTGGTAACTCTTCGTTAAGGTTTCTGGAGGAAATTGGTTAACGCGCCGACCGGGGGAACGAGGCGCCATCCACACCGGATTTCGGTTCTGCAGGAGATAGGTACGATGCGGGTTCTGGTTGTTGAGGACGACGCCTCCCTGGCCAAGTCGATCGAGCTGATGCTGCGCTCCGACGGCTACGTCTGCGACGTCACGGACCTCGGCGAGGACGGTCTGGAGATCGGCAAGCTCTACGACTACGACATCATCATCCTCGACCTGATGCTGCCGGACATCGACGGCTACGAGGTGCTGCGCCGGCTGCGCCAGGCGCGCGTCAAGACGCCGATCCTGATCCTCTCCGGCCTGTCCGGCCTCGACGACAAGATCAAGGGCCTCGGCTTCGGCGCCGACGACTACCTGACCAAGCCCTTCGACAAGCGCGAGCTGACCGCCCGCCTGCAGGCCGTGGTGCGCCGCTCCAAGGGCCACTCCGACTCGGTCATCCAGACCGGCAAGCTGTCGGTCAACCTCGACGCCCGCACGGTCGAGGTCGAGGGCCAGCCGATCCACCTGACCGGCAAGGAGTACGGCATCCTGGAGCTGCTCTCGCTGCGCAAGGGCACGACGCTGACCAAGGAGATGTTCCTCAACCATCTCTACGGCGGCATCGACGAGCCGGAGCTCAAGATCATCGACGTCTTCGTCTGCAAGCTGCGCAAGAAGCTGTCGATGGCGACCGGCGGCGAGAACTACATCGAGACCGTCTGGGGCCGCGGCTACGTGCTGCGCGATCCCAACGAGGCCGGCGAGGCCCAGCAGCAGCGCAAGGCCATCGCCTGAGAGCGAGTACCCGGGGGCCGGCGGCCCTCACTCTGTTCCTCCTCCCTGTTCCCTGTCGACTTGCGGCCGGCCCTCGAAAGAAGGCCGGCCGATTTGTTTGACAGGGGCTGGGCCTCTCCCCGTCACCCTCGCGGAAGCGCGAGGGCATGCACACCTCTCCGCCCGCGCTTCTGTCGCTTCGTGGTTCGACAGGCTCACCATGAAGCGACGGAGGGGTTCTCGCAGGCTTCAGATCGCGCTTCATGGTGAGCCTGTCTAACCACGAAGCGCGATTGGCACCGGCGTGTGATCCAAGCTTTTCTTCGAATGGGCGATCTGGCGTTTCGGCCAAGGGCCGCGCGCTACTCCACCGTGACCGACTTGGCGAGGTTGCGCGGCTGGTCGACGTCGGTGCCCTTGATGACCGCCGTGTGGTAGGCCAGCAGCTGAACCGGGATGGCGTAGAGCAGCGGCGCCACGAAGGGGTCGACGGCGGGCAGCTCGATGGTCCAGCGCGGGCCCTCGCCGATGCGCCGCCGGCCGGCGGCGTCGGTCAGCAGCAGCACCTTGCCGCCGCGCGCCATGACCTCCTGGACGTTGCCGACGGTCTTGTCGAACAGCGGGCCCGAGGGCGCGCAGACGATCACCGGCACGCCGTCGTCGATCAGCGCGATCGGGCCGTGCTTCATCTCGCCGGCGGCGTAGCCCTCGGCGTGGATGTAGCTGATCTCCTTCAGCTTGAGCGCGCCCTCCAGGGCGATCGGGTACATCGAGCCGCGGCCCAGGAACAGCACGTCGCGGGCCTCCGCGATGCCCTGGGCCATGGCCTCGATCGACTCGTCGTGCTCCAGCACCTCGGCGCTGCGCGCCGGCACCTCGGTGAGCGCCGCCGAGAGCTCGGCGGCGCGCGCCTCGCTCAGCGCGCCGCGCGCCCTTGCCGCGGCCAGCGCCAGGCAGGCCAGCACGGTCAGCTGGGTGGTGAAGGCCTTGGTCGAGGCGACGCCGATCTCCGGCCCGGCCAGGGTCGGCAGCACGGCGTCGGACTCGCGGGCGATCACGCTCTCCGGCTGGTTGACGACGGAGAGGATCGTCTGGCCCTGCTCCTTCGCGTAGCGCAGCGCCGCCAGGGTGTCGATGGTCTCGCCGGACTGCGAGATGAACAGCGCCGCCCCGCCCTCCGGCAGCGGCGCCTCGCGGTAGCGGAACTCGCTGGCGACGTCGATCTCGACCGGCAGGCGCGCGACCTGCTCGAACCAGTACTTGGCGACGAGCCCGGCGTAGTAGGCCGTGCCGCAGGCCGAGATCGTCAGCCGCGGCACCTTGGCGAAGTCGAGCGGCAGCTCGGGCAGCGCGATGGCGCGGCTGCGCGGGTTGACGAAGGTCGTCAGCGTGTCGCCCATGACCGCCGGCTGCTCGTAGATCTCCTTGAGCATGAAGTGGCGGTACTGGCCCTTGCCGATCATCGCGCCCGAGACCGCGGTCTGGGTGACCGGTCGCTCGACCGGGCGGTTTTCGCGGTCGTAGAGCCGGGCGCGCTCGCCCTCGAGCACCGCCCAGTCGCCCTCTTCCAGATAGCAGATGCGCTTGGTCAGCGGCGCCAGCGCGAGGGCGTCGGAGCCGAGGAACATCTCGCCGTCGCCGTAGCCGACGGCGAGCGGGCTGCCGCGCCGGGCGCCGATCATCAGGTCGTGGCGGCCGGCGAAGACGATGGCCAGCGCGAAGGCGCCCTCCAGGCGGCCGAGCACGGCCGCCATGGCCTCCTCGGGCGACTTCTGGTGCGCCAGCTCGCGCTCGATCAGGTGCACGACCGCCTCGGTGTCGGTCTCGGTCTCGAAGGCGTAGCCCTCGGCCTCCAGCTCCTCGCGCAGCTCGCGGAAGTTCTCGATGATGCCGTTGTGGACCACCGCGACGCGCTCGCCGGCGTGCGGATGGGCGTTGATCTCGTTGGGCCGGCCGTGCGTCGCCCAGCGGGTGTGGCCGATGCCGACCGTGCCCTCCAGCGGCTGGCGCTCCAGCAGCGCGGCGAGGCGGTCGATCTTGCCCTCGGCGCGGCGCCGCTCGATGCGGCCATTGGTCAGGGTCGCCATGCCGGCCGAGTCGTAGCCGCGATACTCCAGCCGCTTGAGGGCGTCGAGCAGCAAGGGCTGGACGGGCTTGGCGCCCAGGATGCCGATGATCCCGCACATCGCCGCGTCTATCCCTTCTTCTTCTCGGCCGCGCGTTTCTCGCGGAAACGGCGGGCGGCCAGCGGCCGGATGGTCTGCTCGGCCCGGGTCACGGCGAGGCCCTCGTCGGGCACGTCTTCGGCGATCGTCGAGCCGGCGCCGACGATGGCGCCGCGGCCGACGACGACGGGCGCGACCAGCGCGGTGTTCGAGCCGATGAAGGCCTCCGCGCCGATCTCCGTGCGGCTCTTGCGGTAGCCGTCGTAGTTGCAGGTGATGGTGCCGGCGCCGAGGTTGGCCTTGGCGCCGACCGTGGCGTCCCCGACGTAGCTCAGGTGGTTGACCTTGGCGCCGGGGCCGAGGGTCGCCGCCTTGACCTCGACGAAGTTGCCGACCCGCGCGCCCTCGCCCAGCTCGGCACCGGGACGCAGGCGGGCGAAGGGCCCGACCACGGCGCCCGAGGCGATGCGGCAGCCCTCGAGATGGCTGAAGGCGCGGATCTCGACGCCGTCCTCGACCACCGCGCCGGGCCCGAAGCAGACGTTCGGGCCGATCGTCACGTCGCGGCCGAGCCTCGTGTCCCAGCAGAGGAAGACGCTGGCCGGGTCGGTCAGCGTCGCGCCGCCGTCCATCGCCGCGCGGCGCAGCCGGCCCTGGATCAGCGCCTCGGCCTCGGCGAGCTCGGCGCGCGAGTTGACGCCGCGCACCTCCTCGGCCGAGCACTCGACGACGACCGAGCGCTCGCCGGCCGCCGCCCCCAGCGCGACCAGGTCGGTCAGGTAGTACTCGCCCTTGGCGTTGTCGTTGGAGATGCGCGGCAGCTGGGCGAAGAGCGCCGGGCCGCGGGCCAGCAGCAGGCCGCCCCAACAGAGGCCGATGCGCCGCTCTTCCTCGCTGGCGTCCTTCTCCTCGACGATGCGCGTCACCGCGCCGGCCTCGTCGAGCTGCAGGCGACCGTAGCCGGTCGGGTCCTCGGGCCGGAAGCCGAGCCAGACGTAGTCGCCCCGCCCCTCGGCCCGCGCCGCGGCCATGCGCCGCAGGGTCTCCGGCTCGATCAGCGGGCCGTCGCCGTAGAGCACCAGCACGTCGGCGCCGGCGTCGAGCGCGCCGGCCAGCGCCTCGCGCGCCGCGGCCACGGCGTCGGCGGTGCCGAGCTGCTCGGCCTGGACGGCGGTGCGGTGCGGCGCCACGGCCTCCGCGACCGAGTCCATCCCGGGACCGACCACGACGACGATCTCGCGCGGGTCGAGCGCCTCGGCGGCGGCCAGCACCCAGTCGACCATCGGCCGGCCGGCGACCGGATGCAGGACCTTGGGCAGGTCGGACTTCATGCGCGTGCCCTTGCCGGCGGCAAGCACGACGACAGCGAGTTCGGAGCTCATGGGGAGGCGGAAAACCCGTTCATCTCAAGGTGTTCGGAAGCGCTCGGACCTTGCCACGGCGGCTTTCGCGCCGGCAAATAAACTAATGTTTCGTCTTGCTACAAGGCAGGAGGCCCCGTGATCGTTCCCGTCCCCTCGCCCCGTCGCGACACGCTGCTGGTCGACCTCGACGGCACGCTGGTCGACAGCGCGCCCGACCTCGCCGCCGCGCTCAACGACCTGCTGGCCGAAAGCCAGGTCGAGCCGCTGCCGCTGGAGCGGGTCAAGACGATGGTCGGCGAGGGCGCCCGCAAGCTGGTCGAGCGCGCCGCCGAGGCGCGCGGCCTGACCGGCGACAGCGAGCTGCTGGTCGCGCGCTTCCTGGCGCTCTACGCCGGGCGGCTGACCGGAGAGACCCGGCCCTACCCGCAGGCCGCCGAGTCGCTGGCGGCCCTGAAAGAGAGGGGCTGGCGCCTCGCGCTCTGCACCAACAAGCCGGTCGGCTTCAGCCGCACGATCCTCGAGTCGCTCGAGCTCGCGGCGCTGTTCGAGGCCGTCGCCGGCGGCGACTCCTTCGCGGTGCGCAAGCCCGATCCCGAGCACCTGCGCCTGACCCTGGAGCCGCTCGGCCTGCCGCTGGCGCGCGCGGTCATGCTCGGCGACGGGTCGGCCGACCTGGAGGCCGCGGCCGCCGCGGGGATCCCGGCGATCTGGTGCCGCTTCGGCTACGGCGGCGCCCGCGCCGCCGGCCTGCCGCGCGCCGCCGAGATCGACGGCTTCGAGGCGCTGCCCGAGACGCTCGCCGCGCTCGGCTGAGCGACCGCCGCAGCAACCCGCGCGCGGCAGCGGCGTTGGGGACCCGAGGGCGACGACGCCGACGGGAGCAGCTGAGATGCCGCACTTCGAGACACCGCGCCGCCGACTCGCGGCCAGCGTCCTGGTCGCGCTCGTCGGCCTCGCCGTGCCGGCCGGCGCCCAGGAGCCGCGGACCGGCGACCTGAACTCGCTGCGCGCCGAGGCGCTCGAGCTGGTCAACGCCGCGCGCGGGGAGCGGAAACTGGCGCCGCTCGCGCTGACCGGACGGCTCAACGACGCCGCCCAGAGCCACGCCGAGGACATGCTCCGGCGCGACTACTACGCCCATGCCTCGCCCGAGGGGGAGACCGTGGTCGACCGCTTCCGCGGGCGCGGCGGCAGCCGCTGGCAGCTGGTCGCCGAGAACATCGCGACCTGCCGGCGCTGCGAGGTGCCGCCCGGCGCAGAGCGGATCCGCGCCTTCCAGCAGGGCTGGATGGACAGCCCGCCGCACCGCGAGAACATCCTGGCCCGCGGCCTTTCCGGCTTCGGCTTCGGCATCGCCGGCGCCGGGGACCGTCTCTACGCCGTACAGACCTTTGCCGGCCCCGGGCAGCCGCGCGGCCTCGGCGCCGACGAGCAGCCGGACGCGCTGGATCCCGAGGCTCTGGCCGAAGAGGCCGTGGCGGCGGTCAACCGGGCGCGCGAGCGCGAGGGCCTGGAGCCTCTGCAGCGCAGCGCGGCGCTCTCGACCCTGGCGCGGCGCCTGGAGCCGCAGGAAGGCGGCGACCGCGTGATGCGCCGCACCGACGACCTCAGGTCCCTGCTGCCCGAGGACTCGGCCGCCTCCTGGCGCCGCATCCAGGTGCTCGCGGCCGGCTGCGGCGGATGCGGCACGGCGCCGACGGCGGCCGACGTGCGCCACTTCGTCGAGCAGTGGCTCGGCAATCCGCAGTACCGGCCGCAGCTGCTCGACCCGGCGATCGACCGCCTGGGCTTCGCGCTGGAGGCCGGCGGCGAGGGCCGCAAGACCGCGATCGCCGTCGCCGGCGAGACGCGCTGAGCCGTCCGGCAGCGCCCCGTCCCCGCCGCGCAAACGCACGGCCGGGGCAGCGCGGGCGCGCTTGACAGGCCACCCGCCTTGCGCCTATTTCCTCCGCTCCCAACTCTGGAGCGGGCGGTTAGCTCAGCGGGAGAGCACTCCCTTCACACGGGAGGGGTCGCTGGTTCAATCCCAGCACCGCCCACCATTCTTGGATTTGGGGTCAAAGACACCCCTAGAGCCCGCAGCGGCTCTGCGATTGCGGCGGTTCGAAACCCCTCATTTCGGCAGTATGGCGCGGGCCCGGAAAACACCAGTCTGAGCACCAGCCTCTTGTGCTCAAACACCTCAGAATCCCAGAGATTCCAAGGGTTTGACAGGAATTCCCAAGCGGTTCGAAAAGTCTCTTCGAAAGGCTTGCGGGCCGGACAGGAAACGGTCGCGATTTCCCCAAGCTTGATCTTTTCCTCTTCGAGCGCGGCGATCTGAGCCTCGTAGGCGGCAATCACACGGGCGTTCTCGGAGGCCATGATCCTGTCGATCAGCTTTCCGATCTTGGCTTCCAAGGCCGCGATCTCTGCGCGGGCAGCATCCATACGGCTCTGCCCTGCATTGGCTTCCTGCTCCCAACGGTCGGCGAACATCGCCCGTGCCAGCTTGAGAAGCGAGGGAGCCGGGGTAAGGCGCTTCAGGAAAGCTTCAAAATCTCTTTCAACCTTCTCCTTGCGAACCGATTTGCCCCGGTTCACGCAGCTCTTCTGATAGCAGACATAGTAGGGGTAGTGCGCACTTCGGCCCTTGGACCAGGCCGCCGTCATGGGATGATCGCAAGCCGAGCAGCACACCCAACCACGCAGCGGGAAGTCCGTACTGAAATCCTTGCGGGCCGGTGCGGTGGCCTTTCCATCCAACCGATCCTGAGCCTTCTTCCAGACAGCGAAGCTGACCAGCGGCTCGTGCTTGGCCGGATGCAGATGGAGACCCCACTTCTTCATCGTGATGCGACCTGCATAGAGCGGGCAGCGAAGAAGATTTTTGACGCTTTGCCAGGGGATGTCGCTCTTGCGGCCCCGCCGGAATGCCGGTTCCCCGTCAAGGAACCGCTTTACCTCGGCTATTCCCTGGAAGCGCCCTGAAGCCATGCCCTCGAACACATCGCGTATCACCGACGCAGCTGGTTCATCGGGAGCTAGAATTTTCCCACCGTCCTGCGCATCGACGTACCGATATCCCACGACTTTGTGGAGGCAGTAGAACCCCTTCTCGACCCGCGCCCGCATTTTCTGAGATACCTGCCGCCCGTTCTGCTCGCGCTCCAGCTCGCCCTGTGCGGCGGCGATCGTCTCGAAGAATTTTCCTTCGGGGCTGTCCTCGAAGTTGAAGTTGAGACATTCGCGGGTAGCCCCCCGCTCGGCCATGATCCGGCGCAGATGAAGGTGAAATTCGGCATCCCGGGCATAGCGCTTAAGGTCGTCGAAGATGACAACAAAGCGCTCATCAGACTTAGCATCCATGTATGCCAGCAGCGCTTTCATGCCGGGGCGTTTCATGAAATCGCCGCCGCCACTCCTATCGTCAGGAAAAACGGCCTCCACCTCATAGCCTTTGGCTTCGGCGTATTGGCGGCATCGGTACTCCTGACTGTCTAGGCCATGACCCTCCTCTGACTGCCGTTTGGTCGAGACACGACAATAGATGAGCGCTTTCCGCTGGCCTTCGAGGCTCGTCTGCTTGGATGAAATCATGATCGTTCTTCTTCTTTCGCCTCTTCGGCGCATGAATCCGCGAGAGATTTTTGGTAGTCCGTATAAAATGACACCACTCTCTCGATGAAAATATTGTCAGAGTCTTGATTTTTTCCATTTTCAATGTTCATTTTTATTCTCCTTACAAGCAGCCAAATTAAATGACCTCTGTCGTTTTTTGCTGCCTGATTTTACATTATTCATCGTCGAAATTGGCAGATTTGTGCGGCTTTCAAGAAGTTTTCCACAAGCTTCGTTATTGGCCTGCTGGACCGGATGCACTTCAAACCCTAGCGCTACGAACTCGCAGATAATGGACCAGAGCGCTTCGAGAAATTCGCGCTTCTGGTCGTCGCTCAGCTCCGTATCTTCGAGGTAGTGATCGTAGAGGCTGTAATCGAAGGTGATGACGGGGCGGGTCTTCCGGCCCCCCGGAATGTTGTGGTCGTTGCTGCGTTCGGTCATCACCGTCTCCTTCTCTCGTTCACTACCTCATTGCCGCACCCCTTTCCTTGCTAGCGACAGAACAAATGCAGAACATTTATATGCGATCTTCTGTCGATAGGCAAGAAAAAGATAGAATTATTCTACTATCGGCTGCGACCAGGCTGCCTGGCTTGTGTGCGGCTGCCTCCGCGTTCCTCGCGAAAGGCTTCGCGCCGGGACTGCCTTCCTTCATCCGGCCCGCGCTCCTGCTCCCGGTCCTCGCGGCGTAGCTCGGTGGTACGGTCGTATGTCTTGCGCGCGAGCTCGGAGAGCCTGAGCAGGTCGCCAGCAACGAAGCTGTTCGTGTCGCGGTACTGGCCGTCCTGATCCTTGTAGGTTCGGCTGAAAGTGGTGGCGTAGAACGGCCCCTTCTCAGACTCGTTGCGCCAGATGGCAGCCTTCAGATTCTGGTCGCGGATGACATCGACGGGCTGATTGGCAGCGGTCTGGTCGTCCTTGTCGCGGTCCATAGTCGTTTCTCCTCATCGTTAGCGGTTGAAAGCCCGGCCCAAGACGCGGATGCGTCCGCCGGTTTGCGGGTCGGTACGCTCCCTGATGAAGGCGGCGCGGCGCTGCTCGCGCTCCCAATCGGCGTTGAAGGCCGCGCGGTCGGTATCCGCCGCCATATCCGGCGAGGGCCGCGGCGCGGGGTGCGGCCTGTCGTTCTCCACCATGGCCGAGCCTTGCCCTTGCTCCGGCCGGGCGGGTTCTTGGCGGGCTACATCGAAGCCCCTGCGCGGGGAGTCTGCTTCGATAGGAGGTGCAGATACGGTCTTGGCAAAACTGGTCATCCGATACGACTCCATGTTCCATCGGCATGCTGCGGGTAGTGTGCGAACCTTGAATCGACCCTCTCGACGATCACCGGCCGCCACGCATAGCCGTGCGCCGTGCGCACCCGGACGCGATCGAGCGGCGGGTGATGCGGGTTCGGGTGGTATCGGCCCGCCATAGAGGGCTGGTCGTAATAGGCATGGCGGGCCGCCCAGAGCGGATGGGAAAGCCCGTCCGTAAAGATCACCTGCTCGTGATCCTGCATGCCGAGCAGCTCGTCCGCAGTGCGCAGCGGACGCTGCGTCAGCACCGGCAGCGCCGCGACCTGTCCGTGATGGGCCATTTCCATCCCGGCCTTGAACGGATCACCGCCCCGCAGGAGCGATTGCACGGCCTGCTGACGGGCATGGAGGGCTTCGGCGCGCCGGTGCCGGTCGATGTAGCCCAGCGTCTCGTTGCCGATCATGCGCGAGAGGGTGGCGGCGGTGGGTTCGTCCCGGATGCCGAACCAGCTTTGCAGGCCCGCCGAAGACAGGATCAGCGACTCCCCCTCGGGATGCAGTGCCTTCATCTGCCGAGCGCTCTGAAAGAAAGCCCACGGGCGGATGCCGGTCCCGGCATCGCGAGTGAACAGCTTGACCACGAGCGGGAAGCTGCCGAGCTGGCCGCATTCATCCAGAATCCATGTCTGGCGCGGCGCGGACGGGGCGCGGGACTTGTAAACTTGCGCCCCAACGAAGAAGGATTTGATGACGGCGGCCCACGCTTCGATGAGGTTTCCGTCCGGCATCAGATAGAGGTTGTAGGTCTGGCCGCTCTCGCAGAGCTGGGCGAGCGAGAAGTCGTAGGGCGGCGAGACGGACTCCCGCAGTACCGGATCGGAGAGGCAGGACAGTGCCCCCGTCAGCTCTCCGAGCACGCCCTTGAAGCCGCCCGAAGTGTCGTTTCTGGCCTCGCTGATCTCTTCCTCAATCCGCTCGGCGATATCGAAGCCGGATTCGCTCATCTCGAAGGCAAAATCCAGCCAGCGCTCGCCGCCTGTTACCATCAGGTTGATGACGCGGTAGAGATCGGGAAGCGTCAGAACGCCATTGAGGCGTACCAGCGTCAGAGCCGCCGCCTCGAGAAATTCTCGCGCCCGCCCTTCGAAGTAGCGCCCCTGCGGGCTGCCCGAAGGCGGGATCATGTTCTCGGCAAACACCTTTACGTCCGAGACGAGCGTGCGGCTCCCCGCGTGGATATAGTCGACGGGGTTGATGCGGCTGCCCTTGAGGCCGTGCAGGTCCAGTGGGTTCCAGTAGATACAGAACTTGCGGTCCGGCACCTGCCAGCGCGAGACGGCGGCCAGCTCCCCGCCTTTAATATCGAGGATGACCATCGTCGCGGGATGGATGCCGCAGCACAGATTGTAGCCCAGCAGCGTGGACAGCTTGCCCGCCCGTGCTCCGGCAATGCACACGGCTCCGGCCATGCCGTCGTACCAGAGCGGGCGCCCCGCGAAGAACCCGACCAGCAGCGCGTTCGCATTGCGGGTGAACAGTCCGGCGCGCGCGGCTTCCTTCGGCTCGGCGAAGCGCGCCGAGCCGAAGGGATGGCCTGCGTTGGAGAGCGGCGCCGCCACGGCTCTTACAGCGCCGCGACGCCCGCAAGCCGCATGCCGCCGAACGCGACGATGGCGGCCAGCGCGTAGAACAGCGCCATGCGGGTTGCAGCAAAGATCACCACGCCGCTCAGAACGAAGCTGGCGGCGTACATGAACTCCGCCAGATCGCGCGACCCGTAAGCCTCGTAGACCAGTTTCTCGGCAAACGGACCGGCGAACTGGAAGACGTAAGGCGTGCCCAGCACGGCAGCCAGCAGCGCAAGGCAGATGCCGAGCAGGTTCTGTCCCGGCGGGCCGCCTTCAGGCCCGCCACCAGGCGAAGGATAGTTTTGGGGCATCCCCAAACCTCCCTGACTGTAAGAGAAAAGAAGCGGCCCCCGGCACGCTCGCCACCGGAGGCCGCACCCTTACGGTTCACTAGCCGATGGTTTCGTACTTCTCGGCGGCGAAGATGAAGCACCCCACGCCGAAGATGATCGGCACGAGCACCACCCAGCCCGCTCCGTTGCCGAAGGCGCCCAACGCCAACAGCAGGCTCACGATGCCCGCGAGAAACGCGAGCACACGCTTCCAGACCGGAACCGGGCGGGTCAGCTTCGTACCGGGCTTGTTCGTAGTGACATTCATGGGCTGTCTCCCAGTTGGCGCGGAACCCGGGCGGTTCCACCGACGCGGGCACGATTGCCCGTCGTCCTGGGAGGAAACTAGCTTAAAGGGATATCTGTGTCAACGAGATATCTCGTTCATTCGTCGAGATCTGCCTTAGGGCTATCTGGGATAGCCACCCTCACCGGCTCACTGAGTTCGTGTTTGGCATCCATATTGTCCCGGAGCGCCTTGCGAAACGCGGCGCGAGCCCACTCTGCAAACGTTACCCCAGAGGCTTCCGCCGCTGCCTTTGCCGCTTCGTGGAGTTCAGGAGTGGTCTTCAAGCTAAACTGTGTGAATCTATGGCTCTGACCTTCAGGAACGACGGATGTACTAGCGCGGACCTCGTCAAACGTCCGCCTGACGTATTTGCGTTCCGGGCCAAGTGTATATGTTGTTTTTCCGTCTTTTTCTTCTTTCAATTCAAGGCCAGTATCAGAAATAAATTGATTTATTTCTTCTATACTAACAGTTTCCTCGCCTTTTTGTCTATTTTTGACTTTTCGGAGGCGAAAAACAGTCCCTTCTTTTTCTTCTTCAATTTCCCAGCGCCCCACGTTGAGCATCTCCCGGACATGGCGGCGCACGTCATCTACCGTAAGATCTTGTTTTGATTCTGCCTTATGCCGGTCCTTGCTTGTCATAGTCCTAACACCTGATCAGATTATGGACATGATACATGGTGAGATGCCGTTACAATATTATTGTTCCCTTGCAAACTCGAACCCCCAATTATGTACTTCTTCAGGATTCAGAGCGCCGTTTGACATCAGAGCTAATGGGACCAGGATAGCTTGAATTTCCATTGTAAGCCCCATAGCCTTGCTTGGATGGGACAAGTTGCTGGACAGGGAGCAGCCGCGTGAAGCGATACTCCTCGACGCGCTACACATTCATGGCGCTTCTGCTGTTCGCGCTGTTTGGCGGGTACGTCCTGCTGACCGCCAACCTGTTTCGAGGCGCATGTGACCCTGGCCGCGAGTGGTATATGGCGCTGTTCATCGCTTTCGCCGCGGCTGTCGTGGTGCTCTCCATTCTGAACTTTATCCTGCTTCCCAAGATATTCCGGGATAACACCCAGATTTTCGACCAGTTTGTTCCGGCCCCACTCAAGGTTGTCGTAAGCGCGCTCTTCTTCGGGGGGGTGGGTTATCACACCTACCTGCTATCAAGCTGCTGAAGATCAGAACCGGCATCGAGGATGCGTATGAAGACCGTGGTGATCAGGGCCAGAAAGGAAGCATCGCTGAATTTCCTGGCGGACTATATTTTCAAGGATCAGGGAGATTTCCCTGATCGCGCCAGCACGTTCAAGATGATCGTGGGCAGCGGCACGGCTGCCGGTTCGGGCGACAAACCCGTGGTAGAAATACGCATTAAGTTCGACAACCCGACAGAGCAAGACCTCAAGGTTCTTGCGGAAATCATCTGCAAAGCGGAAGCGCGCGCCGACGAGGTGCAGGTGACGGTTTCATGATCGTCCGCCGGCTTGGGCCCTCGCCATGCTGTACTGCCGCAGCCTGAGCGCAAGGCTGAGCAGAAGAAGCGCCAACGTCCCGCCAACAGCCCAGGCGATCTCCGGCGCAAAACGGCTATTCAAAGCCAGAAAAAGATTGAGCCCTTCGCGAAACGGCAACGGCCACGTCTCCAGTAGCAGTAGCTCAAAGTAGCCCAGGCCGCTCGCCGCTATCGTGAACACAGCGAGCGCCAGGGCGCTCAGGACATGGCGCATTGCTAAGTCATCATGGCTCGCCTCGCGCTGAAACTTGAGGCGCTTAGCGTGGCTCGGGTGAAGCAAGTCGTTGTGTAAGCGATGCAGCGCCGACTTCGCCTCTGTAAATTGCTCGTGCCTGCTTCTCCCATCGAGAAACGCACGATAGCCCGAGGGATCAATCGCCATCGCATAGCTATCCGCCAGGTACTCCCGGTAGTGATAAATGCGCCTGAGGTGCCAGAAGTAAATCACGCTGCTGATGATGTAACCGGCTAACAGCAGAGTTGCAGACAATGGTTCAGACGGCTTGATGCCGCCGCTCACCATCAAGCCGAGGCCGTAGACCGAAGACAGCGCGACGAACACCGCCATCACAGGCGGCATGAAAGTCGTGAAATGATCCGCCCGCCCATGATGCCCCAGCTCATGCGATATACGCTGTTTCGTGCTCTCCGATGATGGATCGCTGATAGCATCAGCTGTCACGAACAGCGTGCTGAAACCCAGGAAACCGGAAACGTAGCAATCGTCAAACCGGGAGCGCCTGATCTCTACCCGACGAGGAAGATCCCACTCAGCGCGCAATTTTCGTCGCATGCCCTTAGGAAGGCGTCGCCCATCGCGAAACTCAACGCGCAGGTAAACCAAGGGGACTAGAAACGCGAAAACTCCGAAAAAATGGAAAAATAGAACGAACGCACAGAACAAAAGAATTCTATCCAACGCAGCATGGACTCGGAAATATGACGCCTTGGCATCATTCATTGGAAATCGGCTTCCCTTATGGCGCGTGGCCCTTCTCTGCCGCCGCGGCCTCCCACGCACTCTCGGCGAAGGCTAGCACGGGCGCGGCGATCGTCTTAGTGCGCCCGCCAAGCGCGTTGACGAGCGGCTGCGCCGTCACGCCCTCCGGTATCTCGATGCCCTGACTCTCGGCCCAGCTGAAAAGCCGGACCGGTCCGATGCCTGAGCGGTTCCGAAGGCTCCACAGCCGCGCGACGATCTGGTTCGTCAGCTCCACGCGGTTTGCCGTCTGCATCTTGTACTCCAGCGCCTCGATGCCTGCCGCGCTCTCTTCCTTCAGCTTGGTGAGCAGGCGGAGGTTCGAGGGAAGGTTCAGCCACCTGCGGGCACGCTCATAGATTTTGCCCTCGCCGTATCTGAGAGGCGCTTCATCGCCTTCGAAATGAACGCGGGCAACTACGGCGTACTCGGCGGGCTTGAGGCGCCGCACCAGCAGCGTGGCAAAGGCGTGGCCCAGGTCATCCGGGACCATCTCCCGGAACTCCAGCAATGCCAGCACGGCCTGAGCCTGGTCCGGTGTAATCTCCCGCTCTTGAAAGAACCGCTGCCGCGGCGTTTTTGCCGCCCGCTTTCCGTAGCCTTCATAGCTGTCAAGGAAGCGGTACGGCCGGTCGATGGCGTCCGAGGGGAACAGGTCCTCGAGGCCGCAGTCCAAGGCCCTGCAGATGCCCGCGACGTCGTATTTGACGACGCCTTTGCGGTCCACCGGCCGCCGCTCCAGAAGCCCGTAGCTCTGAACGTTCCGATAAGACAGCCCCAGATGCTCCGCCAGCCGGGAAACACTGCCAAAACGGGACTGCTCAATCGCTCTAAAGTATCTCTCGTTCTTCTCCACAATTCCTCAATAGCCCGAATGAATACGCTAACCACAAAATAGAAATATACAATTTTAATTAAATGCTATCAATACTTTACGTAATCTTAGGGCCGTTTTGGCATTATATGTTTGTACATTTCGAACAAGATATTTGTATTTTACATAATTATTAACTATTTTGTGAGAATATGACAAATAATAAAGTCGCTGTGCCGTCATCTACGGGGAGGGACTGAGTTTATCGATCCGCAAGGGTCGGCGTGAATACGGGGCAAAAAACAATGGACGATTTTGAAATCGGCACCGATGAGGGCGAACAGCCTGACATAGCATTTGTTGAAGCTGAGCAGGACGCGGAGCGTGAAGCGGCATACGAAGATTCTGCCGCAAAGCTTGCCGATTTTCAGGCCGAACAATCCGGCACAAAGGCCGGAGCAACCTACAAATATCTACCGGAAAATTCACCAAACAGACAGGGAGGCCTCGAGGGCGCGAGAGGCCGGGCCCGCACAGACCAGTTCCTGGCAGCAAGCGCGGCGGCCTATGCGCAGCCGATCACGCTGAATCTTGGCGGCCGAAACGTCGACATGACGCTCGGCGATGTGCGCGATGCCGCTTCAAACCGTTACAACCACTACGCCAACCGAGTCAGAGAACTGAAGGCACAGGGCGCATCTTCAGACAGAGTCAAAGCGGCACAGGAGAAAATGAGAGACTTCCAGCACTTGATGGACCTGACAGATCGAGTTGCCCGGGGTGAAATGTCTGCTGCTGAGCTACAGCGACACATTGACGATAAAAAGCTAGGCGATGAACTTCTTGAGCCTGTGCAGGAACGGATCGCAGAAAGAAAGAAGGAAGTTGGAGACGAACTCGCTGCTGAGAACGCCGGAAAAGATAAAGATGATATAAAAGAGGCACTTTTCGGCAGAAATCGGGATGTTGACCGCGAGAACAATCAGCACAATATAAATGATGCACCGCCCGAAAAAATGGATATAGCAGAACTCACAGGTGCCGACTTATCAAAGATAATTCCTACCCCGGGTGCCTAAAAAAATATCAATTGTCCAGAGATGCAGTTCTCACAAGATCAGCGGGTAAATCGCATACGTTCGTAGCAACCCAATTTACTCCGTCATTAATCGTTTCTTCAGCAGAAGTATCGGCATGGCCTGCACTGTTTAGTGTGAAGACGGCATCAATTGTGTTATTCAGACCGGTAGGAAGAATAACATTGCCGTTTGAGTCCTTTGTGATCTGAATGAATTCACGACCTAAACATTGGACGGCAGAATCGCCAAACTTTTGGCCCAGGGCGAGCGTACGCTCATAAGCCTTGTTGTATATATATTGGACCGCACCGCCGTTAGGTAGATTTACGACTTCAGCCACCGTTTTCCCATCATCGGCCAGCGCGCCACCCGTTGCGCCGCCGACGGCGGCGGTGGCAAGCATGGTCGCGCCAACGACGCGCCCAGCTACGGAATCTCTAAACTTCTGTATGTATCCGGACATCCCTCTATCTCCTTTGAAAAATAAAATTACAAAACAAAGTGGGAAATCGACTCTTTTATACGCGATTTCCTGTTGACTGTCCAGTTTTTACTGGAAGAGTCCAGTCTTTCTCTAAGGCGTAGACTAATATTATTACATTTTATGCTATATTTATTCTTGTCAGAAACCATGGTTTCTGTCATATTTTCCAGATGTGTTTGCAGTGGTGTATTTTCAACTTGAAGAATGGCGGAAACCTGCCACACTTGAGCGATCTCCAGCCCTCAGATTGCCACTCGCGCCCGTTCTCACAGGCAGGGACAAAAACGATCGATTCTGTCCGGCTGCGGAGGCGGCGATGATCATCTCGCCCCTGCTGACATGCCCGGGCCGGAAGATCGGCTACGCCCGCGTATCAACCAAGGATCAGCGGCTGCGCATGCAGCGTGAGGCGCTGGAGTCCGCGGGATGCGATGCGATCTATGAGGATCACGGCATCTCTGGCTCGAAGGGCTCGAGGGCCGGGCTCGATGCCATGCTCGAGGCGCTTCGGCCTGACGATAGCGTCATTGTCTTCAAGCTCGACCGGCTGGGGCGTTCAGTCCTGCACCTGGCCGACCTGCTCGTGCGCTTCCAGAATGAGGGCGTGCATTTCGTCTCCCTCTCGGAGGGGATCAACACGACCACACCCGGCGGGAAGATGGTTTTCCACATCTTCAGCGCTGTGGCGGAGTTCCAGCGCGACATCATCGTGGAGAACACCAACGCCGGGCTCACCGCTGCCAGGCGCAATGGCACCCGCCTCGGCAGGCGCTGCAAGCTCTCTCCGGACGACGTAGCTGCCGCGCACCGTCAGCTCATGCAGGAGAAGCAGGACATAGCTGCGGTCGCTGCCCTGTTCGACGTTCACCCACGCACCGTGATGCGAGCCTTTGAACGCGAGGGTATGGAGCCGGTTCACAGACCCTGATTATAACCTGGCCCGTTGGGGCGATAGCGCTACGCGCAAGATGTGCGTGGTATGACCACGCCATCTTCTCGGGCCGCATCCGCGACCCTCGGCAAAGGGGCGTGCCGCCCCTTGTGCAATCCCCTGCCTGTGGCCCCTTGCGAGGCCATCGGAACGTTCCGCCGTCCCATCCCGGCCAGCGTTCGGCCGCTGGACCACCAACCGCACCCGCGCCGCCTGATCATGCTACCCCTTGGGCGTCGAGCCTGGAGCCGAGCCGATGGTCCGCTGTATCCACTTTGCGCTATGACGGCTAGCATCTTTCTGATCGATGGCGTGCGTACTTCTGCTCGACTCCACCGCCAACATCCTCGTTGTGGATATCGCCACATTTCGCCGGTCGAGTGCTGCGCCAAGCATCTGAAACTGCTACGCTTCATTCTAAAAGTGAGTCGTGTCCCTTGTACGCCGTTGAAATTGAAGAAACTCTTTCCGCCCGTGCCGACCAGCAATTCGAAGCAGCGGGAAACTCGTTCGCTTTCTTGGAACGGGTCGAGCGAATCAAAGAAGGAAGTATCACGAGCTACGGGTATGTTCTGAAGGACACCACGCTTGTAGAAGGGCAGGTTGGATGATGAAAGCTACATCTAACCAAAATGGGATTTCGACGTACGTTATACCCAACTTGTCACAACCAAATAGTCAATCCGAAAAGGCGGAGAATTTCGATTGAAGCACGCCGAGTTAATCAATCAGTTCCGTGAGGAAATTGCCCAGCTAGCGCACGAGGTCCAGTCCTCTGTTGCGATGGGACATTTCGACATCAACAAAATCTGTGAAGATGTCGTTCGCGGGCTGTTTCGGGAGCTCTACGGGTTCGATCAGCTCCGAAACCTAAATGAAGACGAGAAACAAAACTTCCCTGGGATCGATCTTGCCGACGATGACGCACGCGTCGCAATTCAGGTCACATCCGACAAGTCTCTGGATAAAGTTAAGGACACTCTGAGGAAGGTTATTAATCACGATCTCCATGAAAAATACGACCGCGTTATCATCTACAATCTGACAACGAAACAAACCTCCTACTCGGAAAGTGCCATTGCCGGAATTTGTGGCGAAAATCTGAGGTTTGATGTCCGTTCGGATATCCTTGATTCAAGAGACTTATCGACCAGGGCAGCTAGCGCAGAGCCGCAGAAACTAAAAGCCGCGCTCGATGTATTGCTCGCCTATACACGGGGGGTTGAAGTTGGTCTGGCCGATGAGGACTTTGACCCGCCGAGCGATCCGAAGGAAGTACTCGGAACAAACCTTGTGGAAATCTACTTCCCGCCCAAACTCTTCATCGCAGAAATCCTACCCGAGGTTCTCAAGAGCAAGAAAGGACGCAACGTCAAGAACCACAGGAAAGGCGTCAAAGATTTTAGCCGCGAGTGCGGTCAGGGCATCCCATCCGATTTTGAAGCAAGCGGTGGCCGCCTAATCACATTCCATGACCTGGATTCTCATGATTGCCCGTTCCGATATTTAATTGACGAAGGAACTGTCGAAGAATTTGCGCCGATCGAATACTACCAAATCGATGAGGATCATGAGCGCATTTTCAAATCTTTGTTGCGCTTCATGCTTCAGCAGAAGCTCTTCAAGCAAGACGTGATGTGGCAGCACCATGAGGGGAAGTTCATTTTTCTCCCCCGCAACCCCACGCAGAAAAAGCGCACGGAACAATGGACCGGGCAAAAGATATCCTCTCGCATGGTTTTCGAACGCAAGTTCAAAACTGCTAATAGGGACGAGGTGCTTTCGACACGCCATCTCGCCTTTAGCGTCGATTTTCTTCGTGCGGATGACGGTTGGTATGTCGCGCTTACGCCAGACTGGTTTTTCAGCTATGGCGACGACTATCGTCGTTCGTTCTATGGCGACAAATTGCTCAGCGGCTTGAAGCGAATGGAGAAGAACCGGTCGGTCTACGACCAGTTCCGATTTCTTGCGTCCTGGCTCGAAAGCATCGATCGGGAAGACCTGTTCTCCGAAGAAACATCGAATGTCCCCACGATCAGCTTTGCGTCGCCACTGAAGTTGGCAGGTGGTCGTTCCCTCGACGAACAGCTCTGGGAACCACTGCATGATCCGGCTGAAGATCAGTTGCAGGAAAGGCTCGGCTTGTTATGAAGCTTGAATTCCTCACTGAACCTCGCCTTATCTTTGCGAACGGAGAGCATATTTGCCCCAGGCGCGGCATATCCGCCTACGGTGTCTTTGATCAGACCCAGGAGACAAGGCGCAGCGAAATCTATGTCGGCGGAGTTGGATCTTCTGAGTGCATGGAAATGTTAGGAAGCTGGCTCGATAGATGCAAAGCGGGGATAGATGCTCCAAAGGACGCCAAGCAAGAAAATCTGAAACTGCCCTTTTGCGGATTTTCTCAGGAGGGCGGCTTTGGAGCTGACATCAGGTTCTCAAGCGACCTCGCCAGGCCATTAAAGAACTCCGACATCGCAGAAGTGATATCGATAAGGTCAGGGTCAGAGCGCATTCAGGCCGCGATCGACCTCTATTACGAGAACATCAAGTTCCTCGCGCAGAACCGACATGTTGATGTGATCGTCTGCGTTATGCCCGAGAAACTCTACAAGGTAATTTCGACGGAGGAAGCTTCAGGCGAAGAAAATCTCGAAGAATCGAACGCGAAAGAAGAGCTGAATTTTCGACGCGCGCTCAAGGCACGGTCGATGTCACTCGGAAAGCCGTTGCAACTCATCCGGCAAGTCAATCTCGACCCCACTAAGTCTGCCGGGCAACAGGACGACGCCACGAAAGCATGGAATTTTTGCACTGCTCTTTACTACAAATCCGGCCCGACAATTCCATGGAAGCTTGAGCAGGAAAGTTCCCGAGTTACCTCATGCGCGGTTGGAATTGCGTTCTATCGCAGCCGCGACAAGCAAACCCTCTGCACCAGCCTCGCACAGATATTCGATGAGCTCGGAAACGGTCTGATCCTGCGAGGAACGCCCGTGCAAATCGACAAGGATGACCGCGTGCCGAGGCTAACCGCACAGCAGTCCCACGACCTCATTAAGGCGGCGCTGAATGAATACAGGGTCGCGCTCCGGAATTTTCCGGCGCGCGTGGTGGTCCATAAATCGTCGAATTTTACACCTGAAGAGATCGAAGGGATTGAGAGCGCTGCAGGCGCGCTTCGCATTGACGCCGTCGATTTTGTCACCATCCTCGATTCAAAGCTGAGGCTATTTCGGGACGGGAACTACCCTCCGTTCAGAGGAACTCTGGCGCGCTTAGGTGATAGCCGGATGCTTCTCTATTCGAGAGGTTCGGTCTGGTATTACCAAACCTATCCGGGAATGTATGTCCCGCAGCCTATCGAGCTCCGAGTCGTCAAATCGGAAGAGTCCCCGATGCTGATTGCGCGCGAGGTTTTGGGGCTAACGAAAATGAATTGGAATAACACGCAGTTTGACGGGAAGTATCCGGTCACTCTCGGATGCGCTCGAAAGGTCGGAGAGATCATGAAGTATCTGAACGATTCTGATACCCCGCAAATCCGCTACGGCTATTACATGTAGTCAGCCTTGATGCTCCGGTTCCTTTTAGCACCAGATAGAGAGGCCTCTGAGCGATGACGGACGACCAGCCAGACCCCAAGGTCGCCGTAAAAGCGGTAATGGCGGGGGCCACACCGGAGCGCAAGGACGAACTGGCCGAATTGTGGGCTCGCTACGACCCTGCTGTCCAACTCGCCCAGACGCCGGGCGAGATAACGCTTAATGCAACGAAAGACCGGATAGAGATTGATCCGAGGACGATGGATGTATTTTGGCTAATCGGTTTCAGCGGATGGCGGGCTATCGAAAGTTATTCACCCCACGTAATCCTTTCCGCAGCGACCAACCAGAAACTCGCTGATTTGTTCGATTGCGATCACGGGCTGGACGAGGCTGAACGATCTTATAGAGAGCGCTTGGCCGCCGCGCAGGCCCTAATTAAAGCAGGCGATACAGAATCGGTCGCATGGCCGACTGACATTCCCCGACCGAATTGCGACCGGAGCGCGCTAAACGATCCCCAATATAAGGTGGCCTTCGACCTCACAACGCTGGCTGTTGCGTATACGCTGTTTCATGAATTCCGTCATGTGATGCTCGATGCCGATGACGAACGCCACAACGACCTCCGGGAAGAGGAACTTTCCTGTGATGTTTGGGCGCGCGAGTTCATGACGGCGAGACTTGAAGCCTATGGAGATCAGCACAGTCACAGCTACCAAAAGGTCTTACGCAAGCGTTCGATGGGCTTGGTTCTCGCTTCGCTCATTCTGCATGAAATCACTCCATTCTATGAGCATGGCGGAAGCTTCGCGTATTTTTCGGTTGGTGATCGCTTGCGCGCTATTTTGAGTAACACAAACCTCTCGGATAATGATCACTTCTGGACGTTCGCTGCTTCCATGCTGGTTGGCATTTATCGGCAAAAGCGTATACCGATCGAGACGGAACCGACGAGCGCGAGATTGCTCGCTGAGTATCTTTTCTCGAAGCTCTAACCCTAGATGGCGTTATAGCCAGCCAACAAAAACTTTCAGAACGTAGATCATTAAGACTATCAGCCAACAGGCGCACGTTTCACTGCACCTTTTCCAGAACCCAATCGGCGAGACCGGTCCTAAGCGTCATGTCTGCTACCTTCGGTCCGGTCCAGACAAAGATGTCGGGGTGATCGCTTCGCAAATCACACTTGGCCGTGTGACACACAAAGAACATCTGCTTGTAACCGCTATTTGCCTCAAAGCCTGCTTCGTAATCGCTTAGCGTTTTCTGATTGGCCTGGGATTTGACCTGCGCGAAAGAGCGTTCGCCCGTAACAGGGTTTTCGAGCTCGAACTCAATCATCTTCTGGCTTCCGCCAACACGGGAAATCCGGGGCCAGCCGGAGCGCTGGAAGATCAGATCAATGAGTGTCTCGAAATCCTTCCAGTAAAGCCGGTCAATAACCTGTTCAAGGCTTTGAACGAGCGCTTCACGGCATCCAAGCGCGTCTTTGACCTTCGGGTCCATCTCATCGTTGATTATCCGCAGAACAGCGTCAGCACTATCGATGTTGCAGATCGTTCCCCGAAAGCCGGACGCCGTTTTTGTCACATAGCCGGGCAGAGAGCGCATATGTAAAGCGCGGCCATTGATGTTTGTATTCTGCCAGGAGCCAATACACGTCCGGTAGCGGGAGGGACCGAGCCGTTCCGGCGCGATGGTCTGCCAATCGGGATCTAGGCACATCGTGACGGCAGTGTCCGCGTAACACCACCACAGATCGCCGTCTATGAACGTAATCCATAAACAACTCTCGGGCTGCTCGTAGAAGTCTCTCACTTGCCGCATATGATTGCTGGAAACGAAGGCTTTGTGCCCCGCATCCAGAAAGTATTGCTGAATCGCGTCCCAATCTCCCTCGCGGCAGGCCTCGTCCGATGCTTCGTGGTAGCCGAGATAGAGACGACCTTCTTCGAGTGCCTGTTTCTCGTAGCCCCCGCCGCCGCCAAGCTTGATGAAGCGCACCGCGCTCGCTTTGATTTTATCTGCCGTCATGATGCCCTCAGCATTCGTTTGAGGGCTCGCAGGGCATAGCCTTTGTTCCCGACTTCTTCGCGAACCTCGCGGACATCAATGCCATAGACGACATGGCCCCGCAGCGTTGTGGCGAACGAAGCCCAGAACTTCCATTGTCCGCCATCATCAGGAGCGGGCAGCTTGTCCGTGTCCCGGTGGCCAGCAAAGCACAGCGCTCTCGGGTTCTTCGAGCTGCGAAAGACGTTAAGCCGCTGCCAGTCATGGCGACGATAGCGCGTGCCTTTGGCAAAAACCGCCGAAGCGATCGTCACGTTCTGTTTTTCGATTTCGTAGCCCTGAGCTTCCATGACCTGCCTGACCATATGGCCGATCATCTGCTTCACCCTGTCATCGAGAATTTCCTCGCCAGACTCGTTCCCGAACTCCGCTAACAGCGCTTCTTCGATGCCTGCCACTGCCGGATTGCCGAGATCGGTCGCCGTATCCATACGGGTCACGATGTCGGGCCGGTTCAAGAAGGACCAGAGCTTCTTGCCGAGCGGCGATTCCGCGAGGCTCTTGAAGTTCCCCGGATCATATTCGCCCATCTGCTTTTTCATGATCTTCCCAATCGATTGACATCGCGCCGCAGAGACGCATCAAAATCATACAGTGTAAAAATACACGGCATAAAACTTGGAGTCAATCGGATTGGATCAAAACTCCAAAATTGCGGCGTTGGTCAGGACTTATCCTCATTCACCGCCAGCTCATTCAAATGAACCGTATCAATCGACATGAAGGCAGGGGGAATTGGGCTATGCCAGTAGGCTTGCTGGAAATCCCTAACCGCACCGTCTTTGCCTGCGATCTGGTGCCGCCGCTGACGCCCCGCCGTATGCACGATCAGATCAGCGACTTCGAGGCCCGGCTCCATATGTTCCTTCGCCATGAAACAGCCTTCGACTTCGAGAAGCTGTCCCGCACCGTTCACTAGATTCATATTGGCCAGATCGAAATCCCGTTCGACCAGCTTGTCTCCGCGACCGGATGCCTCGAAAACCAATGCGACATCTGTTGCATCTTCATAAGTGGCGACAAGTCGCCGGATGAAGTTGATCGTCACCAACGAGATGGCACGATGTCCGTCCACGCCCTCGGGGAGCTCCGTCCTGGAGTCACTCATCGTCGCGAAGCGCCAGAACGGCTGCTTCAGAAACCTGTTGATCCCCGTGATCTGGACTTTTGTCGGCCTCGATTGCTCGAAATCCGTTGCGTGGAAGGGTTTGTTCGCTCCGCCCAGCCGTTCCCGCTTTAGCCTGCGCCACGGCTTCTTGATTAGTTTGCGATAGTCCCGCCCCATGACCGCACAACCGCCGCGTCCAAAAGTCGGATTCTTCGGATCGCTATAATCTTCGTTGCCCGTCTCATCGATAAAAACGAGCAGCGTCTGTGCAGATGGGACGATGGTGTCATTAGCCATTACAACTAAGATGATATCGTAGAATTCTATTTCTGGCCGTAGCGGCGAGACGTTTCTCCCAAGGTTTATGGCGCGTCCGGCTATCGCCAGACCGGGCTCTCATGAACCGAGCCCACCAAAGGTGGTCTCGGCCCTTCGGGTTACGATCCCTCGCGCAGCATAGGGTCAGCCTACGGCTGACAGCCTCTTTCCTATAGAGGGACCTGCGGCCCCATCGCCGTCAAGGCCAAGCCCTTGGGGCGCAATTCGGGGAACCGTGGCTCGGTCCGCTTCGCGTCCCTGCGCCCGCACCATCCCCCGATTTGCGGCCTTGACCGCCTCCCCCCGCTCATTGGCGCGGGCCTAGTCCGGTTGCATGCGCAACCGCTAGTCCAAGAAGGAGACAGGCCCATGACCACGCTTTACGCACAGCCCTATGACATCACCGCTACCGGTTTCTATTTCGAGACCGCCGAGGAGTTTGCCGCCCGTGCTGCCAAGGCCGTTAACGATTTCGGTCAGCCGGTCGAGGAGTTCGAAATCCAGTTCATCGACGGCGAGGCGATTGACGCCGCACTCGCTGAAGCCATTGGCCTCAGCCAGGCCAATTTCAGCGCTTACCTCGATTGCAGGGGCCGCTGGGAGGACTGGGAGAAGAACCGCATCATCATAGCGGTCGAGGAATGCGGGCACGATTTCGATCCCGACTGCGACCCCGACCTTCTCGGCGTGGAAATCTATAGCTGCGAAAGCCTGCGCGACCTGGCAGAGCAATTTGTCGATGACGGGGTGTTCGGGGACATCCCCGAGCCTCTACAACATTACATCGACTTTGACGCCATCGCCCGCGATCTGGCCATGGACTACGCAGAAGCCACCATCGCCGGCGAGCGGCTGGTCTACCGCTGTGCGTGATATCGAGAGCGGCCCATTACCGCTCAGGCGACGGACCGTCGCGCGATCGACCACGACGGCGCGGTCGCTCCTCGGTTCGCCTGCGTTCCTTAAAGGCTTCCCGTCGGGCGTTGCGTTCGGCCGCTGCGTCCGCTTCCATCCGCTGGAAGACCTTAGCGTCTTCTGTCAGGTCGCGTTTGGCCGCATTGTTGGTCTCGCGCTGCTGTGCGCGCTCCCTAACCATCTCGCGGCGCTGAGCAAGTTGCACAGCCGTCAGCTGCTGACGCTCGCTGTGCTCGCGTTGTCTGGCTTCCTCGGCTTCCAGGCGATTGCGCTCAACCTGGCGCTTCCTCTCCCCACGCAGCCTGTCCCATAGCCCTGCAAGTCCTTTGCGAATGCGGCGTTCTCTCTCGTTCTCTTCCGCTTGTGCGCGGCGCTGCGCGGCTTCCCGCTGCGCCTTCCTCTGCTCTTCCTGTCTGGCCTTGAGGGCCGCGCGGCGGATTTCGGCCTCTTGCTTCTCGCGTTCCTCTCGCTCGGCGACCTCGCGTTGGAACGCCTCCATCTTGGCCTGCATGGCGCAGGCAATCTCGATCTTGGCTTCCGCAACGGAGGGCAACGCCTCCATGTCACCGAGCCGTTCACGCACTTCCTTGGTTTTGACTCCGGCCCGCTTGGCGATGTTGTGAACCTCGCCGTGACGGTCCACGGCGACATAGCCGCGCCGATCACCACGGGCCAGCCAGTAACCGCGTTCCTGCAGGGCATGACTAAGGGCCGCTTTGCTGTCCGAGATTGCCCATGCATCCTGAAACGCGGCCTTGATCTCTCGCGGGTCCTCTTTGGCGCGCTTGGCCTGTTGCCATTCGGCCAGCGTGAAGTTCCTCGGATCGCGCGCACCGGTTACGGCAAGGCCGCGCGGCATGGTCCAGCCGTGTTCGAGGTGGAGATCGCGCGCCACGTCCTGAAGCTTGCGCTTTGAATGCGGCAGCGGGATCGCCTTCATCTCATCGACGTTGATCCGGCTCCATACCGCATGCGCATGACGACGCAGCTCTCCGTCATCGCCGCGCTTTTCGTGATAGACGAGCGCGCGGGGTTGGCCTGTCAGGCCGAGCTTGACCTCAACCTTGGCCGCGGCGCGCTCGAAATCCTCGTTGCTGACACTCGCGCCCTTGGGCGGATTCAGGCTCAGCGAGAACAGATATTGCTGGCAGCGAGTGCCCCGGCTGATGGCATAGGTTTCCCGGAACGCGCCATCGAGATCATCGGCGACGAAGCCGCGCAACTCCGCCACCTCGACCCGTTCGTTCTCGGATTTCATCAAATGCTGGGCCAGATCGCGCCCGCCGCCACGCTGATTGCCGACGAGGATCATTCCTCACCTCGCAGGCCGAGCGCTCCCATCACCAGAGCACGGACCTCCCGGATCTCAGTGCAGGCGGTACGCAGAGCCGCGCGATCTTCCTCGGCCATCGCGACACGCTCGCTCTCCGCTGCCGCCAGCAGCAGGAACAGGCACGCGACCTGCTCGGACTGGCCGAGCTTTCCGAGCACCTGGCCGAGCATGGCATAATCAATTGACGGTTTAGCCGCCGCCTTGCGGCGGGGGGCCTGATCGTCCCCGAGGGCGGCATCGCGGACATAGGCTCCGATGGAGCGCTTGCCCGCCTTGCGCTTCAGGATAGCCCGTTCTTCGTCAGTGATGCGGATCGACAGAGAGGACGGGCGGCGGCGCTTGGGCTTCCGCTTAGAAGCATCGGCAAATTGCACAGACGGGGACGGGCTCATAACTCCGGCCCACCTGTGTCAGATTCCCTGTTTCCTAGACACAACTCATTCTTTAAAGGCTTTAATTGATTTTCCCAATCCGCTAATGTATCGAATATTGAACTTAACTCTAACCCCGTTGGCAACTGGTGGTTCGAACTCCCCTCGGAAGGGTCCACCAGATCCCCCGGTTCCCGGCGTTTTCACGGACATTGCCCGGCGCGCACTCGTCGCTAAGCTGCGCGCGCGCCTTGCCCCCTTCCGGCCCGGAGAGCCAGCCCCATGACCAGCGATCCCCGCGACCTGCCGCCCGAGCTCGCCTGCCTGCACGCCGGCCTGCCCGGGGGCGAGGCCGAGACGCCCTTCGGCATCCCGCCGGTCTTCGCCAGCACCTACCACCTGCAGGGCGACGCGGCCGGCGCGATCTTCCCCTACGGCCGCAACGCCAACCCGACCTGGATGGCGCTGGAGGAGGCGCTGGGCGCGCTGGAGGGCGGCGAGGCGGTGCTCTTCCCCTCGGGC
This sequence comes from Alphaproteobacteria bacterium, assembly GCA_030433005.1. GTDB lineage: Bacteria > Pseudomonadota > Alphaproteobacteria > Kiloniellales > DSM-21159 > Tistlia. The sequence goes on from JAUILQ010000023.1 coordinate 41,002, forward strand.
ATGGCGGCCGCGTCGGCGGCGCTGACGCCGTTCCTGCAGCCGGGCGACCGCGTGCTGCTGCCCAAGGACGGCTACCACGCCGTGCGCTACTACGCGGAGACCTTCCTGGCGCGCTACGGCGTGGTCGTCGAGAAGCGCCCGACCCGCGGCCTGGAGGAGACGGATCTCAAGGGCTACCGCATCGTCTGGGTCGAGACGCCCTCGAACCCCGGGCTCGAGCTCTGCGACGTCGCCGCGGTCGCCGAGAAGGTGCACAAGGCCGGCAACCTGCTGGTCTGCGACAACACCACCATGACGCCGCTCGGCCAGCGCTGCCTGGAGCTGGGCGCCGACCTGGTCATCGCCTCGGACACCAAGGCGGTCAACGGCCACTCCGACGTCCTGATGGGCCACGTCGCCGGGCGCGACTCGGCGCTGCTCGAGGCGGTGCGCCAGTGGCGCACCCTTTCGGGCTCGATCCCCGGCGCCATGGAGGCCTGGCTCTGCCACCGCGGCCTGCAGACCCTGGAGCTGCGCTTCGAGCGGATGTGCGCCTCGGCCCAGGCCGTGGCCGAGCGCTTCGCCGGGCACGCCGCGCTGGAGGCGCTCAGCTATCCCGGCCTGCCCGGCCATCCGGGCCACGATCTGGCGCGGCGCCAGATGCGCCGCTTCGGCTCGCTGGTCTCGCTGACCTTCCCCGAGCGCGAGACGGCGCTGGCCTTCGAGGACCGCCTGACCCTGATCTTCAAGGCGACCTCCTTCGGCGGTACCCACAGCTCGATCGACTGGCGCTGGCGCTGGGACGACACTGTGCACCCGGGCCTGCTGCGCCTCTCGGTCGGCTGCGAGCCGACCGAGGCGCTGCTCGCCGACCTGGAGCAGGCCTTCGCGGCGCTGTAGGGCATCGCCTACTCCGGTTTGGTCATCCCCGCGAAGGCCTTCGCGGGGATGACGTGGCAGAGGAAACGGCCGGCAGCTCCCGAAACACAAGAAACGGGAAGGCCGGCGCACCCTCGGGCGCTATGCTGCTGCCGCAGACCACCAACGAGGAGCCGGCATGTCCTACCAGCTCGCCCAGATCAACGTCGGCCGCACGCTCTACCCGCTCGACGACCCGCGCATGGCCGGCTTCACGAGCCGGCTCGACCGGATCAATGCCCTGGCCGAGGCCGCGCCCGGCTTCGTCTGGCGCCTGCAGTCGGACAGCGGCAACGCGACCGACATCCAGGTCGGCGACGACCCGCAGTTCATCGTCAACCTCTCGGTCTGGCGCGACGCCGAGGCGCTGTTCGACTTCGTCTACCGCACCGCGCACCGCGAGGTGATGGTCCAGCGCCGCCAGTGGTTCGAGCCGCCGGCCGGCGCCTTCCAGGCGCTCTGGTGGGTCCCGGCGGGGCATCGGCCGAGCCCGCAGGAGGGCCTCGCGGCGATCGCGCGGCTGCAGGCCGAGGGCCCGACGCCGGCCGCCTTCTCCTTCAAGACCCGCTTCGAGGCGCCCGACAGCGGGGGCGCCGCGGGCACGGACCTCGACCCGGCGCCCTGGTGCGTCGGCTGGTCGTAGGGATCTCGCCGACCACCCCGTCCGCTCTTCTCCGCCGTACCCTCGCTTCGAGTCGTCACGCTCGCGAAAGCGAGGGTGACGAGGGAAAACAGCGAGGGAGCGGCGGAACGGCGCGCCCTACTCCGCGGCGTCGCTGGCGCCGCGGCCCTGGCCCTTCTCCAGCTTGGCGGCCAGCGAGGCCTCCAGGAAGTCGTCGATGTCGCCGCCCAGGACGGCGTCCGGGTTGCCCTTCTCGACGCCGGTGCGCAGGTCCTTGATCATCTGGTAGGGCTGCAGGACGTAGGAGCGGATCTGGTGGCCCCAGCCGATCTCGGTCTTGGTCGCCTCCTCGGCCTCGGCCTCGGCCTCGCGCTTGGCCAGCTCGTGCTCGTAGAGCCGCGCCTTCAGCATGCCCATCGCGGTCGCCCGGTTCTTGTGCTGCGAGCGGTCGTTCTGGCACTGCACGACGATGCCGGTCGGGATGTGGGTGATGCGGATCGCCGAGTCGGTCTTGTTGATGTGCTGGCCGCCGGCGCCCGAGGCCCGGTAGGTGTCGACGCGCAGGTCCTTGTCGAGGATCTCGACCTCGATGTTCTCGTCGACCACGGGATAGACCCAGACGCTGGCGAAGGAGGTCTGGCGCCGCGCCTGGCTGTCGAAGGGGCTGATTCGCACCAGGCGGTGCACGCCCGACTCGGTCTTCAGCCAGCCGAAGGCGTTGTGGCCCTTGATGGTCAGGGTCGCCGACTTGATGCCGGCCTCCTCGCCCGGGCTCTCCTCCAGCCACTCGACCTTGTAGCCGTGCTGCTCGGCCCAGCGCGAATACATGCGCACCAGCATCTCGGCCCAGTCCTGGGCCTCGGTGCCGCCGGCGCCGGCGTTGACCTCGAGGTAGCAGTCGTTGGCGTCGGCCTCGCCGGAGAGCAGCGATTCCAGCTGCTTCTTCTCGGCCTCGGCGCGCAGCCGGCGCAGCTCGCCTTCGGCCTCCTCGAGCGAGGCCGCATCGTCCTCGGCCTCGGCCAGCTCGATCAGGGTGATCGCGTCGTCGAGGCCGCCCTCGAGCCGGCGGGTCTCGGCGATCTGGCTCTCCAGCGTGCTGCGCTCGCGCATCATCGCCTGGGCCCGGTCGGGGTCGTCCCAGAGGCTCGGGTCCTCGGCGAGGGCGTTCAGCTCCTCCAGCCGCTTGAGGGCGCGATCCCAGTCAAAGATGCCTCCTCAGCAGCGTCATGGCCTGGCGAATGGCCTCGACGTCCGCTCTAGCTTCCGCGCGCATCGCTTTCCGCGCTCCCTTCCGGTCCTACGATCTGGCCCCGGCTGCCCGGGGCCGGCCTTATAGCCGAGGGCGGCGGCCGCCGTCCAAGGCTGTCTGCAGCGAAGCCAGGGCCGGCCGCCGCATCGCTCAGTAGAGGCCGCCGGCGGTCGCGCCGCCCTGCTGCTGCTGCTGAGGCTGCTGATAGCCCGGCTGCTGGTAGCCGGGTTGGGAGGCGGTCTGCGGCTCCCCGGACTGCGCGCCCGGCGCCTGCTGGCCCGCCGGCTGCTGGCCCGGCGCCTGCTGGCCCGGCGGCGCGATCTTCTGAAAGGCCGCGCCCGGCTGCTGCGGCGCGTAGGGATTGACCGAGCCGCCCGGCGCGTAGGGATTCTGCGAGCCATAGCCGCCCTGGGCCCCGTAGCCGCCCTGGCCCGCGTAGCCGCCGGCGTAGGGGTCCTGGACGCCATAGGCGGCATAGGGCTCCGGATCGAGCGGCTCGTAGGCGGTCTGGCTGGTCGGCTCGGTGCCCGGGTGGAAGGCTTCCCAGATCACGTCGCTGTCGCCCGGCTGCGCCGGGCGGCCGGTGTCGTGGACGACGCGCACCAGGCTGACGCCGTCGGGCCGGCGGAAGGGGATGTCCGGCACGCCCTCGAAGACCTCCTCGGCGAACGTCTTCCAGATCGGCAGCGCGGCCTTCGAGCCGGCCTCGCCGCGCCCCAGGGTGCGCGGGTTGTCGAAGCCGACGTAGACGCCGATCGCCAGGTCCGGCGAGAAGCCGACGAACCAGGCGTCCTGGTAGTCGTTGGTCGTGCCGGTCTTGCCGCCGACCGTCACGCCGAGGTCGCGGAGGCGCACGCCGGTGCCGCGCTGCACGACGCCCTCGAGCAGGGAGACGATCTGGTAGGCGCTGATCGGATCGACGATCTGCGGCCGGCCGTCGGGCAGCTTGGGCGGCGGCCCGCCCTCGAAGGGCGCGTCGCAGCCCGCGCAGTCGCGCTTGTCGTGGCGCCAGACCGTGCGGCCGGTCTTGTCCTGCACGCGGTCGATCAGGCTCGGCTCGATCTTCTTGCCGCCGTTGACCAGCATGGCGTAGGCGGCGGTCATGCGCAGCAGCGTGGTCTCGCCGGCGCCGAGCGAGAGCGACAGCACCGGCCGGGGATCCTGCTCGAAGATGCCGAAGCGCTGGGCGTAGTCGACGACCTTTTCCATGCCGACGGCCTGGGCGAGGCGCACGGTCATCAGGTTGCGCGACTTTTCCAGGCCGATGCGCAGCGGCGTCGGGCCGTAGAACTTGTTGGTGTAGTTGGCCGGCTTCCACTTGCCGAGGCCGGGTCCCTGGTCGATCACGAAGGGCCCGTCGACGACGACCGAAGACGGCGTGAAGCCGTGATCCATCGCGGTCAGGTAGACGAAGGGCTTGAAGGCCGAGCCGGGCTGGCGCTTGGCCTGGCTGGCGCGGTTGAACTCGCTGCGCTCGTAGGAAAAGCCGCCGGCCATGGCGCGCACCCGCCCGGTGTGCGGGTCGAGCGCGACCAGGGCGCCGTTGACGTTGGGAATCTGGCGCAGGCCGTAGATCCCTTCCGGCGGAGCCTCGCCCTCGGCCTCCGGCTCGACCGGGGAGACCAGCACCAGGTCGCCGGCCTCCAGGACCTCGGAGGGGCGCGAGGGCTGGTTACCGAAGCGCTGGTCCTCCAGCACCTTGCGCGCCCACTTCAGCTCGGCCATCGGGATGCGCCCCTGGCTGCCGTCGGGCAGGCCGACGGTCGCGGCCTCGCGGCCGACCTCGAGCACGAGCGCCAGGTCCCAGCTGCCGGCGCCCTCGGGCTTCTCCTGCTCGGCCAGCAGCGCCTTCCAGTCGGCGGCCTGCCCCAGTTCCAGGTGCTTCAGGTCCAGGTGCTTCACCGGGCCGCGGTAGCCGTGCCGGCGGTCGTAGTCGATCAGGCCCTGTCGCAGCGCGCGGTCGGCAGCGGCCTGCATCTCGGGGTCGAGCGAGGTGCGCACCGACAGGCCGCCCTCGTACAGCCCGCTGTCCCCGAACAGCGCCGAGAGCTCGCGACGCACGTCCTCGGCGAAGAACTGCCCGTCGGCGGTGCGCGTCGCCTCGCGCCGTTCGACCTCGAGCGGCTCGGCGCGCGCCTGCTCGGCCTCGGCCTGGGAGATGCGGCCGTCCTCGGCCATGCGCCCGATCACCCAGTTGCGCCGCGCGACGGCGGAATCATGGCGGCGCGTCGGGTGGTAGTTGTTCGGCGCCTTGGGCAGCGCGGCCAGATAGGCGGCCTCGGCCAGGGTCAGCTCGCTCAGCGACTTGTTGAAGTAGTTCAGCGCCGCGGCGGCGACGCCGTAGGAGCCGAAGCCGAGGTAGATCTCGTTGAGGTAGAGCTCGAGGATGCGGTCCTTGCTGTAGGCTTCCTCGATGCGGAAGGCCAGGATCGCTTCCTTGATCTTGCGGTCGATCGAGACCTCGTTGGTCAGCAGGAAGTTCTTGGCGACCTGCTGGGTGATCGTCGAGGCGCCGACCGGGCGGCGGTTGCCGCCGAGGTTGCGCAGGTTGATCACCACGGCGTTGATGATGCCCATCGGGTCGACGCCGGGATGCTCGTAGAAGGTCTTGTCCTCGGCCGAGAGGAAGGCGCCGATCAGCTTGTCGGGGATCGCCGAGAGCGGCACGTACACGCGGTTCTCGGTCGCGTACTCCGTCATCAGCTGGCCGTCGCCGGCGTGCACGCGGGTCACCATCGCCGGGTCGTAGTCGGCCAGCGCCTTGTGCTTCGGCAGGTCGCGTCCGTAGTGGTACAGGCCGTAGACGAGCCCGCCGCCGGCCAGCACGACGCAGACCAGCCCGATGCCCAGAAGCCAGAAGAATACCTTCGTCAGCCGTCGCAAGGCCCAACTCCCACTGCGCGCGGCCCGGTGGCCGGCCGCCCGATCGTCTCGCTCCGCGGGCGCCCCGCGGGCCGCCGTCGGCCCCCGGGCCGAAGCGCGGCGGCGTCCCTATCCTGGGACCCGAGTCCTAAGGATATGGATACGGTGATCGGGAAATGTAGCAATTCGAAGATCGTTCCGCGAACACTCGCGGGGGGCCCTCGGCGGGCGGCGCGCGGCGGGCGCGCGCGGTCGGGGCCGTTCAGCGGAAGGCCTGCTGCACCGAGAAGTACTGCTCGACCGCCTCGACCAGGCCGGTGACGACCTTCGCGCGATGCGCCTCGGAGCGCAGCATCCGCTCCTCGTCCGGATTCGACATGTAGCCGATCTCGACCAGCACCGAGGGCACGCTCGGCGACTTCAGCACGGCGAAGCCGGCGTAGCGGTGCGTGCGGTTGAGCAGCTGCGTGTAGCGGCCCAGCGAGTCGACCAGCATGTTGCCGAGGCCCTTGGAGAGATTCATCGTCTCGCGCTGCGCGAGATCGATCAGGATCTGCGAGACCACTTCGTTCTGGCCCGACAGGTCGACGCCGGCGATCACGTCGGCCTTGTTCTCCTTGGCCGCCAGCGCCGCCGCCTCGGCGTCCGAGGCGTTCTCCGACAGGGTGTAGACGGCCGCGCCCTTGAGGCGGCGCGAGGGGTTGGTGTTGGCGTGCAGCGACAGGAAGAGGTCGCCGCCGACCTCGTTGGCGATCTTGACGCGGCCGCGCAGCGGGATGAAGCGGTCGTCGTCGCGGGTCATCACCACCCGGTAGTCGCCGGTCCGTTCGAGCGCGTCGCGCAGCGCCCGGCCGTAGGTCAGCACCAGGTCCTTCTCGTAGATGCCCGAGACGCCGGTGGCGCCGGGATCGACGCCGCCGTGGCCGGGGTCGATGACCACGGTCGGGCGCCGGTCGCCGCCGGCGGCCTTCGGCGGCGTCGGCACCACGGTCGCCACGGCCGGCAGCGCGCGCGCCGACTCGATCGGCTGGCGCCGCGTCTCGGCCAGGAAGGTCTCGCGATCGGTCGGCGCGACGTCGAGCACGAAACGGTGGCCGCGGCCGTCGCGCGGCGGCAGGACGAAGGCGTCGAGCACGCGTCCCGGCGCGCCGAGATCGAGCACGACCCGGCTGGTGCCCGGCGTGAACAGCCCGTAGCGCAGCGCCTGGACGAGGCCCGTGCCGTCCTGCGCCGTCGCTTCCGGCCAGACCACAGCCGGCAGGTCGACGACGATGCGCGACGGGTCGGCGAGGCTGAAGATGCGGTAGGCCGGGGCTTCCGAGAGCTCGATCACCAGGCGCGTCTTGTCCGGGTGGATGCCGAGACGCACGTCGTCGACCGTCGGCTTGGCCGCCGCCGCGCCGGCGAGCAGCGTCGCCGCGCCGAGGCAAACGATGATCCGGGACAAAATCCGGGCGAACATCTCCGCGTCCTTCAAGTCTTGGCCGCCAAAGCCGGTGCGAATCGGGCGAGTCGTCAAGACGAATCCTAGATAACCTTCCAGAGAGTCTTGGAGCAATGGTTAAATCCGCCGCAGGCGGCGGGAGATTCGGCCGCGGCCGGCGCCCCGGAGAGGGCGCGTGGGCGACGCGGCCAGGCGCGTGAAAGTCATTGTCGACACGTCGTTTTCTGCCTATGGTGCGCCTGCTGCGCGCTCCGCGTTCACCCAAGGGGGACGCTTCCGGGGCGCGCCGGTCGCCCCGCAAGCCGGCTTTGGCGGATTACCGTCGTTGCGCAGAGCGATAGGCGGCGGCGACCGGAAGCACGCACGACAGACGGTCGGCGGCCCTGATTCCCCAAGGATCATTGCCATTCTGCCGACCGGGCCGGCCCGCAGGACAGCCTCCCGCAGGCCGGCCGCGACCGAGGATGGATCGAGTTCGATGCCGAGTTCCGGAGCGATAGCGACTCTCACGGCACTGCCGCTCGCCGCCTCATCCCAGCACCCCGTTACCGTTTCACCTCGAAACAGCGTCGCGCCGCCGCGCGGGCGGGCGGTCTCCGCCCCGCCGCGTCTGGCCGGCCGCGCCTCGGAGTACTCCCATGGCAAAGCGTATGCTCATCGATGCCACCCACCCGGACGAGACCCGGGTCGTGGTGCTCAGCGGCAAGACGGTCGAGGAATTCGACTACGAGACCGCCAGTAAGGCCCAGGTCAAGGGCAACATCTATCTCGCCAAGGTCACCCGCGTCGAACCCTCGCTGCAGGCGGCCTTCGTCGACTACGGCGGCAACCGCCACGGCTTCCTGCCGTTCAGCGAGATCCACCCCGACTACTACCGGATTCCGATCGCCGACCGCGAGGCGCTGATCGCCGAGGAGGCGCGGCTGCGCGGCGAGGCGGTCGAGGAGGCCGCCGAGGAGGCCGATGCCGCCGAGGGCGCCAGCGACGCCGCGGAGAACGGCGAGGCCGCGGCCGAGAGGCGGCCGCGCCGGCGCCGCGGCCGCAAGAGCGACGGCGAGGCGGACAACGGCGACGCCGAGAACGGCGACGGCGAGGCCAAGGGCGGCGTCGAGGAGGTCGCACAGGAGACCAACGTCGACACGGTCGGCGGCGAGGAGGTCGAGGACTCGGCGCGCCGCCGCGCCCAGCTGCTGCGCCGCTACAAGATCCAGGAGGTCGTCAAGCGCCGCCAGGTCATGCTGGTCCAGGTCACCAAGGAGGAGCGCGGCAACAAGGGCGCGGCGCTCACCACCTACCTGTCGCTGGCCGGCCGCTACTGCGTGCTGATGCCCAACACCGCCAAGGGCGGCGGCATCAGCCGCAAGATCTCCAACGCTTCCGACCGGCGCCGACTCAAGTCGGTGGTCGGCGAGATGTCGATCCCGGAGGGCATGGCGGTGATCGTGCGCACCGCCGGCAGCGAGCGCACCAAGGCCGAGATCAAGCGCGACTACGAGTACCTGATCCGCCTGTGGGACGACGTCCGCGGCAAGACCCTGCAGTCGACGGCACCCTGCCTGATCCACGAGGAGGCCTCGCTGATCAAGCGCGCGATCCGCGACCTCTACGACCGCGACATGGACGACGTGCTGGTCGAGGGGCCGGACGGCTACAAGGCGGCCAAGGACTTCATGAAGATGCTGATGCCTTCCCACGCGCGAAAGGTGAAGCCCTACGGCGACTCGGCGATGCCGCTGTTCCACCGCTACCAGGTGGAGAGCCAGCTCGACGCCATGTACAGCCCGCAGGTCCAGCTGCGCTCCGGCGGCTCGATCGTGCTCAACCCGACCGAAGCGCTGGTCGCCATCGACGTCAACTCCGGCCGCTCGACGCGCGAGCGCCACATCGAGGAGACGGCGCTGAAGACCAACCTGGAGGCCGCAGAGGAGGTCGCGCGCCAGCTGCGCCTGCGCGACCTCGCGGGCCTCATCGTCATCGACTTCATCGACATGGAGGAGCCGCGCCACAACCGCGAGGTCGAGCGCCGCCTGAAGGACGCGATGAAGGGCGACCGGGCGCGCATCCAGCTCGGCCGCATCAGCCCCTTCGGCCTGCTCGAGCTGTCGCGCCAGCGCCTCCGGCCGAGCCTGTTCGAGACGGCGATGATGCAGTGCCACCGCTGCAACGCCACCGGCTACGTCCGCGCGCCCGACGCCGCGGCCCTGGTGGTGCTGCGCGCGCTGACCGAGGAGGGCGTGCGCAAGGGCGGCGGCGAACTCGAGGTCAAGGTGCCGCTCGAGGTCGCGCTGCACGTGCTCAACGAGAAGCGCCCGCACCTGATCGAGCTGGAGCAGCGCTTCGGGGTCAGCGTCTCGGTCCAGGCCGACGCCGCCATGGGGCCGGCCGATTTCGAGATCGTGCGGCATTCGACCGAGGCGGTTCCCGCGGCCATCCAGGAGGCCCGCCAGACCGTCGTCGAGGTGGACGAGGATGAAGCGCCCGAGGCCGAGGCCGAGGCCGACGAGGAGCGCGAGGAGCGCGACGAGGAGGAGGGCGGCCGGCGCCGCTCGCGCCGGCGCCGCGGCGGCCGCCGCGACCGCGGCGAGGAGCGCGCGGCGCGTGCCGACAGTGCGGAGGAGACCCGCGAGACGCCCACCGATCGGGAGGCCGACGAGGAGGAGGCCGACGAGGAGGGCGAGGAGCGCACCCAGGAGCGCGCCGAGGAGCGCCGGGCCGATGACGACGACGGCAAGGGCAAGCGCCGTCGCCGCGGCCGTCGTGGCGGCCGCCGCCGCTCGCGCCGGCGTCGCGAGGACGGCACCGAGGCCGGCGAGCTCGCCGCCGAGGATGCCGGCGGGTCGCGCGACGAGGCCTTCGATGACGGCAGCCGCGGCTTCGGCGACATGAGCGACGAGCGCGACGCGGAGGCCGACGACCGGCACGACGAGGAGCAGGAGCGGGCCGCGGCGGCCCGCTCCGACGCGGCGGCGCGCAGCGAGGCGGTGCCCGCCGAGCCCACGGAGACCGAGGCGGAGCCCGTCGAAACCGAGCCCGTGGAGGCCGAGCCCGTGGAGGCCGGCACCGTCGAGCCCGAGCCCGCCGAGGCGGCCCCGGTCGAGGCCGAGGCGGCCGAAGCGGAAGCCGAGCCCAAGCCGGCCAAGCGTCCGCGCCGCAGCCGGACGCGCAAGACTGCCGCCAAGACGGAAGCGGCCGAGGCCGACGCCGAGTCCGCCGCTCCGGCCGAAACCGCCGAGGCCGAGGCCGAAGCCGAGAAGCCCAAGAAGCCGGCCCGCCGGCGGCGCAAGACGGCCGCCGCCGCGGAGGCCGGAGAGGCCGCGGCGACCGCAGAGACCGGACAGGGCGAGGGCGAGAGCGACTCCGCGAAGCCCAAGGCCGCCGCGAAGAAGCCGGCGACCCGCACCCGGCGGACCCGCAAGAAGGCCGAGCCGGCCGAGCCCGCTGCGGCCGAAAAGGTAGCGGCCGAAGAGGCGGCGACCGAAGAGCCGGCGGGCGAGACGAGCGCGGAGCCGGCGGGCGATCCCGGCTCGGGCAACGGTGCCCCGGCGCCGGCGCCGACCCCTGCTCCCGCTTCCGCGGAGGCGGCCCGGCCGGCCCCGAGCGAAGACGCGGAGCCAGCCGGGACGGCCTCCGCTCCGGCCCCGGCCGGCGGGCCCGACGAGGAGCAGGACGACAAGCCGCGGCGCCGCGGCTGGTGGAACCGCCTGATGTCCTGAGCGTCCGGGCTTCCGCCGGACCGCGCCTGGCGCACAACAGCGGCCCTCCCCTGCGCAGGGGAGGGCCGTTTGCGTTGCGCGGCGATGCTGCGGCCGGCCCCACTCGGCCCCGCCCGGCTCGGCTTCCTCCGGGTCAGCCCCGGCGCGCCAGCCAGTCGGCCAGCCGCTCGGCGGCCAGCGCGACCTCGGCTTCGGGGCCGGCAAAGGAGAGGCGCAGGGTGCGCTGCCCGCGCGCCGGGTCGAAGTCGACGCCCGGGGTCAGCGCGACGCCGGTCTCCTCCAGGATGCGCCGGCAGAAGGCGCGGCTGTCGTCGGTCAGGTGCCCGACCTCGGCGTAGAGGTAGAAGGCGCCGTCGGGCGGCGCCAGACGGTCGAGGCCGGCGGCCGGCAGGCGCTCCAGCAGCAGTTCGCGGTTGCGCGCGTAGGCCGCGACGTAGCGGTCGAGCTCGTCGGCGCAGTCGAAGGCGGCGATGCCGGCGTGCTGCGAGACCGCCTGGGCCGAGATGAAGAGGTTCTGGGCCAGGCACTCGACCGGCCGCAGCAGCTCCTCGGGCAGGACCAGCCAGCCGAGCCGCCAGCCGGTCATCGAGAAGTACTTGGAGAAGGAGTTGACGACGATCGCGTCGGCGTCGTGCGCCAGCGCGGTGACCGCCGGCGTGCCGTAGGCGATGCCGTGGTAGATCTCGTCGGAGACGACGCGGATGCCGGCCTCGCGGCAGTAGCCGGTGAGCGCCGCCATCTCGGCGTCGCCGAGCATCGTGCCGGTCGGGTTCGAGGGGCTGGCGACGATCACGCCGGCGAGCGCGCCGCCCTCGCGGCGCGCCTGCTCCAGCAGGTCCGGCGTCGGCTGGTAGCGCTCGGCCGGGCCGCTCTCCAGCAGCACCGGCTCCAGACCGAGAGCGCCCAGGATGTTGCGGTAGGCCGGATAGCCCGGCGCCGCCAGGGCGACCCGGTCGCCGGGGTCGAAGGCGGCCAGGAAGGCCAGCAGGAAGCCGCCCGAGGAGCCGGGCGTCACCGCGACCCGGGCGGGATCGAGCGCGACGCCGTAGCTGGCCTCGTAGTGCCGGGCGATGCGGGCGCGCAGCGCCGGCAGGCCGAAGGCGTCGGTGTAGCCGATCGCCTCCTCGTCGATCGCCCGCTTGGCGGCCGCGCGCACCGCCGCCGGCGCCGGCGTGCCCGGCTGGCCGATCTCCAGGTGCAGGACCTCGGCGCCGGCGGCCTGGCGCTCGTTGGCGGCGCGCAGCACGTCCATGACGATGAAGGGCGCGATGCGGCCGCGCGTACCGACCTTGAGTGCCACCGCCGGATACCCTCGCGGGCGCCCTATTCGACCCGCTCGGCGAGGCCGTAGCCGCGCGGGTCGGAGATCACCTCGCAGTCGCCGGTCGTGCCGCGGCTCGGCCGCAGGCCGTTCGGGCAGTAGATCGCCTCGACCAGGCTCGGCACGCCCATCGTCTCCGGGTTGTCGCCGGCGGCGCGCAGCGCCTCCAGCCCGCGCGTCGCGTAGCCGGGCTCGACGACCAGCCGGCCGTTGGGCAGACGGCCCAGGCGCGGCAGGTCGATGGCGTCCTCCAGGGAGGATCCGCCGGCCAGCGTCGGCCGCGCGACCTGGAAGAAGGTGCCGGGCGCGAGGTCGCCGCCGGCGACCGACAGGGCCATGCGCATCTTGCTGGTGTTCTCGTTGCCGACCACCGCCGCGACCAGGGTCGGCGCGTTGGCCGTGCCCTGCGGCGGCGGCGCCGCGAAGATCAGCTGGTCGCCGCGCGCGATCTTGCCGCTGCCGAAGAAGTCGTTGAGCGTGAAGGAGCAGGCGACCGCGTTGCCGAAGCGGTCGCCGACCGCGAAGCCGGCCGAGGGCACCGGCAGGTAGACGGCGCCGCCGCTCGGCGAACCCTCCCACAGCCGCTCGGCCGTCTCCTCCGAGACCAGTTCCTGGCCCGGCACGCCGGCGATCTCGGTCGCCCGCGGCCAGTCGTTGCGCGCGATCAGCGCGCGGATCTCGGCCTCGGTGAACAGCACCGGGCGCTCGGCCCCCGCGCCGTCCCAGTCGCGCGCCTCGGTCAGCATCTGCCAGAGCTGGCCGGCCAGCACGCCGCCGCCCGAGGGCATCGGCGGCAGGTAGAGCACGTCGTCGCCGGCCGGGATGCGCAGCGCCGGCCCGACGCCCGGCACGAAGCCGCGGATCTCGTCGGCGCCGAGCCGGATGCCCTGGGCCTGGGCCTCCTCGGCGAGGCGCTCGGCGACGCTGCCGCTGTGCAGGTAGACGCCGCCGCGCTGGCGGATGCCGCCGAGCAGCGACGCGATGCCCGGCTGCACCAGCTTCTGGCCCTCCTCGAGCAGCTGGCCGTCGCGCGAGAAGCGCGCCGCCAGGTCGGGGCTGCGCGACAGCAGGCGCCGGGCCGCCTTCAGGTCGTTGGCCAGGGCCCGGCTGATCGGATGGCCGAAGCGCGCCAGGTTCTCGGCCGGCGAGACCGCCAGCTCCCAGCGCAGCGCGCCGCCCTGGGCGTGCAGCACGGCGAGGCCCCGCGACAGCGCCGGGACGACGCCGCCGACGCCGTTGCCGACCGGCGCGAAGGTCACCGCGACGCCGTTCTGCTGCTCGCTGCCGTAGGCGATGCAGACGCCGCCGCCGCCGAGCCCGACGCGCGAGGGCATGGTCACCGACATGGCGAAGCCCATGGCCACCGCGGCGTCGATCGCCGTGCCGTTGTTGGCCAGGATCTCGCGGCCGACGACGGTGACGTTCGGCTCGTCGGCGGCGACCAGGCCGGCAAAGCCCTCGACCAGCTCGACCTTGCCGAGCTCGGGCGTCGTGTCGCAGGCGCCCAGGCCGGCGAGCAGCGCCAGCCCCACGAAGCTTTGACCGAGCGCGCGTTGCAAGCCGGACCGGGGCCGCCTACCTTCGGTTCCTGGAGGAAGCGACAAGGCCGTGGCACGAGCAGACCTGAAAGACAGCCGAGCGACGAGCCCGGCGATGCGGCTGGCGGGTGCGCTGAGGAGCGGCCTCGCGGCCTGCCTGATCGCGCTGGCGGTCACCGTCTCGGCGGCTGCGCCGGCGGCTGCCCAGCAGATGAAGCTGCTGCGCGACGCCGAGATCGAGAACACCATCCGCACCTTCGTCACTCCCATCCTCCAGTCCGCGGGGCTGAACCCTAACACGGTGACGATCTATCTGGTCGAGGACCCGCGTCTCAACGCCTTCGCGACCGCCAACCAACGCATGTTCCTGAACAGCGGTTTCCTGATCGCGACCGACGGGCCCGGCGAGGTCATCGGCGTGCTGGCCCACGAGACCGGCCACATTGCCGGCGGCCACATCAACCGGCTGAAGGACGAGATCGGCACCGCCCAGATGACCAGCCTGGCCGCGACGCTGCTCGGGCTCGGCGCGGCCCTGCTGACCGGCGACCCGCGCGCCGCCCACGCGGGCTCGATGATCGGCGGCGACATCGCGCTGAAGAACTTCCTGCAGTTCACCCAGAGCCAGGAGCAGGCCGCCGACCAGGCCGCCGTCACCTACATGCGCGGCGCACGCTACAACCCCGAGGGACTGGTCGAGTTCATGCGCAAGCTCGACGACCAGCGCGTGCTCAACGCGATCCGCCAGGATCCCTATCTCTCCTCGCACCCGCTGACCGATTCGCGCATCCGCTTCCTCGAGCAGGAGGTCGCCGAGTCGCCCTACCGCGACAAGGACTTCCCCGAGGCCTGGTACGAGATGCACGCGCGCATGAAGGCCAAGCTGATCGGCTACCTGGAGGACCCGGCGGCGGTCGCGCGCGCCTATCCGGAGAGCGACGGCAGCCTGCCGGCGCGCTACGCCCGGGCCATCTCGACCTACCGGAACGCCTCGATCCCCGACGCGCTCGAGCAGGTCGACGCGCTGCTCGCCGAGCGCCCGCAGGACCCCTACTTCCACGAGCTCGAGGGCCAGATCCTGCTGGAGAGCGGCAAGGTCGCCGAGGCCCAGCGGGCCTACCAGACGGCCGTCGACCTGCTGCCCCAGGAGCCGCAGCTGCGCCTGCAGCTCGCCTTCGTGCAGATCCAGGCGAACAGCCCGGCGATGGACGAGGCGGCGCTCGACAACCTGTCGCGCGTGCTGGCCCGCGAGCCCGGCGACGCCTCGGCCTGGAGACTCTCGGCGATCGCCAACGGCCGGCTCGGCAACGAGGGCATGACCGCGCTGTCGCTCGCCGAGTACAACTTCGCGCGCAGCAACTGGCGCGACGCGCGCGGCCAGGCCGAGCGCGCCAAGACGCTGCTCGCCGAGCACTCGACCGGCTGGCTGCGCGCCGCCGACATCGCGGCCGTCGCCGAGCGCAACCAGGAGCGCGCCGAGCGCCGCTGACGCGGCGCGGCCGCGCCGCCTTTCCCTTCCCGCGCCGGACCCAAGGGTCCCCGCGCCGACCGGAGACCCCCGCCATGCCCGCCAGCCTTTCCCGAAGCCTGACCGAGCGGTTCCGCCGCGCCCGCGCCGCCGCCGCCGCGCTCCTGTCCTGCGGCCTCGCCGCCGGGCTGCTTGCGACGGCCGGGCCGGCCGCCGCGCAGGACGCGGTGACGACGCTCGACCCCGCCGAGAAGGCCGCCTTCGAGCAGCTGATCCGCGACTATCTGATGGAGCATCCGGAGGTCATCGTCGAGGCGATCCAGCAGATGCGCGAGCGCGAGCAGGCCGCCGCCGAGCAGCGCCAGCAGCAGGCACTCGCCGACTCGCTGGCCGCGCTGCGCGACGACCCGGCCGACCCGGTCCTCGGCAATCTCGAGGGCGACGTCGTGGTCGTCGAGTTCTTCGACTACCAGTGCGGCTACTGCAAGCGCGTCGCGCCCGACCTGCAGCGCACGGTCGCCGAGGACGGCGGCGTCAAGCTGGTCATGAAGGAGTTCCCGATCCTCGGCCCGGCCTCGATCGTCGCCGCCAAGGCGGCGCTGGCCGCCGAGCGACAGGGCCGCTACGAGGACTTCCACTGGGCGATGATGGAGAACAAGGCGCCGCTCGGCGAGGAGACCGTCTTCGCCGTCGCCGAGCAGGTCGGGCTCGATCTCGAGCAGCTCAGGGCCGACATGGCCGACCCGGAGATCGAGACCCAGCTGGCCGAGACCTACGCCCTGGCCGAGAGGCTCGGCATCGGCGGCACCCCGGCCTTCGTGATCGGCGAGCAGCTGGTGCCCGGCGCCGTGCCGGCGGCGCGGCTGCGCCAGCTGATCGAGGAGGCCCGCCAGGGCTGAGCCGCGCCGGCCGAGTGGCGCTGGCCGGAAGGCGCGGCTTCTCCGCCGAGCGGCGCCGACCCGAGGCGGGCCGGGCCGGCGGTCCCGGCCGGCCTATCAAGTTGCCCCGGCACGAGGGTGCATGCTAGCTCTAGCTGCCGATTTGACGGCCCCCCGACGCGGAATAGGGACCACTGACTTGGCGGACAGCCCGCGGGTCCTCGTGCTCAACGGACCCAACCTGAACATGCTGGGAAAGCGCGAGCCCGAGGTCTACGGCCACACGACCCTGGCCGACGTCGACGCGCGCTGCGCCAGCGTCGGCGAGAGCCTCGGCCTGGCGGTCACCTGCCGCCAGTCGAACCACGAAGGCGAGCTGGTCGGCTGGATCCAGGAGGCCCGGGAGCAGCAGGACGGGCTGGTGATCAACGCCGGGGCCTACACCCATACCTCGCTGGCGCTGCACGACGCGCTCAGGGCCAGCGACCTGCCGGTCGTCGAGGTCCACCTCTCCAACATCCACCGGCGCGAGGATTTCCGCCGCCATTCCTACGTCGCCCTGGCGGCGGTCGGCATGATCTGCGGCCTCGGCCCGCTCGGCTACGAGCTGGCGCTGCAGGCGCTGGCCGAGCGGTTCCGGAGCGCGGCCGCCGGCACTCCCTAGGCCGGGCGACCGATCACGGCCCGCACCGGTACGACGCAGGCACAACGATAGGTTCGACAGCATGAGCAAGTTCCCGATCGACGAAGACGCGCTGCGCTCCCTGGCCGCGCTGCTGGAAGAGACCGGCCTCAGCGAGATCGAGGTGGCCGAAGGCGAGCGCCGCCTGCGTGTCGCCCGCCACGCGCCGCCGGTCGTCCAGGCGGCGCTGCCGGCCCAGGGGATGCTGCCCGCCCAGGGTCCCGCGGCCCTGCCGTCCGGCCCGGCGGCGCCGGCGCCGGCCAGCGGCCCCGCCGAGGGCACCGTCGCCTCGCCGATGGTCGGCACCGCCTACCTGGCGCCGGAGCCGGGCGCCAAGCCCTTCGTGGCGGTCGGCGACCGGGTCGAGAAGGGCCAGACGCTGCTCATCATCGAGGCCATGAAGGTCATGAACGCGCTGCCTGCGCCGCATGCCGGCACCGTGCGCGAGATCCAGATCCAGGACGGCCAGCCGGTCGAGTTCGGCGAGCCTCTCATGGTCATCGGCTGACGGCGGCGCGGACGAAGCCGATGTTCGAGAAGGTCCTGATCGCAAACCGGGGCGAGATCGCCCTGCGCATCCACCGCGCCTGCCGGGAGATGGGCATCGCGACGGTGGCCGTGCATTCGACCGCCGACGCCGACGCCATGCACGTGCGCCTGGCCGACGAGTCGGTCTGCATCGGCCCGCCGCCGCCCTCGAAGAGCTACCTGAACATGGCGGCGATCCTCTCGGCCGCGACGATCACCGGCGCGGACGCCATCCACCCCGGCGTCGGCTTCCTGTCCGAGAACGCCGACTTCGCCGCCATGGTCGAGGAGCACGGCTACGTCTTCATCGGCCCGGAGCCGGCGCACATCTCGCTGATGGGCGACAAGGTGCGGGCCAAGGAGGCGGCGCGCGAGCTCGGGATTCCCGTGGTCCCGGGCTCCGACGGCGCGGTCGAGGGCGAGGCCGAGGCGCGGCGGGTCGCCGCCGAGGTCGGCTTCCCGCTGCTGATCAAGGCGGCCGCCGGCGGCGGCGGCCGCGGCATGAAGGTCGCGCGCAACGAGGGCGAGCTGATGGCCGCCTACTCGATGGCGCGTGCCGAGGCCAAGGCCGCCTTCGGCAACGACCAGGTCTACATGGAGCGCTACCTGGGCCAGCCGCGGCACATCGAGATCCAGGTCCTGTGCGACGGCCAGGGCGGCGTCGTGCACCTCGGCGAGCGCGACTGCTCGCTGCAGCGGCGTCACCAGAAGCTGCTCGAGGAGGCGCCCTCGCCGGCGCTCAACGCCGCCGAGCGCAAGCGCATCGGCGACGTCGCGATCGAGGCCATGCGCAAGCTCGGCTACCGCTCCGCGGGCACGCTGGAGTTCCTCTACGAGAACGGCGAGTTCTTCTTCATCGAGATGAACACCCGCCTGCAGGTCGAGCACCCGATCAGCGAGGCGATCACCGGCATCGACCTGGTCCGCGAGCAGATCCGGGTCGCCGCCGGCGCCACGCTGGGCATCACCCAGAACGACATCAAGATCAACGGCCACGCCATCGAGTGCCGGCTCAACGCCGAGGACCCCGCGACCTTCGCGCCCTCGCCGGGCCTGGTCACCGACTACCATCAGGCCGGCGGCCTGGGCGTGCGCGTCGACAGCCACCTCTACGCCGGCTACCGCGTGCCGCCCTACTACGACAGCCTGGTCGCCAAGCTGATCGTCCACGGCAACAGCCGCAACGAGTGCCTGATGCGGCTGCGCCGGGCGCTCGAGGAGATGGTCATCGACGGCATCAAGACGACGACGCCGCTGCACCAGGAGATGATCGCCCAGCCGGACTTCATCGACGGCAACTACGACATCCACTGGCTCGAGCGCTGGATGGCCGAGAAGGCCGAGGGCTGAACGCCCGGCGCGCGTTGCGCCCGCGGAACGGCAGCAGCCCGCGCCCTCGCCCCGGCCACCCACGACGCTGTTCCGGAGCGGCCGCCCGCTCTAGCGGGCCGCGTCCGCAGGCCGCAGGAACTCCGCCTCGATGATGATCTCGACCGCGTCGCTGACGCCGAGCGTCGAGCCCGCCGGCGGGATCCCCTGATCGACGCCGTACTGCGAGCGCAGCAGCGTCCCGCGCGCCGAGAAGCCGATGCGCGAGCCGCCGGGATCGTAGGGATGGCCGGCATAGCCGCCGTTGAAGGTCGCCTCCAGCACCAGCGGCCGGGTGACCCCGCGCAGCGTCAGGTCGCCGTGGATCCGGGCGCTGCGCGGGCCGGTCGTTTCGACGCGCCTCGAGCGGAAGGTCATCTGCGGGTGCTGAGCGGCGTCGAGCCAGTCCGGCCCGGTCAGCTGGGCGTTGAAGTCGTAGCCCTCCTGCTCGAAGTCGGTCTCCAGCGACGCCACCTCGACGCTCGCCACGACCGCACAGGCTTCCGGGTCGTCCGGATCGAAGGTCAGCTCCGCGTCGAAGCGCCTGAAGCGCGCCGTGTAGTCCGAGAAGCCGAGGTGGTCGACGCGGAACAGCAGGCTGGCGTGCGCCGGATCGAGGGCATAGACGCCGGCCGGCGGCGCCCCGAGCTCTTCCATGCCGGCCGCCGGGCCGGCGGCCGGCGCCGGGCGGTCGAGCAGCGGCAGGCCGAGCGCGCCGCAGAGCGCGAGGAGGGCCGCGCGGGAGGCGACGGCCCGCAGTCGGCTGGTCATGGGACCTCCGGACTCGGGTTGGACTGTGGTCGCGAGGACGCGTCAGGCGGCGCCCATCCGACTGGCGAGGCGGAAATCTCGTCCTCGGCCTGCGACGGCAGCGCGAAATGCTCCTGGACCGCCAGCCAGCGGCCCCGTCGCCGGCGCAGGCAGGCGGTCAGGTACAGGGTGACGGGGGCACTGCCGCGCCGCTCGAAGCGCACCAGCGCCCGGCAGAAGGCGACGTCGCCGGCCGCCGCCGTCTCCACGCGCTCGATCCCGGCGGCGAGCGTGCCGGCCTCGGCGAGGCTGGCGCGCCAGTGCCGGCGATAGGCTTCGAGGCCGCGATGCTGGAGCTGGAGCAGCGGGTCGAACCAGATCAGGTCCCGCTCGCAGTGCGCCACGATTCGATCGAGGTCCCCGGCGCCGATCGCCGCCGCCCAGGCCTCGAAGAGCGCGCGGATCTCCTGCTCCGCGGTCATCGCGACGGCCGCCATGGCAAAGACGGCCGTCGCCTCAAGCGACCAGCGCCTCCGGCTCGCCTTCGGGCTCCAGGTCGAACAGCGCCTTGAAGCTCTCGACGTCGAAGGGGGCGGAGTGGTGCTCGTGGACGATCCGCCACGCGCCCGCCTCGCGGCGCAGGCCGATCGTCATGCGCATCCACGCGCTCTGCATCTGGCCGTCGGGCCCGGCCCCGCCGCAGCGCACGAGGCCGTGGCAGAAGGCGATGTCGCCCGAGGCCTCGATCTTGAGGTCGTGGATCTTGAAGGCCATCTCGCCGGGGCAATGCGACAGGCAGGCCTGCCAGTGCGCCCCGTAGGCTTCGCGGCCCTCGAAGCGCAGCGCCAGGATAGCGTCGAAGGCGACGACGTCGGCGGCGTAGACGCTGGCGATGCGCGCCGGGCCCTTCGCCTCGACGGCGCCGGCCCAGCCCGCGAGCAGGCTGCGGATCTCCGACTCGGTGCTCTTGTCGCTCATAGGGTCGCTCCTTCCTTCTCCGGGGCATGTCCGATCTCGGGGGTGTGTCCGGTGACGCGTGCTTCAGCCGCCGCTCACGGCGGTGATGATGTCGACCTCGCTGCCGGGGCCGAGGGGCGTATCGAGGCCGGCGCGCCGGCCCTCGACGAAGACGTTGATGTGCCGGCGGATCGCCGGCCGCGAATCGCAGAGCCGGTCGCGCATGCCGGGCCAGCGCGCCTCCAGGCCCTCGATCAGCTCGGCGACGTTCGCCGCGGGCAGCGCCAGCTCGCCCGGCGCCCCGGGGAACAGCCGGCGCAGGGCGCCCGACAGCCGCACGACGACCGGCGCGGCGCGCGGCTCGACGGCGGCGCGGCTCATCGCTCGACGACCAGCGTCTCGACCGACAGGATCGCCGGCAGGTGCTGGGCGAGACAGCGCCAGCTCTCGCCCTCGTCGGCACTGGCGTAGAGCGCGCCGCCGCCGGTGCCGAAGTAGACGCCGGCGGGCTCCAGCCGGTCGGTGGCCAGCGCCTGGCGGAGCACCCCGAAGAAGGCGTTGTCCTGCGGCAGCCCGCGGCGCAGGTCCTGCCAGCTGTCGCCGCCGTCGCGGCTGCGCCAGACCGCGGCCCTGGCCTCGGGCATGTAGCGCCCGGCGATGTCGCCGTTGAGCGGCAGCAGGAAGACCGTCTCCGGGTCGCGCGGGTGCGCCGCCGCCGGGAAGCCGAAGCTGGACGGCAGCCCGGCCTCGATCGAGCGCCACTCCCGGCCGCCGTCGTCGCTGCGGTACATGCCGCAGTGGTTCTGCTGGTAGAGCCGATCCGGGCGGCCGGCGGCCATGGCCAGACTGTGCACGCACTGGCCGTACTCGGGATAGCGCAGCTCCTCGGGCAGGAAGTCGCAGCGCGTGCCGCGGTTGCGCGGCGACCAGCTCTCGCCGCCGTCGGCGGAATGGAAGACGCCGGCCGTCGAGATGCCGACCCAGAGCTGCTGCGGGTCGTCGGGGTGCGGCAGCACGTGGTGCAGGATCAGGCCGCCGCCGCCGGGCTGCCAGTCGGGTCGGGAAGGATGGCGCCGCAGCCCTTCGAGGTGGCGCCAGGTGACGCCGCCGTCGTCGCTGCGGAACAGGCCGGCGGGCTCGACGCCGGCATAGAGCGCCCCGTCCGCCACGGCCAGGCTCCAGGCCGACTTGACCGGCTCCTCGCCCGGCGCGTAGGCGAGACCGTCGCTGGAGTGGCTCCAGGTCCGTCCCAGGTCCCGCGACGTCCAGACCGCCGGTCCGAACCATTCGTTGCCCCCGGCGCCGTAGATCGCGCCGCTCGCCGGGTCGCCGACCAGATGGTTGATCGGCCAAGTCTCGCAGTAGGGTCCGCGCAGCGTCCAATCGTCGCGCCGCGGATCGCTTTCCAGCAGGAAGGCGCCCTTCTTCGTGCCGACCAGGAGCACGACGCTTTCACTCATCCGACGACTCCTTCACGCTTTCGCATGTTCCATAACTTGACAATTAAGTTGACATCAACATAATATGCCGATGAGCAGCAGCCGGCCGAACGCTCCCGAAACGCCCGACGACGACGGCCTGACCTACGGGCTGACTCTCGAAGTCCGCGACGCCTGTCTCTGCCTGCACGTCCAGCGCGCGGCCCGGGCCCTGGCCCGGCGCTTCGACGAGGCGTTGCGCCCGCTCGGTCTGACCAACGGCCAGTACTCCCTGCTGATGTCGCTGAACCGGCCGACGCCGGCGACCATGCGCCAGGTCTCGACGGTGCTCGCCATGGACCGCACGACGCTGACGGCGGCGCTCAAGCCGCTCGAGCGGCGCGGCCTGGTCAGCGTCGCGGTCGATGCGGACGACCGGCGCAGCCGCCGCCTCGCGCTGACCCCGGAGGGCCGGTCGGTCCTCGCCGAAGCCGTGCCGGTCTGGCGCCGGA
This sequence comes from Alphaproteobacteria bacterium, assembly GCA_030433005.1. GTDB lineage: Bacteria > Pseudomonadota > Alphaproteobacteria > Kiloniellales > DSM-21159 > Tistlia. The sequence continues at coordinate 63,209 of JAUILQ010000023.1, forward strand.
CCCACGCCGAGATCGAGCGCCAGCTCGCCGGCGGCGATCCCGACCGGCTGCGCGCCGACCTGCTGTCGCTTTCCTGAGACCACGGCGGCCCGCCCCGGCGCTCAGCTGCCCGCGCCGGAAGCACCGGGCAGCGGGTGGGCGAAACTCCAGGCGTGGCCGAAGGGATCGACGACCTGACCGTAGCGGGCGCCCCAGAAGGCGTCCTCGGCGGGCATCGTCACGGTGGCTCCGGCGTCGGCCGCGCGCGCCATCGCGGCGTCGCAGTCGACGACCTCCAGGTGCAGGGTCGCCGAGGACCCGCCGAGCCGGGTCGGCGGCTCCTGCCGGCTGCAGCCGGCCGATCCTTGGGCGAACTCCGGAAAATGGTCGCGCAGGTAGACCCTCGCGCCATTGACCTCGATCTCCGCATGCAGCAGGCGCTTGCCGTCCTCGGCCGGCACCCGCATCACCTCGGTCGCACCGAGCGCCTGCGCGTAGAACGCCAAGGCCGCCGCGGCGTCCTCGACCACCAGATGGGGAATCACGCCGCCTGCCTGAACCGTCATCGCGTCCTCCTCGCGCCAGCCCCGCCGCCGTCCGGCAAGGCTTATCGTTGATATCAACATATTTGAGCCTTTGTCAAACGCGCCCGCGCCACCAGCTTACGGCGCCCCGGCGACTCCGCTATTCTCGGCGGCGATGCGCCTGACGCCCGAACTGCTGCTCCGCGCCTACGCGCTCGGCATCTTCCCGATGGCGGAGAGCCGGGACGATCCCGAGGTGCATTGGATCGACCCGGAGCTGCGCGGCATCCTGCCGCTCGAACAGTTTCACCTGCCGCGCAAGCTCAGGCGGCTGATCCGTCGCGGCCACTATCGCGTCACCTGCAACCGGGACTTCCGCGGCGTCATCCGGGCCTGCGCGGAGCGTCGCGACGAGCGGCCCGAGACCTGGATCAACGACACCATCGAGCAGCTCTACAGCGAGCTGCACGCCATGGGCTTCGCGCATTCCGTGGAGACCTGGCGGGACGACGCGGCCGGCGGCCCGCCGCGCCTGGTCGGCGGGCTCTACGGCGTCGCCCTGGGCAGCGCCTTCTTCGGCGAATCGATGTTCAGCCTGGAACGCGACGCCAGCAAGGTCGCCCTCGCCCACCTCGTGTTCCTGCTGCGCAAGGGCGGCTTCCAGCTGCTCGACACGCAGTTCACGACGCCGCACCTGCGCCAGTTCGGCGCGCTCGACCTGCCGCGCGACAACTACAAGGCGCTGCTGTCGCGCGCCCTCATGGCCAGCGCGGCGCTGCCCGCCGGCCTGAGCGGGCCGGAGCTCGAGGCCGAACTGGCCCGCGCCGCCGCCGGCGCCCAGGACTAGGCAAGAGCGCCCGCGCCGTCCGGGACCGGCGGAGCAGGCGACGACGACCGGGGACCGGGGCCGAGCCGCCCGCCTCAGGACGCGGCGTGGCGCCGGTTCTGCCAGAGGTTCTCGTCGATCAGGGTGTCGGCGTCGTCGGTCGGCGTCTCGGTGAACGCGGCCTCCTCGACCTCGTCCTCGAAGGCGCCGAAGGGGTCGGCCGGCGAAGCCGACGCGGCGGCCGGATCCTCGTCGGCGGCCGGCTCGGCCTCGGCGCTCGGGCCGCCGCCCGGGACGCCGACTGGGCCGACGGAGTCCGGCTCCTCGGCATCGGGCTCGGCCGGCAGGGGCTCTTCGGCGATCGTCTCGGCCGCGGCGGCGGCGACGCGCTCCTCCGCCTCCGGCTCGTCGGCGTCCTCGTCCAGGGAGTCGCCTTCGGCCAGCAGGGCCGCGACGGCGTCGTCCAGCTCCGACGGCCGGGCAGCCGCCTCCTCGGCCTCGGCCGTGGCGCCGCGGCGCTCGCCCAGCGTCTCGGCCAGGCTCGGCGCCTTGGGATCGCCGGGGGTCTCGCCGGGCTCCGGCACGCCCTCGACCTGGCGGCGGATCTTCTCGAGCAGGATGCGCGCGTCGTCGGCCGCGGCGCTGCGCAGCTCGCGGGCCTCCTCGACGAGCTCCTGCTCGACCGCGCAGGACGCGGCCAGCTCGGCGGTGAAGTCGTCGAGTTCCTCGTCCGACGGCTCGGCCGCGGCAGCGTCGGGGCCGGCGGCACGCTCGCTCTCGTCGGCCTGCTCGGCGCCGGTCTCGGAACCGGCCTCCGCGTCCGGCCCGGAGGCGTTCTCGGGCTCGGGCTCGGCCGCCAACTCGGCCTCGACGTCCTGCTCTGAGCGGAACTCCGGGTCGGGCGCCGCCTCGAGCCCGGCGGCGGCGACCTCGTCGGCCGCCCCGCCCGGATCCTCCGACGGTGCGTCGGTCGCCTCGCCGCGGCTGCCGGCGACGCCGGAGATGCGCGCCTCCAGGGCATAGATGGCATCGGCGAAGCGGCTGCGGCTGCCGGTCTCGACGGCGTCCAGCAGGCTGGCCAGCAGGCCGCGCAGCTCCTCGTTCTCGGCCTGCACGGCGGCCAGGCGGGCTTCGGCCGCCTCCTTCTCCTCACGCGCCTCCAGGCTCTTGGCCTCGAGGGCGGAGAACAGCGAAATCAGCTGGGCGTGGCGCCCCTGCTCCTCGGCCTCGCGCTCGGACAGGGCAAGGGTCGCGCGCTCGACGCGGCCCTTCAGTTCATCCAGATCGTCCATCGGCTCGGCTCCAGGCGGTTCGACTCGGGACGCTAGAGCGCAATGGTTAGCCTTTTACTAAAGTTCGCGGACTCCGTCACCATCAGCCGCCCTGGCCGCCCGCGCCGTCGCCGCCCCCCTCGCCACCGGCCGCTTCCCCGGCCGGCAGGCAGTCGAGCACCCAGACGTCGTAGACCGGGTGCTCCAGGGCGTTGACCGCGGGCGAGGAGGCGTACATCCAGCCTGAGAAGATCGGCGCCTCGCCCGCCGCGGTCTCGTCGCGGATCACCAGATAGGCTGCCGACTCCGGGGTCAGCTCCGGCGGGTTCTTCCAGCAGGCGCGCACCTCGATCAGCAGGCTGCCGAAGCGTGCCGGCTGCTCGACCGGCGTCGCGAAGGTCGAGATCCGCGCCGTCACCTTGTCGAGCCCCTGCAGCTGGACCCGCGGCAGCTGCTGGGCCGCGTCCATGCGCTCGGGTCCCGAGGGAGCGAGGGACTGGGCGGACAGGCTCTGGGCCGCGGCGGAGCCGGCCGCCAGCAGCGCCAGCAGCGCCAGCAGCGCGGCGCCGGGCCGGCGCACCGCAGCCGGACGCCGGGTGGAGGAGCCGGCGAGCCGCCTCATGCGTCGTCCTTCCGGTAGGGGTTGGAAAGGCCGTCGATCAGGCCGTGCAGCACGCCGCGGATCTGCGTCTCGTCGGCGCCCATCAGCAGGCCGTCCTCCAGCGCGTCCTGGGCCAGGTCGCGGATCTCCGCGAGGTTCTCGTTCATCACCTTGATCTTCTCACGGCACGACAGCGCCGTGCCGTCGGGCGCGCGCCAGACCGGGAAGTCGTCGTCTGCTCGGGGATCGCTCATCCCCTGGGTGTAGTGTGCCGCGCGCGCGCCTGCAAGGTTCGCGGGCCGCCGGGCCCCGCCCCGAACGCGCCCCGAACGCGCCCCGAACGCGCCGGGCGCAGGATGCGCCGTCGGGCGGCCGGATTGTGCGCTACCATCGACGGGACGGGCAGGCGCCGGGCCTGCCGGCAGCAGCGGGGCGGAGCGCCATGAAGATCATCGAGGAATTCCAGAAGTTCGCGGTCAAGGGCAACGCAATCGATCTCGCGGTCGGCGTGATCATCGGCGCGGCCTTCGGCAAGATCGTCACCTCGCTCGTCAACGACATCATCATGCCGCCGCTCGGCCTGCTGATCGGCGGCATCGACTTCTCGAACTTCTTCGTGACCCTGAGCGGCGGCAGCTACGAGACCGTCGAGGCGGCCCGGGAGGCGGGGGCCACGACGCTGAACTACGGCCTGTTCGTCAACACGGTGATCCAGTTCCTGATCGTCGCCTGGGCGATCTTCCTGGTGGTCCGCCAGTTGAACAGGCTGGAGCGCAAGAAGGACGACCCGGCCTCGCCGGTCGAGCCGCCGCGCCAGGAGGTCCTGCTCGCGGAGATCCGCGACCTGCTGAAGGAGAAGGCCTGAACCATCCGGACCCGCTCGTCGGGACTCGACGGCGCCGGGCGACGCCCCATCCTCTGGAGTCGGCCGGTCTCCGGACGCGGGGACCTCACCAGAACGGGAGAAGGCAAGATGCGACGACCCACGACTGCCGCTGCGCTGTCCCGGCGCCGCCTGCTGTTGGGCGGCGCCGCGCTGGCGGTCGCCGCGACGCAGCTGCGCCCCGCCGCAGCCCACCACGGCTGGCGCAGCTTCGGCGACACGCCCTTCGAGCTGAGCGGCACGGTCGAGGAGGTCTTCCTCGGCAACCCCCACGGCGAACTGGCGGTGCGCGCCGACGACGGCGTCTGGGAGGTCGGCCTCGGCCCGCCCTACCGCAACCGCCGCGCCGGCATCGAGGAGGGCACCATCGCGGTCGGCGACCGGGTCACGGCGATCGGCAAGCGCGCGCGCGATCCCGAGGAGCGGGCCATGAAGACCGAGCGGCTGATCGTCGGGGAGCGGACCTACGACATCTACCCGGAGCGCCTGCGCGACTCCTGAAGTCGGATCCGGGCCCGCTCCGAGCGAAGGAGAACCGCCGGTGACGGCGCTGCTGTTCTGGCTGGAAGGCTCGCTGCTCGCCGAGGCCATGCGCCAGAGCCTGTGGCTCTACCCCCTGGTCAACACCCTGCACGTGCTGGCCGCGGCGGCGCTGTTCGGCGCCGTCCTGCTGACCGACCTCAGGTTGCTCGGCCTCGGTCGCCGCCTGGCCCTGGAGCCGCTGCTGGCGCTCGCCCTGCCGACGGTCTGGGCGGCCTTTGCCGTGGCCTTGCCGACCGGGCTGCTGCTGTTCGCCAGCGAGGCGGTCGTCCACGGCGCCAACCCCTTCCTGCGCGCCAAGCTGCTGCTGCTCGCCGGGGCCGGGCTCAACGCGCTGCTCTTCGCCCGGCTGCGCCGCCGCGGCCGGCAGCCTCGCGCCTCAGGCCTGGCCTCGCTGGCGCTGTGGCTGGGCGTCCTGGTCTGCGGCCGGCTGATCGCCTACTGGTGAGCCTTCAGGCGACCCGGGCGGCGAAGCGCAGGCGCACGTAGTCGGCCCACCAGCTGCCGTCGGGGTTGCGCAGCGCCGGCGCCACGGCGTCGGCGACCTCCTGCTTGGCGGCGGGCCGCTCCCCGGCCGGCAGCCGCGCCAGGAAGGACTCGCCGAAGGTGTCGAGCCAGTCGACGAGCGGACCGGGCAGCGGCGTCGGCCGCTCGAACAGCTCCAGGCGCTCGACCGCAAAGCCGCCGGCCTCGAGCCGCGCCCGATAGTCCCCGGTCTCCGGAAAGTACCAGGGCGACGCCGCGCGGCCGTCGAGGCCGCGACGGTCGAGCGCCGCGATCAGCGCCTCGTGGATGCGCCGCACGTTGGCACCGCCGCCGAACTCGGCGACGAAGCGGCCGCCCGGCTTCAGCGCCCGTCGCACGCCGGCGATGACCGCGTCGGGATCGCGCATCCAGTGCAGCGCGGCGTTGCTGAAGACGGCGTCGAACTCGGCCTCGAAAGGCAGCGTCGCGCCGTCGGCGACGCGTGCGTCGAGGCCGCGCGCGAGCGCCGCCTCGATCTGCTCGGCGCTGGCGTCGACGCCGACCACCGTGCAGCCGAGCGCCGCCAGCTTCTCGGTCAGCGCGCCGTCGCCGCAGCCGAGGTCGAGGACCCGCTCGCCCGGCCGCGGTGCGAGCCACTCGACCACGGGCAGGCCAAGCTCGGCCACGAAGCCGGCGTTCCTCTGGTAGCGGGCGGGATCCCAGGTCTGAGGGCTGCCGGCGCCGGTCATCGGCACGGCGATCGGCGGGGCCGTCTGGACGGACCGCTCACTGGATGGTCGCCGCGTCGCCGCTGCCGCCCTCGCCGCCGCCGCCGAAGATGAAGCGGCCGACCAGGTCGATCACGTTGATCGCGCCCTGGGTGCGCGAGATCGAGCCGCCGTCGGCGATGTTGTCGAGCGAGCCACCCGGCTGCAGCTCGACGTAGTTGCCGCCGAGCAGGCCGTCGGGGACGATCCGCGCCGAGCTGTCGAGCGGCAGCTGGACCTGCGGCTCGATGCTCATGGTCAGCACCGCCTCGAAGGTCTGGGGATCGAGCGCCTGGCTGGCGACCGTGCCGATCTTGACGCCGCTCATGCGGATCTCGGAGCCGGCGGTGATGCCGGTCGCGTCGTCGAAGCGGGCGGTGACGCCGTAGCCCGACGTCAGTCCCCCGAAGCCGCCGATCGAGAAGGCGAAGACGACGAAGCCGACGGCGACCAGCAGCACCACGGCGCCCATGATCGTCTCGATGATGTTTCGCTGCATGTCGTCCGTCCTCAGCTGACGCCCGGGGGAGTTGCCGGTGAGCGGCGGGGGGCGGTGGCGCAAGCGGCGCGGCGGGAACCGGCGGCTACTCGGGCGACCAGGCTTCGTAGACGCCGGTCGCCCGGTCGCGCTTGCCGCCCTCGAGGGTGTGGCCCGGCGGCCGGTAGGCCAGCTCGGTGCCGGTCAGGTTGGGCTGGTGCTCCTTCATCCAGGCGCGGCGCTTGATGCCTTCCTTGGGCGGCAGGTCGCTGCTCCAGTGGTGCAGCCAGGCGTGCCACTCCGGCGGCACCCGGCTGGCCTCGTCGCGCCCGTCGGCATAGATCACCCAGCGCCGCTCGCGGCGCAGCGAATCGCGGTGCACCTTCCCGCCGTCCTTCTGGCGGTAGTACTTGTTGCCCTCGCCGTCCTGGCCGACCAGCTCGCCGTTCAACCAGGTGAACAGACGCGTTCCCAGCGTCGCCATCGTCACTCCGCATTCCTGTTGGCCGCCGGGGCGGCCGACGCGGCGCGACTATCGCACCGGCGTCCCCGATCGTCCAGTGGTGCCAGCCCGCCGCCAAGCCCCGGCACGAGCCCCTGCGGCGGCGCGGCTGGACAAGCCGGGGCGCTCACGCTAGAGCCGGCGCCGGGAGGACGACGGCATGCCCGATTTCTGGCGCGATTCCGGCTACCACCTGCTCGAGCCGCGGGCGGACGGCCGGCTCGGCATCACCGACGACTACCTGCGCGCCTTCTGGAACCGCCCCGAGGTGCGCCCGGTCGAGGAATCCAACGAGGCCGAGCGGGCGCTGCACCGGGCCCTGCTCGAGGCACCGGACCGCCCGGTCTCCGAGGCCGAGCTGGCGTCGCTCGAGGACGCCGACGCGATCGAGGCCTATCGGATCGTCCTCGGCTTCCGCGCGCGCCTGCTCGCCGCCGGCACGCTGGAGGGCGCCTATCTCGACCTGGTGGTGAACCCACCCGACGTGCGCGGCGGCGAGCCGCCGGTGCCGCCGCTGTTCTTCGACCAGATGGCCCACGCCGTGCTGCGCGGCCTGCTCGGCGGACCCGAGGGCGGCGAGCAGCCGCTGCGCGCGCGCGCCGCCGAGCTGCTGTTCCGCGCCCAGAAGGTCACGGTCTCCGACGGCCACATCATGTCGGCCGACGCCGAGACCGTGGAGATGTACGCGACGAGCGGCGGCTTCGGCTCGCTCGGCCAGCTGCTGGTCGAGGCGCAGACGCCGCTCCGGACCGTCGAGCTCGACGTGCTGACGGAAGAGAACGCCGCGCTCTACTGGAGCCGCGACACGCGCTACGACACCGTGCTCAACCTGAACTTCGCCGGCGACGGCCTGGACGCCTTCTGCCGCGTGCTGGAAGGCTGGGTCAGGCGCTTCCTGGCGGTCGAGGTCTCGATTCAGCCGGTCCAGGAGATCCGCGACGAGCGCTGGGTCTGGCACCTCGGCCTCGATGCCGAGGGCACGAAGCTGCTGAACGACCTCTACCAGGGACGCGAGCCCGGCGAGGCGCGCCTGGCCCGGCTGCTGTCGCTGTTCCGCCTGGAGTTCCGCAATCCCAGCGAGATGCGCGCCGACATCGCGGGCCGCCCGGTCTACCTCGCCCTGATGATGGATGAGGAGAGCCTGCTGCGGGTCAAGCCGCAGAACCTGCTGGTCAACCTGCCGCTCGCCGAGCGTGCCTGAGCGCAGGACGGCCGCCGGCGAGGCCGCGAGCCAGCCGCGACGCGACCCGCGTCTCGGCGCCCTGCTGGCGATCGCCTCGGCGACCGGCTTCGGCGGCATCACGACGCTGGCGGCGCTGGCCTACACCGAGGGCGCGACGCCGATGGCCGCGGTGACGCTGCGCTTCCTCGTCGGCTTCCTGGCCTTCGCCGCGGTCTGCCTGCTGCGCGGCCGGCCGCTGCTGCTGCCGCGCGGCGCGCGCCTCGCCGGCCTGGCGACCGGCTTCTTCTGGTTCGTCGCCTCGTTCGGCTATCTCGGCTCGGTCAACTACATCCCGGTCAGCCTGGCGGTGGTGATCTTCTTCACCTTCCCGATCCTGACGGCGCTGGGCGAGGCGGCGCTCGAGCGGCGCCGGCCGCGGCTGTCCGAGCTCGGCCTGCTGCTGCTCGCCTTCGCCGGCATCGCCCTGTCGGTCGGGCCGCGCTTCGGCGAGCTGTCGCCGACCGGCCTGGCGCTGATCGCGCTCGGCGCCTTCGGCGCCGCCGGACTGTTCCTGTCGATGCGCGTCGTCGCGGTGCGCCAGGAGCCGATGACCCTGCTGGTCACGCTCAACCTCTCGGGCGCCCTGCTCAGCGGCCTGACGCTGGCCGCCTTCGGCGGCTGGGCGCTGGCGCCCTTCGCGCTGCCGCCGCTCGGCCTCGCCGAGGGCGAGCCGACGGCCTGGGCCGGCTGGACCGCCCTGACGCTGGCCAGCCTCTGCTACGTCGGGGCGATCTTCCTGCAGTCCGGCTCGGTGCGCCACGCCGGGCCGAGCCGTGCGGCGCTGTTCTTCAACATAGAGCCGGTGGTCTCGATCGGCTTCGCCGCGGTGCTGCTCGGCGAGCAGCTGAGCGCCCAGCAGCTGGCCGGCTCGGCGCTGGTGCTGACGGCGCTGGTCCTGGCCGGCCGGCGCCGAGCCTGAGCCCCCTGAATCCGCCTGGGGGCAGACCTCCGGCGACGCCGCCCCCCCTTAGCGTCAACCCCTATATCTCGCGGCGGTGGCAAAATTGGCGCTAGATATGGTTACGACCCTGTGTTTTCATCTCTTCCCGCTATCGACGCGGGAGCAGTGAGGCAGGCGGCGGAACGGCTTGGTGGGCAGGCCGCGACTCCGAACCACCGCTCCCCGGGGGGATAGCGCCCGTACCAGAGATCGTCAGGGCGGCGCCGGCTCGACGCCGGCCGTCCGGACCGCACTTCGAAGCGCGACCAAGGGGAGCTGTCAGGCCATGCGCATCGTCCGCCGTTTCACCACCGAGGGCCGGGACGTCTACGAGGCGATCCCCTTCCGCATGACCCAGAGCGAGATCCGCAACCCCGACGGCTCCGTGGTCTTCAAGGCGGACAACGTCGAGGTGCCGGCGGACTGGAGCCAGGTCGCCTCCGACATCCTGGCGCAGAAGTACTTCCGCAAGCGCGGCGTGCCGAAGGCGCTGAAGCGCGTCGAGGAAGCCGACGTGCCGGCCTTCCTGTGGCGCGGCGAGGCCGACGCGGCGGCGCTGACCAAGCTGCCGGAGGCCGACCGCAGCGGCGCCGAGACCTCGGCCAAGCAGGTCTTCGACCGGCTCGCCGGGACCTGGGCCTACTGGGGCTGGAAGGGCGGCTACTTCGACACCGAGGAGGACGCCCGCGCCTACTTCGACGAGATGCGCTTCATGCTGGCCGCCCAGATGGCCGCGCCGAACTCGCCGCAGTGGTTCAACACCGGCCTGCACTGGGCCTACGGCATCGACGGCCCGAGCCAGGGCCATCACTACGTCGACTACCGCAGCGGCGAGCTGACCCGCGCCGCCAGTGCCTACGAGCACCCGCAGCCGCACGCCTGCTTCATCCAGTCGGTCGAGGACGACTTGGTCAACGACAACGGCATCATGGACCTCTGGGTGCGCGAGGCGCGGCTGTTCAAGTACGGCTCGGGCACCGGCTCCAACTTCTCGCGGGTGCGCGGCGAGAACGAGTCGCTGGCCGGCGGCGGCAAGTCCTCGGGCCTGATGTCCTTCCTGAAGATCGGCGACCGCGCGGCCGGCGCCATCAAGTCGGGCGGCACGACGCGGCGCGCCGCCAAGATGGTCACGGTCGACCTCGACCACCCGGACATCGTCGAGTACGTCAACTGGAAGGTCGTCGAGGAGCAGAAGGTCGCCGCGCTGGTCGCCGGCTCGAAGCTCTGCGCCCGGCACCTCAACGCGGTGATGCGCGCCTGCCACGCGGCGCTCGAGGACGGCGTGGTCGAGGGCGACGCCGCGGCGGCGCTCGACCCCAAGCGCAACCCGGCGCTCAAGGCCGCGATCAAGGCGGCGCGCGACGCCGCGATCCCGGAGAGCTACATCAAGCGGATCCTGCAGTTCGCCGGCCAGGGCTACGACCGCATCGAGTTCCCGACCTACGACACCGACTGGGACTCCGACGCCTACCGCACGGTCTCCGGCCAGAACTCGAACAACTCGGTGCGCGTGCCCAACGCCTTCATCGAGGCGGTGCTGGCCGACGGCGACTGGCAGCTGATCCGGCGCACCGACGGCAAGGTCGCCAAGACCCTCGGCGCGCGCGAGCTGTGGGACCAGATCGCCTACGCCGCCTGGGCCTCGGCCGACCCGGGCGTGCAGTTCGACACCACGATCAACGAGTGGCACACCTGCCCGGCGGGCGGGCGCATCAACGCCTCGAACCCCTGCTCGGAGTACATGTTCCTCGACGACACGGCCTGCAACCTGGCGTCGCTGAACCTGCTCGCCTTCCTGGGCGACGACGGGCGCTTCGAGCTGGAGGCCTACGAGCACGCCACGGTGCTGTGGACCGTGACGCTGGAGATCTCGGTGCTGATGGCGTCCTTCCCGAGCCGGCAGATCGCGCAGCTCAGCTACGAGTACCGCACGCTCGGCCTCGGCTACGCCAACATCGGCGGCCTGCTGATGGCCATGGGCCTGGCCTACGACAGCGCGGCCGGCCGCGCGCTCTGCGGCGCGCTGACCGCGGTGCTGACCGGCGCCTCCTACCGCACCTCGGCCGAGATGGCGCGCGAGCTCGGCGCCTTCCCGGGCTACGAGGCCAACCGCGAGTCGATGCTGCGGGTGATCCGCAACCACCGCCGCGCCGCCCACGGCACCAAGGGCGGCTACGAGGCGCTGTCGGTCCCGCCGGTGCCGCTCGACATCGCCAACTGCGGCGACCCGAAGCTGGCCGAGGCGGCCGCCCGGGTCTGGGACGAGGCGCTCGAGCTCGGCGAGGCGCACGGCTTCCGCAACGCCCAGGTCTCGGTGATCGCGCCGACCGGCACGATCGGCCTGGTCATGGACTGCGACACCACCGGCATCGAGCCGGACTTCGCCCTGGTCAAGTTCAAGAAGCTGGCCGGCGGCGGCTACTTCAAGATCATCAACCGCACGGTGCCGCGCGCGCTCGCCACGCTCGGCTACGAGGAGGCGCAGATCGAGGAGATCGTGCGCTACGCGGTCGGCCACGGCACGCTGCGCGGCGCGCCCGGGGTCAACCACGAGAGCCTCAAGGCCAAGGGCTTCACCGCGGCCGCGCTCGACGCCCTGGAGAACGCGCTGGCCAGCGCCTTCGACATCAAGTTCGCCTTCAACAAGTGGACGCTGGGCGAGGACTTCTGCCGCAAGGTGCTGAACCTGGAGCCGGCGGTGCTCGACGACCTCGGCTTCGACATGCTGGCCGAGCTCGGCTTCACCAAGGCCGAGGTCGAGGCCGCCAACACCTACGTCTGCGGCGCCATGACCCTGGAGGGCGCGCCCTACCTGAAGGACGCGCACCTGCCGGTGTTCGACTGCGCGAACCCCTGCGGCCGCCTGGGCACCCGCTACCTCTCGGTCGAGAGCCACATCCGCATGATGGCGGCGGCGCAGTCCTTCATCTCGGGCGCCATCTCCAAGACCATCAACATGCCGAACACGGCGACCGTCGAGGACTGCAAGGAGGCCTACCTGCTGTCCTGGCAGCTCGGCACCAAGGCCAACGCGCTCTACCGCGACGGCTCCAAGCTGTCGCAGCCGCTGGCCGCCTCGCTGATCGACGAGAGCGAGGACCAGGAGGAGGTCGCCGAGGAGCTGGCCGCCGCGCCGGCCGCCGCCAAGGCCGCCAACGTCGCCGAGCGGGTCGTCGAGAAGTTCGTCGAGAAGATCGTCGAGAAGACGGTCGAGGACCGCCAGCGCCTGCCGCAGCGGCGCAAGGGCTACACCCAGAAGGCCGTGGTCGGCGGCCACAAGGTCTACATCCGCACCGGCGAGTACGAGGACGGCCGCCTGGGCGAGATCTTCGTCGACATGCACAAGGAGGGCGCCGCCTTCCGCAGCCTGATGAACAACTTCGCGATCGCGATCTCGATCGGCCTGCAGTACGGCGTGCCGCTCGAGGAGTTCGTCGAGGCCTACACCTTCACCCGCTTCGAGCCGTCCGGGATGGTCGAGGGCAACGACGCCATCAAGATGGCGACCTCGGTGCTCGACTACATCTTCCGCGAGCTGGCGATCTCCTACCTGGCCCGCCACGACCTGGCGCACGTCAACCCGGAGGACCTGACGCCCGACACCACCGGCAAGGGCGAGACCCAGTCCGACGTGCCCGACGCGCCCAGCGCCCGGGTCATGCAGGAGACGGTGCGCCGCGTCGCCTCCAAGGGCTACGTGCGCAGCCTGACGGTGTTTCCCGGCGGCATGAACGGCACGACCGGCAGCGCGGCAGGCGGCAGCGTCACGGGCAGCGGCCAGGGCAGCGTCTCGGGCGGCGTCCAGGGCGCCAACGCCCTGGCCATGGAGCCGCAGGGCTACGCGGTCTCGGAGGTCAGCTACGGCCAGGAGACGCTGATCGAGGAGGAGATCGCCGACGAGACCTACCTGCGCCGCCTGCGCGAGGCGCGGCTCAAGGGCTACGAGGGCGAGAGCTGCGGCGAGTGCGGGAACTTCACCCTGGTGCGCAACGGCACCTGCCTGAAGTGCGACACCTGCGGCGGCACCAGCGGCTGCAGCTGAGCCGCTTGCCAACCACGCCCCGTTGAGCGAACGGCTGGGCCCGGAGACGGGGCC
>JAUILQ010000088.1 GCA_030433005.1 Alphaproteobacteria bacterium
GTCCCGCACAGCGCTCGGCCGTGCGCGCCGACGCCGTCGCCACCATTTCCTCCAGACTGACCGCCTCGTTGCGCAGGAAGCGCGTCAAGCGGATCTCTCCCGCCCGGTCGCCGCCCAGACGCCGCACCCGCACGCCTCGCCCGCCCAGCTCGACCAGACGCGCGTGCAGAAACAGCCCCCCCTTTCCAGGCGGCGGTCGCCAAACCGCCCCAGCGAAATCTCCATCCCCACCTCCCTCGCTACACTCTGCAGAAGTGAGTCAGAGATCCTCTACGAGCCGCAATCCGAGATGTGTGAATACTTTAGCCCGCTTGCGGGAGAGGTCGAAACGCGTGAGCGTTTCGGGTGAGGGTCGGGCGGCCCGCCCTAGCCCCAGAGCGCCGGCTCGGGGGGGTGAACCAGGCTGCCCTCGAAGCGCAGGCCGTGGTCGCGGTCCTGGGCGAGCAGCAGCGGGCCGTCGAGGTCGACGACCCTGGCGCCCTGGGCGAGCAGCACGGCCGGAGCCATGGCCAGGGAGGTCGCGACCATGCAGCCGACCATCAGCTCGAAGCCGAGCTCGGCGGCGCGCGCCTTGAGCCTGAGGCCCTCGGTCAGGCCACCGGTCTTGTCGAGCTTGAGGTTGACGATGTCGTAGCGGCCGACCAGGGCGTCGAGCGTCGCCGCGTCGTGGCAGGACTCGTCGGCGCAGAGCGGCACCGGGCGGTCGAGGTTGTCGAGCGCCTCGTCCTCGCCGGCCGGGAAGGGCTGCTCGATCATGGTGACGCCGAGGTCGGCGAGCGCCGGCGCCAGCTTCCGGTAGTGCTCGGGCGTCCAGCCCTCGTTGGCGTCGACCACGATGTCGGCGGCCAGCGCATGGGCGCGCACCGCCCGCACCCGCTCCAGGTCCTCGGGTCCGGTCAGCTTGAGCTTGAGGATCGGCCGCTGGGCGTTGGCCGCGGCCTGCCGGCCCATGTTCTCCGGCGTGTCGAGCGACAGGGTGTAGACCGTGGTCACCGGCCCCGGCTCGGGCCGCCCGGCGAGCCGCCAGGCCGGCTCGCCGGCGCGCTTGGCCTCGAGGTCCCAGAGCGCGCAGTCGAGGGCGTTGCGCGCCGCGCCGGCGGGCAGCGCCGCCTGCAGGGCCTCGCGGGTCAGCTCGCCGGACTCGAGGGCCGCGCGCTGGCTCTCGATCTGGGCCAGCACCGACTCCACCGTCTCGCCATAGCGGGCGTAGGGCACGCACTCGCCGCGCCCGCGCAGCGCTCCGTCGCCCAGGGTCGCGACGACCGGCCGCGCGTGGGTCTTGGTGCCCCGCGAGATGGTGAAGGCCTGGGCGAGCGGCCAGGATTCGGCCTCGGCGGTCAGCTGCACGGGACTCGGCTCCTGCGGTTGGCGACGCGTCGGCGCTCGGTCGAGCCGGCGCTCAGTCGAGGTTGTCGACGATGGGGCCGACGCCGTTGCGCACCGGATCGACCGTCGGCAGGCCGAGTTCCTTCGAGACCGTCTCGAGGTAGCTGCCGGCCTCGTCGGCCGAGAGCCCCGAGGTGTTGATGCAGACGCCGACGAACTTCGCCTTGGGGTTGGTCAGCTGCGCCGCCTCCAGGTTGCGCTGCATGCAGAGGTCGAGCGGCGGCAGCTTGTAGTCCGGCAGGCCGCGCATGTGCTTGCGCGTCGGCTCGTGGCAGAGCACCAGGGCGTCGGGCTGGGCGCCGTGGATCAGGCCGATGGTGACGCCGGCAAAGGAGGCGTGGAACAGCGAGCCCTGGCCCTCGACCAGGTCCCAGTGGTCGTCGTCGTTGGCCGGGGTCAGCCACTCGACGGCGCCGGAGATGAAGTCGGCGATGACCGCGTCGATCGAGACGCCGTCGCCGGCGATGAAGATGCCGGTCTGGCCGGTCGCCCGGAAGTCGGCCTTCATGCCGCGCCTGCGCATCTCGGCCTCGAGCGCCAGCGTCGCGTACATCTTGCCGACCGAGCAGTCGGTGCCGACCGCGAGCAGGCGCTTGCCCGGGCGCTTCTTGCCGTTGGCGACGTCGAAGTCCCGGGTCGGGTGGCGCACGTCGAACAGCTGCCGGCCCTCGGCCTTGGCCGTCTCCTTGAGCGCCGGCACGTCGGCGAGCTTCTTGTGCAGGCCGGAGGCGAGGTCCATGCCCGACTCCAGCGCCTCGGTCAGCACCTCGGTCCAGGCCTCGGAGATGCGGCCGCCGCGGTTGGCGACGCCGACGATCACCGACTTGACGCCGGCGGCCTTGGCATCGGCAATGGTCATGTCCTTGAGCCCGAGGTCGGCGTGGCAGTCCGGCAGCCGCAGCTGGCCGACGCACCAGTCCGGGCGCCAGTGGGCCACGCCGGCCGCCGTCTTCGCCGCCAGCTGGTCGGGGGCGTCGCCGAGGAACATCAGGTAGGGGTGCTGGATCGCCATGGTCGCTCGCGCTTTCGAGAGAAGGAAGGCCGCTTCATAGCAAGAGCGCGCGCCGCGCGCCACGGGGAGCCTGCGGGCGACGGGCTGGCGCCGCCGGCGCGGCGCGGACCCAGGGTTGCGCCGCCGCCGCATTGAACGCTCCCCGGGCCCCGCTATAGTCGCGCTCCCCGCCCCGAGCCGCATTGCCCACAGACGAGGACCGGCCGCGCCATGACCTTCACCACCCGCCCCGAGCTGCGCGGCAGCTTCGGCGCCGTCGCCTCGACCCACTGGCTCGCCTCGGCCGTCGCCATGGCGGTGCTGGAGCGCGGCGGCAACGCCTTCGACGCGGCGGTCGCCGGCGGCTTCACCCTGCAGGTCGTCGAGCCGCACCTCAACGGCCTGGGCGGCGAGGTGCCGATCGCGCTGCGCTCGGCCGACGAGGGCGAGGTGCGCATCCTCTGCGGCCAGGGCGTGGCGCCGGCCGGCGCGACGATCGCCCACTACCGCGGCGAGGGCCTGGACATGGTGCCCGGCGCCGGCCTGCTGGCGACCGTCGTGCCCGGCGCCTTCGACGCCTGGATGCAGCTGCTGCGCGACTACGGCAGCCTGCCGCCGCGCGAGGTGCTGAAGTATGCCATCGGCTACGCCCGCGACGGCTACCCGCTGGTGCCGCTGATCCGCGCGACCATCGAGCGGGTCGAGACGCTGTTCCGCGAGGAGTGGCCGAGCTCGGCCGATCTCTACCTGCCGAAGGGCCGGCTGCCGGCGGCCGGCCGGCTCTTCCGCAACCCGGCGCTGGCGCGCACCTACGAACGCTTGCTCGAGGAGGGCGAGGCGGGCGGCGGCGACCGCGAGGCGCAGATCGAGGCGATGCGCCGGGCCTGGTCCCAGGGCTTCGTCGCCGAGGCGCTGGAGCGCTTCTCGGCGGCCGAGCCGCTGATGGACTCCTCGGGCCGGCGCCACCGCGGCGTGCTGACCGGGCAGGACCTAGCCGGCTGGCAGGCCTCCTACGAGGCGCCGCTGACCTACGACTTCCACGGCTGGACGCTGTGCAAGGGCGGACCCTGGAGCCAGGGCCCGGTGCTGCTGCAGCAGCTCGCCCTGCTCAAGGGCTTCGACCTCGCCGGCCTCGACCCGGCCGGGCCCGAGTTCGTGCACCTGGTGACCGAGGCGGCCAAGCTGGCCTTCGCCGACCGCGAGGCCTACTACGGCGACCCCGGCTTCGTGGCGGTGCCGATGGAGACGCTGCTGTCGGACGCCTACAACGACCGGCGCCGCGAGCTGATCGGCGAGCGCGCCAGCCAGGAGCTGCGGCCCGGGCGGATCGAGGGCTACGAGGCCAACCTCGAGGGCCTGCTGGCCGAGCGCGCCGGCGCCGAGGAGTACGACTCTCTCGGCGGCGGCGAGCCGACCGTGCAGACGGAAGGCCCCTCCGCCTCCGGCGTGCAGCGCGGCGACACCTGCCACATCGACGTCATCGACCGCTGGGGCAACATGGTCGGCGCGACGCCCTCGGGCGGCTGGCTGCAGTCGAGCCCGGTGATCCCGGAGCTCGGCTTCTGCCTGAACAGCCGCGGCCAGATGTTCTGGCTGGAGGAGGGGCAGCCCTCGAGCCTGGCGCCGGGCAAGCGGCCGCGCTCGACGCTGTCGGTCAACCTGGTGCTGCGCGAGGGCGAGCCCTACATGGTGTTCGGCACGCCGGGCGGCGACTACCAGGACCAGTGGAGCCTCGGCGTCTTCCTGCGCCACGCCTGCCACGGCATGAACCTGCAGCAGGCGATCGACCACCCGGCCTTCCAGACCGACCACATGCCGAGCTCCTTCTATCCGCGCAACGCCGACCTCGGCAGCCTGTCGCTGGAGGGCCGCTTCCCGTCCGCCACGGTGACCGCGCTGGAGGCGCGCGGCCACCGCGTCTCGGTCAAGGACGACTGGTCGCTCGGCCGCGTCTCGGCCGTGGCGCGCGAGCCCGACGGCCTGCTCAAGGCGGCTGCCAACCCGCGTTTCATGCAGGGCTACGCGATCGCGCGGTAGGAGCGTGATGCCGCCCTACCGTTCTTTCCCTCTGGCCTTTCCCCCGGCCGTCTTCCTGGTGGCGCAAGCGGCCGGAGCGCCGCTGCGTGAGGTCGCTCGGACGACCCCGTCCTTCCGTCCGCGCTCCAGTCGCTTCGTGGTTCGACAAGCTCACCATGAAGGGACGGAGGGGGCAGCGCAGGCTTCTGGTCGCGCTTCATCGTGAGCTTGTCGAACCACGAAGCGCGATGGAGCGTCTCCTCTTCGGCGTGCGCCTCCCGGACGCGAGCGCCATGACCGCCGCCGGCGCCGAGCCCGCCGGGTCGCCCGCCCCGCTGCCGCGCACGACCCGTGGCTGGCACCGCCGCGTGCTCTCGATCGCCGGGCCGATCATCCTGTCGAACGCCTCGGTGCCGCTGGTCGGGGCGGTCGACACCGCGGTCATGGGCCGGCTGCCCGACGCCGCCTACGTCGGCGCGGTCGCGGTCGCCGCCCTGGTCTTCAGCTACATCCACTGGAGCTTCGGCTTCCTGAAGATGGGCACGACCGGCCTGGCGGCGCAGGCCTACGGCGGCCGCCGCGACGCCGAGCTGCGCGCCGTGCTCGGCCGCGCCGGCCTGCTCGGCCTCGGCTTCGGCCTGTTGGTGATCGCCCTGCAGCTGCCGATCGTCGGCCTCGCGCTGCCGCTGGTCGGGGCCAGCGAGCAGGTCACCGAGCTGGCCGGCCGCTACGTGCTGATCCGCATCTGGTCGACCCCGGCGGTGCTGATGACCTACGCCGCCATCGGCTGGCTGCTGGCGGTGCAGAACGCGCGTGCGGTGTTCGCCCTGCAGCTCGTCCTCAACGGCCTCAACGTCGCGCTCAACCTGCTCTTCGTACTGGGATTGGACCTCGCGATCGAGGGCGTCGCGCTGGCCTCGCTGATCGCCGAGTGGGCGGCGCTCGGCTTCGCGCTCTGGCTGCTGCGGCGCGAGCTGCGGCGGGTCGGCGGACGCTTCGAGACGACGCGCCTGCTGGACCGCGGCCGCCTGCTCGCGCTGTTCCGCATCAACCTCGACATCTTTCTGCGCACGCTCTGCCTGGTCACCGGCTTCGCCGTCTTCACCGCCGAGAGCGCGCGCAGCGACGACGTCACCCTGGCCGGCAACGCCATCCTGATCAGCCTGCTGCACTTCGTGGCGCACGGTCTCGACGGCTTCGCCCATGCCGCCGAGGTGCTCGCCGGCGGCGCCCTGGGCGCGCGGCGGCGCGCCGCCTTCCGCACGGCGGTCCGGGTTTCCAGCCTGCAGGCAGCCGCTCTGGCGGCGGCGATCTCGCTCGCCTTCTGGGCCGTCGGCCCGGAGCTGGTGGCGCTCTACACCGACCTGCCCGAGGTGCGCGCCGCGGCCGAATCGGAGCTGGTCTGGATGATCCTGCTGCCGCTGGTCGCGGTCGCCGCCTACCAGCTCGACGGCGTGTTCATCGGCGCCACGGCGAGCGCCGAGATGCGCAACGCCATGATCGCCTCGCTGCTGCTCTACCTCGGGCTGCTGCAGGTCCTGGTGCCGCTGTGGGGCAACGACGGCCTGTGGCTCAGCCTGCTGGCGCTCATGGCGCTGCGCTTCGCGACCCTGGCCTGGTACTACCCGCGCGTGGAGCGCCGGGCGGGGGCATAGATCGGAGACGAGCCGAAGCGCTTCCCCGGCCGCTCTCGCTCCCGAGACTTGGCCCCCTGCCTTCAACCGGCATCCCCGCGAAAGCGCGCATGGGATTCGCCCTGAGACGGTCCTGCGGCAGCCCGCCCCCGCCGGATCGGTCAGATCTGTGCCTCGATGTCCGGCCGTACGAACACAAAGTTCGAGAGGTGGAAGATGTTGTTTTCCGGCAGCTTCGGGTCGACCCGGAAAAGGCCCGTGGGAATCAGCTGATAGACCCCGTATCCGGGGAACTGTTCCGAGAACCAGAACAGGGTTTTCGACCGGAACAATTGATGATGGTTATACTCGATCTGGACGAATTTCGGCCTTGTCTGCTGGAAGAAGGCGGCGCCACCTTTTATGACTTCGGATTCATAGCCTTCCACATCGATCTTTATGAGGTCGACCGGCCCGATGTGGGCGTAGTCGTCCAGCGTAACCACGTCGACCCGGAGGTTCCGTGTATTCTTGGCTCCGAGCCGCTCGATCTTCTTAACCTCGTCGCTGAAGGAGGCATGGGCGGAAGTCTCGTCGCCAAACCAGATGTCGAGTTTCCCCGACTCTTCGCCCACCCCCTTGTTGATCGCGATCAGCCGGTCCCCAAACACCTCCTTCAGCTCGGCCAGCTGGCTGAAGGATTTCGGCATCGGCTCGAACGCGTAGACCGTGGCTTGCGTGCGATCCAAGATAAGCCGCGAGTAACTCCCCTTGTTCGCTCCGACATCGACACAGATCCTGGGGTTCATCGCGGCGAGCGTCTTCACGAAGTTTGTCTCGCCGCTGATGCGGTGGCCGTTGTTGTTGTATCCGCGAACTCTGAGAGCGGCGCGCAGGATCGCGAAATTCAATCCCTGCGTGCAGGGGCGCCCTGCGATCAGGGCATAGAGATCCAGAATTCGACGAGCCAGGTTCCTCATGCGCAAGAGTATGGGTGAGAAAGGGGGCGGTGTCTTCGGCCTTCTCTTTCTTGCGGGCCTCAATTCGCGTGCGGTTCGCCCGGCAGGCACACCGAAAAGTTGTGGATTCGCGATTCCCGGCGCGACGAGGCGGGAATGTCGTTTATCGCAAGAGATGCAGTCGCCGTGATCCACCAGGGTGGCTTTAGGTGTGCTGAGTCGACGCGTGTCGAACTCCAGGTCTGAAGCCGGCCCTCGGCAGGGGGAGAGGGGATCGAGAAGCCGCCGCGCCCGGCGACGCGGATACCACCGGCCGGCCCGTCTGCAGGGCGCGCTCGGCTTCGGGGGAGGCCAGCGCCGGCTGCTGCTTCGCGCGGCCTCTCGTGCGCAGGCCTCGTCCTCGGGTCCTCGGGCTCTCCGCTTCCGCCGGTCGAGGACGGGGCCGCCCGGGTCCGCGGCTACTCCCCGAGCACCAGGAAGTCGTTGGGGTTCCAGGCGGCCCAGAGGGTCTCGCCCTTGGTGAAGTAGGGCTCGGCGGCGCGGTCGGCGTTCTGCACCGTGGCGTTGAGCGAGGGGCCGTCCTCAAGGTCCAGGAAGACGTAGGAGACGTCGCCGTAGTAGGCGACCTGGGCGACGGTGCCGCGGCGCGCGACGCTGCCCTCGGGCGGCGCCTTGCGGAACAGCTCGACCTTCTCCGGGCGCACGGCGATGCCGACCGGCTGGCCGGCGCCCGGCGCCTGGCCGTCGGGCGGCAGCTCGATGCGGCCCAGGCCCTCGACCTCGACGGCCAGCGCGGTCGCGTCGCTGGCCGCGACCCGGCCCTCGAAGAGGTTCATCTTGCCGATGAAGTCGGCGACGAAGCGGCCGCTCGGGTACTCGTAGAGGGTCTGCGGGTCGGCGACCTGGCGGACGTGGCCGTCCTGCATGACCGCGATGCGGTCGGCCATCGACAGCGCCTCGTCCTGGTCGTGGGTGACGATGACGAAGGTGATGCCGACCGAGTGCTGCAGGCGCACCAGCTCGAGCTGCATGGCCTCGCGCAGCTTGGCGTCGAGCGCCGACAGCGGCTCGTCGAGCAGCAGCACCTTGGGCCGCTTGACCAGGGCACGCGCCAGCGCGACGCGCTGGCGCTGGCCGCCGGACAGCTGGTCGGGCTTGCGGCTGCCGTAGTCCTCGAGCTGGACCATGGCCAGCGCCTCCTCGACCCGCGGCCGGATCTCGCCGCGCGCCGTGCCGACGACCTTGAGGCCGTAGGCGACGTTGTCGAACACCGTCATGTGCGGGAACACGGCGTAGGACTGGAAGACCATGTTGACCGGCCGGTGGTTGGGCTGCACGCCGGTCATGTCCTGGCCGCCGATCAGGATCCTGCCGTCGCTCGGCTGTTCGAAGCCGGCGAGCATGCGCAGCAGGGTGGTCTTGCCGCAGCCCGAGGGGCCGAGCAGGGCGAAGAACTCGCCGGCGCGGATGTCGAGGTCGACCCGCTCGACCGCCGTCACCTCGCCGAAGCGCTTGGTCACTCCCTGGATCTGGATGATGGCGTCGGACCGGCTGTCGGACATGGCGGCGGCTCTCTGGAGGCTGGAGGGGCGGGCCGTACGGGGGCTCAGCCCGGCTTGTTGATGTTCTGCAGGCGCATGGCGATGACCGTGGTGATCACCGTGATGACGATCAGCACGGTCGAGGCGGCGTTGACCTCGGGGGTCACGGAGAAGCGCACCATCGAGAAGATCTTGACCGGCAGGGTGATGGTGTCCGGCCCGGCGGTGAAGAAGGTGATGACGAAGTCGTCGAGCGACAGCGTGAAGGCGATCAGCGCGCCGGCGATCAGGCCCGGCCTGAGGTAGGGCACGACGATGTCGATGAGCGTCCGCCATTCTGTCGCCCCCAGGTCCTTGGCGGCGTCCTCGAGCTCGCGGTTGAAGCCGGCCAGGCGCGCCCGGACGATGACCGCGACGAAGGGGAACGAGAAGGCGACGTGGGCGATGATGATGTTGGTCAGGCTGATCGGCCAGGGCAGGTCGTTGGGCCAGCCGATCCAGGCGAAGAAGGCCATCATGGCGACGCCCATGCAGATCTCGGGGATCACGATCGGCAGCGCGACCGCGCCCTCGTAGACCGGCCGGCCGGGAAAGCGGAAGCGCCAGAGCAGCAGCGCCGTCAGCGTGCCCAGGATGACGCTGAAGACCGTGTTGACCAGGGCGATGGTCAGCGAGTTGGCGAAGGCGGTGAGCAGGCTGTCGTTGTTGAACGCCTTGACGTACCAGTCCGTGGTGAAGCCGAGCCAGACGATGTTCCGGCGCGAGTCGTTGAAGCTGTAGGCGATCAGCACGACGATCGGCGCGTAGAGGAACAGGAAGGTCAGGCCGACGATCAGGCGCATCCACCAGCGCCGGCCGTAGTCGAGCGGGCCGATCGACTCGTCGCGCGACAGGCCGAGCAGGGACTTCAGGCCGGCCATGGCGTCAGGCGTCCAGCGCGCCGGCGCCGCGGCGCCCGGCGACGAGGGCGCGCAGGGCCAGCGCGAAGAAGGTGGCGTACATCAGCAGGAACGACAGCGCCGCGCCGAACGGCCAGTCGTTGGCGCTCTTGAACTGCCGCTCGATGACGTTGCCGATCATCTGGCTGTCGGTGCCGCCCAGCAGGTCGGGGATGAAGAAGGCGCCGAGCGCCGGGATGAAGACGATGACGATGCCCGAGAGCGCGCCCTGCCAGGTCAGCGGGAAGACCACGGAGAAGAAGGTCCGCCAGTGCCCGGCGCCGAGGTCGAGGCTGGCCTCCATGAAGGAGCGGTCGAGCTTCTCGATGTTGGCGTAGAGCGGCAGCACCATGAAGGGGAAGAAGGCGTAGACGATGCCGGCGACGACGGCGACGTTGTTGTAGAGCAGGCTGAGCGGAACGAAGCGCTCGCCGAGCGACAGGCCGACCAGGCCGACCAGCCAGTTGGCCGCGGTCCAGAGGTCCTCGTAGGCGAAGTTGACGTAGCCGCGCGAGCGGAACACCGCGATCAGCGCGTACGTGCGGATCAGGATGTTGATCCAGAACGGCAGGATCACCAGCAGCAGCAGCCAGGGCTTCCAGCGCTCCGAGGCGAAGGCGATGGCGAAGGCCACGGGGTAGCCGACGACCAGGCAGATCAGCGTCGCCCCGCCGGCCAGCAGGATCGATTTCCACAGGATCTCGAGATAGATCGGCTCGAGGCCGCGCAGGTAGTTGTCGAGCGTGAAGGTCAGCTCGGTCTCGATGATCCCGCGCTTCTCCGAGAACGACAGGCCCCAGACCAGGGTCAGCGGCACGAAGAAGAAGACGATCAGCCAGAAGCTGGGCGGCAGCGAGAAGGCCCAGAAGACCAGGGGATGCTTGCGCCAGTTTTCCATCGAGGACCCCGGCAAGGACCCGGAGGGGTCGCCCCCGCGAGGCGGCGGGGCAGGGAAGGAAGGGAGCGGGGCGGGCCACGGCGGCCCGCCCCGATGCCGTCAGGCGGTCAGGCCGCCATGACCCGAGTCCAGGCCTCCTCGTAGAGCCGCTGGGCCTCCTCGCCCAGATAGGTCTGCGGCTCGCAGCGGGCGATCGTCTCATCGGTCGGGAAGATCGCCGGGTTCTCGTTGTACTCCGGGCCGAGCAGCTCGCGCGCCGCCTGGTTGGCGGTGGCGTACTGGATGAACTCGGCGATCGCCGCACCCGGCTCCGGCGCCAGGATGTAGTTGATGAAGGCGTGCGCGTTGTTCGGGTGCGGCGCGTCCTTCGGGATGCACAGCGTGTCCTGCCAGAGCAGCGAGCCCTCGTCGGGCACGACGTAGCTGACGTCCGGGTCCTCGGCCATGATCTGCAGGATGTCGCCGTTCCACTCGACGGTCAGGTCGACCTCGCCGGAGAGCAGCAGGTCCTGGCCGTTATCCTCGGCGAAGACCTTGATGTTCGGCTTCTGCTTGATCAGCAGCTCCTCGGCCGCCTTGATCTCCTCCGGCTTGGTCGTGTTCATCGAGTAGCCGAGGTACTTGGCGGCCATGCCGAGCATGGTGCGGCTCTCGCTGAGCAGCGCGATGCGGCCGGCGTACTCGTCGCTCTCGAGCACCGCCTTCCAGCTCGACGGCACGCCGCTGACCGCGGACTTGCGGTAGCCGATGCCCATGGTGCCCCACATGTAGGGCATGGAATACTGGCGGCCCGGGTCGAAGGCGGCGTCCTGGAAGGCCGGCGCGACGTTCGAGAAGTTCGGGATCTTCGAGTGGTCGAGCTTCTGCAGCATGCCGGCGGTGATCATGCGCTCGCAGTAGTCGTTGGTCGGCACGATCACGTCGAAGCCCGGGTTGCCCTCCTTGAAGCGGGCGAAGAGCTCGTCGTTGTCGGCGAACAGGCTCATCGAGACCTCGATGCCGGTGGCATCGTTGAAGTCCTGGAGCGTGGTCTCGCCGATGTAGGTGTCCCAGTTGTAGAAGTTGACCTTGGCCTCCTCCTGCGCCTTCAGGCCCTTCGGCAGCGCCGAGAAGCTGAGGCCGACGGCGGCCGCGCCGGTCAGGAACCGGCGGCGCGACAGCGCCTCGATGAGGGAACGCCCGGCATGGTGGCGACGCATGTGTTGTCTCCCTGCGTGCTGGTGTGACGGTTCGCTTTCTTGTCTTCCCGGCGCGCGGCTCCCATCCGCCGGCCGGAAACTTGGCCGCCATTCTTGAGGCAGGCAGCGCCACGCGCAAGCCTGTTGCGGCGCAACGAAAGGACGAGGCGGCACCGACCTTGCGGTCAGGCGCCTTCCGTAGACAGCGGCAGCAGCCCGGCGGCGCCGACCAGGTCGTCGGCGGTCAGCACGCGGAAGCCCGGCGTGGCCAGGGCGAGCGCCCGGGCCCGCTGGGCCGCGTCGCCGTGGCCGGTCAGCAGGTGCAGGCCGCCGGCCAGCCCGGCCCGGCGCGCGGCCTCGAGGTCGCTGGCCCGGTCGCCGACCATCCAGCTGGCGCCGGGCTCCAGGTCGAGCAGCGAGAGCGCGCGCGTCAGCATGCCGGGGTTCGGCTTGCGCCCGGGGTGGTCGTCGTGGCGCCAGGGCGCCAGGCCCTCGGGGTGGTGCGGGCAGGCGAGCACCAGGTCGAAGGGCTCCGGCGCGCCGGCGGCGGCGCACTGCCGCTCGATCTCCGCCTGGGTCTCGGCGAACTCGCCCCAGCCGTAGCGGCCGCGCGCGATGCCCGACTGGTTGGTGACCACGACCACCGCCCAGCCGGCGGCGCGCGCCGCGGCGAGCAGCGCGACGGCGCCCGGCGCGAGGCGCACGTCGGCGGGGCGGTGCAGGAAGCCGACCTCCTCGACCAGCACGCCGTCGCGGTCCAGGAACAGGCCGCGCCGCGAGGCCGGCGGCGCCGCGCGCCGGCGCTCGCACCACAGGCCGTCG
>JAUILQ010000024.1 GCA_030433005.1 Alphaproteobacteria bacterium
GAACCACTCTTCCATGGCGTGCGCCCCCCTGGCGGACCGTCGCGATCAGGCCGGGGCTCGCCGGCGGGGGCGGCCCGCCCTTCCGCGCGCCGGCCGAGCCGTGCGGCAGGAGGGGCGGAGCCGGCCGTCGCCGCCCTGTCGCCGTCCGGCGGCGACAGGGCCGGAGCCCGGGTGCTTGCTTGCCGGCCGGGGCCTAGAGCCCGAGGGCCGACTTGACCGCCGGCAGGCCGGCCTCGCCCTCGACGGTGGTGACGCCGTCCAGCCAGGCGTCGAGCACGCCGGGATTGGCCTTCAGCCAGGCCTCGGCCGCCGCCTCCGGCTGCATGTTGTCGTTGAGGATGCTGGCCATGATCTCGTTCTCCATCTTCAGGGAGAACGTCAGGTTGTTCAGCAGCTGTCCGACATTGGCGCACTCCTCGACGTAGCCGTCGCGGACGTTGGTGTAGACCGTGGCGCCGCCGTAGTTCGGGCCGAACCAGTCGTCGCCGCCCGACAGGTAGACCATGTCGAAGTTGGCGTTCATGGGGTGCGGCTCCCAGCCCAGGAAGACCACGTCCTCGCCGCGGTTCTTGGCGCGCGCGACCTGCGCCAGCATGCCCTGCTCCGAGGACTCGACGACCTCGAAGCCGTTCAGGCCGAAGGCGTCCTGGTCGATCATGTCGAGGATCAGGCGGTTGCCGTCGTTGCCCGGCTCGATGCCGTAGATCTTGCCGTCGAGCTGATCCTCGAACTCGGCGATGTCGCCGAACGAGGTCAGCCCCTTGTCGGCCGTGCTCTTGAGCGTCGCCAGGGTGTACTTGGCGCCCTCCAGGTTGACGCCGACGACGTCGACCGAGCCGTCCTCGCGGTAGGGCGCGAGATCGGCCTCCATGGTCGGCATCCAGTTGCCGAGGAAGACATCGACGTCGCCGTTCTTCAGCGACTGGTAGGTCACCGGCACCGACAGCACCTCGGTCTCGGTCTCGTAGCCGAGGCCCTGCAGCACCACCGAGGTCGTCGCCGTGGTCGCCGTGATGTCGGTCCAGCCGACGTCGGAGAAGACCACGGTCCTGCAGCTGTCCGGCACAGCCGCCCGGGCATCGCCCGTCGAGGCCAGCGCCGAGACCAGTCCGGCCGCGGCGAGCGCCGCGGAAAGGG
Source organism: Alphaproteobacteria bacterium (assembly GCA_030433005.1). GTDB lineage: Bacteria > Pseudomonadota > Alphaproteobacteria > Kiloniellales > DSM-21159 > Tistlia. The sequence goes on from JAUILQ010000024.1 coordinate 1,138, forward strand.
TGATGGAGAATCGCATGTTCTGCCTCCCGCTTCTTTTCGTGAACCTGAAAGCCGAGGGGCCGCCCGCCAGCGACACGTCCGTGCGTCGCGGCTGCCGGTCGTCCCCCGCTTCGGCCCCTGCCGGTCTCACTATCATACCGGCCGGAGCGAAAATCGAGGGCCAAGCCTAACCGGTTTTTGATTGAACGTTCAATAAAAGATCGGAGAGACTTGGCGTGGGAGCGGCGGCATCCGGGGCATCGGGGCCGCCTCGCGTCGCGGCGGCGAAGCCGCCGGGCGATCCCGCGGAAACCAAGGGAGGCAGAGCTTGCCGAAGCTCGGCATGGAAACGCTGCGGCGGCGCCAACTGATCGAGGCGACGATCGACACGATCCACGAGGTCGGCTTCGCCAACGCCAGCCTGCAGTCGATCGCCCGACGCGCCGGCGTCTCGCCGGGCCTCGTCGCGCACTACTTCCGCGACAAGGAGGGCCTGCTCGAGGCGACGCTGCGCCAGCTTTCCTCCGACCTGGGGCACGGCGCGGCGCGGCGCCTGGCGCAGGCCGCCTCGCCCTACGAGCGGCTGCTCGCCGTCGTCGAGGCCAACCTCGAGCCCTCTCAGTTCGACCGGCGCATCGCCACGGTCTGGCTCGCCTTCTGGGGCCAGGTCCTGCACTCGCCGCGTCTCCGACGGGTGCAGATGGTCTACGAGAAGCGGCTGGTCAGCAACCTGCGCCACGCCTTCCGGCGTCTCGTCGCGGACGACGAGGCGGCCCGCCTGGCCGAGGCCACGGCGGCGCTGATCGACGGGCTCTGGCTGCGCGCGACGCTGTCGGTCGAGCCATCGGACGCCGACGAGGCGCGCGCCACCGTGCGCCGCTTCCTGCACGGCAACTTGCCGGCGGCGGCGTTGCCGCACGGCGCCTGAGCGAGGCCACGCGGGGAGACGCCGTGCGGTGACGCCGTCGTGCGGTCAGGCCGCCGTGCGCTCTGCCAGGAAGCGCACGCGCCACGCCTGCTTCAGCGGGTCTTCCTGGCGCTCGATCGGCGCGCGCTGGCGGTCGAATGCGCCGTCCCAGGAAACATCCAGGAAGGCGCAGACCCTGGCGAGCTCGCGCTCGGGTGCCGCGACCACCTCCTCGTAGACCAGGGGCAGGGGCTCGATGCCGGCTTCGGCGAAGTAGAGCTCCCAGTTGGCGTTCTGCTGGATCACGCCGTGCAGCGCCTCGCGGATCGCACGGCCGTCGTAGGCCGCCTCGCCGCTCGCCACCCCGTTGCTCGTCCACTGCCGGGTCTGGCGGGCGTGGACCAGCGAGATCGCCTGGCCGAGCAGGTCGCGCCGGCGGATATGGAGGAAGCGCGGACGCGGCAGGCAACGGCCGAACAGTCCGAGCTTGAGGGCGGTGGCGAACTGGTCGAAGTGCGCGTGCAGGCCGAACACGCCGTTCGGCGTCGTGCGCAGCGCGGCGAGCGCGGCGGCATAGCCCTCGATCGAGCGGTCGTCCGGGTCGTGGCCGGCGCGCTCCAGGAGTTCGCGGTGCGGGCCGGCCGACGGCAGGTACTCCGTCGGCACCCCGAGCACCCCGGTCGCCGCCAGCAGGCTGGCCAGGTAGGTGCTGCCCGAGCGCCGCGTCGAGCCGAGCACGTAGGCGAGCCGCGGCGTACCGGACCAGCGCGGCTGGTCGAAGGCCGGGCCGACCAGCGGCTGGTCGCTCGCCCCGCTCACCTGCCCCACCCCGCTCACGCCTGCGCCTTCCGGAAGATCGCGCCGTAGCGCCACTCCCAGCCGGGCTCGCGGTCGAAGGCGGGCAGCGACCAGGGCGCGAAGATCAGGCCCGGGCGCAGCTCGCGCCCGTCGGTCGCCACCCGGCGGTCGGTCCAGCCCTCGTGGATCGCCTCGGCGTTGCGCGTCACCGGCTCGAAGCCGGCTGCGCGCAGGTCGTTCTCGATGCGCTCGCCGTGGAAGCCGCTGGTCACGAACAGCCCGCTGCAGTAGCGGCCGATGCGCTCGATCGTGCGCGCCTGGTCCGCCGCCTCGACGTAGAGCAGGGCGTTGAGCAGGACCACGAGGTCGTAGCGCTCGCCGGTCTCGAAGCCGACGAAGCTGCCGGCCGGCAGCCAGGCGACGCGCTGGCGCAGCTCGGAGAGCAGCTCGACGCGCCCCTCGCCGACCGGGCGGAAGAAGTCGCGCTCCGCCGCGGTCAGCCCGTCCAGGACCGAGGCCGGATAGCGCCCGAGCGCGGCGAACTCGACGAAGCGCGCCTCGGCGTCGCTCGCCGCCACGCTCAGCGCGATGCCGTCAAAGCGCGGGTCGAGCCGGGCCGCGATCAGGAAGGAATAGACCTCGGCGCCGATCGAGCAGGCGTGGAACAGGACCTGCAGGTTGGCGCGCCCGAGCGCGGCGAGCTCGTCGAGCAGCGTCGCCAGCAGCGCCCGGTTGCGGAAGAAGGCCGTGGTGCCGATCCGCGATTCGGTCGCCGGCCGCAGGCGCACCGGCGGCGGCGCCGGCACTTTGTCGAAGGGCATGAGCTGGCTCCCCGGAAGACCCGAGGCCGAGGGTGACAGCAAGCGGTGAGCGCTTGGTTAACGATGATGTCCCCTCTGCCGCCGTCGCCGGCGCCCGGTCAGAAGCGCCAGGTCGCCGTCAGGAAGCCCAGGAACTGGTTCGCCGAGCCGGCTTCCTCGGTCACCGGGCTGTCGGCGGCGTCCTCGAGCAGGCGCTTGTAGATCAGCGTCGGCCCCAGGCTCCAGCTGCGCGACAGCGAATAGGACAGCGAGGCGCGCAGGCTGACGTCCTGCAGGCCGCCGCGCGGATCGAAGGCCGGCAGACCGCTGGCGGCGGCGCCGGCCGCGCTGACGCCGAAGTAACTCTCCTGGTAGGCCTCGCTGGCATAGGTCAGACCGGCCCCGAGGTTGAGCGCCAGCGGCCGGGTCAGCACGAAGCCGTTCGAGAGCGATGCCGAGACGAGGTAGCCCTCGTGGCCGCCGCTCACGTCCTGGCTGAAGGAGAGGATCGCCGAGAAACGCTCGCGGGGGTCCTCGCCGACCGGCAGCACGACCCCGAGGAAGCCGCCGAGCTCGACGGCCCCCTCGACCTCCGGCAGGGCGTCGACGCGGGCGTCCTCGACGTCGTCGCGCGCGAAGCGGTAGTTGACCAGCGGCCCGCCGACGACCTCCTCCTGCGGAAAGACGTCGAGCGTCACGCCGGTGCCGCGCGAGGCCAGGCCGTAGCCGCGCCAGCCGAGCCGGAAGCTGGGAGCCGGAATCACCCGGTAGTCGTCGGATCCTTCGTAGTCGGGGCCGAGGCCGACACCCAGCGACAGCGAACCGGAGACCGCGTCGGGATCGCGCGCGCGTTCCTCGTCGGACTCCTGCCCGGCCGCCCCGGCCGCGGCCAGGAGCAGGCCGGCGGCTGCCCCTGCGACGATCCCGGTGATCCTGCCGACACGCCTGCCCGCCATCCCGCGCTCCCTTCAGCTCTCGACCCTGCCGATCGTAGGCTCCTGCTATCGGAGAGCTACGCGTCGGCACAAGGTTCGGATCTGTCGGCGGCCGCGGAGCGGGATCCGGCGGGCGTTCAGAATCGCCAGGTCGCGCTGAGGAAGCCGGTGAACTGGTTGGCCGAGCCGGCCTCTTCGACGAGGGGGCTGTCCGCCGCGTCGCCGAGCAGGCGGGAGTAGATCACCGTCGGTCCGAAGCTCCAGGTCTCCGAGACGTAGAGGTCGAGGGTCGCCTGCAGGCTGACGTCCTTGAAGCCGGCGCCCGGACTGTAGGGCGCAAGTCCGCTGGCGGCGGCGCCGGCCGGCCCGATGCCGAAGTAGCTCTGCTGATAGTCTTCGCTGGCGTAGGACAGCGAGCCGGCGAGCTCGAGCGCCAGCGGGCGCAGCAGCACGAAGGTGTTGGAGACCCGGGCGGTCGCCAGCCAGCCGTCGTGGGCACCGCTGACGTCGTGCTGGAAGGTCACCATCGGGATCAGCAACTGGCGCGGGTCGTCGCCGGTCGGCAGGCGGGCACCGAGGAAGACGCCGGCCTCGAGGGCGCCGTCGACCTCGGGCAGCGCGTCGACGCGCGGATCGGAGACGTCGTCGCGGGCGAAGCGGTAGTTGAGCAGCGGTCCGGCCAGCAGCTGGCGCTGCGGCGTCACGTCGAACAGCGCGCGCGTGCCCTGGGCGTAGAAGCCGAAGCCCCGCCACTCCAGGCGGGCCATCGGCACCGGCACGGCCTCGTAGGCGTCCGAGCCCTCGTAGTCCGGCCGGGCGCCGACGCCGAGCGTCAGCGAGCCGCGCCAGCCTTCGCGCTCGGCGACGCCAGAGTCGTCGGCGACGGCCGGGGTCGCGGCGGCCGCCATGACGGCCGCGAGCAGGCAAAGGATGAGCGAAGTCGCGCGTGTCATGGTCGGGCCCCCGGCTTGCCCGTCGGCGTCGGCGGCGGGCGGGTTCGTCACAGGCTGCCGGTAGCGGTCAGCCCTGCAGCGAAAGTCCCCGCCCCGTCCCGAGGTTCCAGACCGCACCCCACATGGTCGCGCGCAGCTGGCCCGGCGCCTTCGGCGACGCATCGCGGACGCCGCCCGCGCCGCCGAGACTCGCGTTCCCGCCCCCCGCTCAGTTGAAGCCGAGCAGCTGGTCGGGCAGCCAGAGCGCGGTCTCCGGGAAGATCATGACGATCGCCAGCACGACCACCTGCAGCACGATGAAGGGGATCACGCCCCGGTACATCTGCGGCAGCGTCATCTCCGGCGGCGCGATGCCGCGCAGGTAGAAGATCGCCGGGGCCATCGGCGGCGTCAGGTAGCTGGTCTGGATCATGATCAGGATCAGCATCGAGAACCACAGCGGGTCGAAGCCGGCCGCGGTCACGAAGGGCATGAACAGCGGCACGAAGATCAGCAGGATCGAGATCCATTCCAGGAAGAAGCCGGCGATGAACACCAGCCCGAGGAACAGGAAGATCATGCCCCAGGGCCCGAGGTCGACAGCCTCCAGCAGGTCGCGCATCACGGCCATGCCGCCGGTCGCCGCGAAGACCCCGGTGAACAGGCTGCCGGCGAGCAGGATCAGCATGATCATCGAGGTCACGGTCAGCGTCTTGACCAGCGCCTCCCAGAAGGTCTTCAGCGTGAAGCGCCGGTACAGCAGGGTCAGCAGGATGGCGCCGACCGCGCCGAGCGCCGCCGCCTCGGTCGGCGCGGCGATGCCGAGCATGATCGAGCCGAGCACCGCGACGATCATCAGGCTGGGCGGCAGCAGCGCCTTTACGGTGATGACGATCTTCTCGAGCAGCGGGGTGTCGTCGTCCTCGGCCGGCATGCGCGGGCCGGCTTCCTTGTCGATCGTGCAGTAGACCAGGATGTAGAGGATGTAGAGGCCGGACAGGATCAGGCCCGGAAAGATCATGCCGACCATCAGGTCGCCGATCGAGACGTTGGCGATCGGGCCCAGCACCACGACGACGACCGACGGCGGGATGATGGTGCCGAGCGAACCGCCCGCGCAGATCGTGCCGCTGATCAGCGAGTTGCGGTAGCGGTAGCGCATCATCGCCGGGATCGCGAGCAGGCCGACCACGGTCTCGGTGGCGCCGATGACGCCGGTCGAGGCGGCGAAGATGATGCACATGCCGACCGTGCCGATGGCGAGGCCGCCGGGCAGCCGGCGCGTCCAGAGGTGGACCGCCGAGAACAGCGATTCGGCGATGCCGGAGCGTTCGAGCATCGCGCCCATGAAGACGAACAGCGGCACGGCGGCCAGGACGAAGTTGCTGGCGACGTCCTCGACCTTCTGGGTGAACTGGAAGAAGGCCGCCATGTCGAAGGTCATGACGCCGAACACGAAGGCCACGCCCATCAGCGAGAAGGCGACCGGAAAGCCCAGGAAGATCAGCAGGAACAGGGCCGGGAACATGACGAGGGCTTCCATGGCTCAGCCCTCCTGTCGGCCGGCGTGGGCGCGGCGGTAGTGCGGATCGTCGAGGCGCTCGGCGGCGACGATCGGCCGCTCGCGCTCGTCGGGATCCGGGTCGATGGGCCGGCCGATCAGCACGGCGACGCTCTTGAGAATCTCGGCGACGACCTGCAGGCCGAGCAGCACGAAGCTCGAGGCGATGACCACCCGCAGCGGCCAGATCGGCGGGTTCCAGGCCGACTGTCCGGTGCGCTCGCCGCTCTCCAGGGCGCGCAGGGCGTAGTCCGCCAGGGCGTCGCTGAGCAGCACCAGGAACGGCAGCAGCAGGAACAGGTAGAAGGTGAGGTCCAGCCCGGCGCGCCACTTGCGCGGCAGCTTGGCGTAGATCAGGTCGATGCGGATATGCCCGCCGCGCTGCAGCGTGATCGCCGCGCCCAGCAGGAAATGCGCGCCGGTCAGGCTGTAGCCGAGTTCGAAGGCCCAGATCGTCGGCTCGAGCAGCACGTAGCGGGCGAAGACGTCGTAGACGGTGGCAAGCGCCAGCGGCAGCACGATCAGCGCCGTCACGTAGCCGACGCTGCCGGTGACGCGCTCGATGATCTGGACGAGCGATCGCATGAAGGGGGATTTCCTCGGAACTATGTGGCCGGGCCGCCGCGACCCGGAACGGCCGGACGACCGACGGCCGGGCCGGGACGGCAGGAGGGCGGCGGGCCTCTGCGGCCCGCCGCCCCTGCCGGAACGACGCCCGGTCTAGGCCATGCCAGTCTAGGCGATGCCTACTCCGGCGTCTTGACGTTGCGGTAGCGGCCCGCGTCCTTCCAGAGTTCCTCGAAGGCGCGCTGGCTCTCCAGCACCTCGCTGAAGAAGGGCCGGTCCTTGGCCTGCTCGTCGGCCCACTTCTGGCCCATCTCGCGGGCCTTGTACTGGACCTCGGGCGCCAGCTCGATGATCTCGTTGCCTTCCGAGCGGAAGAACTCGAGCGCCTTGGCGTCCTCCTGGCCGACGGTCAGCCACGAGTTCATCGTGGTGACGAAGGCCGCTTCGCGGATGATCGCCTTGTCCTGGTCCGAGAGCTCGTTCCAGACGTCCAGGTTGACGACCAGCTCGAAGGGCGCGGTCGGCTGGTGCACGCCCGGGATGATCACGTACTTGGTCACCCGGTGGAAGCCCGGCGAGATGTTCTCGTAGAGCGTGCCCCACTCGGTGGCGTCGATGGTGCCGAGCTCGAGCGCCGTGTAGACCTCGCCGCCCGGCGTCGTCACCGGCGCCGCGCCCATGTCACGCGCCATCTCCAGCCAGGCGCCGGCCGTGCGCAGCTTCAGGCCCTTGAGGTCCTCGAGGGTCTTGACCGGCTTGCGCGAGTGCAGGAAGGCCTCGGCCGTGCGGATGAACAGCGGCATGCCGACGAGGTTGAACTCGTCGCGGCGCCACTGCTCCCACAGCTCGACGCCGCCGCCCCGGTACAGCCAATGCAGCATGCGCTCGGTGTCGAAGCTGCCGGCGTAGCCGCCGAACAGCACCGAGGTCGGGTCGGCGCCCCAGTCGTAGCCGGGCCAGGTGTGGCCCATGTCGGCGATGCCCTGCTGGACGGTCTCGGAGACCTTGAGCGCCGGGCCGAGCGTGCCGCCGGGGAAGACCTCGACCTCCATGCGCCCGCCGGAGAGGGTCGCGACGTTCTCGGCGAAGGCCTTGGCGCCGATCTCCATCAGCGGCCCGCCGGACCAGCCGGTGGCCATGCGGAAGGTCTTGTCGGCCGCGTCGGCGCTGCCGCCGGACAGGCCGGCGGCCAGGGCGACGCCGGCCGCCACGGCGAGGCCGCGCAGCCCCGCCTTCAGGTTCAGGTTCTCGTGCAACATCGTGTCCTCCCGTTATTGTCGTTCGCCGCCGGTCCGGGCGGCCCGTGGTTCCGGCGCCGCTCAGGTCGACGTCGGCATCTCGGCCAGCACCGCGTCGATGTCGGCGCCGGTCATCTCCCACTCGTTGCCGAAGTTGGCGACGGCCTTCTTCATGAAGTCCTGGCAGAGCGCCTTGGCACGCGCGTCGTCGCCGAGGTGCTCGGCGAGCAGGGCGAGCGCCAGCTGCGCCGGCTCCGGGCCCTCGTAGCTCCACTCGAAGCCGTTGCGCGACAGCGCCTGCAGGTCGGTGCGCGGGTCGAGCGGCCGGCCGTCGACCGTGACCTCGACGCCGTCGATCGTGCGGTCGCCGCGATAGGTCTTGGTGCCAGAACTCGTGCCGGCGCTGCTCATGCCCGTCTCCCCGCTTGTCCGCCGCCCCGGCGGGCCGGCGTAGCGGGCCCCGCGGGTCTCGGCGATCGCCGGCCGCTGCGTCGGCGACCAGTCATGTATCACTGATATATTTTTGACATCCTAACGGCCTAGCGTCACGCTGAAAAGCGCGTCCTGCCGACAGCCCGCGTTTCGGCGGAGCCCGCGCCGGCGATTCTCGGCCCGCGGCCCGGCACCCGCGGAACGGGCTCAGCGCGCGGCTTGGTGGACCGCGCCGCATGGTGTATCGACAGGGTCGGGCCGCGCGGCCCGCGCGAAAGTGGAAAGCCGAAGAGGGCGGGATGGCCGAGGGCAGCCTCTCGAGTCCGGACATCGAAACCGTCGAAACGGGCGGCAGCCTGACCGACCGCGCCTACCGGCAGCTCGAGGAGCGCATCGTCACCCTGCGGCTGGCGCCGGGCGAGGTGCTCTCCGAGGCGGCGCTCAGCAAGCAGCTCGGCATCGGCCGCACGCCGATCCGCGAGGCCCTGCAGCGCCTGGCCCGCGAGGGGCTGGTGGTGATCCTGCCGCGCCGCGGCATCCTGGTCGCCGAGATCAACGTGCGCAGCCAGCTCGAGCTGCTCAAGGTCCGCCGCGAGCTGGAACGCCTGATGAGCCGCCTCTGCGCGCTGCGCGCCACGGCGGTCGAGAAGCGCGCCTTCGCCGAGCTCGCCGATGCCATGGAGCAGGCCGGCGAGGCCGACGACGACGTCGCCTTCATGCGCCAGGACCGCCAGCTCAACGGCATGATCTCGCAGCACTGCCGCAACGAGTACGCCGCCAAGGCGATGGGCCTGACCCACGGGCTGTCGCGCCGCTTCTGGTACCAGCACTACCGGCAGGTGCTCGACCTGCCGCGCTGCGCTCGCCTGCACGCGGCCCAGGCCCGTGCCATCGCCGAGGGCGACCCGCACGCCGCCGCCGCCGCCTCGGACCGCCTGATCGACTACATGGAGACCTTCACGCGGGCGACGCTCGACGCCGAGGAGCCGGCCGCGGCGCGCGTCTGAGCGAAGGCAGGTCGCTTGCCTAGCCCAGGTGGACGCGCAGATCCTCGGCGGCGCGGCCGCGTCGGCCGCGGCGGAAATGGCTGGGCGGCGCGCCGTAGCGCGTCAGGAAGGCGCGGGCGAAGTGCGAGGGCGACTGGAAGCCCGCGGCCAGAGCGACCTCCATCAAGGGCATCGCGGTGTGCTCGATCAGCTGCTTGGCGCGTGCCAGGCGCAGGCTGCGGTAGAAGCTGCCCGGCGTCTGGGCGAAGAAGTCGAGGAACAGGCGCTCCAGGTGGCGCGCCGAGATTCCGGCCGCCTCGGCCAGCGCCGCCTTGTCGAGCGGCGCCTCGAGGTTGCGCTCCATGGCGTCGACGCAGCGGGCGAGCGCGGCGTGGTTGACGCCGAGCCGCGCCGAGAGCGGCGGCGCCAGCGGCTGGGTTGCCGTCCGCGAGCGCCCGAGTGCCTCGGCCACGGCGTCGGCGAGCCCCGCGCCTTCCCAGCGCTCGATCAGTGCCAGCGCCAGGCCGAGCGCGGCGTGTGCGCCGGCCGCGGTGCTCACCGCGCCGGGCGGCTGGTGGCCGAAGGCGGCGAGCGGCGACCGGCCGAAGGTCTCCCGGAAGGCCGGGGCGAGGCGCGGCAGCACGTAGGCCTGCTCCGGCTCCAGCAGGCCGGCGCGCGCGAGCGGCCAGACGCCGCCGTCGAGACCGGCCAGCGCCGTGCCGAAGCGCTGCAGGCGGCGCAGCCAGTCGAGCAGGTCGCGGCGCTCCAGGCGCGTTGCCGGATCGCCGCCGCAGACCAGCAACAGCGCGTAGTCCGAGGATTCGCCGGCCAGCTGCTGCACCGCGACGCGCGCGCCGCAGCGCGCCCGCACCGCCTGCGGGTCGAGGCCGAGCGTGACGAGTTGCCGCCCGGCCGCCGGCCGGCGTCGGGCGGCCTCGCCGAAGGCCTCGGCGGCGAGCGCGAAGCCGGCGAGGTCGAAGCCTTCGAGCAGCAGGCAGCCGATCCGCCGCCGCCCGACGGGACCGGGCGGCGTCTCCGGCGTCGGCCCGTCCCGGACCCCGGGCTCGCTCAGCGCTCGCCCTTCTGCTTCTTGCCCTTGGCCTCGGGGAACAGCCAGATCGCGAAGATCATGAAGGCGCCCAGGGCGAAGGCCACGTAGCCGGGCCCCTGCTGGCCGAGACCGAGCTGCCACCAGCCGGCGAGGCCGGCCACGGCGACGACGATGGCCGAGAGAATGAGCTTGATGTGCGTGGGCATGGCTTCCTCCAGTAGTCTCGCTCAGGCGGCCCCGTAGAGCAGCGCGGCCAGGGCGCCGCCTGCGAGGACGACCAGGAACAGGCCGCCGGCGCCGTCGCGCAGCCGCGCCGGCAGGGCCTGGAACAGCAGCGGGCCGGCCAGCAGCCCGAGTCCGCCGGCGACAACCGCGGCGGCGATCGGCAGGCGGCCGGCGAACAGCAGCGCGCCGGCGCCGAGCGCCAACAGGGCGAGCAGCGCGAGCGGCAGCAGGACCGCGGCGAGCGGTCCGCGCTGCCTGGGCCCGCGGGCCGACAGCGGCAGGAAGCCGCCGAGCAGCACCGCCGAAGCCGCGGTGATCGCGAGGGCCAGGGCGAAGAGCAGCAGCCCGCCGAGGTCCAGGGTCTCCAGGTTCACCGACTCGCTTCCCCTGCTTGTTCCGGGCCAGCCACTTCGCCCGAGGCCGGCCGCGCTTGACCGCCGCCCCGCCTCGACACTATGCAGGGATGTGATATATCAGTCGCCCATCAGATGGCGCAAGGGAGGCAGCGAATGAGCGAGAGCGAGAAGAAGAAGCGGACGATCACCGAGATCCGCGACTCCAAGCACAGCGGCGAGAAGATGGTCTACACCTCGGTGCCGGACTACACCTCGGCGCGCTGGGCCGAGCTCGCGGGGGTCGACGTCTGCGTCGTCGGCGACTCGCTCGCCATGGTCGCCCACGGCCACAAGAGCACGATCCCGGCGACCATGGAGATGATGGTCATGCACGCGCTCGCCGTGCGCCGGGGCGCGCCCAACACCTTCGTGCTCGGCTGCATGCCCTACCAGAGCTACAACACGCCGGACCGGGCCCTGGCCAACGCGACGCGCTTCATGCAGGAGGCCGACTGCGACGCGGTCAAGCCGCAGGGCGGCAAGAGCCAGGCGCACATCCTCAAGGCCCTGGTCGACGCCGGCATCCCGACCGCCTCGCACATCGGCCTGACGCCGCACACCATCGCCATGTTCGGCGGCTTCAAGATCCAGGGGCGCACCGCCGAGGCGGCGATGAAGATCCTGGAGGACGCCCTGGCGATCCAGGACGCCGGCTGCTTCATGCTGGAGTTCGAGGCCGTGCCGGCGCCGGTCGCGAAGCTGATTTCCGAGCAGCTCGAGATCCCGACCATCGGCATCGGCGCGGGCGCCGGCACCGACGGCCAGATCCTGCTGAGCTACGACCTGCTCGGCGTCTTCACCGACTTCAAGCCGAAGTTCACCAAGCGCTACGCCAACCTGACCGAGGTCGCCGTCGGCGGCCTCAAGGAGTACGTGCGCGAGGTCAAGGAGGGGCTGTTCCCCGACGACGACCACAGCTACGGCGTCAAGGACGGCGTGCTCGAGGAGTTCCAGTCGCTGATCGAGAAGCGCCGCCAGGTCTGAGCGCGCGCTCGCTGCCCCTCTCTTCGCCCCGTTCACTCCCTCTCCGCCCCTGTGGGGCGGAGAGGGTCGGGGAGAGGTGGGGGTGCGGACCGACGGAGCGGCTCCGACCGCGCCCATTCCCACGCCGGAATCCCCCACCTCTCCCTGCCCTCTCCGCCCCGGGGGGCGGAGAGGATACTTTGCGAATGCGGCGCCGCCGCCGCCCGCCACTTGTGCCGCCGACTCGCCGCCCCACCTGCTAGTCTTGTCCAGGCGATCCGCTCGACCGGACCGCGTCCAGGCAGGGAGTGAAACGCGCTGATCTCCGACAGGTAGAACCGGAGGCTCGAATGCGCGTCTATCGGAAGCTCGTCCCCTTCGAGTACCCACGGCTCGAGCGGCATCTGCTGCGGCTCGACGCCGAAGACCGCGCCCGGCGCTTCTCGGGCAGCGTCGGCGACGCCGCCGTCACGGCGCACTGCCGCCGGCTCGACTGGCTGCGTGCGGTCGTCGTCGGCTGCTTCGACGACGGCGCGCTGCGCGGCGCGGCCGAGCTCTGGCTCGATCCCTCGCCGGCCGGCCGGGCCGAGCTCGCCATCACCGTCGAGCGGCCCTGGCAGGGCCACGGCATCGGCAGCGCCCTGCTCGGCCGGGCGCTGCTGGTCGCCGGCAACCGCTCGGCCCGCTCGCTGTCCATGCTCTGCCTGCTCGACAACCGGCGCATGCAGCACCTGGCCCGCAAGTTCGGCGGCCGCCTCGTCCTCGCCGCCGACCAGGCCGAGGCCGACCTCGTCGTGCCCTACCCGACCCAGCTGTCGCTGTGGGAGGAGGCGGCCGGAGAGGGCCTCGGCTTCGTCGGCAGCTGGGTCGAGCAGTTCAGCCTCGCCCCCTGGGCCGTCGGAGCCTGGGGCGGTTCGGGCACCCGCGCCCCGCGCATTTGACTCGCCGCAGGCTCTGATCTATCGTTGATATATCAGATGAGCGCAGACATCCTGGCGACACGCTCCGGCGGGCCGCCTGTCTGGGGGCAGCTGCGCCGAGCGACGAGAGCAAGAGAGGATCCCCATGGAACTCGCCACCTCCCCGATGACCGACCGCCAGCGCAGCTACCGCGAGCAGTACCGCGAGCGCATCGCGGGCTGGTACAACGGCTGGCTCCACGTCGCGGTGATCTACACGATCGGCATCGCCGCCCTCTACATCTACGTCTCTAACATCGGCAATGTGGCCTGGTGGGAGTGGCTGACGATCCCGGTCGTCTTCCTGCTGTGCAACTTCTTCGAGTGGTTCCTGCACCGCCACGTCATGCACCGGCCGCTGCGCTTCCCGGGGCTGCGCGCGATCTACACGCGGCACACGCTGATGCATCACCAGTTCTTCACGGACAAGGAGATGCGCTTCGCCGACTCGCACGACTGGCGCGTCACCTTCTTCCCGCCCTACGCCCTGGTCACCTTCATCCTGATGTCGATCCCGGGCGCGCTGTTCCTCGGCTGGCTGCTGTCGCCGAACGTCGGCTGGCTGGTCATGTGCACGACGACCTCGATGTACCTGATCTACGAGTTCATGCACTTCTGCTGCCACGTCGAGGAGAACGCCTTCGTGCGCTGGTGCCCGCTGGTCAACACCAACCGGCGCCACCACGCCGCCCATCACGACCAGTCGCTGATGATGGAGCGGAACATGAACCTGACCTTCCCGATCGCCGACTGGCTGATGGGCACCTCGGACCTAGACCGCGGCCTGATCGGCACGCTGTTCAACGGCTACGGCACCAAGCACGTGCGCAAGGACATGCGGAAGACCTCGCGCACCCCCGGCCGCAAGGCCGAGACCCCGGCCGAGGCCCGGGGCGGCGCCGCCGGCGCGACCGCCTGACCTTCCCAGCCTCGATCGAGCCTCCCAGGGGGCAGGGCTTCGGCCCTGTCCCCTTTTTCTTTGTCACCGCACGGGGGCACCGCCGGTGCCTCACCGCCCCTCTCCGTCATCCCCGCGCACGCGGGGATGACGAAAATAGGGGGGATAAGACAGGGAAAGAGGGCGGGCGGGCCTTAGAACCAGGCCGCAGCACACCAAGCCTCCCGCCCTACCCCTCGACCAGGGCCTGCAGGCTCTCCAGGCGGTCGGCCTCGTGGGCCGGCTTGTCCCAGCGGATGCGGTGGACGCGCGGGAAGCGCATGGCCAGGCCCGACTTGTGGCGGGTCGAGCGCTGCACGGCGTCGAAGGCGACCTCCAGCACCAGGCCCGGCTCGACCGCGCGCACCGGCCCGAAGCGCTCGGTGGTGTGGTCGCGCACCCACTTGTCGAGCCGCTTCAGCTCCTCGTCGGTGAAGCCGAAGTAGGCCTTGCCGACCGGCACCAGCTCGTCCTCCGGCGTCCAGGCGCCGAAGGTGTAGTCGGAGTAGAAGGAGCTGCGCTTGCCGTGGCCGCGCTGGGCGTACATCAGCACGCAGTCGAGCAGCAGCGGGTCGCGCTTCCACTTGTACCAGGGCCCCTTGGGCCGGCCGGCGAGGTAGGCGCTGTCCTTGCGCTTCAGCATCAGCCCCTCGATGCCGTTGTCGCGCGCCGCCTCGCGCAGCGCCTTGAGCTCGTCCATCGAGCGGAAGTCGACCAGCGGCGAGAGGTCCATGCGCGCCGGCCGCTCGCGCTCGTAGAAGGCCTCGAGGCGTTCGCGGCGCGGCAGCAGCGGCAGGCCGCGCAGGTCCTCGGTCCCGTCGAACAGGATGTCGTAGAGCCGGAGGTGCGCCGGGTAGAGCTCCAGCAGCTTGCCGGTCACGGTCTTGCGGTTGAGCCGCTGCTGCAGGTCGTTGAAGGGCGCGACCTCCTCGCCTTCCCCCGGGCCGTGCCTGAGCACCAAGAGCTCGCCGTCCAGCGTCGCCTCGAAGCCGACCGCGTCGAGCAGGTCGGGAAAGGCGCCGCCGATGTCGTCGCCGGTGCGGCTGAACAGCCGCGTCTCGCCGCCGCGGGAGACCAGCTGGACGCGGATGCCGTCCCACTTCCATTCGGCGAGGTAGTCCTCGAAGGGCAGCGCCTCGACCTCGCTCTCCTCGAGCGGCGTCGCCAGCATCAAGGGGCGGAAGGCCGCGCTGTCGCCGAGCTCCGGCTTGTCGCCGCGGCCCTCGAGCCAGGCGAAGAGCGGCTCGTAGGGCGGCTCCAGGCCGTGCCAGAGCTCCTCGATCTCGGCGGCGTCGTGCTCGCCCAGCGCGGCCAGCGCGGTCTTGGCGAGGCGCGCCGAGACGCCGACGCGCAGGCCGCCGGTGATCAGCTTGAGCAGGGCCCAGCGCTCGGTCGGCTCCAGCGCGTCGAGCCAGCGCTCGAGCAGGGCCGGGACCTCGCCGCGGCCGGCCTCGCGCAGCCGCTCGACGACCTCGGCCAGGCTCGGCGGCCGGTTGGCGCCCGGCCGCTCGGGCCAGATCAGCGCCACGGTCTCGGCGAGGTCGCCGACGTAGTCGTAGGACCAGCGGAACAGCACCGGGTCCGTGCGCTCCTCGACCAGGGCCCGGATCAGCGCCGGCTTGGCGCCCTTGAAGTCGAGGCCGTCGCTGAGCGCCGCCAGGGCCCAGCCGCGATCCGGGTCTGGGGCGTGGCGGAAGTAGTCGGCGATCAGCCGCAGCTTGCCGTTGCGCTGCGGCGTGTAGACCAGACGGTCGAGCAGCGCGGCGAAGGCCCTCACGAGCCGTCCTCCTCCCCTGCCCCTTCCTCGGACCTTTCGCCACTCCCTTCACCGGGAGGCCAGCTCTCCTGCTCGTCCTCCTCGCCGAGGCCGACGACCGAGAGCGCGCGGGCGCGGAAGCCGCGCTCGGTGGCGTGGTGGACCAGCGCCTCCTCGTTGCCGTGGGTGACCCAGACCTCGGGGGCGCCGACCTCGTCGAGCGTGCGGTTGAGCTCGTCCCAGTCGGCATGGTCGGAGATTATCAGGGGCAGCTCGACGCCGCGCTGCTTGGCGCGCTGGCGCACGCGCATCCAGCCCGACGCCATGGCGGTCACCGGGTCGGAGAGACGCCGGGCCCAGCGGTCGGCGATCGCCGAGGGCGGCGCCAGCACCAGGGCGCCGGCCATCTCGGCCTTGGCCTTGGCGGTCGCCGGCTCGAGCGGGCCGAGCGCGACGCCCAGGTCCTCGTAGAGATCGCAGAGCGCCTGCAGCGCGCCGTGGACGTAGATCGGCCGCTCCCAGCCAGCCTCGCGTAGCAGGCGGATCAGGCGCTGCGCCTTGCCCAGGGCGTAGACCCCGACGACGTGGCTGCGCTCCGGGAAGACCTCCAGCGAGTGCAGCAGCTTGGCGACCTCGCCGGCGTCGTCGGGGTGGCGGAAGACCGGCAGGCCGAAGGTCGCCTCGGTGACGAAGACGTCGCAAGGCACCGGCTCGAAGGGCGGGCAGGTCGGGTCGCGCCGGCGCTTGTAGTCGCCGGAGACCACGACCCGGCTGCCGCGCCACTCCAGCACCGCCTGGGCCGAGCCGAGCACGTGGCCGGCCGGCGCCAGCCAGACCGTGACCTCGCCGATCGTCACGCGCTCGCCGTAGGCCAGGGCCTGGCGCCCGGCGCCCGCGTTGTCGCCGTAGCGTGCCGCCATGATCGCCAGGGTCTCGGGCGTCGCCAGCACCTTGTCGTGGCCGGGCCGCGCGTGGTCGGCGTGGCCGTGGGTGATCACGGCACGTTCGACCGGGCGCACGGGATCGACGTGGAAATCGCCGGGCACGACGTGGAGCCCCTGGGGCGTGACGCGGATCCAGCGCTCGGGATGCGGCGGTGCTCGGCGGGCGGCAGGCATGGCCATGACCATATGGCCAGATGCGCGCGACTCGCCAAGTCCGCTAAGCTTTCCGAAAGGCTTGCGGGAGGAAGAATCGCCCCATGACCCAACCTGTCGAGATCCATCCCGGCCTGCTCAAGGACTGCCACGACATCGGCCCGCTCAAGCTGTCGCGGCTGCTGCTGATGGACGAGGCCGCCTGGCCCTGGCTGGTGCTGGTGCCGCTGCGCCCCAACAAGGTCGACTTCGACGACCTCGACCCGATGGACAGCTACCGAGTCTCGGACGAGATCCGCGAGTGCTCGATGGCGCTCAAGCGGCTCTACAGCCCGGCCAAGATCAACGTCGCCGCGCTCGGCAATTCGGTGCCCCAGCTGCACATCCACATCATCGCCCGCTTCACCGACGATCCGGCCTGGCCTCGCCCGGTCTGGGGCGTCACCGAGAAGCGCCGCTACGGCGAGGCCGAGCTCAGGCACCGCATCGAGCAGATCGAGCACGAGATCCACTCGACCTTCGGCTTCGGCGACCGTCCGGGCTGAGGCGGCCCCGACCTCTCCCGGGAGAGACCTCTCTCGCTCGCGGGAGAGGTCGGAGCGGCGCAAGCCGCTCCGGGTGAGGGCCGGGGCAGAGGCGATGCAAGTGCCGACGGCGTGCCCCGGTCCAGGTCCGGGCCCGCCCTCACCCGAAACGCTGACGCGTTTCGACCTCTCCCGGTGGGCGAGGTAGGCGGCGGCGAGCCTAGAGCTGGCGGTACATGATCGTGGTCGGGTCCAGGCGCTGCGAGCGGACGTCGAGGCTGTAGCCGGGCACCACGCCGACGGTGACGTAGCCGAGCGCGGCGTAGAGCGGCTCGGCGGCGTCGCCGCTGCGGGTGTCGAGGGTCAGCAGGTGGCGGCCGAGGCCGGCGGCCTGCCGTTCCAGCTCGCGCATCAGCGCCCGGGCGACACCGCGCCGACGGCAGGCCGGATGAACCAGGAGCTTCAGCACCTCGGCGCGGTGCGGCTGGTTGGGCGGCGTGTCGAGGTCGAGCTGGACCGTACCGGCGAGCCGTCCCTCGAGCTCGGCGGCGAGCAGCAGGCGCCGGCCCGCGGCCAGCGGCGGCAGCACCTTCTCCCGCCAGAAAGCCTCCGCCTCGGCGTGGCCGAAAGGCTCAACGAAGTTGACGCTGGCGCCGGCGGCAACGCAGGCCTGCAGGAGGCCGCCGAACTCGGCCAGGCGCGCCTCGAGCCGGTCGGCGGAAAGAGCGTGAATCTCGGTCGTCATGGCAGCGGGGCCCTCGCTCAGACCAGGAACAGCAGGTAGCGCGCGCCCGCCTCGGGCGGCGTCTCGAAGCGGCTCGGGCCAGCCAGGCGGTAGCGCAGGCAGTCGCCGGCCGCGAGCGCGTGGCGCCGCTCCTCCAGGGTCACCGCCAGCGCGCCCTCGAGCATCACCAGGTGGTGCTCCAGCCCCCGGCGCGGCGGCGCCGGGTAGTCGAGGCGGACGCCGGGCGGCAGCCGGCCCTCGATGACCTCGCCGGCCAGGCTCTGCGCTGGCGGCGAGACCGAGCGGCGGCGGAAGCCGCTCTCGGGATCGCTCCAGAGCGACTGCGCGGCCGCCGGCACCAGCGGCGCGAAGTCGTCCTCGACCTGCTGCATCAGCCGCGACAGGGTCAGGCCGTAGGCGGCGCAGAGCCGGCCGAGCACGCTCGCGGTCGGGCTGACCTCCGCGTTCTCGAGCCGAGACAGCGTCGCCCGGCTGACGCCGCTCTCGGCCGCCAGGGCGTCGAGCGACCAGCCGCGCTCGCCGCGCAGCGCCCGCAGGCGGCCGGCGATCCGGCCGTCCAGGGAGGCCTCGGGCTGGGGAGCGCATTCCATAATCGGGAATTGTTCCCGAATTCGGGATTCGGTCAAGAGACCGCGCTCGTCACCTCGTCCGCGTCTGCGGACGCGACGCGAAGCCGAGCTCGGCGAGGCCGCGGCCCGGGCGTCGCGCGTAGTCGACGAAGAAGGCGGCGAGGCGGCTCGCCGGGCTGTCGTCCGCCTCGCCGGCGCGGGTCACGGCCCACCAGTCGAGGCTGTAGCCCTCCGGGCCCAGCGGCTTGGCGAGCAGCGAGCCGTCGGCGACCTCCGGCTCGACCGCCCAGCGGCTGATGATCGCGCAGCCGTAGCCGGCGCGCACCAGGTCGATCACCGCCTCGGGCAGCTGGACCTGGGAGACCCGGCGGAAGGGCACCGGCGGCGGCCCGACCACCGTGTCCCAGCTGTAGCCGGGCTCGCTCGACAGCGGATAGGCGAAGAAGCGCTCGTCGGCCATCTCGGCCGAGGAGAGCCAGGGCAGCTCGGCCAGGCGGTGGCCGGGCGCGACGATCGCGACCAGCGGGTCGCGGGCGATGTGGCGCCAGCGGAAGCGCCCGCTCCACAGGCTGCCGGCGGGACTCCCCGCGGAACCGCCGCGCGGCCCCCGGCTGCCGTAGACCAGCGCCACGTCGACCGCGCCCTCGGCGAGCGCCGTGAAGGGACTCTGGGTCGCGCGCGAGACCAGGTCTACCTCGACCGCGGGCGCCCGCTCGGCGAAGCCGGCCAGCAGCCCTGGCAACCAGTGGTAGCGGCTGTAGGTCGCCTGGCCGAGGCGCACCAGCTCGACCGCGCCCTCCCGGCCGGGGCGCAGCTCCGCCTCGGCGCGGCCGAGCTCGTCGACGACGCGGTAGGCGCTCTGCAGCAGCCGCTCGCCGGTCGTGGTCAGCAGCAGCTTGCGGCCGACGCGCGAAAACAGCGGCCGCTGCAGGCGCCGCTCGGCCTCGCGGATGCGGTGGGTCACCGCCGACTGGGTCAGGCCCAGGCGCAGCGCGGCCGTGGTCACGCTGTCGGTCTCGACGACGGCGATCAGGACCTGGAGGTGGCGGATCTCGAGCCGCGGCGCGTCGGGCATTCAATGAATCCTTTTCATACGAACCCTGAAAATAGCGAATTTTTCTTTTGGTCACCAATTCGCTAGCTGTCGGGCATGAGCCTCGTCGCCCGCCCGCCCTCGCCGCTTCGCCGCGGCCTGCGCCCCTCGCCGCTGACCGGCGCGACGCTGCTGGTCGTGCTCAGCGCCTTCGGCTTCGGGCTGGTGCCGCTGTTCGGCCGGCTGCTCGCCGAGGCCGGGCTGGCCAGCCCGACCATCGCCTTCCTGCGCTTCGCCTTCTCGCTGGCGGCGATGCTGCCCTTCATGCCGCGGCTCTGGCGCCCGGCGGCACGCGCCAAGCGCCGGCCGGCGCTGCTGCTGGCTGGCGCCGGCGTCGCGATGGGGCTCTGCTGGACCGCCTACCTCGACGCCCTGGAGCGGGTCAGCGTCGCCAGCGCCGGCGTCGTCTACATGACCTACCCGCTCTTCGCGGTGCTGCTCGCGCGCCTGCTGCTCGGCCAGCGCCTGACCGCCCGCGCCCTGCTCGCCGCGGCCCTGGTCGTGGCCGGCGCGCTGCTCGCGCTCTCGCCCGCGAGCCTCCCGGCCGGCCAGCTGCCGGCGCTGCTCTCGGCCCTGCCGGCGCCGCTCGCCTTCGCGTTGATCATCGTCGTGCTGACCGGCTGCACGCACGGCCTGACGACGCTGGAGAAGATGGCCTGCGGCATGGCGGGCGCGACCCTGGGACTGCTGCCGCTGGCGCTGCTCGAGGGCGACCTGCTCGGCCTGCCAGCCGTTCCCGGGGTCTGGCTGCTGATCGCCGGCATGATCGCCACCACCGCCCTGCTGCCGCAGCTGCTCTACACCTTCGCCGCACCCCGGGTCGGGCCGTCGCGCTCGGCGATGGCCGGCAGCCTGGAGCTGCCGACCATGTTCGCGGTCGGCGCGCTGGCTTTCGGCGAATCCCTCGGCGCGGCCGAGCTCGGCGCCGCCGCGCTGATCTGCCTCTCGGTGGTCGTCGCCCCGGCGATCGTCGCGGCGCCGCGCGACAGGGACGTCTGATTTCCCGGCCCCGATTTCCCACTGCCGGCCGCCGTGCTACCTCAGGGGCCATGAGCGAGCCGCTGATCGAAGAGACCGAGGAGGTCGCGACCGCGCGCGCCGGGGGCCGCCCGCTGGTCGCGCTGGAGTCCACCGTCATCGCCCACGGCCTGCCCTGGCCCGACAACCTGCACGCCGCCGAGGCGCTGGAGGCGGCGGTACGCGAGGCCGGCGCCGTGCCGGCGACGATCGCGCTGGCCGACGGCCGCCTGAAGCTGGGCCTCGACCGCGACACCCTGGAGCGCCTGGCGCGCGGCGGCGCGCCGGTCATGAAGGTCAGCCGGCGCGACTTCGGTGCCGTGCTGGCGCACCGCGGCCTCGGCGCCACCACCGTCGCCGGCACCATGGCCGCGGCGGCGCTCGCCGGCATCCGGGTGATGGCGACGGGCGGCCTCGGCGGCGTGCACCGCGGCGCCGAGGCGAGCTTCGACATCTCGGCCGACCTCGGCGAGCTGGCGCGCACGCCGGTCGCGGTCGTGTGCAGCGGCGCCAAGTCGATCCTCGACCTGCCCAAGACCCTGGAGCTGCTGGAGACGCTGGGCGTGCCGCTGCTCGGCTACGGCTGCGCCCGCCTGCCGGCCTTCTACCTGCGCGACTCCGAACACGCCGCGCCGGCGCGTGCCGACAGCCCCGAGGAGGTCGCGGCGATCCTGCAGGCCCAATGGGGCCTCGGCCTGGGCGGCGGCGCGCTGGTCGCCAACCCGGTGCCGCAGAGCGCCGCGCTCGATCCCGCGCGCTTCGCCGGCTGGCTCGCCGAGGCCGAGCGCGAGGCGGCGCTGCAAGAGGTCGCCGGCAAGTCGGTGACGCCCTTCCTGCTGTCGCGGCTGCACGCGCTCTCCGACGGCGCGACCCTGGCCGCCAACCGCGCGCTGCTGATCGACAACGCGCGCCTCGCCGGCCGCATCGCCGTGGCCCTGGCGGCGGGTGACGGCGCCGTCGCGGCGCGTGGCTGAGGCCGCGGCCCAGGCCTCTCTGCCGCCGGCCTTCGCGGCCTGGTTCGAGGCGCACGGCTGGGCGCCCCACCCGCACCAGCTGGCGATGCTGGCCGCCGCCGAGGCCGGCCGCGCGGCGCTGCTGATCGCGCCGACCGGGGGCGGCAAGACCCTGGCCGGCTTTATGCCCAGCCTGGTCGAGCTCGCCGGCCAGCCGGCCGAGGCGCCGCGCGGCCTGCACACGCTCTACGTCTCGCCGCTGAAGGCACTGGCCGTCGACATCGAGCGCAACCTGATGGCGCCGCTGCGCGACCTCGAGCTGGACATCGCCGTCGAGACGCGCACCGGCGACACGCCCCAGGCCAAGCGCCAGCGCCAGCGCAAGACGCCGCCGGAGATCCTGCTGACCACGCCCGAGTCCCTGGCGCTGCTGCTCAGCTACCACGACGCGCCGGAGATCTTCGCCGGCCTGCGCTCGGTCGTCGTCGACGAGCTGCACGCCCTGGCCGGCGGCAAGCGCGGCGACCTGCTGGCGCTCGGCCTCTCCCGCCTGCAGGCGCTGGCGCCGGGCCTGCGCCGCGTCGGCCTCTCTGCGACGGTGCACGACCCGGCGCGGCTGGTCGCCTGGCTGTCGCCGAGCGGCCGCGCCGACGACGCCGCGGTCGAGACGGTCGTCGGCCGCGGCGGCGTGCGCCCCGAGATCGAGATCCTGACCACCGAGCAGCGCCTGCCCTGGTCGGGCCACATGGCGCTGCACGCCCTGGAGGAGGTCTACCGGCGGATCCGCGCGTCCGGCGTCACCCTGGTCTTCGTCAACACCCGCGCCCAGGCCGAGCTGGTGTTCCAGGAGCTCTGGCGGCTCAACGAGGAGGCCCTGCCGATCGCCCTGCACCACGGCAGCTTGGCGGTCGAGCAGCGTCGCCGCGTCGAGGCGGCGATGGCCAGGGGCTCCTTGAGGGCCGTGGTCGCGACCTCCTCGCTCGACCTCGGCATCGACTGGGCCGGCGTCGACCTGGTCGTCCAGGTCGGCGCGCCCAAGGGCGTCTCGCGCCTGCTGCAGCGCCTGGGCCGCGCCAACCACCGCCTCGACGCGCCGAGCCGCTGCCTGCTGGTGCCGGCCAACCGCTTCGAGGTGCTGGAGTGCCGCGCCGCGCGCGACGGCGTCGAGGCCATGACCCTGGACGGCGAGCCGCCGCGCGCCGGCGGGCTCGACGTGCTGGCCCAGCACATCCTCGGCATGGCCTGCTCGGCGCCGCTCGACGCCGGGGCGCTCTACGCCGAGGTGACGCGGGCCGCACCCTACGCCGGGCTCGCGCGCCGCGACTTCGACGACGCCCTGCAGTTCGTCGCGACCGGCGGCTATGCGCTCAGGACCTACGAGCGCTTCCGCCGCCTCGTGCAGGACCGCGCCGGCCGCTGGCGGGTCGCCTCGCCGCAGCACGTCAAGCGCTACCGCATGAACCTCGGCGTCATCGTCGAGGCGCCGACGCTCAAGGTGCGGCTCGGGCGCGGCCGGCGGCTCGGCGAGGTCGAGGAGTACTTCGTCCAGGGCCTGGTGCCCGGCGACACCTTCGTCTTCGCCGGCCAGCTGCTGCGCTTCGAGGCGGTGCGCGAGACCGACGTCATCGTCTCGAAGGCGGCCGCGGGCCAGGAGCCCAAGGTGCCGGCCTACGTCGGCGGCCGCCTGCCGCTCTCGACGCACCTGGCCGACCGCGTGCGCGCGATGCTGGAGGATGACGGCAGCTGGCCCGGCCTGCCCGACCAGGTCGGCGAGTGGCTGCGCCTGCAGCGCCGGCGCTCGGTGCTGCCGCCGGCCGAGGGCCTGCTGGTCGAGACCTTCCCGCGCGGCGGCAAGCAGTTCCTGGTCGCCTACAGCTTCGAGGGCCGCAACGCCCACCAGACCCTCGGCATGCTGCTGACCCGGCGCATGGAGCGCGCCGGCCTCGGCCCGCTCGGCTTCGTCGCCACCGACTACGTCATCGCCGTCTGGTCGCTGCAGCCGGCGCGCGACGTCGCCGGCCTGTTCGACCAGGACATGCTGGGCGACGACCTGGAGGAGTGGATGGCCGAGTCGACGCTGCTGAAGCGCACCTTCCGCAACGTCGCCGTGATCGCCGGGCTGATCGAGCGGCGCGCGCCCGGCCAGCAGAAGTCGGGCCGCCAGGTCACCTTCTCGGCCGACCTGATCTACGACGTGCTGCGCAAGCACCAGCCCGACCACCTGCTGCTGCGCGCGACCCGCGCCGACGCCGCCGGCGGCCTCACCGACATCGGCCGCCTGGCCGCCATGCTGGCGCGCGTCCAGGGCAAGATCCTGCACCGGCCGCTCGACCGGGTCTCGCCGCTCGCCGTGCCGGTGCTGCTGGAGATCGGCCGTGAGCAGGTCGCCGGCTCGGCCCTCGACGACCTGCTCGACGCCGCAGCGGCCGAGCTGATCGCGGAGGCAACGGGAGAGGCGCCGGGAGGCGGGGCGTCCTAGAGGCGGCGATCCGCCGGCTCGCGCCGGAACGGTCCTGAAATCGCCCAGCTTTTGCCCAGACCCGTTCCCTTGCCGTGCGGGTCGCAGTGCCCACGTCCGTTACCACGCCAACGGGAAGCCGGTGCCCGTGCGGGACGACCTCGAGCGGGACCGGCGCGAACCATGGAGGCACGAGCCATGACCCGAGTCACCGTTCCGGCCCTCGCTTCGACCGCCCTCGCCGCCCTGCTGCTCGCCGCGACGCCCGCCCTCCAGGCCGGTGCCGGCCAGGACGCGGGCGCCCCGGACCGGGCGAGCGCGCAGACGGCCGCCGCGCGGATCGCGCCGCAGCAAGTCGCGATGCCCTACGATACGCGCGGCGACGGCTTCGCGATCGCGCCCGGCGCGACGACCTCGACGACCACGCTGCTGGCCGACGGCCGGGCGCTGGCGACCGTCGCCCGCTGCGCGCCCGCCGGCGGCTGCACGGTGTCGGCCTACGACGCCGAGAGCGGCGTGCGCCTCTGGACCCGCCGCATCGAGCTACCCGGCACTTCCGACGGCCATCTGCTCCGCCCGGTCGCCGCCGAGGTGACGCCGAGCGCGCAGGTCTCGCCGCTCTACGCGCCGGAGACCGACAGCCTGTTCGTCGCGGTCGACGGCCCCGAGGCGCCGCCGGTGACCTACGCCCTGGCCGCGCGGACCGGCGCGGTCCAGTGGGTCCGCCAGGCCAGCGCCGAGCCGATGGTCGAGCTGGGCGTCGACCAGGGCCTGTCTCAGTAGCGCGGGCTGCGCCAGCGCAGCAGCGTGAAGGCCATCCGCGTGGCGAAGATGCCGAGCATCGCGACCAGGCTGGCGGCCAGCAGTTCCCCGGGCCCGGCGTAGGGCCCGAGGAACTGCAGGAACAGCGCGTAGGCGAGGCTCCAGATCACCGCCGCCTCGCCGTAGAAGGCGCTGTGCAGCATCGGGTTGACCGCGTCCTTGCGGATCATGTCGCGCAGGATGGCGCCGCCGGTGGCGGTGATCGCGCCCAGGATCGGCCCCCAGAACCAGAGCGGCGCCAGGTCCTCCTCGGCGGCGATCGAGACCGCGGTGACGGTGAAGAGCGCGAGGCCGGCGGCATCGAAGACCTGCATGGTCAGCTCCGGGCTGATCCGCCGGCGCAGGTAGACCACCAGGTTGACCAGGTCGAAGAACCAGAGCGCGCGGCCGCGCAGCAGGTCGAGCAGACGGTTGAAGAGGTAGCCGGCCGCGATGGTCAGCAGGCAGGCGTAGATCATCTCCGGCGACTCGAAGAAGTAGATTTCGCGCAGCAGCAGCAGGTCGCGCACCACGCCGCCGCCCAGCGCCGGCAGCGAGGCGAGCACGAGCGCCCCGAAGATCGAGTACTCGCCGGTGCGCGCGATGACCACGCCGGAGATCGAGAAGGCGACGATGCCGACGATGAAGAACAGGTCGATCAGGTCCGAGCGGAAGGCGACCGACAGCGACAGCGCGCTGGCGAAGCCCTGCGCGATCTCGCGCACGCGCCCCTCCCGGTCGAGCTCCGCGAGCGCTCGGTCGAAGGCCCCGGCCTCGGCCGCCGAGAGGCCGTCGCGCGAGAACAGCATGTGGATCGAGCGCACCTGCAGCACCAGCGGATGCAGGGTCAGGCGCCCGGTCGCGCCGTTGTCGCGGAGCAGGGCGAGCCCGGCCAGCTGGTCGCCGAGAAACCCGTCGACCTCGCCGAGAATGGCCAGGCGCCCCGCCTCCGCCAGCCCATCGGTCCAGCGCACCAGCCCGGCGGCGTCGAGCCGTTCGAGGCCCGGGCCGGCCGCCTCTCCCCAGTCGTAGCGCCGGGCCACCGCGATGGAGAGCCGCCGCTCGAGCAGGGCGTCGAACAGCGCATCGACATCGCCGACCGCCGGCAGGTCCCTGCCGGCCGCGACGAACAGGCGGTCGCGGCCGATGCGGTAGGGCCGGGAGGCGCGCGCGTAGCCCAGGCGTTCCGGGCTCTTGTAGGCGCCGATCAGCACGTCGAGCCGGCCGTCGCGCAGCGCTTCCAGCCCGCGCGCGAAGTCGACGTGCTCGAACGACAGGGTGAAGCCGGCTCGCTCGGCCGCCTCGCGCACCAGCACGGCGTCGAGGCCGGTGACGACGTCGTCGCCGCCGTGCAGCTCCTGGAACTGGTAGGGCGGCTGGTTCGACCAGCCGACCGTCACGTGGCCGCCCACGGTGGCCGAGAGGTAAGAGGCCGCCGAAGGAGCGGAGAACAGCGGTGCCAGGGTGCAGAGCATGGCCAGCAGCGCCGGCATCAGGGCCCGCAGCCTGCCCCTCCTGCCGCCCGCCAGGGCGGAACTGCCGACGCGCCGCGACAGCACGGGTCAGCGGGCGGCGGGGCCGATTGGGAATGCAGGGAGCCGGGCCGGCACCGGCTGCCCTCCGTCACCCCCAATGCCTGGCCCCTTGTGCCTCATGCCCCCTCCCGAAGCCTGCTCCCGCGGGGCGCGGATCCTCGGCCATCTGCGCCGCGGATGCAATCCGGCGCCGGGAGCCGCCACGCCATGCCGCAGCCGCGCCTGCTTGCCGTCCGCCGGCCAGCCGCTAGGATGCGCCGATGCAGAGCGTTCTCGATTCACCCCTGCCGCTTACCAAGCCCGCAGGCCGGCTGGAGCTCGCCGTCAACGGCAGGGCCCTGGTGCCCGAGCCCTGCGGCGCGCTCTGGTGGCCGGGGCGCGAGACCCTGGTCGTCGCGGACCTGCACCTGGAGAAGGGCTCGGCCTACGCCGCGCGCGGCCAGCTACTGCCGCCCTACGACACGGCGGCGACGCTGGAGCGGCTGGCGGCCGCGGTCGCGCGGCGCCGGCCGCGCCGCCTGGTCTGCCTGGGCGACTCCTTCCACGACCGCGCGGCCGCGGCGCGCCTGGCGCCCGAGGCGCGGGCGGCGATCCGGCGGCTGGCCGCCGGCCTCGAGTGGATCTGGATCGCCGGCAACCACGATCCCGAGCCGCCGGAGGAGCTCGGCGGCCGCGTCCTGCCGGCACTGGAGCAGGACGGCCTGGTCCTGCGCCACGAGGCGGCCAGAGACGCCGTCGCGGGCGAGCTCTCCGGCCACTTCCATCCCAAGGCGCGGGTCGACCTCAAGGCCCGCGCGATCTCGGCGCGCTGCTTCGTCGGCGACGGACGGCGCCTGATCCTGCCGGCCTTCGGCGCCTTCGCGGGCGGGCTCGACGTGCTCAGCCCGCCCCTGCGCGCGCTCTTCCCCGCCGGCTTCGAGGTCGCGCTGCTCGGCCGCCGGGCGGTCTACCGCTTCCCACACAGCCGGCTCGTGCCGATCGCCTGACGCCGCTGCCCGGACGCGAACGGGCCGGCCTCCGGAGAGACCGGCCCGCCGCGGGAGGTTGGCCGCGGTTACTGCGGCATCACCACCTGGTCGATGACGTGGATGACGCCGTTGTCGGCCTCGATGTCGGCCTGCACGACGCTGGCCTCGTCGACCATGACGCCGCCGCCCATGGCGTCGACCTCGAGCGTCGAGCCCTGGACGGTCTCGACCATGGCCTGCTTGCCGGCGACGTCGGCGGCCATCACCTTGCCGGGCACCACGTGGTAGGTGAGGATCGCGACCAGCTGCTCCTTGTTCTCCGGCTTCAGCAGCTCTTCGACGGTGCCCTCGGGCAGCTTCGCGAAGGCCGCGTCGGTCGGCGCGAAGACGGTGAAGGGCCCCTCGCCCTTCAGGGTCTCGACCAGTCCGGCGGCCTTGACGGCGGCGACCAGGGTCGTGAAGTCGCCGGCCGACACCGCGGTGTCGACGATGTCGGCGGCCTTGGCGGCGCCGGCCGACAGGGCCAGCGGCAGCGCCACGGCTGCCGCGGCGGCGGTAACGGTCAGGCGGCTCAGGATACGCATCTCAAGCTTCTCCTCGTGATGGCTCGGGTGGGCGCGGGCCTCTCGCCCGCTGGACGAGCCGGTAGCTAGCGCCGCCCGATGGCTGATCAAGCGATTGAAAAATCACAAAGATTTAGGTCGGTCGTGAGTGATCCAGGGCGCTGCGGCCTGCGTAGATGAAAGGTGCACGCGCAGGCCGGCGCGTTATGGCGAGAGCCGTCCCGCCCGCCCCCTCTGTCGACCGTCCCGGGAGTCCCCTTGACCGTCTCGCCGACCCTCGTCTGGTTCCGCCTCGACCTCCGCCTCTCCGACAATCCGGCGCTCCACGCAGCGGCCGGGCGCGGCGGACCCGTGGCCGCGCTCTTCGTGCTGGACGACGAAGACGCGGGAGACTGGAGCTTCGGCGGCGCCCAGCGCTGGTGGCTGCACGGCTCGCTGGCCGCCCTCGCCGAGGCCCTGGCGAAGAAGGGCGTCGCGCTGGTCCTGCGCCGCGGCCGGGCGGCCGAGATCGTGCCGGCCGTGGCGCGCGAGAGCGGCGCCGGCGCGGTCTACTGGAACCGCTGCTACGAGCCCTGGCGCGTCGCGCGCGACAGGCAGCTGAAGCAGGCGCTCGCCGACGAGGGGCTGGAGACCGAGAGCTTCAACGCCGCGCTGCTGCACGAGCCCTGGACCGTGAAGACCGGGCAGGGCGGGCCCTACGGCGTCTACTCGCCGTTCTGGCGAGCGCTGCAGCAGAGGGAGGTGGCGCCGCCCTGGCCGACGCCCGGCGCGATGACCGGCGTCGAGGGTCTGGAGAGCGACGCGCTCGAGGACTGGCAGCTGCTGCCGACCCGGCCGGACTGGGCCGGGGGCCTGCGCGAAACCTGGACGCCCGGCGAAGCCGCCGCCCAGGGCCGCCTCGGCGCTTTCCTGCAGCACGCGATCGAGGATTACGGCGAGGAGCGCAACCGGCCCGACCTGGAGTCGACCTCGCGCCTCTCGCCGCACCTGCACTTCGGCGAGATCGGCCCGCGCCAGGTCTGGGCGGCGACCCAGGACTTCCTGGAGCGCCAGGGCGGCCAGCCCGGCAAGGCCGGCAAGTCGGCCTGGAAGTTCCTGTCTGAGCTGGCCTGGCGGGAGTTCTCCTATCACCTGCTCTACCACCACCCCGCCCTTCCGGAGCAGCCCTGGCGCGAGAATTTCCGCGCCTTCCCCTGGTCCGACGACGAGGCCGCGTTCCGCGCCTGGACAAAGGGCCGGACGGGCTATCCCATCGTCGACGCCGGCATGCGCCAGCTCTGGCAGACCGGCTGGCTGCACAACCGCGTACGCATGGTCGTCGGCTCCTTCCTGGTCAAGGACCTGCTGATCCCCTGGCAGCGCGGCGAAGCCTGGTTCTGGGACACGCTTGTCGACGCCGATCTCGCCAACAACGCGGCGAGCTGGCAGTGGGTCAGCGGTTGCGGCGCCGACGCAGCGCCCTACTTCCGCATCTTCAATCCGGTCCTGCAGGGCGAGAAGTTCGACCCCGAGGGCACGTACGTACGGCACTGGGTGCCGGAGCTCGCCGGCCTGCCCGACCGCTGGCTGCACAAGCCCTGGGAGGCGCCGGCGGAGGTCCTGCAGGACGCCGGCGTACGCCTGGGCGACAGCTATCCCGAGCCGCTGGTCGACCACCAGCGGGCCCGGCAGAAGGCGCTCGCCGCCTTCGAGGAGATCAAGAAGGACGCCGCCGAGTGACGGTTCTGCCCCTGGCTTCCGCCGCGCGCGGCGCTGCACCCGACAGCGTCGCTCCGCGCCGCATCGCCGTGGTCGGTGCCGGGATCGCCGGCCTCGGCGCGGCCTGGCTGCTCGCCCGCGACAACGAGGTCGTGGTCTACGAGGCCGGCGACCGGGCGGGCGGACACGCCAACACGGTGGAGGTCGAGCTGCCGTCCGGCCCCGGCCGCGCCGCAGGCGGGCCGCGCCGCATCGCCGTCGACACCGGCTTCATCGTCTACAACGAGCGAAACTACCCGAACCTGATCCGCCTGTTCGACGCCCTCGGCGTCGAGACCGCCGCGTCGGACATGTCCTTCTCCTTCTCGGCCGACGACGGCGCTTTCGAGTACGCCGGCAGCCTCGGCGGCCTGTTCGCCCAGCGCGTCAACTTCCTGCGGCCGCGCACCTGGCGCCTGCTGCGCGACATCCTGCGCTTCTATCGCGAGGCGCCGGCGCTGCTCGACGCCCCTGCGGCGCCGGGAGAGCCCGAACCGGCGATCGGCGACTGGCTCGCCGAGCGCGGCTACAGCCGCGTCTTCGTCGAGGAGCACCTGATGCCGATGGCGGCGGCGATCTGGTCGTCACCGCTGTCCGACGTGCGCCGCTTTCCGCTGCGCTCCTTCCTGCGCTTCTTCCGCAACCACGGCCTGCTGCAGGCAGCCGACCGGCCGCGCTGGCGCACGGTCGCCGGCGGCAGCCGCCGCTACGTCGAGCGCATCGCCGCCGAGCTGGGGCCGCGCCTGCGCCTCTCGACCCCGGTCGTCGGCCTGGAGCGCCGCGCCGAGGGCGTGCTGCTGCGCGACGCGAACGGCGGGCTGGAGCGCTTCGACGAGGTGGTGCTGGCCTGCCACGGCGACCAGGCGCTCGCCATCCTCGGGAGCGCGGCGGCCGAAGACGAGCGCGCGCTCCTGGAGAACGTGCGTTTTCAGCCGAACCGCGCCATCCTGCATTCCGATCCGGCGCTGATGCCGAAGCGGCGCGCGGTCTGGGCGAGCTGGAACTATCTGAGCGCCGGCGGCGTCGCCCCGGGGACAGACGGATCCGGGGCAGCCGGCGACCCCGGCGGCGGCCGGGACCGCGCCGTCTCCGTCACCTACTGGATGAACCGACTGCAGCCGATCGATCCCGCCGTGCCGCTCTTCGTCTCGCTCAACCCGCTGAAGCACCCCGACCCCGCGCTGGTGCATGGGCGCTTCGACTACGACCATCCGCTGCTCGACGACGCGGCGATCGCGGCCCAGCGCGCGCTGCCCGGCATCCAGGGGCGGGACCGTGTCTGGTTCTGCGGCGCCTGGTGCGGCTACGGCTTCCACGAGGACGGCCTGGAGGCCGGCTTCGCCGTCGCCGAGGCCCTGGGCAGCCCGGCGCCCTGGGCGGGCAGCGTGGTGCCGGCCTCGCCGGCCGCGGCCAACGCGGCGCCGGCGCAGCGCCTGCAGGCCGCCGAGTAGGCGGCCGCCCGCGATGCGCTCCCGGCTCTATACCGGCGAGGTCATGCACAAGCGGCTGCTGCCGTTCCGGCACCGCTTCCGCTACCGCGTGTTCTCGCTGCTGCTCGACCTCGACGAGCTGCCCCGGCTCGACCGCGAGCTGCGGCTGTTCTCGCACAACCGCTTCAATCTCTTCTCCTTTCACGACCGCGACCACGGCGGTCGCGACGGCCGGCCGCTGCGGCCCTGGATCGCGGCCCGCCTGGCCGAGGCCGGGATCGAGAGCGACATCGCGACCGACATCGCCGGGGGCCGCGGGCGCATCGAGCTGCTGTGCTTCCCGCGGGTGCTCGGCTACGTCTTCAACCCGCTGACCATCTGGTTCTGCCGGGACTCTTCGGATCGCCTGCGGGCGGTGCTCTACGAAGTCCGCAACACCTTCGGCGACAAGCACGGCTACCTGCTGCCGGTCGCCGAGGCGCACCGGCCGGAGCAGCCGCTGCGCCAGGCCTGCGCCAAGGGCTTCCACGTCTCGCCCTTCCTGCCGATGGACGGCGGCTACCGCTTCCGCCTGCACGAGCCGGGCGAGCGCCTGTCGGTGCTGATCCGCGAGGACTTGCCGGAGGGCGAGGTGCTGGTCGCGACCCAGACCGGCCGCCGCGCGCCGCTCGACGACCGCCGCCTGGCGCGCGCCTTCGTCGCCTTCCCGCTGCTGACCCTCAAGGTCATCGCGGCGATCCACTGGCAGGCCCTGCGGCTGTGGCTCAAGGGCGCGCGCTTCCACCGGCGCCCGGCGCCGCCGGCCGCCGAGGTGACGCCGGTCCTCGACGCCGCCGCGGCCCGCCCTCTGACACTCCCCGCCCACCAGCCCGCGGAATGACGGACGCTGCATGACCCTCGTCGAGAAAGCCCTGCCAACCCCGCTCGACCGCCTGCCGCCTGTCGCCGGCTACGGCCTGCTGATCGCCCTCGGCCGGCGCCTGCTTTGCGGCCGCGTCACGCTGGTCCTGCCGGACGGCACGCGCCATCTCTTCGAAGGGGCGGAGCCCGGCCCGAGCGTCGAGCTGAGCGTGCGTCGTCCGCGCTTCGTGCGCCGCCTGCTGCTCGGCGGCGCCAACGGCTTCGCCGAAGCCTACCTGGACGCCGACGTCGACTGCGACGACCTGCGCGGCTTCCTGCTGATCGGCGCGCGCAACAAGGACGCCTGGAGCGCGGTGCTGCGCGGCAAGCCGCTGTTCCGCGCCGCCGCGCGCCTGGCGCACCGCCTGCGCCCGAACACGCGGCGCGGTGCGCGCCGCAACATCGCCGCGCACTACGACCTCGGCAACGACTTCTATCGCCTCTGGCTCGACCCGGGGATGACCTACTCCTCGGCGGTCTTCACGCCGGCCACGGCCAGCCTGACCGCCGCCCAGGACGAGAAGTACCGGCGCATCGCCGCGCTCGCCGGCATCGAGCCCGGCGACCGGGTGCTGGAGATCGGCTGCGGCTGGGGCGGCTTCGCCGAGTACGCCGCGCGGGCCCTGGACGCCCGGGTCACCGCGATCACCGTCTCGCGCGCCCAGCACGATTTCGCCAGACAGCGCATCGCCGCCGCCGGCCTCGACGAGCGCGTCGAGATCCGCCACCAGGACTACCGCGACGTCGAGGAGCGCTACGACCGCATCGTCTCGATCGAGATGCTGGAGGCGGTCGGCGAGGCCTACTGGCCGGCCTTCTTCCGCCAGCTCCGCCGCAGCCTGGCGCCCGGCGGACGCGCCGGCCTGCAGGTCATCACCATCGCCGACCGCTTCTACGACTCCTACCGGCGCGGCGCCGACTTCATCCAGCGCCACGTCTTTCCCGGCGGCATGCTGCCGTCGCCGTCTGTGCTGCGCCGGGAGATCGAGGCGGCCGGCCTGGCGCTCGGCGAGCACCACGACTACGGCGCCGACTACGCGCGCACCCTGGCGGCCTGGCGCGAGCGCTTCGACACGGCCTGGCCGGAGATCGCCGGGCAGGGCTTCGACGAGCGCTTCCGGCGTCTCTGGGCCTACTACCTGGCCTACTGCGAGGCCGGCTTCCGCACCGGCCGCATCGACGTCCGCCAGCTGGCGGTGAGCGCAGGCTGAGCGCCGCGCAGGGCTTTCCCGCGGCGCCCCCCGCCCTAGGTTCCATAGGGTGAGGGATCTTAGGGGTGGGGCCATGAGGATCGAGAGCTTCGCCGGGCGTGGCCCGGCCTTCGTGCCCGAAGACTACTTCGCGGGCGAGACCCGCGCCTGGGGCATCTTCGAGGACCGCTTCGGCCGCCTGCGCCGCGACTTCCAGGTCGCGATCCAGGGCCGCTGGGACGGCCGGACCCTGACCCTCGACGAACACGTCAGCTTCTCCGACGGCGAACGGGATCGGCGCGTCTGGCGCCTGACGCGGCAGGCCGAAGGCCGCTACCTCGCGGCCTGCGACGAAGTCGAGGGCGAGGTGCCGCTGCGCGTCGCCGGCAACGCCCTCAACTTCAGCTACCGCATCGCGCTGTCGATCGGCGGCCGCCGGGTCCGCGTGCGCTTCGACGACTGGATGTTCCTGCTGCCGGGCGGCGTGCTGGTCAACCGCGCTCGGGTCTACAAGGCCGGCCTGCGCCTCGGCGAGGCGAGCATCTTCTTCGCCCGTCCGGAGCCGCTGGCCGAGCGGCAGGTCGCCGCGGCCTGAACGGCGTCAACCGCCTTCCCGCTTCGGAATCATCCGGCGGGTGATCCGGAAGAACAGCCCGTAGGGCAGGAAGCGCAGCAGGCGCATCGACCAGTGCATGGCCGCCGGGAAGACGATCTCGAAGCGGTCGGATTCGAGGCCCTTCTCGAAGGCTCTGGCGGCGTCCTCGACCTCCATTAGGAAGGGCATGTCGAACGCGTTGCGGTCGGTCAGCGGCGTCTTGACGAAGCCCGGGTTGACGACCTGCAGCACGACCCCGGCCTCGGCCAGTTCGGGCCGGAGCGCCTCGCAGAGATGGATCAGTCCGCCCTTGGTCAGCGCGTAGGCGCCGGCGGTCGGCAGCCCGCAGTAGCCGGCGACCGAGGCGACCACGGCGATGCGCCCGGCGCGCCGAGCGAGCATCGTCGGGATCAGCGCCTCCAGGCAGTGTGCCGCGCCGAAGACGTTGAGCTCGACCAGCTTGCGCAGCGTCTCGCTGGAGAACTCCCGGGCCGCCATCGGCGTGTGGCTGCCGGCGTTGAGCACGGCCTGGGCGATCGCGCCGTGCTCCGCCTCGATCGCCGGCACGGCCTGGGCGACCGCCGCGGCGTCGGTCACGTCGAGCGGCCAGGCGACGATCCGGCCGGCCAGCGGCTCGGCCTCGGCGGCCAGGGACTCCAGCTTGTCGGCCGAACGCGCCGAGGCGACGACGAAGCGCCCCTGGTCGGCCAGACGCAGCGCCAGCGCGCGGCCGATGCCGCTGCTCGCCCCGGTGATCCATACGGGTCCGTTGCTCACCATTCGCCCTCCTCGGCGTAGTCCAGGCTGTCGAGGAAGGCCCCGGCCCGGCGTCTCATGCGCTCGACCCGCTCCGGCGCCATGCGCTCCAGGCTGCGCAACGGCATGGCCATGCGCGGATTTCCCCGGAAGCGCTCGCGGTGGCGGGCGATGAAGTCCCAGTAGAGCGCGTTGAACGGGCAGGCCGTGTCGCCCGCGCTCTGCTTGGGGTCGTAGCGGCAGTGCCGGCAGTGGTCGCTCATGCGGTCGATGTACTTGCCGCTGGCCGCGTAGGGCTTGGAGGCGAGCCGGCCGCCGTCGGCCCAGAGCACCATGCCGTGGGTGTTCGGCAGCTGCACCCACTCGTAGGCGTCGGCGTAGACCACCAGGTACCAGTAGTTCACCGCCGCGGGTGCGAGCCCGGCGAGCAGCGCGAAGTTGCCGAGCACCATGAGCCGCTGGATGTGATGCGCGTAGGCCTCGTCTCGGGTCTGGCCGACGGCCTGGGCGAGACAGGCCATGTCGGTCTCGCCGGTCCACCAGAAGCGCGGCAGCGGCCGCCTGGCCTCCAGGGCGTTGCGCTCTGCGTACGCCGGCATCTCGAGCCAGTAGAGGCCGCGCACGTACTCGCGCCAGCCGAGGACCTGGCGGATGAAGCCCTCGACGGCGTTCAGCGGCGCCCCGCCCTCGTGATAGGCGCGTTCGGCCCGCGCGCAGAGGGCGTGGGGGTCGAGCAGGCCGAGGTTGAGGTAGGCGGCGATCGTCGCGTGGAACAGGAAGGGCTCGTCCTGGCGCATGGCGTCCTGGTAGTCGCCGAAAGACGCCAGGCGCTTCTCCACGAAGGACTCGAGCGCGCGCTCCGCCTGCTCGGCGGTGACCGCGTAGTGGAACGGCCTGAGGCTGCCGAAGTGGTCGGAGAAACGCTGCTCGACGAGCTCGAGCACCTCCTCGGTGACCGCGTCGACGCGCGCCTGGTAGGGCCGCGGGATCTCGGCGTCGGCCGGCAGGGCCTTGCGGTTGTCGTGGTCGAAGTTCCACTTCCCGCCCTCGGGCTCGCCGTCGGCGGCCATCAGGAAGCCGCTGCGGCGGCGCATCTCGCGATAGAAGTGCTCCATGCGCAGGCTCTTTCGCCCTTCGGCCCAGGCCGCGAAGTCGGCGCGCGAGCAGAGGAAGCGGTCGTCCTCCAGCAGGCGTACGGGCCGACCGAGCCGCTTCTCCCAGCCCTCCATCTCCTGCCGGAGCCGCCACTCGCCGGGCTCCACCAGCACGACCTCCTGCGGGTCGTGCGCCGCGCAGGCCACCGCGACCGCCTCATAGAGGCTGCCCGCCGGCTCTGCCTCGTCGAGCCGCCGGTAGTCGAGCGCGACGCCGCGCCCGGCGAGATCGGCGGCGAAGTGCCGCATCGCCGAGAACACCAGGGCGAGCTTCTTCTTGTGGTGGCGCACATAGGTCGCCTCGGTCTCGACCTCGGCCATCAGCACGCGGTCGCGCTCGCGATCGAGGTCGCGCAGCGAGGCGAGCCCGAGGCTCAGCTGGTCGCCCAGGACCAGCACCAGACGGTCGCAGGCCACGGCGTCAACGGCCGTGCGATCGGCCGCCGGCGCCGCTGTCGCGGAGGCCGACGGCGCAAGGCGGAAGGCAGGTCATGAGGGAGTCTACGCAGGCCGGGGCAGCTTGGATCCTCGGCAATGCCCGTGCGGCCCGCCGACGCACCCTGCGGGTCGTCGACGCAATTTCACGGACACGTAACCGGACTGTCGCGGACGCCTTCTAACAACGCCGGAGCAGCGCGCCATGAGACGCGCGACGCCGGCCGGGACCGGATCATCCAGTCACCGGGACGCGGCTTTTCCGCTTGTTCGAAAGGGAGAGCGAAGACATGGACAGCAAGCGTCCGACCATCGACATGAGCGAGTTTTCCTGCCGGGCCGAGGCCTACGAGGCCTCCGAGGACATCGGCCGCAACGACAGCGGCAACCCGACCCTCGGCGACGTCATCAACGCCCGCTTCGGCCGTCGCGACGTGCTGCGCGGCATGCTGGGGGTCGCCGCCGTCTCGGCCCTCGCCGGCGGCGCCGGCCTCGCCCTGACCCGCAGGCAGGCGCTGGCGGCGAGCAGCTCCTACGGCTTCACCGAGATCGAGCACGGCGTCGACGAGACCCATCACGTCGCCCCTGGCTACGACGCCGACGTCCTGGTCCGCTGGGGCGACCCGGTGATCAAGGGCGCGCCGGCCTTCGATCCGATGAAGCAGAGTGCCGCCGCGCAGGCCCGGCAGTTCGGCTACAACAACGACTTCCTCGGCTTCGTGCCGCTGCCGGCCGGCTCCGGGAGCGGCGAGCGCGGCCTGCTCTGCGTCAACCACGAGTACACCAACGCCGAGGTCATGTTCCCGGGCCTGCCCGGCGAGCCGGGCGGCGACAACGACTTCGCCGGCATGACCAGGGAGCTGGTCGACATCGAGATGGCCGCCCACGGCGGTACGGTGGTCGAAATCCGCAAGCAGGACGGCAAGTGGGCCGTGGTGCCCGACGGCCAGTACAACCGGCGCATCACCGCCGGCTCCACCGAGATGGCGCTGACCGGCCCGGCCGCCGGCCACGAGCGCATGAAGACCTCGGCCGACCAGAGCGGCACCAAGGTCGTCGGCACCTTCAACAACTGCGCCGGCGGCATCACGCCCTGGGGCACCTACCTGATGGCCGAGGAGAACTTCCACGGCTACTTCTCCGGCGACGCCGCGGGCCTCGCCGATGCCGCCAAGAAGGAGCGCTACGGCGTGCCCGGCGGCTGGTACGCCTGGGCCAAGTACTACGACCGCTTCGACGTGGCCAAGGAGCCGAACGAGTCGAACCGCCACGGCTGGATCGTCGAGGTCGACGTCATGGACCCGGCCTCGACGCCGAAGAAGCGCACCGCCCTCGGCCGCTTCAAACACGAGGGCGGCGAGACGGTGGTCGGCCCGCGCGGTCAGGTCGTCGTCTACATGGGCGACGACGAGCGCTTCGACTACGTCTACAAGTTCGTCACCGCCGGCAGCTACGACCCGAACGACCGCGCCGCCAACAGGGACCTGCTCGACGAGGGCACGCTCTACGTCGCCCGGTTCGACGAGGACGGCAGCGGCCGGTGGCTGCCGCTGGTCCAGGGCGAGGGCCCGCTCACCGAGGCGAACGGCTTCGCCAGCCAGGCCGACGTGGTGATCGACGCGCTGCTCGCCGGCGACGCCCTCGGCGCCACCAAGATGGACCGCCCCGAGGACATCCAGCCGAACCCGCAGACCGGCAAGGTCTACGTCATGCTGACCAACAACACGAAGCGTGGCGCCGACCAAGTCAATGCCGCCAACCCGCGGCCCGACAACGCCTTCGGCCACATCATCGAGATCAGCGAGACGGCCGACGACTTCGCCGCCGAGACCTTCCGCTGGGACATCCTGGTCAAGTGCGGCGACCCGAAGGTCGCCGACATCGGCGCGGCCTGGAACCCGGCGACCAGCGACAACGGCTGGTTCGCGGCGCCCGACAACTGCGCGGTCGACCACCAGGGTCGGCTGTGGGTGACCACCGACCAGGGCTCCGGCTGGGTCAAGTCGGGCACCGCCGACGGCGTCTGGGCGATGGAGACCGAAGGCGAGCTGCGCGGCACCGGCCGCATGTTCTTCCGCGTGCCGGTCGGCGCCGAGATGTGCGGCCCCTGCTTCGCGCCGGGCGACGAGACGCTGTTCGTGGCCGTCCAGCACGTCGCGACGGACGGCACGAAGAACTATCCGGGCTTCGAGCGGGCCTCGACCTTCGAGGATCCGGCGACACGCTGGCCCGACTTCCAGGACGGCATGCCGCCGCGGCCCTCGGTCGTGGCGATCACCAAGCAGGGCGGCGGCGTCATCGGCTCCTGACGCCCGCGTCCGGAGCGGAACGACTGACGGGGCGGCCGCGAGGCCGCCCCGTTTTCCTTCGGCCGCAGAGCCGTCCCCGAAACCGGGCTACTCGCGCGGTTCCTGGTTGAGCCGGTTGTGGACCTTGCCGAAGAAGCGCCCGGCGCGGCGCGCCGCCGAATCGTCCTGGGGCGCCTTCTCGCCGGTCTCGCGCCAGTCGTCGCGCAGCAGCTCGTAGGTGTCGCGGCCCTTGCCGGCGGCGTCGCGGGCGCGCGGCGCGACCTCCTCGCGCACGAAAGTCTTGGCCTTCTCCCGCGTCCGCGGGTCGCTGGCGACGTGTTGCACGGCCCGGCCCAGCAGCGTTCTCAAGATCGCCATGGCTTCGCTCCTTTATCCCCTGACCGAGATATCCGCTCGCCGGGGCATGCGGTCAAGGGGCGCCCGGTCGCGGTCGGGCCGCAACGAAGGCGAGCGAGCCGGGGTTCTCAGCCGGCCCCGCCGAGGCAGTCGGCGAGATGCAGCGCAAGGCCCCGCAGCAGTTGCGCGTAGGCCTCCGGACCCGGCGTCAGATCGGCGCCGAGCGGGTCGAGGACGCCGACCCGGACACCGGTTCCCTCCGCCAGCGTCTCGACCAGGCGCGGCGCGAACTGCGGCTCGCGGAACAGGCAGACGGCACCGAGCGCCTCGATCCGCTCGCGCAGCTCGGCGATGCGGCGGGCGGAGGGCGCCTGTTCCGGGCTGACGGTCACGGAGCCGACGGCGTTCAGCCCGAACGCCTCCTCGAAGTAGCCGTAGGCGTCGTGGAACACGATGAAGGGCTTGTCCGCCACCGGCTCCAGCCGAGCCGCGAGCTCGTCGGAGAGCGCATCGAGGCGCGCCCGGGCGTCCGCGGCGTTCTGCCGGTAGCGCGCGGCATGCGCCGGGTCGAGCTCGGCGAGTGCGCCGGCGATCGCCTCCAGGATGCGCTGGCCGTTGGCCGGGGCCAGCCAGACATGGGGGTCGAGCGCCCCCTCGGGGCGCCCGTCGGCGTGGTCGTGGCCGTGAGCGTCCTCTCCCGCGTCGCCGTGGTCTTCTTCGTGGGCGTGTTCTTCCCCGTGGGCGTGTTCTTCCCCGTGGGAATGGTCGTCGTCGTGCTGGTGCTCCGCCTCGTGGGCATGACCTCGATCGTGGTCGTCGTCATGGTCGTGCCCGTCGTCGTGCCCGTCGTCGTGGGCGTGGTCATGGGCGTGGTCGTGGCTCTCCCACTCGGCGCCCTCGCGCTGGGCACGCAGCCCGAGGCCGGGCAGCGCCAGGATCTCGAGGTGGCGCGCGTCCGGGGCGAGCGACTCCAGGCCCTGCGCCAGGAAGCTCTCCAGCGCCGGCCCCGTCCAGACCACCAGGTCGGCCCGCTGCAGCGCCGCCGCCTCCGAGGGGCGCAGGCTGTAGGCGTGCGGCGAGGCGCCGCCCTCGATCAGCAGGGTCGGCTCGCCGACGCCCTGCATGACCTGGGCGGCCAGGCTGTGCAGCGGCGCGATCGTCGTGACGACGCGGGGCGCCTCGTCGGCCCGCGCCGGGCCGGCGGCGACGGTGGCGAGCGCGGCGGTCAGCGCGGCGGTCAGCGCGACAGGCGCGGCGACGGAGAGGGCGAGCGAGAGTGTCC
Source organism: Alphaproteobacteria bacterium (assembly GCA_030433005.1). GTDB lineage: Bacteria > Pseudomonadota > Alphaproteobacteria > Kiloniellales > DSM-21159 > Tistlia. The sequence continues at coordinate 41,006 of JAUILQ010000024.1, forward strand.
TGAGCTTGGCAGCCACGGGTGCGTTCCTTGTCGTCTGCGGAGATCAAGAATGTTATTTTATAACATGCTGCCGTCAAGCTAGATTTGCCCGATGACCGACGAACCGCTGGCCTTCCTGCCGCCCCGCCACGATCACGACGCCTGCATCGCGGACGCGCTCGACCGCGCCGAGCGGCTCTGCGCCGATCGCGGCGAGCGCCTGACCGAGCTGCGGCGCCGCGTGCTCGAGCTGGTCTGGTCGGGCCACGCCCCCCAGGGCGCCTACGACATCCTGGACGCCCTCGGGCAGACGCGCGGCCGCGTGGCGCCGCCGACGGTCTACCGGGCGCTCGACTTCCTGCAGGCCCAGGGCCTGATCCACCGCATCGAGAGCCTCAACGCCTTCATCGGCTGCCCGGCCCCGGAGCGCCGCCACAGCGGGCACTTCTTCATCTGCCGGCGCTGCCGCACCGCCGCCGAGCTCGACGCCCGCGCCATCGATCGGGCGATCGACCGCGAGGCGGGCAGGCTCGGCTTCGTCATCGAGCAGCGCACGGTCGAGCTGCTCGGGCTCTGCGCGCCCTGCCGCGAGGCGGAGGCCACTGCGGCCCCCGGACCGACAGGCCGAGCATGAGCGAGCGGCTCGCCGAGGCGCGGCAGGTCAGCGTCAGCTTCGCCGGCCGCGAGGCCCTGAAGGCCGTCGACTTCTCGATCCGCCGCGGCGAGATCGTCAGCCTGATCGGCCCCAACGGCTCGGGCAAGTCGACGCTGGTACGGGTCCTGCTCGGCCTGTTGCGCCCCGACCGCGGCAGCGTCGCCCGCGCGCCGGATCTCAAGGTCGGCTACGTGCCGCAGCGCCTGGCGCTCGACGCAAGCCTGCCGCTGCCGGTCGCCGGCCTGCTCTCGCTGCCGACGAGGCGCCCCGAGGCCGAGCGCCGCCAGGCGCTGGCCGAGGTCGGCGTGCCGCATCTCTGGGACGCGCAGATCCACGAGCTGTCCGGCGGCGAGCTGCAGCGCGTCATGCTGGCCCGGGCGATCCTGCGCGGCAGCGACCTGCTGGTGCTCGACGAACCGGCGAGCGCGGTCGACGTCGCGGGCCAGGCCGCGCTCTTCGACCTGATCGGCCGGGTCCGCGACCGGCGCGGCTGCGGCGTGCTGCTGGTCTCGCACAACCTCCACGTGGTCATGGCCGGCGCCGACCGGGTGGTCTGCCTGAACCACCACGTCTGCTGCACCGGCAGCCCGGAGGCCGTCGGCCTCGACCCGTCCTTCGCCGAACTGTTCGGCGGCTCGGCCCGGGCGCTCGGGCTCTACCATCACCATCACGACCACGACCACGCGCTGAGCGGCGAGACCGCGCCGCCGGCGACCGGCACCGGAGGCTAGATGCTCGACGATTTCCTGCTGCGCGCGCTGGCCGCCGGCATCGGCGTCGCGCTGCTCGCCGGTCCGCTCGGCTGCTTCGTGGTCTGGCGGCGCATGGCCTATCTCGGCGACAGCCTCGCCCACTCGGCGCTGCTCGGCATCGCGATCGGCCTGCTGCTCGACCTCGAGGCCACGCTGGCCATCGTCTTCGCCGGCCTCGCCTTCGCGGTGCTGCTGGTCGGCCTGCAGCAGCAGCGCCAGCTCGCCACCGACACGCTGCTCGGCCTGCTCGCCCACTCCGGCCTGGCCATCGGCCTGGTCGTGCTGTCCTTCGCCGAGGGCGTGCGCGTCGACCTGATGGGCTACCTGTTCGGCGACGTACTGGCGGTGCGCTCCCGCGACCTGCTGTGGATCTGGGGCGGCGGCGCGCTGCTGGTCGGCGTGCTGGCGGCGCTCTGGCGGCCGCTGCTGCTCGCGACCCTGCAGGAGGACATGGCGCGCGCCGAGGGTCAGCCGGTGCTGGCCCTGCGCTTCGCCCTGACGCTGCTGCTGGCCCTGACCGTGGCGCTGGCCATGAAGGTGGTCGGCATCCTGCTGATCACCTCGCTGCTGATCGTGCCGGCCGCCGCCGCCCGGCCGCTGGCGCGCACGCCGGTCGCCATGGCGCTGATCGCCGCGGCCGCCGGCAGCCTCTCGGTCGCCGGCGGCATCGGCGGCTCCTACCTGGCCGACACGCCGACCGGCCCGAGCATCGTCGTCGCCGCGCTGCTGCTGTTCCTGCTCAGCCAGGCCGCGAGCGCCCTGGCGCGGCGCGCGCGGGCCGCCTGAGGAACAAGCCCGCCTGAGGAACAAGCCCGCCTGGGTCGGCCCGACTCGGCCGGCCCGCCGGCGCCTACTTGCCGCCCTTGGCCGCCTCGGCCTCGTCGTGGCGGCGCATCGCCTTCTCGATCATCTTGTGGGCCTCGCCGGGCTCGCCCCAGGTCTTGATCTTGACCCACTTGCCCTTCTCCAGGTCCTTGTAGTGCTGGAAGAAGTGGGCGATCTGGTCGATCAGGATCTGCGGCAGGTCGCGCCAGGAGTGCACGTCGCTGTAGTAGGGATGCAGGGCGTCGGCCGGCACCGCCAGCACCTTCTCGTCCTCGCCCTTCTCGTCGTCCATGATCAGCACGCCGATCGGCCGCGCCCGCACGATGGCGCCGGGCACCACCGGCTGCGGGCCGGCGACCAGCACGTCGACCGGGTCGCCGTCGTCGGACAGCGTGTGCGGCACGAAGCCGTAGTTGCAGGGGTAGAACATCGCCGTGTGCAGGAAGCGGTCGACGAAGATCGCCCCGGAGTCCTTGTCCAGCTCGTACTTGACCGGCTCGCTGCCGACCGGAACCTCGATCACGACGTTGACCTCGAACGGCGGATTGGTTCCGACCGATACCTTGCTCAAATCCAAAACTCGATCTCCTGATGCCTGGTCCGCTGCTGCACCGATGACGGCATCCCGCTCCCTCGCCGCACGCCTTCGCGGAACGGCAGCGCCCGGCGGGACAGGCGAGCCTGCCGCCGGGCGCCGGCCCCGCGGGCACGGCCTCTTCTCGATTCCGGCGCCGCTGCCGGGACCCTGGCGGGGCCGGGAGCGGCGGGCCGAGGGCTACTCGGCGGCGGCGCCCTTCTCGCGCGCCACCATCTGGTCGTGGATCCAGCGATAGGTCTTTTCCATGCCCTCTTCCAGCCGAATCGAGGGGGCCCAGCCCATTTTCTCCTGGATCAGCGTGTTGTCGGAGTTGCGCCCGCGCACGCCCTTGGGCGCGTCCAGCTTGTAGTTGCGCTTCAGCGTGATGCCGGCGATGCCCTCGACGATCGAGACCAGCTCGTTGATCGAGACCAGCTGGTCGGAGCCGATGTTGAGCGGCTCGACGATGTCGCTGGCGAGCAGCCGGCGCGTGCCGGTCAGGCAGTCGTCGATGAACATGAAGCTGCGCGTCTGCTCGCCGTCGCCCCAGATCTCGATCTCGTGGCGGCCCGACAGCTTGGCCGCGACGACCTTGCGGCAGATCGCCGCCGGCGCCTTCTCGCGGCCGCCGTCCCAGGTGCCGTAGGGGCCGTAGACGTTGTGGTAGCGCGCGACCCGCGTCGCCAGGCCGTAGTCCTCGCGGAAGTGCCGGCACATGCGCTCGCTGAACAGCTTCTCCCAGCCGTAGCCGTCCTCCGGCATCGCCGGGTAGGCGTCGGCCTCCTTGAGTGCGGTGACCTGCGCGTCGGTCTGCTTGTCGGCAGCGTAGACGCAGGCCGAGGAGGAGAAGAAGAAGCGCTCGGTGCCGGCGTCGCGGGCGGCCATCAGCATGTGGGTGTTGATCAGCACCGTCAGCATGCACTCGGCCTTGTGGGTCTCGATGAAGCCCATGCCGCCCATGTCGGCCGCCAGGTTGAAGATCGTCGCCGCCTCCTTGGCGGCCTCGCGGCAGGCGCCGATCTCGCGCAGGTCGAGCACCCGGTTGTCGGCCTCTGGAAAGCGCTGGTACCACTCGCTGAAGGGCTTGCAGTCGACGGCGCGCACGCGGCTGTGGCCGTCGCGCAGCAGGTCGGCCACCAGATGGCCGCCGATGAAGCCGCCCGCACCGGTGACCAGGACCAGGGAATCCTTCGCGCCCGGCTCGTCGCCGCGGTTGTCGTTGCCCCCGCCCGTCGTCATGCCGCCTCGCCCGATTCGCGTCCCGCAGAAGTGCGCGGAAGTCTAACCGATCGCCTCGCCCGAGGCGAAGCGCCTTGTTGCGGTGCGGTGTCTTGCCCCGGGGCCGCGCCCCATGCCATTGAAAGGCCGTGAGTTCCTGAAGATCCGCCGCCGACAGCTGCGGCGTCGCCGGTGCGGCGGTCGCGCGTCGCGCCCGCCCCTCGCCGACCAGACTCCCCGTCGCCCTTCTCACAGTCTCCCGAAGCAGCCCGAGCAGCAGCCCGCCCCCCCGAGAGCCGATGTCTCGCCCCTTCCCCCTTCTCGCGTCGCGCCTCGACGCCGCGGCCCTCCTGGTGCTGGCCTTCGCCTTCCCGGGCATGGCGGTGCTGCTGCCGCTCGCGGTGGTGCCGCTCATGCTGGCGGTCGCCGCCGCCTGCCTGCTCGCCGAGTGGCTGGCCGGCGCCGGCTTCAGCCGGCCGCGCCCGGCGGTCGCCCTGGCCGGCTCGGCTTTCGCCGGCTGGGCCCTGCTCTCGGCGCTCTGGTCGATCGAGCCGGCGACCTCGCTGCAGACCTGGGCCAGGGTCATGCCGACCCTGGCCGCCGGCGGCTTCCTGATCCTGCACGCCGGCCGCGCCCCGGCGGCGCTGCGGCGCCGGCTCGGCGCCTGGCTGCTCGCCGGCGTCGCGGTCGCCGCCGGGCTGATGCTCGTCGAGGGCGCGTTCGGGCGGCCGATCAACCTGTTCCTGGCCGGGCTGGTCGACCAGCTGCCGGAGAGCGGCGCCTTCCGCCTCTACCGGATGAACCGCGGCGCGGTCGCCCTGGCGATCCTGGTCTGGCCGGCCGCCGCGGCGCTCGCCGCCCGCCTGCCGCGCGGCCGCCGCTGGCTGGCGCTGCTGCTGCCGCTGGCGACGATCGGCCTGCTGACCGGCTTCGTCAGCGCCTCGGCGATCGTCGGCTGCACCCTCGGTCTCGCCGCCGCGCTGGCCGCCGCCGCGGCGCCCCGGCTGGTCGCGCGCAGCCTGCTCGGCGGCCTGGCGGTCGTGGCGCTGGTCATGCCGCTCGTCGGCAAGGGCATGGCCGACCTCGGGCTGGTCGAGCGCGAAGGCCTCGACTTCTCCTGGCGCCACCGGGTCTTCATCTGGGACTACACCGCCGGCCAGATCGCCGAGCGGCCGCTGCTCGGCTTCGGCTTCGACGCCTCGCGCAGCCTCGCCAAGCCCGAGGCGCCGCGCTTCGACGAGACCCACGAGGCGCTGCCGCTGCACCCGCACAACGCGCCGCTGCAGGTCTGGGTCGAGCTCGGCCTGGTCGGCCTGCTGCTCGGCGGCGCGCTGCTGCTGCTGGCCCTGGCGCGCCTGCGCCGGGCGCCGCCGCTGACCGCGGCGCTCGACATGGGCCTGGGCGTCAGCCTGACGGTCATCGGCCTGGTCGCCTACGGCATCTGGCAGTACCACTGGCTGACCGTGCCGCTGGTCGGCGCCGCCCTGCTGCGCGCCGTCGGCCCTCCGGAAGAAGAAGCGCGGTAGCGCTGGCGCCGCCAGCGCCGGCCCCGGCCCGCGCCCCTCGAGTGACACTCGGGCGCGAAGCGGGGGCCACCCACGACAGTATCCTGAGTGGGTGGCCGGGCGGGGGAGAGGGCCGGTGCCGAGAGGCCTGGAAGGCCTCTACTCGGTCAAGGACTCGTAAAGCGCCAGGGTCCGGGCGTTGACCGCGGCCAGGTCGAACTCGCTCTCGGCGACCGCGCGCGCCCGCGCGCCGAGCGTCCGGCGCAGCGCCGGCTCGGCGTCGAGGCGCAGGAAGGCCCCGGCCAGCGCCGCCGGGTCGCCGGGCGGCACCAGCAGGCCGGTCTCGCCCTCGCGGCAGACCTCGCGGCAGCCCGGCACGTCGCTGGCGACCAGCGCGCGCCCCGCCGCGGCGCCCTCGATCAGGCAGCGCGGCACGCCCTCGCCGTACTGGCTGGGCAGGCAGACGAGGTGGGCAGCCGCCATCAGCGCCGCCATGTCGTCGCGCCGCCCGAGCCACTCGACCACGCCCTCGTCGTGCCAGGCCCGGAGCTGCGCCTCGGGAATCGCGTCGGGATTGCCGGGGTCGGGCGCGCCGACCAGCAGGAAGCGGAAGCCCGGCCGCTCGGCCCGGGCCCGCCGCGCCGCCTCGACGTAGACGCCGATGCCCTTCTTGGCGATCAGGCGCGAGGCCAGCAGCACGGTCGTCGGCCCGGCGGGCTCCGGCGTCGCCGCGAAGGCCTCGAGGTCGACGCCCGAGCCGCGGATCAGCACGGTGCGCGGCTGCAGGTAGCCGGCGGCGGCCAGCGCCCGGCCGTCGTCGGGGTTCTGCACCAGCAGGCGCGTGCGGTCGCGCGCCAGCAGCGCCAGGTAGCGCGGGATCGCGCGCTGCAGCAGGCGCCAGACCAGCCCGGGATCGTGGTAGGTGCGCCCGACCCCGGTGACCGCCAGCACGATCGCGGGCACGCCGGCGAGGCGCGCGCCGAGCAGGCCCGGCACCACCGCCTTGAGGGTGACGGAGTGCAGCAGGGCGGGCCTGAGGCGCCGGCAGAGGCGCGCGACCGCCAGCGCGGTGCGCAGTTCGCCCAGCGGCCGGAGGCCGAAGCGCTCGATCGGCAGGGCGTGGAAGGTCAGGCCCGCCGCCTCGATCTCCGGCACCCGCGCATCGGCGCGCGAGGCGACGTGGACCTGCCAGCCGGCGTCGCGCGCCGCGCAGGCCAGCGCCAGGCGGTGCGACAGGAAGAAGCCGGTGTCGTTGATCAGGAACAGCAGGCGGCGGTCGGGAGGCGGCATGGCGGCGAGGTCTTGGCACGTCGGCCGCGCCGCGGCAAGCCGCCGCGGCGGCGCCCCCGGGCGCTTTCGCTTTCGCCGACAGGCTCCGCGCCCCTACATTGACGGACAGCCCGCCGTTTCCTTCCGTCGCCGACCCGAGGTCCCGCCGCCCCGCCATGCCGCCCCTGCTCGACGCCCGCACCCCGCCGCCGCCGCGCCAGGGCCCCAACGGCCCGGCCCTGACCCTGGCCCCGGCACCGCTCGCCATCGTGCTGCTGCTGCTGGTCGCCTTCGCCGCCCAGCGCCTGGCCCCGGGGGCGCTCGCCCAGTGGATCTTCGTGCACGGCGCGCTGGTCATCTTCGTCGACGGCCAGGCGCACTGGGACCGGCTCTACACCCTGGTCACCTCGATGTTCCTGCACGACGGCTGGCTGCACTTCGGCTTCAACGCCTTCTGGGTGGCGACCATCGGCTCGCTGGTCCACCGCTTCCTCGGGCCCTGGCGCTTCCTGCTGCTGTTCTTCCTCGGCGGCATCGCCGGCGGCCTCGCGCTGGTGCTCGGCCACTGGGGCGAGACGGTGATCGCGATCGGCGCCTCGGGCGCGGTCTTCGCCCTGCTCGGCGCCGCCGGCCACCTCTTCGTCGCGCGCCCCGGCGACGACCCGAAGGAGCGCCTCAAGCGCCTCGGCGCCTTCGTGCTGGTGATGATGGCGCTGAACCTCGCCTTCGCCTCCTTCGGCAGCCTGCCCGGCGCCGACGAGGGCGACGTCGCCTGGGAGGCCCACGCCGGCGGCTTCGTCGCCGGGCTGCTGCTGTTTCCGGTCCTGGCGCGGCGGAAGAAGAGCATGTGATGTCGCGAGCGCCGTCTCCGACGGCGCCGGCACTCGCTTCTCGTAGAAGATCGCTCCGCGATCTCCGGCTCCAGCCCTCTCCCCCACCCGGCCGGATTGTCGCGAGCGCCGTCTCCGACGGCGCCGGCTCCAGCCCGCTCCCCCACCCGGCCACCCATTCCAGGATACTGACGTGGGTGGCCGGGTGGGGGAGCGGGCTGGAGCCGCCTACCTAACCAGCCAGCCCCCGCCGCACCAGGCTCGCGCCCATCAGCAGCAGGACGGCCAGCAGGACGCGGCGGAACAGCGTCTGGGGCACGACCCGGCGCAGGCGCTGGCCGGCCAGCACGCCGAGCATGACCGGGGCGACGAAGACCGCCGAGGCGAGCAGCTCGGGCCAGCCGAGCACGCCACGCACCGCCAGCGTCGCCCAGAGCGGCAGGCCGGCGGCGACGAAGGCCAGGCCGACGGCGCAGACGAAGGCGTCCTTGGTCAGCTTGAGCGAGACCAGGTAGACGATGATCGGCGGCCCGAAGAAGTTGGAGAGGCCGCCGAGCGCCCCGGCGAGCAGCCCGACCAGCGGGCCGAGCGGCCGCTCCAGGCGCGGCGGCACGGTCACGCGGTCGCTGACCAGGCTGAACAGCGCGAAGGCCATGACGATGACGCCGAGCGTCAGGTAGGTCGTCGCCGCGTCGAGCGCGACCAGCAGCTGCGCGCTGGCGAGACAGGTGACCATGGCGACCAGGATCATCGGCCAGAAGCGCCGCAAGGTCGGCGCGACCAGCCGCCGGTCGAGGCCCTGGTAGAGGTTGGAGACCAGGATCGGCAGGGTCATCACGGCGATCGCGGTCGGCACCGGCATGACCTGGGAGAGCAGCGGCACGGCGACCAGCGGCAGGCCGATGCCGAGCACGCCCTTGACCCCGCCGGCGACCAGCATGACGCCGGCGAGCAGCGCCAGGCCGAGCAGCTCGACGTGCAGCGAGGCGGCCAGGTCGGCCACAAAGCCGCTCATGGGAATGCGCTCACCGAACGCCCTCTAGGCCAGGCTCTTGGCGAGGTCGCGCAGCGAGACGCCGGGGTCGGCCAGGGCCTCGGGATCGACCCGCGACCGGCTCTCGATGATCTGCTTGACCGGCCGGCGCTCGCGGCCGGAATCGAACAGCGCGGCGCCGCGGACCATGCCGTGCTCGAGCTCGAAGGCGACGGCCGGGCCCTCGAGCGGGGTGCCGCGCCAGACCAGCTCGCCCTCGAAGGCGGTCAGGCCCAGGAGCTGCAGGTTGAGCCCGTACTGGTCGGTCCAGAACCAGGGCACCGCGGCATAGGGCTCGGGCTTGCCGCAGATCGCCCTGGCCGCGACCTGCGGCGCCAGCTCGGCGTTCTCCCAGGACTCCAGCCGCACCCGGCGGCCGAGCCAGCGGTTCTCGTGGCGCGTGCAGTCGCCGACCGCCCAGACGCCGGGCGCCGAGGTGGCGCAGAAGGCGTCGGTCAGCACGCCGTCGTCGCAGTCTATGCCGGCCGCCCTGGCCAGCGAGTCCTCGGCGAGGCAGCCGATGCCGACGACCGCGACCTCGGCCGGCAGCCTCGTGCCGTCGGCCAGCACGGCGCCCTCCAGCCGCTCTTCCCCCTCGAAGGCCGAGACCTGGCCGGAGAGACGGATGTGCACGCCCTTCTCGATATGGAGCTGGCGGAGGAAGCGCGAGATCTTCGGGCCCATGGCGCGGCCGATCAGGTGGGGCGCGGCCTCGACCACCGTCACCCGGCAGCCCCGCCGCCGCGCGCTCGCCGCGACCTCCAGGCCGATGAAGCCGCCGCCGACCAGCAGCACGCGCCGCCCTTCGGTCAGCTCGGGCGCCAGCGCGCGCGCGTCGGCGGCGGTGCGCAGCAGGTGCACGCCGGGCAGGTCGGCGCCCGGCACGCTCAGCCGCCGCGGCCGCGCGCCGGTCGCCAGCACCAGCGCGTCCCAGGCGACCTCGCGCCCGTCGGCGCAGCTCAGGCGCTTGGCGGCCGTGTCGAGCGCCGTCACCGCGACGCCGGTCTCCAGCTCGATGCCCTGCGACTCGGCCTGGCCGGGCTTGAACAGCGGCACGCACTCGGGGTCGGCGCCCTCAGCCAGCACCTCCTTGGACAGCGGCGGGCGCTCGTAGGGCGCCTCCGGCTCCTGCCCGAGCAGCAGCACGCGGCCCTGCCAGCCCTGCCTGCGCAGCGCCTGCGCCGTGCGCGCCCCGCCCTGCCCGGCCCCGACGATCACCACGGTCCGTTGGGCGGTCTCGCTGGAGGTCTCGCTGGGGGATCCGCTCATGCCGCACGCCTTTCTCTCGTTCGGCCCAGCATCGCGGGGGCGCCCGGCAGTCGCAAGCGCCGCCGCGGCATGGCAGGCGGGCCTCTCCGAGCCGAGCCCTCACCCGAAACGCGGCACGCCGGTCGGGCGAGGGCCGGTCCCAGGCCAGGGTCCGCCCGACGCCATCTCGACTCTTGCGTGCATTTCCGCTTACCCTCGTCCCGCCTTACGCGGCCGCGGAAGCGCCCAGCAGGGGGATCCGAGCTCATGTCCGACCGTACGCCTGGGCGCCGCCGCCCGCCCGCCGTTCGCATGCGAGCGCCCCGCGTCCTCGCCCCGGCCCTGCTCGCGGCCGGACTCGCCGCCGGCAGCGCCGGCCCGGCACTGGCCTGTTCGACGGAGTCCTACCTCGGCCAGGTCTGCGTGCTGGCCATCGACTACTGCCCGGCCGGGACCCTGAAGGCCGCGGGCCAGACGCTGTCGATCTCGCAGTACCGCACGCTCTTCACGCTGCTCGGCAACCGCTTCGGCGGCGACGGCCGCACGACCTTCCAGCTGCCCGACCTCGGCGGCGTCAAGGACCCGACCCCGGTGCCGCTGACCCGCTGCATCGTCGTCGACGGGCTCTGGCCGCCGCGCTAGGCGGGTTCGGAGACCGATCCTCACCCCGAGACCGGCCCTCACCCGAAACGCCGGCGCGTTTCGACCTCTCCCGGGATCTCAGAAGTAGGTCTCCAGCGCCCCGGTGACGCGATAGCCGTCGTCGACCGTGTAGACGACGCGCCAGCGGTCGAAGGTGGTGCAGGGGTGCGAGACGCCGCAGCCGACGAGGTCGCCGACCTTCAGGGGAGATCCCTCGGGCAGCGCGACCTCGGCGTGCTGGTCGTGCAGCTTCGTGACGACGTGGCCCTCGAGCGCGTGCGGCCCGCCGGCCTGGTCCCCTGCCCCCGGCCGGTGCCACCACAGCGGCACGGGCAGCCCGGCGTCGAAGCCGGCGTCGCGCTTGCCGAAGGTCAGCACCGCCTTGCCGGGCTCGGGCCGCGACTGCACCAGCGACCAGACCTCCAGCGCCGGCCGCGGCCCCTCGCCCAGGGCCGCGAGCGCCGGCGCGCGCTCCAGCAGCCGCTCGAAGGCGCGGCCGTAGAGCCCGGAATCGTGGGTCAGGTAGCAGCCGCTGCGCGTCACAACCCGCGCCGGCCGCGACAGCCGCACGGCCGAGAGCCGCGCCGCCACCAGGTCGTAGAAGGCCGAGCCGCCGGCGGTCAGCAGCACCTCGCCGCCGATCTCGTCGTCACGGCCGAACAGCCCCTCGGCGTCGCAGGCCTCGGCGAGGCCGGCCAGGACCTCGAGGAAGCCGGCGACCGCCGCCTCGCGCGCCGCCTCGCTGTCGCCCTGGATCAGCCCCTCGAAGCCCTCGACCCCGGCGAGCGCCAGGTGCGGCGCCGCCGCGAGCGCGCGCGCCACCGCCAGCGCCGTCTCGCGGTCGCGGCAGCCGGTGCGCCCGCCGGCGACGCCGGTCTCCAGCAGCAGCCGCAACGGCCGCGCCAAGCCGGTGCCCTCCCCGAAGGCCGCCGCCGCGGCCTCCAGCTCGGCGACGCTCTCCAGCGAATCGACCAGGCACCAGAGCTCGAAGCCGGGATCCTCGGCCAGCAGATCCAGCACCGCCGCAATCGCCGCGCGCCCGACCAGCTGGTTGGCCAGGATCACCCGCCGGATGCCGAAGCGCCGGCAGACCTGGAGCTGCGGCACGGTCGCCACGGTGATCGCCCAGGCGCCGTCGGCGAGCTGCCGCTCGAACAGCGCCGGGCACATGGTGGTCTTGCCGTGCGGCGCGATCGAGGCCCCGGTGCGCGCCAGGAAGCGCCGCATCCAGTCGGCGTTGTGCGCCAGCGCCGACTCCCTGAGCACCGCGGCGGGCAGCAGCAGGTCGCCGGCGAGAAGGCGCGCCCCGGCGGCGACCTCACCGGCGGCAAGCGGGCCGGCAGGGGTCGGCGGGTCGGGCGTGGCGGTCGCGGGCTCGGTCATGGCGGCTCCTCGGAGGGGACGGGCGCGGGGCCGCCACTCTAGCCGGCGAACAGCCCGGCGGCGAAGCGCAGCGCGACCAGCGCCGAGGAGACGGCGGTCGCCAGCGCCGCGCGGCGGTTCAGCAGGTTGCTGCGGTTCATGCCGACGACCAGGCGGTTGATGTCGGCGGCGTCGAGCCGCTCGTGCCGCGAGACGCGGCGCTGCGGGCGCTGGCCGGCCAGGTACCAGAGCCAGGCGGCGAGCAGCGCGGCGAGCGCGGCGCCGGCCTCCAGCGCGAGCAGCAGGACGTCCATCGGCTCTCTCCCTCGTCTCGGCCTCGGCCGCCTCAAGCGCGCTCGACCAGCGGCACCACCGCGGCGAGCGCGTAGGCCAGCAGCAGCCCCTGGGCGATGCCCAGCGCCGTCGGCGCCGGGCGCCAGCGGCCGAGCCAGCGCGCCATCGAGCCGAACACCAGGAAGAAGGCGAGCAGGACCGGCAGGTAGAAGCCGAGCACGAAGCGCTCGCCCGGGGCCAGCGCGATCGCCGCCGCGAGGCTCGCCAGCAGGGCGGCGCGCGCGGCGAAGCGCAGCCACCGGGCGACGGCGCGCGCGGTGAGCAGCAGGCTGTCGGCGAGCAGCAGCGGCACCGCCCCCAGCGCGATCCAGGCGAGGCCCGGCAGGCGCGCCGGGATCGGCAGGAAGTCGGTGACGTAGCGCCCGACCAGCGTGCCGAAGACGCCGAGCGCGTAGGCCAGCAGCAGCGCCGCCGGCAGCCAGCCGCCGGGCTCGCGCCGCAGGCCGATGCCGGCGCGCCGCAGCAGCGCCAGCGCCAGCAGCCCGTAGACCGCCAGGTGCGCGGCGAGATAGCTCATGCCCAGCATCCCGGTGACCTCGCCGCCGACCACGGACCCGAAGGGATAGAGCAGCAGCGGCGTCGCCAGGGCGGGCAGCCAGAGCGCCGGCTGCAGCGAGCGGCCGGGCGGCGGCAGGGTCGGCGGGGTTGGCGGCGCCCCGCGGCGCGGCAGCAGCCGGCTGACCGGCCAGAGCAGCAGGAACGCGCCGGCCAGGGCCATCAGCAGCGGCCCGCCCAGCGACCGGGGGGCCGGGGACGCCGGGGGCGCCGCCGCGCCGGTGCGCCCGTAGGCCGCGTCGAGCCAGTCGAGCGCGGCCTGCCGGCTGGTTTGGCTGTAGAGCACGCCGACATGGCCGACGCCGGGCGCGACGACCGCGCCGCGCCGCACGGTGCCGTCGGCGCTCCCGACGATCTCGCCCTCGGCGGCCTCCGGCGCGACCAGCCGCAGCGCCGCGAGCGCGACGTCGCGCAGCCCCGGCTCGAACTGGCCGGTGATCGCCAGCAGCCGCGCCGGCGCCGCCGCCGTCACCGCGCCCGAGACCATCGAGACCGCGACCACCGGGCCGACCCGCGAATCGCGGACCGCCTGGCGCACGACGATGTCGCTGGCCATCGAGTGGCCGAGCAGCGCGACCGGCCGCTCGCCGCCGAAGCGCTCCCGCACGCCGCCGACGACGCCGTCGAGCGCCTCGACGAGCTGGCGGGTGGCACCGTCCAGCCCCTGGATCTCCGCCGACATCGGCACCGCGTTGTCGCCGTGGCCGGGCAGGTCGATAGCGACCGCGAGGTAGCCGGCCCGCGCGAAGGTCAGCGCGAAGCCCTGCATCATGCGCCGCGAGCCGGAGAAGCCGTGCGCCAGCACGACCGCCGGCCCCTCGCCCGCGCCAGCGCCCTCGCCCCCGCCCGCGCCCGCGCCCGCGCCGCTCCGGTAGACCGTCGCCGGGATCGCGCCGAACGCCGTGTCGCGCTGCTCGACGCCGTCGCGCGCCGCCTCCAGCTTCAGCACGCCGGCCGCCAGCAGCCCGACGGCGAGCAGCGCGACCGCGAGCGGCAGGACGAGCCCTCGGCGCATGACGAAGCCGCCGCCGGCCGGCTAGGCCGCGCCGCGGGGCGCGGCGGGCGCGGCGGCGGCGCGAAGGTCGAGGTCGTCGGACACCGGCGGTCCTTGCGAGGCAGAGGCGACCGGCCGAGCTTCCCACGATCCGCCCCGGCCCGTCGATTTCTCCCGTCCAGCGCCCGGCGCGATTTTCCCCGGCGCGGTTTTCCCCTGCGCGATTTTCCTCTGGTCGAACTGTCAAAAATCCATGCGAGACTGCGCCGGCGCGACCGCCCGCAAGCCCGCGGCGGCGCGGCTCCTGACCGCAAAGGACTCCCGGCGATGAGTTTCGTCACCACCCCGGACGGCGTTGCCATCTTCTACAAGGACTGGGGCCCGAAGGCGGCCCGCCCGCTGGTCTTCCACCACGGCTGGCCGCTCTCGGCCGACGACTGGGACGCCCAGCTGCTGTTCTTCCTGGAGCGCGGCTACCGGGTGGTGGCGCACGACCGCCGCGGCCACGGCCGCTCCGACCAGGTCTGGGACGGCCACGACATGGACCACTACGCCGCCGACCTCGCCGCCGTGGTCGAGGCGCTCGACCTCCGGGACGCCGTGCACATTGGCCACTCGACCGGCGGCGGCGAGGCGCTGCACTACGTCGTGCGCCACGGCCAGCCGCAGGGCCGCGCCGCCAAGCTGGTGCTGATCGGCGCCGTGCCGCCGCTGATGCTGCAGACCCCGGCCAACCCCGGCGGCCTGCCGCGCGAGGTCTTCGACGGCTTCCGCGCCGCCCTGGCCGCCGACCGCGCGCAGTTCTACCTGGACGTCGCGAGCGGCCCCTTCTACGGCTTCAACCGGCCGGGCGCCGCGGTCTCGGAGGGCGCCGTGCGCAACTGGTGGCGCCAGGGCATGATGGGCGGCGCCAAGGCGCACCACGACGGCATCAAGGCCTTCTCCGAGACCGACTTCACCGAGGACCTGAAGGCGGTTCGGATCCCGACCCTGGTGATGCACGGCGACGACGACCAGATCGTTCCGATCGCCGACTCGGCCCTGCTCTCCGCCAAGCTGGTCGAGGGCGCCGAGCTCAAGGTCTACGAGGGCCTGCCCCACGGCCTCTGCACGACGCATCCGGAGCGGGTGAACGCGGATTTGCTGGCGTTCGTGGAGGGGTGACGGGAGAGCCGGCTGCGGCCACGACGGCTTGACGCCGCAGACGCGCCCGCCGATAAGGCCGCCCTCGCCCAGGCCGGGCGCTCCGACGAGCGCCCGGCCACGACTTGGCAGAAGGGAGGTGCGCCATGGCACGCCGGATCGACGGAGTCTCGCTGGAGACCATGAGCAAGCGCCGGAAGGGGTTTCAACTCGGAGAGCCGCGTCAAGCGCGGTGACCGCGTCGTCCACGGCGACAAGGAGCTGATCGAGAAGCTCGGTCGCAACGACCCCTGCCCCTGCGGTTCAGGACGCCGGTTTCAAGGCCTGCTGCTTGACGAGCCGGAGCTTTCATCGAGCGGAAGTACTATCGGCGGTAGCGAAGGCGGCCGACCTCTCAAGGGAGTTCCGCTCAAGAGAGTTCCGTGCCGAAGGCCAATCCCCAACCCCTAGTACAAGGGTGAAGACCCGAACACACCACTCCACCTTGCGCTTCCCGCTACCTTCTCCCACCATCGTAGCAGAAGAGCAAAATGGGGGGCCACCATGGAAGCGGAGACAACAGCCGAAGCCGGAACCCGCAAAATCAAGGTTCACTGGCAGATCGCTGCGAAACTCAACTTCGCTTGCCATCAGAGCGCCTTTCCAGTCCTACGCGACCTCAGGATCGAGAACCTCGATCCTGACGAACGTCTCGAAGGTCTGCTGGTCACGATCAGTGCCGACCCAACCTTCCTGAAGGCGCGAAGCTGGCGCTTCGACAGGATTGCGCCTGGGGGCATCGTGCCCGCCAAACAGAGGGACCTGGAGGTGGAAGGCGGCTTCCTCCTCGGCCTCGACGAAGCGATGCGCGGCACGGTTACGCTTCGGGTGGAGCGAGACGGCGAGGTGCTCACAGAGGAGAGCCGCACAGTCGAGCTGCTGGCGCGCAACGAGTGGGGCGGCGCTGGCTACATGCCCGAATTGCTGGCGGCTTTCTCGATGCCGAACGACCGAGCGGTCGACCGGGTGCTGCACGATGCCTCGATGGCGCTAAGGAAGGCCGGCAAGCCGGACGGCCTCGACGGCTACAAGTCAGGGAGCCGCCAGCGCGTCTGGGAGGTCGTCTCGGCGGTCTACTCGGCGGTCGCCAATCTCGGCATCACCTACGCAGTGCCGCCGGCAAGTTTCGAGCGCGACGGCCAGAAGATTCGCCTGCCGAGTCAGATCCTGGAGAACCGCGTTGCGACATGCCTCGATACCACGATGCTATTCGCATCGGCGCTGGAACGGGCCGGACTGAACCCCATCGTGGCACTGCCGCACGGGCACGCCGTCGTTGGCGCTTGGCTCCAGCCCGAGGAACTGACGTCGATCGTCATCGACGAGGCGGAGACCCTGCGCAAGCGGTACCAACTGAGAGAGTTGGTCCTGTTTGAGACGACTTGTGTCACCTCGCATCCCGCGCCGCCTTTCTCCAAGGCCGTAGCAGCCGCGATGGAGACGCTGGTCCCCGAAAAGGACGATACCTTCGGGGCCGCCGTCGACATCCGGCGTGCGAGGTCGCACAGGATTTTGCCGCTTGGGCTGAAAGACAGTGCCGCGGGTCTCCCTGATGGCGAACCCGAGTCTGTTGCCGCCGAGGTAACGCTGGAGCAAGCGCCTCCGCTTCCCGACTTCGACCAAGAGGTCGAAGAGGAGACTCCGGATACTCCGGCAGGTCGGCTGGAGCGGTGGCAGCGCAAGCTCCTCGATCTCTCGGCGCGCAACCCTCTCCTGGCCCATCGCGCGACCAAGGCTTGTCTACGGATCATCTGCCCGGATCCTGGACTGCTCGAAGACAAGCTCGCGGACGGCGCGCGGATCTCTATCGAGCCTGTGCCCCAGCCCTCCGCTGAAGCTCAGGACAGTGAGATTCATCGCCAACGCACTGGCGAGGTAATCACGGAAGAGTATGCCCGCGACGCGCTCCATAGAGGCCAGGTTCTGGTGGACCTGCCGAAGGATGAGCTCGGCAAGCGTGCAGTCGAGATCTACCGGAAGGCCGAGACGGCGCTCCAGGAAGGCGGCTCGAACACGCTTTACCTCGCGCTCGGCTTCCTGCTCTGGAAGCGCGACGAGAAGGACGATCGGCGCTTTCGGGCGCCGCTGATCCTGCTTCCGGTGACCCTGCAGCGCCAGTCGGTGCGCAGCGGCGTCAAGATGCTCGCGCACGACGACGAGCCGCGCTTCAACACGACGCTGCTCGAAATGCTGCGCCGGGACTTCAAAGTCGATATCAAGGGCCTCGACCAGGACCTGCCGAAGGACCAGAGCGGCATCGACGTCCAGGGTATTTGGAACACGGTGCGCCGCGCCGTAAAGGATGCGCCCGGCTTCGAGGTCGTCGAAGAGGTAGCCCTCGGCCACTTCTCGTTTGCGAAGTACCTCATGTGGAAGGACTTGGTGGACCGCACGGACGCGCTCCGCCGAAACCGGGTCGTCCGCCACCTGATCGATGCGCCCCGCGATCCATTCCCAACGGAGATCGGTTTCGTCGAGGCCGAGCGGCTCGATCGGGACTACAAGCCGTCAGATCTTCTGACGCCGTTGCCAGCCGACTCCTCACAGATGGCGGCGATCGCCACCGCCGACCGGGGCAAGGACTTCATCGTCATTGGGCCCCCAGGTACCGGCAAGAGCCAAACGATCAGCAACCTGATCGCGCACCTGCTGGGAACCGGCAAGACAGTTCTTTTCGTCTCGGAGAAGACTGCGGCGCTCAATGTCGTCCACCGACGCCTCGAGCAGGAAGGCCTCGGCCAGTTCTGCCTCGAGCTCCATTCCAACAAGGCGCGCAAGGCAGACGTACTCAGCCAGCTAGAGAGGGCCTGGGCCGCTGGCCAACGCTTGACGACAGAGGAATGGCAGCGTGAAGCCGATCGCCTCATGGAGCTGCGCGACCGTCTCAACCGCGTCGTTGAGCATCTGCATCGCCGGTATCCCAATGGCCTGACCTCGCACTACGCCATCGGCGTGAAGGTGCGTGACGAGGAGCTGGCCGGGCGCGTCTCAGTCTCCTGGCCTCGCTCAGATCAGCATTCAGAGCAGGACCTCGCTCGTCTGCGCGAGACGGCCGAAAACCTACGTATCCAGGCAAGCGCTATCGGGATGACCGCGGAGACCCCCTTCAGGCTCATCGCGACCGGGGACTGGAGCCCGCAGTGGGAGAACGAGCTCGTCGAGAGGGCGGTCGCCCTCTCCTCTGCTGCGGGAGCCGCGGACCGGGCCTGCTCCAATCTTTGCGAAACGATCGGTGTCCAGCTGCCGGATCGGACAATGGAGCGCCTTGAGGCGTTCGGCCGCCTTGCCGAAGTTATCGCCGACTCCTACCGCAAGCAGACTTCCTACGCACTGGAACAGGACGGCCCGGACGTCATCGAGGCGCTGGAAGAGGCGGTGGGGCACTTGAAGGCCTACGCAGAAGCGCACGCACAGCTCAGCTGCCGGTACGAACCCATGGCTTGGCGCAAGCTCGATGGGAAGGAAATCGGCCGGAGGTGGCAGGAAGCATGCGCGGCCTGGTGGCCGAAGAGCGTCTTCGCGCGCCGTACCGTGATGAAGGAGCTGGGCCTGGGTGGTGCACTCGGGAAGCCTGATCCGCGAAGCGACGCTCCAGTGCTGACGAGGTTACGCGCGGAAGGTGAGGCGATCGACCAGGTCGATCGCCGGCTATCCGCCCTCAAGGCATGGTCGGGCCACGAGACCGATCCGAAGACGGCCGAAGCGTTGCGGGAACTCGGCGAGCGGGCGCGCGCGGCCGTAGGCCACTTGGCCGACGACGCGCACGGTCTTGCCGAGTCGCGCGGCAAGGTGCGCGCACTGCTTCAGGACGGCAACGACCTGCTTGCCCCGGAGGCGATCGTCGGCCGCGCTGTGCGCGGCTACCTCGAGGCCTACGAGGCTCTGAAGTTGGCCTGCGAGGCATTCGAGCAACGGGCCGGCCAGGGCATACGCGACTTCTTCGTGACGGAGCGGCATGCGCTCGAGGCGCTGCGGGAGTCCGCCGAAACGATCGTCGCGCGGCGCGCCGAGTTAAACGCTTGGTGCGCTTGGCGGAAGGTGCGGAACGAAGCGATCGACCTCGGTCTCAAGGCGCTGGTCGATCGAATCGAGGAAGGCCGCGTTCCGGTCGAGGAGATTCCGGAGACGCTGGAGGCCGCATACTGCGCCTGGTGGTCCGGGATGATTATCGGCGAGGACGAGGTGCTGCGCACCTTCTCGACGCCGGCTCACGAAGATGCCATCAGCAAGTTCAGGCGGCTCGACGAAGCGTTTCGAAAGCTCACGGCGGCCTACGTTGCCGCCAAGCTGAGCGGTGCATTGCCGACCCAGGATGATGTCCAGCGCAGCTCTCAATGGGGCGTGCTCAAGCACGAGATCCAGAAGAGGAGGCGCCACAAGCCCGTGAGGCAGCTGATGCAGGAAGCGCCGGAGGTCGTCACGACTTTGGCGCCCTGTCTGATGATGTCGCCCCTATCGGTTGCCAGTATCTGTCTGCCGAGCAGGCACTCTTCGACGTGGTCATCTTCGATGAAGCCTCGCAGATCACCGTTTGGGATGCGGTAGGCGCCATCGCGCGCGGCAAGCAGGTGATCGTCGCTGGCGATCCGAAGCAGATGCCGCCGACGAACTTCTTCAATCGTGCCGAGGACGATCAAGACGGTGACGTCGACGAAGGCGACCTGGAGAGCATCCTCGACGAACTCCGCAGCGCCAGTGTCCCGGAATGCACGCTCAACCTGCATTACCGCTCGCGCCGTGAGAGCCTCATAGCTTTCTCGAACAGCCGCTACTACGAGGATCGTCTCGTCACCTTTCCGGCACCGGTCCATCCCGACAGGGGCGTGCGGCTCGTCCGGCCGCATGGGTTTTACGCACGGGGAGCGGCGCGGACAAACGAAGGAGAGGCGCAGGCCATCGTGGGGGAAGTGGTGCGCCGCCTGACGTCCGATGATGCGAACGAGCGAGAGCCCTCGATCGGCGTCGTCACCTTCAACTCGGAGCAGCAGTCCCTCATCCTGGATCTGCTCGACAAGGCGCGAAACGCCAATCCCGGAATTGAGTGGGCCTTCGCCGAGGACGCGCAGGAGGCGGTCTTCGTCAAGAACCTGGAAACCGTGCAGGGTGATGAGCGCGATGTCATCCTATTCAGCGTTACCTACGGTCCCGACCGATCCGGACACGTGACGATGAACTTCGGCCCGCTGAATCGCGACGGCGGTGAGCGCCGCCTGAACGTCGCTATGACTCGTGCACGTTCGGAGATGATCGTCTTCTCGACGCTCCGGCCGGACCAGATCGATCTTTCGCGGACCAGCTTCCGGGCGGTCACGGATCTGAAGCACTTCCTGGAGTACGCAGAGCGAGGTCCCGCCGCCTTAGGTGCCGCCGTCAAAGGCTCGCTCGGCGACTTCGAATCACCTTTCGAGACGGCAGTGGCCAGGGCGCTTCAAGACCGCGGCTGGGCTCTCCACCCCCAGGTGGGAGTTTCATCCTACCGAGTAGACATCGGCATCGTTCACCCGGATGCGCCGGGCGCCTACCTCGCCGGGGTCGAGTGCGACGGCGCCACCTATCACAGCGCTGCCTACGCTAGGGAGCGAGACAAGATCCGGCAGCAGGTCCTGGACGCGCTTGGCTGGACGCTATTCCGCGTCTGGTCGACCGATTGGTGGATCAATAAGGCTCACGCCCTCGAGAAACTCGACAGGCAGTTGCGCGAGCATCTGGAAGCCGACCAAGCGCGCCGAGCAGCCGAGTCGGAGGCGGGTCAAAGCGAAGAGCCGATGGCCGACCATCCAGACCTGTCCGATGTAGCGGTCGGGAATGGCTCGGTCGAATCGTCGGTCGAAATCGACGAGCAGCAGGAGCCGGCCGGTCACGAATCAGTGGCGCGCCTGCGCACCTCTTCCCGAGCGGCGAGTGACCCGGAATGGTCGCCGCCAAGCGAGGGAAATGCGGTCGACGAAGGGCAGGACGAGTTCCAGCTCGGCATCGAAGCCGACGGAGCCCCCGAGCATCTCTACAGGAAGGCTCCCTTCAACGAAGACGGTCTCGCGGCCGAGCCGGAGCAATTCTACGACGAGGGCTACAATCCGCGTCTTATCGCCATGATCGATCACGTCATCGACGTCGAGGGCCCCATCCACGAGGACATCCTGGTACGTCGTATCGCTCGCCACCACGGTTTTCAGCGGTCGGGGCGCCAGATCCGCGAGCGGGTACTCGACTTGGCGAAGACCCGAGGTGGCTGCACGCGGGAGAAGGTGGGAAGGTTCTTCTGGCGAAAGGGAACAGAGGAGAACCGCGTCTCTCCGGCTCGGTATCACGGCCGCGACGAGGAGATGCGGAAGGTCGAGCACATCTGCGCCGAAGAGCTTCAGGCTGTTGATCGCAATCTCCAGCTTGGTGGGAATGCAATCGAACTTGCCCGTGCCCTCGGCATTGCGCGCCTCAGTCAGCCGGGACGCGATCGGCTCGAGACGGCAGTTGCGACTGGCGACGAAAACTCGGCCGCATCGCTCGCCGATGAAGGCGGCGCTTAAGGAGGATCACCACACTCTAGTCTGTGCACCGGATGAAACACCCGTAGCACCTCCCTTGCATCCTGCACCGTCTGTGTCATCCTGGCTCCCGTCCCTGCTCCCTGCACGAGCCCGAGCCCGGCCATGTCGCGCTATTCCGCCTTCTCGCTGCTGCGCCACGCCCTGACGGGGCACCGGGACTGGGCGCCGGCCTGGCGCGATCCGGAGCCGCAGGCGCACTACGACGTGGTCATCGTCGGCGGCGGCGGGCACGGCCTGGCGACCGCCTTCTACCTCGCCAAGCTGCACGGCGTGCGGCGCGTCGCGGTGCTGGAGAAGGGGTGGCTCGGCGGCGGCAACACTGGGCGCAACACCACCATCGTGCGCTCGAACTACCTGCTCGACGGCAACGCGCCCTTCTACGAGAAGTCGCTGCAGCTCTGGGAACAGCTCTCCCAGGAGCTCAACTACAACGTCATGTTCTCGCAGCGCGGCGTGCTCAACCTGGCGCACTCCGACACGCAGATGGACACGCACGCCAGGCGCGGCAATTCCATGCGGCTCAACGGCATCGACGCCGAGCTGCTGACCCGCGAGCAGGTGCGCGCCTTCTGCCCGGAGCTCGACCTCGACAACGCCCGCTTCCCGATCCACGGCGGCCTGCTGCAGCCGCGCGGCGGCACGGCGCGCCACGACGCCGTCGCCTGGGGCCTGGCGCGCGGCGCCGACCGGCTGGGCGTCGACCTGATCCAGAACTGCGAGGTCACCGGCATCCGCCGCCAGGGCGACCGCGTCGCCGGCGTCGAGACCACGCGCGGCTTCATCGGCGCCGGCAAGATCGGCCTGGCGGTCGCCGGCAACACCAGCCGCCTCGCCGCCATGGCCGGCCTGACGCTGCCGATCGAGAGCCACGTGCTGCAGGCCTTCGTCTCGGAGGGCCTGAAGCCGCTGGTCGACCACGTCGTCACCTTCGGCGCCGGGCACTTCTACATCAGCCAGTCGGACAAGGGCGGCCTGGTCTTCGGCGGCGATCTCGACGGCTACAACTCCTACGCCCAGAAGGGCAACCTGCCGACCATCGAGGACGTCGTGGCGATCGGCGTCTCGATGCTGCCCTGCATCTCGCGCACCCGCCTGCTGCGCCACTGGGGCGGCGTCATGGACATGACCATGGACGGCAGCCCGATCATCGGCACGACGCCGGTCAAGGGCCTCTACCTCAACGGCGGCTGGTGCTACGGCGGCTTCAAGGCGACGCCCGGCTCGGGCTGGGTCTTCGCCCACACCATCGCCCACGACGCGCCGCACCCGCTGAACGCCGCGCTCTCGCTCGACCGCTTCCGCCACGGCCGGACGATCGACGAGAGCGGCCACGGCCCGCAGCCGAACCTGCACTAGAGAGGGCGAGGACGGAGATGAACCGCCACCTCTCCCTCCCACGCTCCCGCGTGGGCCCCTCCCTCTCCCCCGGAGGCGGAGAGGGGCAAGGGGGCGCCCAGGTCTTCCCTCTCCGCCCAACCCCTCTCCGCCTTTGGGGGAGAGGGAGGGGCCCGCGGCCGCAGGCCGTGGGAGGGAGAGGTGGCGGCGCCGGCCGCGCCGCTCTTTCCGACCGTTTCCGTTCCTTTCCGTCATCCCCGCCTCTCCTTCCGTCATCCCTGCCTCTCCTTCCGTCATCCCTGCCCCCTCTTCCGTCATCCCTGCGCAGGCAGGGATCCAGAGAAAGGCGCCGTTCGCGCGGACGGCCGCCGGCCCGCGCCGGCCGCGTCGTTCTCTGGATCCCTGCCTTCGCAGGGATGACGACTGGGTGGGGATGACGACCAGAAAGCCCTGACGAAAGCCCCGACGAGAGCCCCCTAACCGAGACAGACCCCATGCTGCGCATCCCCTGCCCGCACTGCGGGCCCCGCGACCACAGCGAGTTCAGCTACCTCGGCGACGCCACGGTGACGCGGCCGGCCGACGAGGCGCCGCTCGACGACTGGTTCGCCTACGTCTACCTGCGCGACAACCCGCGGGGGCCCCACCGGGAGTACTGGCACCACGCCCAGGGCTGCCGGCAGTGGCTGGTCGTCGAGCGCGACACCCTGACCCACGCGATCCTCGGCGCAGCACCGGCACGCGAAGCCTCGCCCAACGCCGCGGCGGCATCCGCGAAGGACTCCGAGACATGAGCCAGCCCTTCCGCACCGCCCACGGCGGCGTCGTCGACCGCGGCCGCACGCTCGGCTTCAGCTTCGACGGCAAGCGCTACGAGGGCCACCCGGGCGACAGCCTGGCCTCGGCGCTGCTCGCCAACGGCGTGCGGCTGGTCGGGCGCTCCTTCAAGTACCACCGGCCGCGCGGCATTCTCTCGGCCGGGCCGGAGGAGCCGAACGCCCTGGTCGAGCTGCGCGAGAGCGCGCGGCGCGAGCCGAACACGCGGGCGACCGTGGCCGAGCTCTACGACGGCCTGGCGGCGGCCAGCCAGCACGCCTGGCCCTCGCTCAAGTGGGACCTCGGCGCGCTCAACCAGCTGGCCGCGCCCTTCATCCCGGCCGGCTTCTACTACAAGACCTTCATGGGCCCGACCCGGCGGGCCTGGATGGCCTACGAGCACCTGATCCGCAAGGCCGCCGGCCTGGGCCGCGCGGCCCGGGTCGCCGACCCCGACCGCTACGAGAAGCGCCACGGCTTCTGCGACCTGCTGGTCGTCGGCGGCGGCCCGGCGGGCCTCGCCGCGGCGCTCGCCGCCGGCCGCGCCGGCGCGCGGGTGGTGCTGGCCGAGCAGGACTGGCGCCTGGGTGGCCAGCTGATGACCAACGGCCAGACGGTGGCCGGCAAGCAGGGCCGCGAGTGGATCGGCGAGGCCGCGCACGAGCTGGAGAGCCTGGCCAACGTCGAGGTGCTGACCCGCACCACCGCCTTCGGGCTCTACGACGGCGGCACCGCCGGCCTGGTCGAGCGGGTCGCCGACCACAAGCCGCTGCCCGAGGAGCACGAGCCGCGCCAGCGCCTGCACCTGCTGCGCGCCAAGAAGATCGTGCTGGCCGCCGGCGCCATCGAGCGGCCGCTGGTCTTCGCCAACAACGACCGGCCCGGGGTCATGCTGGCCGGGGCGGCGCGCGCCTACGCGCGGCGCTGGGGCGTCGCCGCCGGCCGCAAGGCCGTGCTCTTCGCGACCCACGACGCCGCCTACGCCGAGCTGCCGGCGCTGCTCGAGGCCGGCATCGAGGTCGCCTGCGTGGTCGACCCGCGCCCCGACACCACGGGCGCCGAGCCGATTCACCGCCTCGCCCGCGACCTCGGCATCGAGGTGCGCGCCGGCCAGGCGGTGGCGCGCGCCCACGGCAGCCCGAGCCTGGCCGGCGTCGAGGTCGCGCCGCTCGGGGACGGGCAGTGGACGGGGCGCGCCGAGTTCGTCGGCTGCGACCTGCTCTGCGTCTCCGGCGGGTGGACGCCGAGCCTGCACCTGCATTCCCACGTCGGCGGCAAGACGCTCTGGGACCCGAGGCTGCTGACCTTCACGCCGGGCGACAACCCGCAAGGCCATCGCTCGGTCGGCGCGGCGGCCGGCGCCTTCGCGCTGGCCGACTGCCTGGCCCAGGGCTTCGCCGCCGGCGCGGACGCCGCGTCGGCCTGCGGCTTCAAGGCCGACACCCCGGCGACGCCCGCGACCCAGCCGGAGCCGGGCGCCGAGGCGCTGGCCGAGCCGGCGCGGCTGTTCGCCTGCCCGAAGCCGGCGGCGCGCGGCGGCAAGGCCTTCGTCGACATCCAGGACGACGTCACGACGACCGACATCGGCCTCGCCGAGCGCGAGGGCTACCGCTCGGTCGAGCACCTGAAGCGCTACACCACGCTCGGCATGGGCACCGACCAGGGCAAGACCGCCAACGTCAACGGCCTGGGCATCCTGGCCGAGCTGCGCGGCCTGGAGGTGCCCCAGGTCGGCCACACCACCTTCCGCCCGCCCTACACGCCGGTGACCCTGGGCGCGCTGGCCGGCCGCGAGGTCGGCAAGGCGCTCAGGCCCGTGCGCCGCACGCCGCTGCACGACTGGCACCTGGCCAACGGCGCGGTCATGGTCGAGGCCGGGCTGTGGCTGCGCCCGCGCTACTACCCGAAGCCGGGAGAGGGGATCTTCGAGGCGCAGAACCGCGAGGCCAAGCACGTGCGTGAGCGCGTCGGGCTCTGCGACGTCTCGACCCTCGGCAAGATCGACGTCCAGGGCCCCGACGCCGCCGCTTTCCTCGACCGCGTCTACTGCAACACCTTCTCGACGCTGAAGGTCGGCCGGGCGCGCTACGGCCTGATGCTGCGCGAGGACGGCCATGTCTTCGACGACGGCACGACGACGCGCCTGTCCGAGAACCGATACTTCATGACCACGACGACCAGCGGCGCCGCCGCGGTCATGGCGCACCTGGAGTTCCTGCTGCAGGCGGTCTGGCCGGAGCTGCGCGTGACCGTCGCCTCGGTCACCGACCAGTGGGCCGGCATCGCGGTCGCCGGACCGAAGAGCCGGGCGCTGCTGGAGCGCTGCGTCGAGGACTGCCCGCTCGACAACGAGGCGCTGCCCTTCATGGGCGTCGCCGAGGGCCGCATCGCCGGGCTGCCGGTGCGGATCTTCCGCATCTCCTTCTCCGGCGAGCTGGCCTACGAGGTCAACTGCGGCGCCGGCCACGGCACCGCGGTCTGGCAGGCGCTGATGGACGCCGGCAGGGAGCTCGACGTGATTCCCTACGGCCTGGAGGCGCTCGGCGTGCTGCGCATCGAGAAGGGCCACGTCGCGGGCCAGGAGCTCGACGGCCGCACGACGCCGGCCGACCTCGGGCTCGGCCGCATGGCCGGCACGAAGAAGCACTACGTCGGCCGGCGCCTGCTCGAGCGCGAGGGGATGCAGGACCCGGCGCGGCCGAGCCTGGTCGGGCTGGTGCCCAAGGACGGCCGCACCAAGATCGACTCCGGCGCGATCCTGGTCGCCGAGCCGAACCCGCCGACTCGCTATCCCGGCGGCCCGGCCGAGATGCTCGGCCACGTCACCTCGGTGACCTGGAGCGAGAACCTCGGCAAGCCGATCGCGCTGGCCCTGCTGTCCGGCGGCCGGGAGCGCGCCAAGAAGCCGCTCTACGCCGTCTATCCGCTGCGCGGCAAGACCGTCGAGGTCGAGGTCGTCGCGCCGAGCTTCGTCGACCCCGAAGGAGAGCGCCTGCGTGGTTGAGACATCCCATTCTCCCCTGGCCGGCCACGCCGAGCCCGGCCGCTACGGCGCCCGCCCCGACGCTGCCCCCGGCGTCACGCTGGCCGAGCGCCGCGGCCTGGAGATCGCCCTGCTCGCCGCCTTCCCCGGCGAGGCCGCGGCCGCCGAGTCCGTGGTCCGCCAGGTGCTGGACCTGCGGCCGCCGGCCGCCGGCCGGGCCGAGTCCGGACCGCAGGGCCAATGCCTCTGGCAGGGCCCGGAGCGCTGGCTGCTGCTGGCGCCCGAGGGGACAAGTCTGGCCGCCGCCCTGGAGTCCGCGATCGCCGAGGCGCCGCTGACCGTCACCGACCTCTCGCACGCGCGCACGATCCTGCGCGTGGAAGGCCCGCAGGCACGCACGCTGCTCGCCAAGGAGGTGCCGCTCGACCTCGCGCCCGGGGCCTTCCCGGACGGCAGCGTCGCCATGACCCGCTTCGGCCAGCTCGCCGTGACGCTGCTGGCGGACGGCCCCGAGACGCTGGAGCTGCTGGCCTTCCGCTCCTTCGGCCTCGCCCTGTTCGAGGAGCTCGCCGACCGCGCCCTCGAGCTCGGCTACGCCGTCGCCCCGCCGGTCGAGGGCTGAGCTCCTACCGTCGTCCCTGCGAAAGCAGGGACCCAGAGGAAGAGGCCAAGCGCCCGAACCGCTCCCGTCCGCACCCACGGCGTCGTTCTCTGGGTCCCTGCTTTCGCAGGGACGACGAAACGAGGCCAGTGAGAGAGGCCCCATGGACGCCCTCATCCAGTCGATCGTCGAGCGCATGGAGACGCTGACGCCGCAGCTCAGGCGGGCGGCGCGCTTCGTCGTCGACCATCCGGCCGAGGTCGCGATGGCCTCGATGCGCCAGGTCGCGGCCAAGGCCGAGGTCACGCCGAGCACCATGCTGCGCCTCGCCCAGGCGCTCGGCGAGCCGAGCTACGAGGCCTTCCGCGGCCAGTTCCAGCAGGCGCTGCGCGCCGGCGCCGGCGCCTATCCCGACCGCGCGCGCGGCCTGCAGCGCCTGGCCCAGGCGGCCGGCGGCGAGGAGCTCTCGGGCACCTTTCGCCAGGCGCTCGAGGGCAACGTGCGCCAGGCCTTCGAGGCCAACCCGCCGGAGGCCTACGCCGCCGCCGCGACGCTGCTGAGGCAGGCGCCGCGCAGCTTCTTCTTCGGCGTGCGCGGCTGCTACGGCATCGTGCACTACGCCTATCTCGTCGCCCGCATGGTGCTGCCCCAGGCCTCGCTGGTCACCGACCCCGGCGGCGTCGCGGTCGACGACCTGGCGCTGGCCAAGCCCGGCGACTGCCTGCTGGTCGTCGGCCTGACGCCCTACGCCGAGGCGACGGTGCGCACCGCGGCCTTCGCGCGCGAGCGCGGCCTGGAGGTCGTCGCGGTCACCGACAGCCGCGCCTCGCCGCTGGCCCGGCCGGCCAGCCGCCTGCTGCTGGCCGCGACCGACAGCCCGCAGTTCTTTCCCTCGATGAGCGGCGCGCTGGCGACCCTGGAGGTGCTGCTCGGCTACCTCGTCGCCCAGGGCGGCCGCGGCCAGATCGCCCGCATCGAGGCCCACCAGCCCTTCCACCGCCAGCTCGGCACCTTCCACGAGGAAGGCTGAGGCGCGGGGGCGCCTCGCCCCCGGCAGAGGTGATGCGACAACTGTCTCATCCTGCGTCGCCTTGCTTCATTCGCGCCGCAGCGGCTTCGCATTCCGGCAAGGCTTTGCTACCCTCCCGGCCTCCGGTCGCGGCGGAACGGCCGCGGCCGAGCCAACAGTGGAGGCAACGACAATGAACAAGCTGATGCGTTCGGCGCTGCTCGGCGCCGCCGCCGCGGTCGCGCTGTCCTTCGGGGCGCTCGCCCCGGCCGACGCCACGACGCTGCAGGAGGTCAAGGACAAGGGCACCCTCGTGGTCGGCGTGAAGGCCGACTACAAGCCCTACGGCTACCTCAACTCCGACGGCGAGATCGTCGGCATTGAGCCGGAGCTGGCCCAGGACGTCGCCGAGAAGCTCGGCGTCGAGCTGGAGATGGTGCCGGTGGTCTCCTCGAACCGCATGCAGTTCCTGGAGCAGGGCAAGATCGACCTGATGATCGCGACCATGACCGACCGGCCGGACCGCCGCGAGGTCGTGCAGATCGTCGACCCGAACTACTACTCCTCCGGCACCAACGTCATGGCGCCGAAGAAGGCCGGCTTCAAGGAGTGGACGGACCTGGACGGCGCGCCGGTCTGCGGCATCCAGGGCGCCTTCTACAACCGGAAGACCCAGGAGGAGTTCGGCGCCGAGATCGTCGCCTTCAAGGGCACCTCGGAGGCGCTGACCGCGCTCCAGCAGGGCCGCTGCGTCGCCTTCGTCTACGACGACTCCTTCCTGATCTCGAAGCTCGGCGAGGACGAGTGGTCGGAGTTCGAGATGCCGCTGCAGACCATCGACGACGCCCCCTGGGGCCTCGCCGTGGCCAAGGGCGCCGACGACTTCGCCGCCTTCATGAGCGACATGATCAAGGAGTGGCACAAGAGCGGCCGCATCATCGAGCTCGAGAAGAAGTACGGCGTGAAGCCGACGCCCTTCGCCGAGAAGATGCACAAGGAGTACATGTAGGACTCCGGCCGGTCCGGGCTCCCGCGGGGGCCCGGACCGGATTCGGCGGCGGCCGGGTTCGGTGGCGCCCGGGTTCGGTGGCGCCCGGGTTCGGTGGCGCCCGGGTTCGGTGGTGCCGCGGCGTAGAGGGGGATTGGCGCGTTGGAGTGGAGTTGGGCCTTCGACTGGGCGCGGGAGTTCTACCGCGAGACCGGGATCAACCTGACCTTCGTCTACGATTCCTTCGACCGCGACCGCCTGGCGCGCGGCTTCATGAACACCGTCTACCTGTCGCTGATCTGCCTGGTGCTGTCGGTGCTGATCGGCATCGCCGGGGCCTGGCTGCAGGGCTCCAAGCTGGTCTGGACCCGGCGCATCGTGCAGGGCTACATCCAGTTCTTCCGCAACACCCCGCCCCTGGTGCAGCTCTACTTCTTCTTCTTCGCGGTCGGCAGCCTGATGCCGACCTACGAGAACCGCTTCGGCATGCAGGAGCCGATGCTCGACAACTTCACCTGGGCGGTGATCTCGCTGTCGTTCTTCGCCGGCGCCTTCAACGTCGAGATCTTCCGCTCGGGCATCGAGGCGGTGCCGACCTCGACCGTCGAGGCCGCCGAATCGCTCGGCTACAACCGCCTGCAGACCTACCGCTACATCGTGCTGCCGCTGGCCTTCCGGGTCTGCCTGCCGGCGCTCAACAACAACCTGGTCAACCTGGTCAAGACGACGACCCTGGCCTACGCCATCGCGGTGCCGGAGATGCTCTACATGGCCAACCAGATCTGGTCTGACTCGGTGAACGTGCCGGAGACCATGACCTTCCTGCTGTTCGCCTACGTCTTCCTGGTCGGCCTGCTGGTCTGGGCGATGCACAGCTGGGAGCGCGCGATGCGCCTGCCGGGGTACGGCCGGTGAGCCGCCGCGCCCCGCGCCTGGATCCGGGCGGGACCGACCTGCCGGTCCTGCTGCCCGCCGCCGATCACCTGCAGCGCCGGGCCGTGCGCGAGCGCGAGCTGGGCGCCGCGGTGCCGCGCCTCGACTGGCGTCACGGCGCCGTGCTGCTGGCCGGGCTGCTGGTCTCGGCCGGGCTCGCCCAGGCGCAGTCGGGCGAGGGCCAGGAGCCGGTGCTCGAGGTCATCGTCCGCTGGCTGCCGGTGCTGCTCGAGGGCTTCCTCTTCAACATCGTCATCTCGTTCCTGGCCATGGCCTTCGGCACGCTGGTCGGCACCTGGCTCGGCCTGATGCAGATCTCGCTGCTGCTGCCGGTCCGCACCGGCTCCTGGATCGTCACGCAGTTCTTCCGCAACGCGCCCTGGCTGGTGCTGCTGTTCTACTGCATGTTCCTGCTGCCCTTCGAGTTCACCATCGGCAGCCTGACGATCCCCTTCCCGGACTGGCTGAAGGCGACGATCGGCCTGTCGCTGCCGGTGCTGGCCAACGTCTCGGAGATCGTGCGCGGCGCCGTCAACTCGATCCCCTCGGGCCAGTGGGAGGCCTCGGAGAGCCTCGCCTTCAACCGGCGCCAGATCCTCTGGATGATCATCCTGCCGCAGTGCGTGAAGCGCATGCTGCCGCCCTGGATGAACCTCTACGCGATCCTGACCATGGCGACGGTGCTGGCCTCGGTGGTCGGCGTCTCGGAGATGATGACCCAGGCCGGCCGCGTGCTCGCCGCCGAGGACCGCCCGGGCCTGCTGATCCCGATCTACAGCTTCGTGCTGCTCTGCTTCTTCGTCTACTGCTACCCGATCGCCCGCTGGACCGTCGCGCTGGAGCGGCGCTTCCAGGTGAAGCTGTAGGATTTTTCCGAGCGCTGGCTCCGCCAGCGCCGGCGCCGGCCCGCTCCCCCCACCCGGCCACCCATTCCAGGATCCTGACGTGGGTGGCCGGGTGGGGCAGCGGGCCGGCGCCGAAACCAAAGCGAAGCGTGAGATGCCCATGGCCTGGACGCCCGACCAACCGATCGTCTCCTGCAAGGAGGTCCACAAGGCCTTCGGCGCCGTCGAGGTGCTCAAGGGCGTCTCGCTCGACGTCGCCAAGGGCGAGACGATCTGCGTGATCGGGCCCTCGGGCTCGGGCAAGTCGACGCTGCTGCGCTGCATCAACGCGCTGGTGCCGATCAACAGCGGCTCGATCACCGTCGAGGGCCAGGAGGTCCACGACCCGAAGCTCGACAAGCTGGCGCTGCGCCGCAAGGTCGGCATGGTGTTCCAGCAGTACAACCTGTTCCCCCACAAGTCGGCGCTGCAGAACGTCATGATGGCGCCGGTCACGGTGCTCAAGCAGGACAAGGCGGAGGTCGAGCAGCGCGCCTACCGCCTGCTGAAGAAGGTCCGCCTGGAGGGCAAGGAGCAGGCCTATCCCGGCGAGCTGTCGGGCGGCCAGCAGCAGCGCGTGGCGATCGCCCGGGCGCTCGCCATGAACCCCGACGTCATGCTGTTCGACGAGGTCACCGCCGCCCTCGACCCTGAGACGGTCAAGGAGGTGCTGCTGACGATCCGCGAGCTGGCCGAGGAGGGCATGACCTGCCTGCTGGTCACCCACGAGATGGGCTTCGCGCGGGAGATCGCCGACATGATCTACTTCACCGACCGCGGCGTCATCGTCGAGAGCGGCCCGCCGAAGGACTTCTTCGCCTCCGCCAAGGACCCGCGGACCAAGGAGTTCCTCAGCCAGATCCTCTGAGGCGCGCGAAAGGGGCCGCCCAACTCAGTCGGCTACTCGCATTGGTCGGCGCGACGCGGCGTCGGCAAGGCGGCGCAGGACCAGCGCCGTCATCTCGTCGCGGTAGCGCTCGACGGTCAGGTTCAGGTGCGGCGCCAGCGCGACGTGGTCGAGCAGCATCGCCATCGCGGCGTTGGCCTCGAAGATCAGCGCGCGGCCGTCCTCCAGCACGGTGAAGTCGACGCCGACGTAGTCGAGGGGCATGCGCTCGGCGATCTCGAGCAGCGCCCGCGTCGCCTTGGGCCCGACGAAGCCCTGCCAGTCCTCCAGAAAGGCGCGCTCCTGCGCGAAGGCGTCGGAGTCCGGGGTCATCAGGCTCGGCCGGGCTCGGCCGTGCGCGTTCCAGCCCCGGTCGAAGTGCAGGTTGACCGGAACGGGACGGCCGCTGAAGAAGGCCACGCGCAGGCGCCGCCAGACCCGGCCCCCGGCGCCGTCGTCCAGACCGTTCTCGACGTACTGGATGACATAGGCGTCGCGCAGCGTCGCGGCCGCCCGGTAGCCGTCGACATCCGTCGCGTTCGAGGCCAGCACCGCGCCCGCCCCGAAGTGGTCGAAGGTATTGCGCAGGATGACCGGATAGCGGAAGCCGTTGCCGCGGATCCAGCCGTCGCTCAGCTCAGAGACCGGCACCTTGATCGTGCGGGGGAACAGCAGGCCTTCGATGTCGGACAGGCGCTCGCAGGTCTCGTCGCGAGCCAGCAGCCGCAGGCTGTTCGGGGGGTTGATGATCGGAGCCTCCAGCGCGGCGGCGATCGACTCGATCGTCGGGAAGGAGTCCGCGCAGAACGCCGGATCGACGGACAGGCTCAGGATCACGTCGATCGGGCGCAGCGCCTCCAGCTGCTCGGGTGTGGCGCTCAGCGTCTCGAGGAAGGCGTGGACGACGTGGAAGAGGCTCCGATCGAGAAAGGCGTGGAGGTTGGTGCCGAGGCCGAGTTTCGACCGACCGGCATCATCCGGCTTGTAGGGCTGGTCGTGGGCGCCAAAGAGCACCAGGACGCGCGGGGCGTCCGCCGCGGGCCGCTTGCCGTCCGGGGCCTCCTGCACCCAAGGGCGCCGGTGGTAGAGCGATGCCCGGGTCAGCGCCCGGGCGGTCTCCAGGTTGCCGCGGGCCGTGTGGCTGGCCGCCAGGTGCGCCAGCACGACCGCGCGGTCGACGCTCGCCTCGTCGGCGAGCCGCCAGAGCAGCGCCTCGGCCTCTTCGGCGCGCCCCTCGGCCAGTCTGCTTCGGGCGATGGCGATGGGGTCGGGCATGGCGAAACGGAGGGTCTTCACTCTTGCCGCATCGGGCCGTCGCCCGGAGACCGCGTCGGCCCGACAGGCTCTCGTTCACCGCCGCCTCAGGGTCAGGGCCGGGTCGTCGCCCCGGCCCTGGC